>NZ_JARYTI010000052.1 GCF_029911635.1 Sphingomonas sp. AR_OL41
CGACGGGTGTCGCCGGCGGCAAGCGCGCCGCGCCGGCAGTCGCGCCCGCTCCAATCCCCACGGCGACCCCGGAGGAGAACGCGCCGGCGGTCGCCTGCGCCGGCGCGCGCTATGCGCTCAAGGAAGCGCAGCTGGCGGCAACGGCGCTTGGCGAGGCGGCGACAGCAGCGAAGAATGCCCGGTTGCCGGTCGATGGCTGGTTCGACCAGCTCGCCATGGCGCTCGGCCTCTTCGCGCCGGCCGATCTGTTCAAGATGTTGATCTGGGCGTTCATCGCGGGATTCTTCGAACAGTTCGTCCCCGACATGCTCGATACGATCGCCGCGCGCACCAGGCAGAGCCAGCAACAGGCGGCGGTCGCAGGTGCGAAGTGAGCGGGGCACGGGGCCGCGCCGGCGGGCGCGCAAGCCAACGAAATTTCGTTCTTTTTGAGTAGGCACGCCCGATGCCATTTTTTTCCGACGGCGCTAAGAAGTGCGCGGGGGATATATGCCGTATCTGATTCGCTATTTCCGGGACGGGCGGGAGCGCGGCTCGACGCCGTGGGACGGTTCGCTCGACATCATGCAAAAGATCGCCGCCGACGGCGTCGTGCGCCACGGCATGGACCGTGCAGTGATCGCCGATGACGCTGGCGCGATCGTCTGGTCGAGTACCGGCGATGCGAGCGACATGCGTCGTGCGAAGCGTCGCCCCGTCGAAGCCTTGCTGCGCCGGGTGCGGCGGGACGTGGCGGTTTAGTCTAGAGCGTGATGACATGACTTTGACCCGCCGTGACGGAGCGGATTTTGGCGTGTGGCAAGGAACGAGGAGGGAGCGGGGTGGTACCCCCGTGACCGACGAGTGACGCGGCCACACGCCAAAAGGCGCCCGCCGCTTCGCGGGTTGCCCTGAGCCGCCCGCCGGACATCGTCGCTGATCTTGCACGGGCTACCCAGCCCGCGCTGCGCGCCGCTCCTCGCCGACGAACGGCTCAGTGCAATCACGGTGGGCCAAAGTCATGTCATCACGCTCTAAACGGCGCTGCGCAGGCGGCCCCGCTGCGCGTCATGTGCCGCGGCGAGGAACGCGGCGACCTCGTCGCCATGGATCGGCTTGCCGATCAGGAAACCCTGCACCTTGTCTACCCCCAGGCTGTCGAGCAGGACGAGATGCTCGGTCGTCTCGACCATCTCCGCCGTCACCGGGCAGCTGATCGCGCGGCACAATTGCATCACGCCGATCAGTAGATTGCGCGCGGCAGCACTTTGCGCGATCGGCGTAATCAGGCTGCCGTCGAGCTTGATCCCGTCGAAGCGTATCTGGCGCAGATAGCCGATCGAGGCATAGCCCGCGCCGAAATCGTCGAGCAACACGCGCACGTCGCCGTGGCGCAACCGCTCGATCATCGCGCGCGCGGCGGAAAAGTCCCTGAGCAGCGCGGTCTCGGTGATCTCGATCGACAGGCGCGCCGGCGAAAAGCCGTGTTCGGCACACAGGTCGAAGATCAGCGCGCACACCGCCGGCGAGCCTAGCTCGACCGCGCTGAGGTTGAACGACAGCCCGACCCCGTCGGGCCAATGCGAGGCCGCCGCGAGCGCCTGGCGCAGCAGGACCGCGGTGAGCCGGTGGGTGATGCCGCGGCGTTCGGCCACCGCGATGAACTCGGCCGGGGAGATGTCGCCGAGCACGGGATGGCGCCAACGTGCCAGCGCCTCGAAGCCGTCGACCGCCATTGTCGCGGTATCGAACACCGGCTGATATTGCAGCGTCAGCGTCGCCAGCGCATTTGGGTCGGTCGCGGCCTGTTCGATCAGCACGCGGCGGCGCACGCGCCCCTCCATCGCCGTCTCGAAGCCGCAGATGCGCTGCACGCCCGATTCCTTGCTCTCGTAAAGCGCGAGATCGGCGCGGTGGACCAGTTCCACTACCGAACAGTCGCAAAAGCCGCCATGCGCGATACCGATCGAGGTGCTCGCCATCAGGTCCTTGCCGTCGACGACGAACGCATCGTCGAAGGCGGCGGCGATCGGCAGCAACCGGCTGTGCGCCGCGTCCAGCGTCGCAACGCCGCGCAACAACAGCGCGAACTCGTCGCCGCCGAGCCGGACGATCAGGTCGCCGGGATCGAGCAGTGCCTCCAGCCGCCGCGCGACCGCGACGAGCAGGCCGTCGCCGGCGAGATGGCCGAACGTGTCGTTGATCGCCTTGAAGCCGTCCAGGTCGAGCATCGCGACGGCGATCGCGCCTTTTCCGTCGCTCGCATCGACCGCGCTGAGCTGATCGAGAAAGGCACGGCGGTTGGGCAGCCCGGTCAACTGGTCGCTGAACGCGAGTTCGGCGACCTTGTGCTGCTCGCGCCGGGTCTGGGCGTGGGCGGCGGCCATGCGCCGCAGCTGGAGATGTTGCCGGCGGATGAAGCTGGAGGTCAGGGCGGCGATCAGCATGAGGCTGACCCCCGTACCCATCAGGATCGCATTGTTGGTGAACAGCAAGGCAAAGGCGATCGGCGTCGCGCCAAGACCGATCAGGATATAGGCAGCCTCGGGATGGCCCATCAGGCAGGCACCGCAGATGATGACGCTGAGCGCGGTGAATTGCGGCACATAATATTGGCTCGGCGCGCTCGCCGTGAACAACAGGTAGATGCTCCACCCGGTGAGCGTGCTCGCGATGACCAGCGCCGATCGGCTCGTCGTGGTCGCCAGCGACGCCATTTGCGCGACGCTCAGCGGCGGCCCCTCGTTGATATGGCGCCAGCGGATGATGCGTGCGGTGCACACCGCCGTCACGAGCAGGGAAACGACGTAGGAATGCATTTGCCAGCGCTCGCGCGCCGTGACGACCTGCATGACGAGCGTGTTGGCAATGATGAAGAGAAACATCGGCGGTGCCTGCGACGACAGCGAACGCATCTGCTCGGCCAGCAATGTCTCGTCCAGCCGCACCTTATCGGCCGGCGATTCCTGCTCCATGGCGGGTCCTTCCGCCGGCAGCGCTAAAGGGGGCGGGGAAAATGCGCGGTTACGAACCGGCCACGCACTATTACGTACTTGTCAGCGCAAGGCCGTTACGCCGGCCACTTGTCAAATCGATATTTCGGCGATAATCGAAATAAATCATTCGCGGAGAATCGCCATGAAGCGCCTGCACCTCCATGTCAGCGTCCCCGATCTCGACCGGGCGATCGGCTTCTACAGCACGCTGTTCGATGCCGCGCCGAACGTCATCCGGCCCGATTACGCCAAATGGATGCTCGACGATCCGCGCGTCAACCTTGCCATTTCGTCGCGCGCCCGGGCGACCGGCATCGACCATGTCGGCATCCAGGTCGACAGCGCCGCCGAGCTCGGCGAACTCGCCGCGCGGCTCAAGGCGGCGGGCAACGAAACCTTCGACCAGGAAGCGACGACCTGTTGCTACGCGCTGTCCGACAAGAGCTGGGTGACCGATCCTGCCGGGGTGCGCTGGGAGAGCTTCTTCACGCACGGCGACGCCACCTCTTATGGCGAAGACGAGGTCATTCCCGATGCCGCCAGCGCGTGCTGCGCGCCCGCGATCGCGATCGCGACCGTGGAGCCGGCGCCCGTCCGTCCGGCGTGCTGCTGATGCAGCTGCCGGTCGCGGTCGATGCGCTGTCGGCGCTGGCGCATGGCAGCCGCCTGGCGGTGTTCCGCCTGCTGGTGCGCGCCGGTGCCGAAGGCATGGCGGCGGGCGATATCGCGCGCGAAATCGGCGCGCGGCCCAACACGCTGTCGTCGCATCTGACGATCCTCGGCCATGCCGGGCTGGTGCGGTCGCGGCGCGATGGTCGCTCGATCATCTATTCGGCCGACTATGAAACGATGCGCGCGTTGCTCGGTTTTCTGGTCGATGACTGTTGCGCCGGCCGGCCGGAAATCTGCGCGCCGCTGACCACCGACACCACCTGCTGCTGACCGAGGGCCTCCGTGACCGATATCGTGATTTACCATAATCCCGCCTGCGGGACGTCGCGCAACGTCCTCGCGCTGATCCGCAACAGCGGGGTCGAGCCGCATGTCGTCGAATATCTCAAGACCCCGCCGGCGCGCGCACTGCTGGTCGAGCTGATCGCCCGCGCCGGGATGACGCCGCGCGCGCTGCTGCGCGAAAAGGGCACGCCCTATGCCGAACTCGGGCTCGACGATCCGACGCTGTCCGACGACGCGCTGGTCGACGCGATGATCGAACACCCCGTGCTGATCAACCGCCCGCTGGTCGTCACGCCGCTCGGCGTCAGGCTGTGCCGCCCGTCGGAGGCGGTGCTCGACATCCTGCCCGATCCGCAACGCGGCGCCTTCGCCAAGGAAGATGGCGAGCAGGTCGTTGACGCCCAGGGCGCGCGGCTGGCGTGATCGTTTCCGCCGCACTGGTCTTTCTCGCGACCATCACGCTCGTCATCTGGCAACCGCGCGGGCTCGGCATCGGCTGGAGCGCGATGGGCGGCGCAATCGTCGCGCTGCTGCTCGGTGTCGTTTCGCTCGGCGACGTGCCGGCGGTGTGGCATATCGTATGGAACGCGACCGCAACCTTCGTCGCGATCATCGTCACCAGCCTGCTGCTCGATCGCGCCGGCTCGTTCGAATGGGCCGCGCTCCACGTCGCGCGCTGGGGCAGGGGGCACGGGCTGTGGTTGTTCGCACTGGTCGTGCTGCTCGGCGCGGCGGTGTCGGCGCTGTTCGCCAATGACGGTGCGGCGCTGATCCTCACCCCGATCGTCATCGCGATGCTGCGCGCGCTTGGGTATCGCGAAAAGGCGACGCTCGCCTTCGTCATGGCGGCGGGGTTCATCGCCGATACCGCCAGCCTGCCGCTGGTCGTCTCAAACCTCGTCAACATCGTCTCGGCCGATTTCTTCGGCGTCGGCTTCGGTCGCTATGCGCTGGTGATGGTGCCGGTCGACCTGGTGTCGATCGCCGCGACGCTCGGCGTGCTGCTGCTGTTCTTCCGCCGCGACATTCCGCGAAGCTATGACGTGGGCCAGCTCGCCGCGCCGGCCAGCGCGATCCACGATGTCGCCACCTTCCGCGCCGGCTGGGTGGTGCTGGCGCTGTTGCTGCTCGGTTTCTTCGTGCTCGATCCGCTCGGCGTGCCGGTCAGCGCGATCGCCGCGCTCGGTGCGCTCGCGCTGCTCGGCATCGCGGCGCGTGGCCACAAGATCAGCACGGTCGAGGTGCTGAAAGGCGCGCCGTGGCAGGTCGTGATCTTCTCGCTCGGCATGTATCTGGTCGTCTACGGGCTGAAGAATGCCGGGCTGACCGCGCAGCTCGCGCTGCTGCTCGATCGCTTCGCGGCGGGCGGGGTGTGGGGCGCGTCGCTCGGCACCGGCCTGCTCACCGCCTTGTTGTCATCGGTGATGAACAACATGCCGACGGTGCTGGTCGGCGCATTATCGATCGATGCGAGCCATGCCGTCGGGCCGGTCAGGGAGGCGATGGTCTATGCCAATGTCATCGGCAGCGACCTGGGGCCCAAGATCACGCCGATCGGCTCGCTCGCCACCCTGCTGTGGCTGCACGTGCTGGCGGCCAAGGGTATCCGCATCGGCTGGGGTTATTATTTCAGGGTCGGCATCGTGCTGACCCTGCCGGTGCTGCTCGTCACGCTGGCGGCGCTCGCGCTGCGGCTGACGCTGGGATGACGATGATGACGCGCGTGCGCACGCTGCCCGATCCCGACCATCTGCCCGCGCTCGACCGCGCCTTCGTGATCGATCGTCCGGCGCTCGGACTCGGCGCGGACGATCCGCCGCCGCGTATCCTGCTGCTCTACGGGTCGCTGCGGCCGCGCGCCTTTTCGCGGCTCGCGGTCGAAGAGGCGGCGCGGCTGCTGCGGCTGTTCGGCGCCGAGACGCGGATTTTCGATCCGTCGGACCTGCCGCTGCCCGACCAGGTTCCCGGCGACGACCATCCCGCGGTCCACGAACTGCGCCGGCTGTCGCTATGGTCGGAAGGGCAGCTGTGGTGCAGCCCGGAACGGCACGGCCAGATCACCGGCATCATGAAGGCGCAGATCGACCATCTGCCTTTGGAAATGAAGGGCATGCGCCCGACCCAGGGACGCACGCTCGCGGTGATGCAGGTGTCGGGCGGTTCGCAGTCGTTCAACGCGGTCAACACGCTGCGCCTGCTCGGCCGCTGGATGCGGATGTTCACCATCCCCAACCAGTCGTCGGTGGCGATGGCGTGGAAGGAATTCGACGAAGACGGGCGGATGAAACCGTCGAGCTATTATGACCGCATCGTCGATGTCGCGGAGGAGCTGGTGCGCTTCACCATATTGATGCGGCCGCACGCGGCGCAGCTGGTCGACCGTTATTCCGAACGCAAGGCGGCGGGCGTGGTGACCGATCCGGCGCAGGATCCGGCGCAGTCCGCGCTGCGGCCGGAGCGCTGACGCATCGGCCAGCGGGCGTGGTGGCGCCAGCGGCTGCCGTGATCGGCTGGCTCAGTGTTTCAACAGCGACGCGAGCTCGGCATCGCGCAGCGGCCGCGCAAAGGCGATGCCGAAGCGCACGCCGTCCTGCCACACCACCCGCGCCGCGCGCATCGCACCGCCCAGGGTCAGGCGCAACGCCGTGCCGGCGGGCGGTGCGTCGGTACTGTGGACCAGCGCGCCGCTGGCCGACAGGTCGAGCAGGTTCGCGCGCAGCGGCGTGGCACCGGCCTGGATCGCGACCGGCCTGAAGATCGACCGGCGCGGATGCCCGCGCAGGTTTCGCACATCATGGTCATCGCCTGGCTGCATGCTTTGCCCCCGGGGTGGATCGGCACCCCGGCACTAGCCTGTCTTCACGCAATCGGCATTGTTCATTCGATCTTGACGGCGCCTTAGGCAGATTCCGCGCGGTGCTTGAGGCGCCGCGTCGCTTGCGCTATTCACGCGGCATGTTCCGCTCGCCCATGAACCTGCGAATTAGCCGCCCGGCCTGATCCCGTCAGGCCGGCCCGCGCGTCTTTTGGTTCATCCGGCACCGGCAGATCGACCGGCGCCCATGCGAGGCAGGAACATGACCTCCGATACCCCGATATTGCACTTGCTGTGCGGCAAGGTCGCCGCCGGCAAATCGACGCTCGCCGGCACGCTCGCGGCAGATGGCGCGCTGCTCGTCGCGCAGGATCCGTGGATGGCGCGGCTCTATCCGACCGAGTTGCGCACGATCGATGATTATCTGCGGCTGTCGGCGCGACTGCGCCACGCGATGACGCCGCATCTCGTCGCGCTGCTGCGCGCGGGGCTATCGCTGGTGCTCGACTGGCCGGCCAATACCGTGGCGAGCCGGCGCTGGATGCGCGAGATCGCCGATGCCGCCGGCGCCACGGCGCGGCTGCACTGGCTCGACGTGCCCGATCGGCAATGCCTGACGCGGCTCGACGCGCGCAATGCCGGCGGTGCGCACGAATTTACCGTCAGCCATGGCGAGTTTGCCGAGCTGGCGCGGCTGTTCGAGCCGCCGGGCGCCGAGGAGGGGCTGCCGATCGTGCGACACGCGCCCGGCTGAGGGTTAGACCCCGAAGGTCACATTCCCCGCCTCGTCGATGATGAAGCCGGGGTTGTGCGCGATCTCCCAGGCATGGCCGTCGGGGTCGGCGACATAGCCGCGAAAGCCGCCATAAGCGGGCGCGTCGGCGGCGCGGAGCAACGTGCCGCCGGCGGCGACGAGGCGCGCGATCAGCGGCGCGACCTCATCCCGCGTCCGGACATTATGCGCGAGCGCGGCATTGCCAGGGCTGGGGCCAGGGCTGGGGCCCGGGCCGTGCGCGGGGCGCTGCATGTCCGCCGCCAGCGCATCGTGCAGCCAGGTGCCGAGGATCAGGCCGTTCAGCTGGTAGAAGACGATCGTCGCATCCTCGAACACCGGCACCCAGCCGAAGCCCTCGCCATAAAAGCGCTTCGAGCGCGGCAGATCGTCGATCCCCAGCGTGATGACCGAGACGGTTTGCTGGCTCGCCCGCGACGCGCGCGATTTCCTGCCGCCCTCGCGCCGGTGGCCGTGCCCCGACGATCGCCGGCTCTTCTCGTCCGACGCGCCGAAAAACGCGCGCACCCGCCCGGTCAGATCCGTCTTGCTCATTTCCGCGCACTCCCATGCCCCGGCATATCACCGATCCAGCATTTCCCTGACCTTGCTGCTCAACGACGCGACCGCGAACGGCTTGGTGATGACCTCCATGCCGGGGTCGAGATGGCCGTTGCCGACCGCGGCATTCTCGGCATAGCCGGTAATGAACAGCGTGCGAAGGTCGGGCCGCGTCGCGCGCGCGGCATCGGCGACCTGGCGGCCGTTGAGCCCGCCGGGCAGGCCGACATCGGTGATCAGCAGGTCGATTCGCGCGCCGGACTCGAGGATCTTGAGCCCGGCCGGGCCGTCGACCGCCTGGAGCACCCGATAGCCTGCGTCTTCGAGGATCTCGACCACCAGATCGCGCACCACCGGCTCGTCGTCGATCACCAGCACGACCTCGCCATGCCCGGGATCGAGCCGCTCGCGCGCGGCGCCTTCGGCATCGTCCTCCAGCGCCCCGGCAAAGCGCGGCAAATACAGGCACATCGTTGTGCCGTGGCCGAGTTCCGAATAGATCCGCACCTGACCGCCCGATTGCCGCACGAAGCCGTGGATCATCGACAGGCCGAGCCCGGTGCCTTGTCCCATCGGCTTGGTGGTGAAGAAGGGGTCGAACGCCTGGGCGATGACGTCGGGGGTCATGCCGGTACCGGTATCGGTGACGCACAGCGAGATATATTGCCCCGGCGGCAGTTCGCGCTCGCGCGCGGCGCGGTCGTCGAGCCATTTGTTGGCGGTCTCGATCGTCACACGTCCGCCATCGGCCATCGCGTCGCGCGCATTGATGCACAGGTTGAGCAGCGCATTTTCGAGCTGCGACTGGTCGATCCGCGTCACCCACAGCCCGCCGGCGCCGACCACCTCGACCGTAATGGCCGGTCCGACGGTGCGGCGGATGAGGTCCTCCATCCCGGCGATCAGCCGGTTGACGTCGGTCGGCCTGGGGTCGAGCGTCTGGCGGCGCGAAAAGGCCAGCAGCCGCTGCGTCAGCGACGCCGCGCGCCGCGCCGCATCCTGCGCGCCGTCGATATAGCGATTGAGCCCGGTGACGCGGCCCTTGCCGATATGCATGTCGAGCAATTCGAGATTGCCGCTGATCCCGGCAAGCAGATTGTTGAAATCGTGTGCGATCCCGCCGGTCAGCTGTCCGACCGCTTCCATCTTCTGGCTCTGGCGCAGCGCTTCCTGCGCCGTCAGCAATTCGGCCTCGGCGGCCTTTTCCTCGGTGATGTCGCGCCCGCTGCAATAAACCATGCCGTCCTCGGGAATGCCGACCCACGAGATCCAGCGATAACTGCCGTCCTTGCAGCGAAAACGGTTGGGGAAACGAATCGCCGGCTGGCCGATCTGGGTCAGCGCAAAGCCCTGGCGGGTGCGCTCGATATCGTCGGGATGGAGCAGTTCGAAGATCGACATGCTGGCGACCTCCTCCTCGCTCCAGCCGAGCAGGGACTGCCAGGCCGGGTTGGAGGTCTCGAAATAGCCTTCGGCATTGAGCGCGCCGAGCAAATCGGGGCTGACTTGCCACGTCATGCCGCGCGCCTGGGTGCGTTCGATCACCTGGCGCTCGAGATCGGCGTTGAGCGCGCGCAACGCCGCCTCGCTGCGCACCTGCTCGGTCACGTCCTGCCCTTCGGCGAAGATGCCCGTGACGGTGCCGTCGGCATCGACGATCGGCTGATAGACGAGATTGATGAAGCGCTGCTCGAGCGGGTCGCCCGGCGCGCGCTGCAGGTCGACCGGCATGTTGGCGCCGACGAACGGCTCGCCGGTCGCATAGACCTGATCGAGCAATTCGAAGAATCCCTGGCCGTTTACCTCGGGCAAGGCCTCGCGCACCGGTTGGCCGACGACGTCGCGGTGGCCGATCAGCTGGAGATAGGCCTGGTTCATGAACTCGAACACATGCATCGGCCCGCGCATCACGCACATGAAACCCGGCGCGCGTTCGAACAGCGTGCGCAACCGATCGCGCTCGGCGCCCATCGCTTCAGCCGCCCGCACGCGCGCCAGCGCCGCCGAGACCTGTCCCCCGAGCAGGCCGAGAAAGCCGGCATAATCGGCATCGAACACGCGGTGCGGATTGAGCCCGATGACCAGCGCCCCGAGCGGCGTGTCCTCGCTTTGACCATCGAGCGGCAGCACCATCGCCGCGTCTGGCGGCCGCTGCCACGCGCCCGGCGGCAGGTCGATCGCGGCATCGAGCGGAACGACGCCGTGCGTGGCGAGTGCCCACACCGAATGGTCGCCGCGCGCGATCGCTTCCGGCGCGGCCGCATGCGGCGCGGTGAAGCCGGTGCGCGCGGCGAGATGCGCGGTTTCGCCCTCGAACAGGTAGGTCAGCGTAAAGGGCAGGTCGTGCGGATTGGCGGCGAGCGCTTCATCGACCGCCGCCATCACCGCCGCGACCGTGTCCGCAGCGGTCAGTGCCGAAGCGAGCACGCGCAGCGTATCGAGCCGCCGGCCGGTGATGATCCGTTCGGTCTCCTCGACCACCGCACACAGCAGCCCGCCGACGCTGCCGTCATCGTCGAAGATCGGGCTGTAGGAAAAAGTGTGATAGGTTTCTTCGGGATAGCCGTCGCGTTCGAGCAGCAGCAGCAGCGCCTCGCTCCACGTCGCTTCGCCGCGCTCATAGACGGTGCGGATCAGCGGCCCGACATCGTCCCAGATTTCCGCCCACAATTCCCTGGTCGGCATGGCGAGCGACGCGGGATGCTTCTGCCCGAGCGTCGGGCGATAGGCGTCGTTATAGAGGAAGGCGACCTCGGGGCCCCAGCCGACCCACATGTCGAACCGGCTGGTCAGCAGAATCCGCACCGCGACCTTGAGCGCTTCGGGCCAACCGGTCACCGGGCCGAGCGTGCTCGCGGCCCAATCGTGCGCGCGCATCAGCTGTGCCATTTCGCCGGCGCCGACGAAGATGTCCCGCCCGCCTTGCGCTTCGGTCAAACCACGCCCCCACTGCGTCTTCCGGTCGGCATGATACCTGCGGAGCGGTCGATGGAACGCACGGTGCGTCGGGAAGTTCAATCGGGCAATATGCTTTCAGGAGATGCATCCGAAACGGATGCATCTCCTGTGATGGCGCGAAGGTCGCCTAAAAGGCGATCCAGGTAAAGACGCGCACGGTGTTGTTGTCCGAAGCATTGCTGCCGGCGCCGTCATAATCGTGCCGCGCGCCCTCGAAGCGGGTATAGGCGGTATATTGGACGCCGACGCGCATGTTGAAGCGCGGGCCGAATGGCGAGCCGCCATCGTCGCCGAACGGCGTGCCGTCGAGCTGCAGCAAGATGCCGGTCGTCCCGGGCCGCGCGGTTCGGCTGTCGGGGTAGATCGATGCATTGGCCTTTCCGCCAAGATCGAACGCCCCGATCGTCGCGCCGATCTTGTCATGCCAGTAATAGGAGGCATCGGCGCGCCATTCGTGCAGCGAGGCGTCGGCGCACTCCCCGGCGGGCACCGGCGCGATCGATCCGTCGGCAATGCCCAGCGCGCAGGTCGCGCGCAGCGCACGATGCTCATGCGTATAGCGCGCGTTGATCGACACCGTGTCCTTGCCGATCGTGCGCAGCCATGACGCATCGGCCCCGACATCGGTATAATCGTCGGTCAATCCGCTCGAGCGGTCGCGCCCGGGCCAGATCCTGGCCTTGAGCAGGAACGCGCCGATCTGGAACGTCCCGCCGCCAAGTTGATCCTCGAACGCCACCCGCGCATAGGGCGCAAGGTCGCTGATGTCGCCGGGCGCCAGCGGGTCGGCGCCGAGCCAGCGCAAGGTGCCGGCACGCGGCGTGCTGTAACCGCCGGCCTCGACATAGAATTTCGAATCGACCCAGGCATAGGCGGTGACGCCGATCACATTCTGCGCCAGCCCGCCGGCGATCAGCGGCGCGTTCGACGGGCCGGGCGCGAGGCCCGAGCTGGTATAGGGATAACCCCAGGCGGGCAGCGTGTTCCACACATCCTGCACCGATGGGCTGTTGTTGAGGCTCAGGCCGTAGGTGACGTCCTTGCCGCCGATCTTGCCGGTATTGACCGCGCGCAGATCGAGATTGTCCCAGCTCCACGTCCGCCCGACGCCGTCATAGGTGCCCTGGACGAAGCCGCCGAAATGCGATCCGATGCCGCCGGCGAGAAACAGGCTGCCCTGGTCGAAGGCGACATTGTTGTTGGCCGCGAAGCCGTCTGCCGGCGGCGTCGCCGGGCGCTTCTTCGTGCTGGTATAGGAAGCGACGGCCATCGCCGAGATCGGCACGCTGGCGCTGCTGCGCAGCGTATAGCCGCCGAGCTTGAAAGCGCGCCCGAACGGGGTGAGCTGCGGCCCGAAGCCGCCGACATGGCACGAATGGCAGGGTTGGCCGGTTTGTTGCGCGAAGCTCGGCACGGCGCGCGCCGGAGCGCCGATCAGCGTGGCCGTGCCGAGTGCGAGCAACGCCGCACCGCCGAGCAACGCGATGGTCCGCCGGGTGGCGGGGCGGGTGGTGGTGATCATCGTCCGGCCCCCGTCACTTAGGCGCATAGATCGAACACCAGCCGCTCGGGCTGATGACGCCGTCGACCAGCTTGCACGCCGCCGGGGCCTGCCACTGGCGACAATTGTCGCACTGTGCCTTGCCCTTGGGGGTGGGCTGGTACTTGACTGCCTTCTGGGCGATCTTGCTGCCCGCGACGGCGGCTGCCGGCACGGTCGCGGCAACCAACACACCGCCCCCGGCGATGGCGAGGTGCAGCACGGCGCGGCGCGAAAGATCGGCGCTCGTGAAAGTGCGGTCGGTGGTCATGGCCTTGCTCCGGTCAGGCCCGCGCCGACGCATCAGCATCGACGGGGCGGTCAATAAAAGTTCGACCGCGCTCGGTAAAATGAGGCGCGACTCCCGGGCCGCGGACGGTATCTGCCGGGTCAGCGAGAGGCGCGATATCGGTAACAACCCGTAATCGTCTCGGGCCGCCGGCCGTTGCGCAACGCAACGATGTCGGCAATGGCAAAATAGAACCATAATGGATTGAAAAATTGTGGCATGAGCTGTGTCGGTGTGCACAAATCTCCCTGCCGATTCGCTGTGACCGCACATCACGGCCAAAGCCTTTGTTGCATGCGGACGACACCTAGCGGGAAGATACGGGGGGAGATTGAAATCCGGCGGTAATCATGACGCGCTAAACGGGTGCCTGCCGGGAAATGCGACCCTGGCGACATGAACAACGCGCCCCATTGCCCGCTCGCGCGGTCGGCTTGCCGACTTCGCGACAAGAAACTCGTTCGAGATCGGTATCGACGTGCCCGCTGACGAATTGCTTGTTCTGGTTGTCCGCGATGCAGCGCTCCGCGTGATGCTGGTCGGGCAGCTGTCGCTCGGTGGCGAGTCGATCGTCAGCTTCGATGGTCCGATTGCCGACGCGGCGTTCGAACGCATCGCGCGGGCGCCCGCGATCCTGATCACGGACGATGAAATGCTGGGCGGGACATTTGCTGAAATGGCGCAGGGTGAACGCTGGCGCGGCCTCATCTTCATCGCCGATGACCGCGCTGGCGGGGACAAGGTCGCGCGGGTCGATCGGCGCGACGCCTTTGCGCAGGTCAGTGCGACGCTTGCGGCGTGGCGAACGGCGCGGCGCTCGCCCCGCGCCCTGGCCGATCTCACACCGTCGGAATGAGCCCCGCGGCAAAGGCGATCCGCAGTGCCTCGGGCAGGCTGCGCACGTCGAGCTTGGTCATCAGTTTCGCGCGATAGACCTCGACGGTGCGCGGGCTGATGTCGAGTTCATAGGCGATGACCTTGTTGGCCCGCCCCTCGATCAGCCCCATCAGCACGTCGCGTTCGCGCGGCGACAGTGCGCCGATCCTCGCACGGGCCTCGGCGGCATGCTCGTGTGTGACGCTTTCCTGTTCCTGGCGCGCAAACGCGTTGTCGAGCACCGTGAGCAAGGTCGTGGTGTCGTAGGGCTTCTCGATGAAATCGAGCGCGCCGGCCTTCATCGCCGCGACCGCGAGCGCGACATTGCCTTCGCCGGTCAGCATGATCGTGGCGAATTTGCCGCCATCGGCCTTGCTCAGCGCGTTGAGCACGTCGAGGCCATTGGCGCCGGGCATATGGAAATCGAGCAGCACTACGCCGGGATCGAGCATCGGCGCGTCGGCGAGGAACTGGTCGCCGCTGCGGAAGCTGCGCACGATCAGGTCGCCGCGCAATGACAGCAAGGCGTGAAGCGATGCCCGGACGGCGTCGTCGTCGTCGACCAGATGGATGCTACGTGTCATTCGTCGACCTCCTCGAACAGGGGCAGAGTGAAGCGGAACGTCGCGCCGCCTTGCGCGCGGTTTTCGGCGACGAGCGTCCCGCCATGCGCTTCGATGATGCGCCGCGAAATCGACAGGCCGATGCCCATCGCCGTGCCCGATTTGCTCGTCGCGAAGCGGGCATGGATCTGCTCGGCAAAGGCCTCGGGCAAGCCCTGGCCGGTGTCGCTCACCGCGATCTCGACCATGCTCGCGTCGCCGGCGCGCGACGTGATGACGATCTCGCGCGTCTTGAGCGGTTGCTGACGCAGCGCGTCCATCGCGTTGCGCACGAGATTGACGACGACTTGCTGGATCTGGATGCGGTCGGCAAGCACGCAATCAACCGTCGGGTCGAGCGCGTAGATCAATTCGATTTCATGTTGCACGGAACCGAACAGGACGAGGCCGACCGCCTCGCGTACGATCTCGTCGACCGACTCGACGCGCATCTCGAATTCGCGCTTCTGCAGGAAATCGCGCAGCCGACGGATGATTTCGCCCGAGCGCAGGGTCTGCTCCTCGCCCATGCGCAACAGGTCGCCGATTCGCGCGACCTCGCCGCCTTGCGCGATCAGGATCCGCGCGGTGGCGAGAAAATTGACCGTCGCGCTGAGCGGCTGGTTGAGCTCGTGCGCCAGGTCGGCGGCGAGCTCGCTCATCGCGCTCTGCCGCGAGACATGCGCCAGTTCGGCGCCGAGTTCGGCGAAGCGCCGCTCGCTGGCGATCTGATCGGAGATGTCGCGACAGAACACGGTGATCAATGCGCCCGCCGGCGTGCAGGCGTAACCATATTCCAGCTCGACGGCGAAGCTATGACCGTCGCGTGCCACCGCCGTACCCGTCGAGGCCGGGGGGCGCGGCGCGCCACGTTCGACAGGGCCAGGCTCGCGACCGATGACCTCGAGCCAGCGCGCATGGTCCTGTGGTGCGACCAGCGGCAATCCCGACCGACCGATCACATCGGCCGCGGCATAACCCCACATCCGCTCGGCGGCGGGATTGAATTCGACGATCGTGCCGGCGCTGTCGACGACCACGATCGCGCCCGGCGCGGCTTCGAGCACCGAGCGGAGCTGCGCCTCGCGCGCGGCCAGCGCGGCGTCGCGCTCGACACGCTCGGTGACGTCGACGCTTGCCCGCACGACGCGCTCCAGCTTGCCGGCGGTATCGTAAAATGCGCTTCCGACGCCCTCAATCCAGCGCTGCCGGCCGTCGGGGCCACGCATGCGATAGTGGAACTCGTATCGCTTTGCGTGCCGCGCCGCGGCCTCGGCGGCGCCCGCTATCATGTCACGGAGATCGTCGGGGTGGATCAACGCCTTCCACGTCGCGAAATCGGTAATGCTGCCTTTGGGATATCCCAGCAATTCCTCGGAATCGCCGGACCAGCTCATTGCGCCGGCGGTATCCCAGTGCGCCACCGCGATGCCGCGCGCCTCCATCGCGGTCGCCAGCCGCGCTTCGCTTTCGCGCAAGGCATTTTCCGCACGGACGCGATCGGAAATGTCGATCATCACCAGCGCGACATGTTGTTTGCCGTCGATCGGTACCAGCAACGAGCGGCGCTCGATCACGTCGATCCTGCTACCGTCCTTGCGTTGCTCGGTCAGCTCCCGCTCGGGCTCGTCGGCATCGAAGATCGCGCTCGCCGCACCGTCGCGCCGCCGGGAGCGGAGCAAGTCATATTTGTCGCGGCCGATCGCTTCGGTGGCATTCCAGCCATAGAGCGCCTCGCAGCCGCGCGACCAGTGCGTGATCACGCCATCGTGCAGCGTTAGCGCGATGGACGTTGCGTCGAAGGCGGCATGTAGTTCTTGGGGCACGACCCGCATCGGCGCTGCGCGGCGACCGATCATCCAGCCGCTCACCGCGATCACCATCGCGACCGCCGCCGGCGCGATCAGCACGCTGGTACCGCGGCTGGCGGCATCGACGGCGAGCGCCGCGAGGCCAACCGCAGCGGAGGACGCGACAAAAGCCGGCCCGGGCTGGCCGATCCTGATTGTCGTCGCTCCCCTAATCATGCCATCATTCGATACGTCACATACGCGACAACGGTGTCATCGGCAGTCCTGTGCTCGCCCGCTCCCCCTGTCAACCGCACACCAAGTACCCTTCATCCTTTTGAATTACACAACTGAAGCTAATCCTTTTCTTGTCGGAGCCGATCGCTCCCTCGACTCGCCACACCTCCGCAGCAGGCAGCGATTCGATCGAAGTTAACTTATAGATCCGCGGACGGTTGTGCGTGATCGTAACGATCATCCGGCGAAGACGGTCGCGGATCAGTAACGGGGCGATCAGACACGAAATATACGCGCAGTCGCGCAGTGCCGAGATCCTGGACCGAAGGTGGCGCTGTCGTGGCGGGGCGACGACGCGGAACATCTCGTCCGGATCGACATCGTTCCAGGCGACGCGAAGGGTCCGCGGTACCGCGATCCAGCTACTGGAGGCTGGCTGGCTCGATTGGACCATGTCTTGGCGGCAGCGGCGACAGCGACTGAACCGGAAGCCGCGGTTGGCCACCGCGTGTGCCACCGCGCGGTGACCGAGCAGGTGGCACGCAAGCTTCATGGTCGGCTCCATCATCGAGAATCGGGTTGAGGTGAAGATTGGCGAGCTTGACGAGATCGTCGCTGCCCCATTCGAGCAGATAGGCGACGTCCCAGATCTCGAACAACGCGCCCGTCGCGACGAGCAGCGCGCGATCCCTGATCTTGAGGCGTGCCCGCGCCACCGCCGGCAAGGTCAGTTGACCGTTGGGCTGCAACTCGACCGGCGCGGCAAAGGCGAGCAGGCGGCGGCGTGCCGCATCGCGCACCAGCGGGCCCTGCGCGGCCTGTTCGGCGGCCAGTTCGGCGCGGCAATAGATCTGGTTGATATAGGCGCGATCGAACAGTCGCAGGCAGCCCGCTTGCTCGTCCATGTCGACGAACAGGCGAATGTCGGGCGTGGCCGAACGGACCCGCGCCGTCTTGCGGAACGACGTCGGCAGCATCAGGTCGCCGCGGCGCGAAACCTTGCAGATCGCACTGCCGATGAAAAGCTCGTCCATGCTGTCGGCCCTTCCAATTACCGTTCCGAAAATTGGTTAGCGCCCGCATGGTGAATCGTTACATTTCGTGAATCTACGATACCGTACGACTACCTATGCCTACCGATCGTGCCGTTGCCCGGCTATGTGATCTGAGTGATGCCGGAACCGAAACGAGTTCTTGGCACGTGCCCGCATGGCTAGATCATATATTTACTTATACTGTGAACATGGCACCGATACTGTGAAATTACGGCATGGTGTATATGGTTAATCATTATAGTTTTGCGCTCCCGCTCGAGTCCGGCGGGATGAGCAAGGGCAATGTGGCATGGCGCAGGCGCAGGATGAGGACAGCGGGGTCACGATCGTCGGGGTCGGCGGTGCTGGCGGCAACGCCGTCGCCGAGCTTTTCTGGCAGCGCCGTCACGGGCTCCGCTTGCTGTGCGCCAATACCGATCGGCAGGCGCTCGACGGGATCGATGCGCGGCACCGCCTGCAACTGGGCCGTCGGCTGACCGGCGGGCTCGGCGCCGGCGCGGATCCCGAGATCGGCCGCCGCGCCGCCGAAGAGGCGATGCCCGAGATCGTCGCGGCGCTGACCGGCACGCGCCTGTGCATCATCGCCGCCGGGCTGGGCGGCGGCACCGGGACAGGGGCCGCGCCGGTCGTCGCGCGGGCCGCACACGCGATCGGCGCGGTGACGGTCGGCATTGCGATCAAACCCTTCGCGTTCGAAGGCCGGCGGCGTGCGCGCGTCGCCGATGCCGGTGCAGCTGCGCTGGCGCAGGCGTGCGACGCGCTGGTCACGGTGTGCAACGAACATCTGTTCCGTGTCGCGTCGTACGGCACGACGATGCGCGACGCGCTTGCGGCGTCGAATGCGGTCGTTTCCGAAAGTGCCGCCGGCTTCGCGCGGCTCGCCGCGGGCGACGCGCTCAAACGGGTCGGCGCGGCCGATCTCTGCGCACTGCTCGCCGAGGGCGGCAGGACCGTGATCGGTCATGGCGAAAGTCGTCGCGGCGCCGATCGGGCGGTGCGCGCCGCGCGCGCGGCGCTGCGCAATCCCTTGCTCGAGTCGGTGCTGGGCAGCGCACAGCGCCTGCTCGTCAGCATCAGCGGCGGCAGCGATCTCGGCCTGTTCGAGGTCGAGGAGGCGATCGCCTGGCTGCGCGACCAGGCAGAGCCCACCGCCGAGATCATGTGGAGTGCGACGACCGACGCCGCGCTCGACGGCTGCGTGCGGATCGGCATCGTCGCCACGCGGCTCGTCGCATCGACCCGTGCCGCCACCGCGCCACACGGCGCCGTCTGCAATCCGGTGCCCGCCTTGCCGTTGCCGGAGGTCGTCGCGCCGTCGGCAGTGCAACCAGCGCCACCGGTGCTACCGGTCGCACCGTGGCGCGCCATACCGCCGCGATCCCCTGGCGCAGCGCAGACCATCGTCCACGATATCGCGCGGATCATACCGGCGCGGCGGCATGACGCGAGCATCGCCGACATACTGGACCTCGACGCGACCCTGCGCCTGCCTGACCGTGCGCTCGTCGGAGCCGGGCATTTCCGGCCGTTCGACCGGGTTCGCCAGGCGATCCGGGAGGTGTCGCGCGGGGCGCGCCGCAGCGGCGACGCGCAGGCCGCATAACCCGGCAGGGCGGCGCCGAAGAAGCGCCTTCTTCACGCCGTCGGCGGTGTAAAAAGCAACCTTTCATTAGGAAATTTGCCGCACGATGGAGTCGTGAAGGCCCTGCTCATCTCGATCGCCGTGCTGCTCAGCGTCGATGCCGCGTTCAACCATGGCGACGTGACGAAGCAGACCGTGCGCGCCATCGGTCGCTCCTTCTCGGCCACCGACAAGAGCTTCACCGAGTCAATCTTCTCGAAATAGCGCGGCCGCGGCGCCGCGCCTGGTCGCATGCCGGCCATGCTTGCGTCCGCCCATCCCGGTAGTGATCACGCGCCGGGTTTCTTCAGCAACAATGAATTATCGCGCCGCATCTTTCCAGCGCTCGGCTTTCGCTTTGCTTTCTTGGTTTACGACTTGCCGTCGCGCCTTGTGACACGTAATGAATCCGCAAGATTTGGTGCGGGCCACAAGCAGTTATGTCACGTTTTTCGGGCGCTGCGTGCCGCGCTGCCGCATGCGCGTCGCATCTGCCGGCCTTCGGTGTATCTGCCGAGACCATCCGCGCCAGGACGTGGCGCACATCGTCGCGTCGCTCGCTCCAGGCCATTGCGGACCTGATCGCGGCGGCATTGCTGCTCCTGACAGCCGCCATGCCTGCTACGAGTTGGGCCTCGACGGGCTGCGATGCTATCAACAATGCAAACAACCTCAATAATGTAAGTACGATCAACAACATCTTCGATACGGGTAGCAGGAGTAGCGGGGCGTCCGCGTTGCCTAATTATACTTTTTCTTGGGACAGTCCATTCGCCGCCGGTGTGTTGAAGTTCAGCGCTGGTGACAGGTTGGACTATGTCTATATTGCCGCAGCCGGTTCGGTGCCGAGGGTGAAAGTCAGGACCGACTCTGGCCCAGCGTCCGATACCTTTACGCCAAAGCTTTATACGGTCAAAACTACCGTGACGCATTCCTACACGTTCGTCGGTAACGAAACGAACATCGGATTTTTTGCCGCGCCCGATGACTCAGTCAATGCCGCCACGATAGGTACGTCCGTCCAGTTCCTGGTGGCAAGATGCACCCCGTCCGGGGGCACTTCGCCCGCCTGCGCCTCGATCAACAGGGGCGAAATAATTCCTGGATCCCCATCTCCTCCAGCTGCCTTGTCAGGTACGTATTCGATCGGCACTAGCAGCGATCCGAATGCACAGTTAATCAGTGCGGGCTGGAGAAATTACAGGTATTATTTTAATCCCGGGGATGTGATTTCATATTCTTTTGATAATGGTATAAATAACCCGTATCATTTCTTGATACTGCAAGGTCACGGCGTGATTCCGGGGAATCCTTCTGTCGTGCTGCCGGGGACTGTGGAGAACGCGCTCGGGGCGAAGTCCGGGACCATTACTATCGTTGATCCAGGCGATTTGCTCACCACTGCCATTTCGAATTATAAATACAGTACTGCCGCTGGTACGCGTCAGCCGGCCGAGCCGGCCCGAAACAATTCTTCGTCGGTCATGACGATCAGCTGCGCGGGGGCAGCGGCAGCGCCGACGCTTGGCGTCAGCATGGCGCACAGCGGCAATGCCACGCAGGGCGGTTCGTTCGCCTATTCGATCACGGCCAGCGTTTCGGTCGCCGCGACGACGTCGGCGACGCTCACCGCTGCTTTCACCCTCCCCGCCGGCGTGACCTATTCCAGCGCGAGCGGCAGCGGCTGGAGTTGCAGCGGCACGGGCCAGTCGGGATCGTGCACCCGGACGACCGAGATCACGGTCGTTGCGGAGCCGACGATCACGCTCAACGTCGATGTCGCGATCAACGCTGCGACGAGGGTAACGCCCAGCGTCACCCTGTCGGGCGGCGGCGCATCCAATACGCCAACGGCGTCGGATGCGACGATCGTCAGGCAGATCGCGGCATCGGTCGCGATCAATGCTGGTAACAACCAGTCGGCGACGGTCGGGGCTGCCTTTGCGTCGTCGCTGCAGGTGGTGGTGAAGGACGCCGCCAGCGTGGTCATTCCAGGGGCGACGGTGACCTTCGCCGGGCCTGGGTCGGGCGCCGGCGTCACTTTCCCCGGCGGCAGCTCGACCAGCACCAACGCCAGCGGCATCGCGACGATCAGCGTCAGCGCCAATGCGACCGCCGGAGGCCCGTACACCGTTTCCGCGCAGGCGGGTTCGGTCAGCGCCAACTTCAGCCTGACCAACAAGGCTGCGGCGGTGACGGTCACCGGGCTCAGCAAGACCTCCGGGCCCGCCACCGGCGGCACCTTCCTGACGATCAGCGGCACCGGCTTCACCGGCGCTACCGCCGTCAAGTTCGGGGCGACCTCGGGCACGGGCATCACCGTCGTCAGCGCGACGCAGATCACCGTGACCGCCCCGGCGGGCCGTGCCGGCACGGTAGATATCACGGTGACCACGCCGGGCGGCACCAGCGTTACCTCGGCGAGCGACCAGTTCACCTATGTCGCGGTGCCGGTGCTCCGCACCTGGGTGTCCGGCACGGGCAACGATGCCAATGACTGCTCGCGCGGCGCGCCGTGCCTGACCTTTGCCGGGGCGTTCGCCAACACGCTGGCCGGTGGTGAGATCAACTGCGTCGACGGCGCCGATTATGGCCGGGTGACGATCACCCGTGCGGTCGCCATCGTCTGCGACGCGGCCGGCGCGCATGTTCTGGTTGGCAATGGCGACGGGATCGTCGTCAATGCCGGGGCGAGCGACGCGGTGACGCTGAGCGGCCTCGACATCTCCACCAACCCGGGAAACCTGGGCATTACGCCGCTCAGCGGCATCAAGCTACTCTCGGCGGGGTCGCTGACCATCGCCAACACGCAACTGCGCGGCTTTACCGGTAGCTACGCCGTGGAGAACGTGCCGACCGCGCCGCTGGTGTCGGTGCTGCTCGATCGCGTGTCGGTCGCCCGCAGCCCGGGTAGCACCGGGGCCTCGATGCTGGTCAGCCCAGCTTCCGGCGGCACCGCCAGGGTCTCGATCCTGCATTCGCGCTTCGACGCCAGCCGCGCGCCGGGCGTGCACTTTGACAGCGTCGGCAAGACCGGGGTGACGATCGCCGCGCTGATCCAGGACTCACTTTTCGTGTCGAACTATGCCGGCCTGGTCGCCACAGCGCCGGTCGGCACGGGTACGACCACGCTGACGGTGCTGGGCACGACCTTCTCGCGCAACAGCAATGCGGCGATCATCATCGGCGCGGTGACGGCGCTGTTCGGCAATAGCACCATCTCGACCAACGGCTCGGGGCTGGTGGTGCAGGACGGCGCGGTGGTGCGCAGTGCCGGCGACAACCGGCTTGGGGGCAACACCTATGACGGCGCCTTCACGTCGCAGCGCGGGGCGGTTGCAATTCCTTAACGTCGTGGCGCTAGCGACGTAGCCATGTTTCAATGGACGCCCGACACGTTCCGCGCCGTCCAGGCGAAGGAACAGGAAGCGAGCCGCCTCGCCGAGGCGCTCGACGAGGCGGCGCGTGCCGCCGCGCAGGGCCTGGAACAGGAAGCACGCCGCGCCGCGCGCAAGTCGGTGGCGATTCGCGCACAGCTGCGCCCCCCGGGCAGCGACCGGCTCGCGGTCGAGGTCAAGGATCTGTCGGAAACCGGCTTCCAGATCGAGACCGTCTATCGCCTGACCGTCGGTTCGACCGTCTGGCTGGCCATTCCCAGCCTGGCACCGCTCGAGGCGATGGTCGCCTGGCATCGCGACCGCCATTATGGCTGCCGCTTCCATCGCGCACTCTATCCGGCGGTATTCGATCATATCGTGAGCCTGGCCGGGCGATAAATTCCCTTGCCGTTACGGGCCCGAAACCCTGGTGCGCGCGTTTGCCCTCCCATCGACAGGAAAAGGAGAGCGAGCATGAAATTCACCACCATCGCCATGGCACTGGCCTTCGTTGCCGGCACGGCCGGGCTGAGCGGCGCGGCCACGGCGCAGGATCGCGGGCCGCCCCCGTCCGAGCAGGGCATGCGGCACGACGGCGCGATGGCGCCAGGACAGATGCACAACGATCGCATGCGGAATGACGAAGTGCGTCGTGACGTCCGTGTCCATCGCAACGTCCGCCATATCGAGCGACGCGATCGCCGCAGCTGGGGCCATCAGCGCCGCTGCCGCACCGTGTGGCGCCATCATCGCCGCATCCGCCAGTGCTGGTAGGATAGAGAAGGGGTGGCCGGTCTCACGATCGGCCGCCTCGTTTCCGGCAATGGTCAGCTGTTAAGATCGAAATAGAGTTTTGCCGCGGCCCACAGCATCGTCGCGACCGCCGCGAGGCTGATCAGCAATCCCCAGAAAAAGCCGGCGCCGCGCGGGTCGCGCATTCGGTTTTCCAGCGACATCTAACACCATCCCCCAAAGCGCAGCCGACGTATCAACCGACGCCGCCGGCCTGGTAAACCGTTGCTCTCTTGCAGGAAAGCGGTGATCGACGCGCCGACACCGGCCGACGCGCCCATCCCATTTCCCTTAGCGGCAGATCCGCACCATCACGCGCTCGCCGGCGTCGCGATCCCAGCGTGTCTCGACATGGCAGCGGCCGTCGCGACGGTCGTCGCCACGGCCATAGGCATCGCCATAGCCGTCGCCGCGATAGCCGCCGTCGCGGCGATATTGCCCGTCGCGATCGCTGCGTTCGTCGCGATAATATCCGCCCCGCTCGCCATCGACATCGTCATAATAGCCGTCACTGCCATTATAGCGCGCCGCGTCGCGATCGTCGCGGCGATGGCTGGTGCTCGCAATGATGGCGGCGCCGATCGCCAGCCCGGCAATGCCCGCGATGATCGCGGTGCCGCCGCCGTCATGGCCGCGGTGCCCACCGTAGCGCTGCGCCTCGGCAGGCGCGGCAACAGTCAGCGCGGAGGCGCCGAGCGCGAGTGTCAGGGCCGTTTTGGTGAAGATGCTCGTCATGCGCTGCTCCCGTTTGCTTCACGGCCGGCGCCGGGTCGGCGCGCTCGTTTCGGCATGGAGAGAGTTATGGGCCGCGCCGGCTGTATGGGCCCGGAACGGACCTTGCAGCATCCGTTCATGCCGCGCTGCCGATGGGGATGGCCGCCAACGCGCCGTACGGCAAAAACCAGACCGACAGGATGCTGTCCGGCGCCGGCCTGGTTTCTACGCCGTCCAAAGGCGTGAAGCCCGGAGCCGGTTGGCGGGGATGAGACGCACGGTGCCGATTTTGGTTCCGAAGGGCGACCGGTGTCAGCCTTTTGGTTTGCGTATTATTCCTGAAGCGCGGAGTTTTTCGGTGACGTCTAATTCCTTGGGGGCCGGCAGATCCGACTCGGTTCGCATCCGCCGCCACAGCACTCGGGGGCCCCCCTCCCGAGCGAGCCGACCGGGCGGCCAGACGCCTCCGACCGCCCGGTCGTGCTCACGCATCCCCTTGCACATGTTCGAGAACGTGCCTGTTCAGCCCGGCGCGGTCGTGCCATCTTCGCGCGATGATATTCGCGCTGCTCCTCGCCACCGCCGCCCAGGCCGCTGCCCCTGCCGAACCCGCCGCGCTCGTGCCGACCGGCAAATGGCGCGTCGAATATGCCGACACCATGTGCATCCTGTCGCACGAGTACGACACAGGCGCGGGCAAGGTGACGCTGGCGCTGCGCCCCTTGCCGATGAGCACCGAGACCCAGGTCGCGCTGTTCACGCCGGGCACGGGCGCCATCGTGCCCGAGGGCAAGGCCGAGATCGCGCTGTCGCCCGGCGGGCCGCCGACAAGCGGGACCTATCAACGCTTCACGCCGCCGAACCAACCCGTGCGTGTCGCGACGATGTATTTCGCCGGCACCGCGCTCGACGGCCTTGAAAAGGCAACGGCGATCAGCCTGCGTCTCGGCAAGGACGCCTATCGGCTGGCCGTTCCCGGCATCAGCGGCGGGATGGAGGTGCTGGCGTCCTGCCAGGCCGATCTGCTCAAGGGCTGGGGCATCGAGATGCACGAACGCTCGACGCTGTCCAGGCCGGCCAGTGGCAATCCCGGCCGCTTCTTCGACTCCCATGCCTATCCTGCGGCAGCGGTAAGTGCGCACGAGCAGGGCAGGGTCGTCGCGGTCGCATCGATCGCAGTCACCGGCAGGGTGGAAAAGTGCACGATCGTCGCCACCAGCAAGAGCCCTTCGCTCGACGCCGCGACCTGCGCGATCCTGCGCACGCAGGGGCGCTTCTCGCCCGCGCTCGATCTGGCCGGCCACCCCGTCGCGTCGCATCTGATCGTTCCGGTGCGCTGGGTCCTGCCGGAGTCGTGACGCGCCGGCGCGATCCGGTCGCGGCGTGAGCTTCGGCCTGCGCATGATCGCCCAGGCGCTGCTCCTGCTGACCAGCACCGCGATGTATGGCGCGCTCAATGCGCTGCGCCTGCCCGGTGGTGTGCTGGCGAGCATCCTTGTTGCGGCGCTGCTGACCTTCGTCGCGATCCTCGGCCATGAACTGGCTCATGCCGCCGCGGCGCATCTCGTCGGCGCGCGGATCCGCGCGATCGTGGCGCTGCCGGTGCGCCTGCGCCTACACCCGCCACGGCTAGACCTGATCCGGCGCGGCGGGCGGGGCGATCTCGGCGGTTATGTCAGCTACACGCTCGACCGCATCGACGCGCGGCGCAAACACGCGATCATCGCCGCTGCCGGGCCGCTCGCCAATCTCGTGCTGGCGCTGCTCGCGGGCACGATGGCGGCGGGGCTCGACCAGCGGCCGACGACGCCGGTTGACCGCGATACCGCGACGGTCGCCGCGATTCACGCGGGCCGCCTGCCCAGCGACGAGGAGGTCAGGCAATGGCTCGCCCGCCGCCCCGTCATCGAGACCCCTGCGCCCGCCTGGCCGACCCTGCTGTTCGCTTTCGCCCTTTTGTCAGGTGGCCTCGGTCTCGCCAACCTGATCCCCTATGGCGGCAGCGATGGCGATCGCATCCTCGATTTGTGGCGCTGGCGCAAACGGTTGCGCCAGCACAGCGTGCCTGAAAGCGGGATCAGTTGCGCTGCTCTGGATATTTGTTGTCTAGCGCGCCGGATCGCTGGCGTCGCGCCGCCGTCGCCGGCCCGCACCGCACTCCGTTGTCGCCTGCTCCACCTGCTTTTCCTGCTCGTTATTTTTTCGCGCCTCTCCTGTTGGCGATGGCGCGGTATATTCCTGTCGGATTGCAGCGACGTAACGCCTCGGGGCGTTGGCGACACTTGTCCAACTTAGCAGGGGCGGAGCAGGCGGCGGCGCAGGCGGGAACTGGTCCTGTTCCGGGCGGCAGCAGGCGCGAGCAGGTGCGGCGTCGCCAGGGCGGGCAACGCTTTTCGCATGATCGACGATGAGAAAGACACCGCCGGCAGCGCGGCAGTCATGGGCGAGACGATGTACCGATTGGCGCCGCGGTTGAATCGCGGCAGGCCCGATTTGAGCAGGGTATGATTATTCCGAGCCGTTCGTGCTGGTGAATCAGGTCGCCAAATCCGCTGGATTTGGCTGGAAACATCCGGGGGATGTTTCCACCTGATCACTCCCGAAGCACTGTTCTTCCCTTTACGGTCGAAAAGAAAAACAGCCCCTTTCGACGGCCTGCCAAGACAGGCTTCGCATGGCGATCTCTACGCAGCCGATGCCTTGCCAAATTTCGGCATATCGCCGATCCTTCGCCCGGGGAAACGGGGGGAAGCTGATGGGTCAGGATCTGAAATACCGTCTCGGCGGCGTGCTGGCGATCGCGGTGGCGGTCGGCTTTGGCTGGTTCTTCATCATGAAGCCGCTGCAGGCCGCCTATGCCCATGCGGTCGAGGTCAAATATGACGTGCGGATCTTCGTACTGGTGCCGATGGCGCTGGTGTTTGGCATCTTCTTTCTCATCGGCGGCGCGAAATGGCCCTATCGCAATGCGGAGACCAAGTCCTTCACTCGCGCGGGCTGGATATTGATGGCGATCGCCGTGGTCGCCGGGGCGGCGGGCTTTTACTGGTTCGACCAGCAATTCACCGCGCTGGGGTATCGGGTCGGCTAGCGGGCGCGGCAGGCGGCGCTCGTGCTTGCGGGCTACTGGAGCGCTAAGCGGCCGCCAAGGGGTCAGGCCCGTAGCGATTTTCGCCACTCGTTCCCTTCAGGCACATGAACACCAGCACGATGAAGCCGCCAACAGCGGGAACGAAATTCAGCAGGACGAGCCATCCCGACATATCCTGATCGTGAAAGCGGCGGACCTGTACGGCCGTGAAGGGAAGCATCGTGACCAGCACGAAGGCTGCGAACCATTGGAGTCCGGGCCCGAGATAGCCCGCAAATTCGTCAACCACATGGCCCGTATCGCCAAGCTGCCCGACGATGATGAGGGCACGAAACAGCCAGACGGCGAGGAGCGCTACCGCGATGAACTGAAGGAGGAAGAAGAGCCAAAACTCCTTGCGACACGACCGACCCGTAAAATCGACATAGCGTCGCAACGGCATGAACATCCAACGCATTGCTTCCCCCCAAAGCCGAGGGCGCAAAGACTATGTTGGCCCGGCGGACCCGTAAAGTGTTGCGATGTCCCGGTCGCTTGCGTGTCGGCCCCCGCTACCCGCTCACCGCCGTCGTCCACCCCAATCCCGGCAGCGTGATCGAGCGCCGGCCCGACAGGTCGGTGCGCGTGACGAGGATGTCGCGCGCCTCCATGTAACCGACCACGCGCCGCGCGCGGCCGAGCGAGCTGGTGCCATAGGTGCGCGCGATCGCCTCGTCGTCGGGGCAGGGCAGCCCCTCGCGCGCGGCGCGGGCGATCAGCAGGAACACGCCGAGCAGGTCGTCGGGCAGCCCCTGCGCCGCGGCCAGCGCCGGGGCCCATTCCTCGTCGAGCCCGTCGAAGATGCCGGCGCGCGCCGCCGCCAGCCGCCGCGCGAAGCCCGAGGTGTCGAGCGGCGGGCGCTTCACCCCGGCCATGCGGCAGCGGACCTGGAAATCCTGGAACAGCACCGCCGCGGCACGCGTCGCGCTGTCGCTGTCGGCGACGATGTCGCGCAGCACGTCGGCGATCTTGGCGTCGAGTTCGGCCGGGTCGACCTCCACTTCCTCGACCTCGGCGACCGGGGTCGCGGCGAGGTCGCGCAGCAACTGCGCGGCCGGCGGCGGACGGTGCACCGGGGTGGGTGGCGGGGGCGGCAACGGCTCTTCCAGCCCGGCGAGCAGGAACTGCCGCATGTCGCCGGCCGGCGCGTCGGGCAGCGGGACGAGCGTCGGGCTCGAACTGCGCGCCGAGGTCTCGACGGGGCCGATCCGCACCGTCACCGGGCGCCGCGCGATCGCCGGGCCGAGCCCGAGAAAGGTGCCGCGCTGCAGGTCGCGGATCTGCTCGGCCTGGCGCCGCTCCATGCCGAGCAGGTCGGCGGCGCGCGCCATGTCGATGTCGAGAAAGGTGCGCCCCATCAGGAAATTGCTCGCCTCGGCGGCGACATTCTTGCTCAGCTTGGCGAGCCGCTGCGTCGCGATGATCCCGGCCAGCCCGCGCTTGCGCCCGCGCGACATCAGATTGGTCATCGCGCCCAGCGAGGCGCGCCGCACCTCTTCGCTGATTTCGGCGCCGGCGGCCGGCGCGAAGATCTGCGCCTCGTCGACCACCACCAGCGCGGGAAACCAGTGCTCGCGCGGCGCGTCGAACAGGCCCGACAGGAACGAGGCGGCGCAGCGCATCTGCCCCTCCATTTCGAGTCCTTCGAGACTCAGCACCACCGAGGTGCGATGCTCGCGGCAACGCGCGGCGAAGCGTGCGATCTCGCCCGCGGCATAATCGACCGCCTCGATCGCGACATGGCCGTGCGGCCCGGCGAGCGTGACGAAGTCACCTTCGGGGTCGATGATGATCTGCTGCACCTGCGCGGCGCTGCGCTCGAGCAGCCGGCGCAGCAGATGCGACTTGCCCGACCCCGAATTGCCCTGGACGAGCAACCGCGTGGCGAGCAACTCCTCCAGATCGACGCACACCGCCTTGCCGGCGCCGTCGACACCCATATCCACCTGAAACGTCATATCGGATGCGCATGCGCGATGCGGGTAGGGCGGGGCAAGGGGGGAGTGATCCGCGCCATCAAACTGTCGGTGCCGGAACAACCTGCCGCCTGACGCGTCCTGTCCTTATGCGGTGCGCCCGGGGGCCTTGTCCGGCACGCGCTCGTTGGAGGAGAAAGATCATGTTGTGGACTATCGCCGTCGTTCTGCTGGTGCTGTGGGCACTCGGTTTCGCCATCCATATCGGCGGTGGTCTGATCCATCTGCTGCTGGTCATCGCGGTGATCGTCGTCGTCGTGCGCCTGATCCAGGGCCGCAGCGTCGTCTAGCGTAAAGGTCGGAGGCGGCGGCGCATCAGCCGCCGCCGTCATTTCGCCGGCGTGCCCGCGATCGGCGTCAGATCGTAGACGTCGAGCGAGTCCGGCGCCGTGGCTTTGATGACCAGGCGCCAGCGGAACGTGCCGATCCGCTCCATCACCCCGGCGAGATTGCGCGTCCGGTCGGTGCCATAAGCGAGTCCACCGCCCGCGCGGTGCTGTCGCGCGCCGAGAAAGACATAACGCGTCGTCACATCGTCGGGGTAGAGCCAGCCACTCGGCATATCGCTGCCCGGCTTGCTGAAACTCAACTGATTGCCCGCATCGCCGCCGACGAAACATGTCGCGCTCGCAAAGCTGCGCAGCCCCGCGCGGCCCGCTGCCGAGCCGATCCGCACCAGCCGGCAACGATAGGGGCCGGGAGTCGGCGCGGGGTGGTCGAGCGCCGGGC
>NZ_JARYTI010000053.1 GCF_029911635.1 Sphingomonas sp. AR_OL41
ATCAGGAGTTCCTCTTGTTGAAGGAACTCCATCGTCCGCCGCCGCCGCCGCACGGCCAAACCTCAGCGCAGGCGCGCTACCTCACCGCTAGGCACCCCTGCCGCGCAGCGGCTTCGTGCTTTGGGTCCCATGCGCTGCGAAACTGCCTGGCCGAAGCCGCCCCAGCAGCGGCCATCCACGTGTATAATAGCGTTCGGTAAAATAGCTTCGATCGGGTGATCAGCATCTGATGGCGACCGCGATTCGCGCTTGCTTACGATCGTTACGCAGGCGATGATATTACCGATCGTTGGCATCGAGGTCCGACCCATGACGCAGCATAGTGCCTCGGTCGAGCAACCCGTTCGGACGTCATCGGGTCTGCTGCGCGTCCTCGGCACGGCTTTCGGCCTCGCGCTGGCGATAGGCGGGATGGTCGGCAGCGGCATATTCCGGACTCCGGGCGCGATCGTCAGCAATGCGGGTACGCTGTGGATCGCGGCGCTGCTGCTCCTCGCGGGTGGCATCCAGACGCTGCTTTCCGCCAATATCTGGGCGGAAGTCTCGACGGCGATTCCCTTGTCGGGTGGCACCGTCGTGGTGGTGCGGCGCGCCTTTGGCGACACCGCTGCCCTGATTACGGGTTGGACCGACGCACTGGCCAGCGTGGCGTCGTCCGCGCAGCTCAGCGTTGCCGGCGCGGGCTTTCTCGCGGCCATTCTGCCTGGCCTGACCCCTTATCCGGGGTTGACGGCCGCGGCGCTGACAATCCTGGTGGCGCTGATCAACTGGCGCGGGGTCGTCATGGGTGAGGCCGCGCAAATGGTGGCGAGCGTTGCCAAGGCGGTGGTGATCATCGGTCTGGTTGTTTTGCTTTTCCGGATGACCCCGCTGGCGACCTCCGCCCCTGCGGCGGCCCCCGATCGCGCCATCACGATCGGTACGATGCTGATCGGCTATCAACTCGTCTACGGCGCTTATGCCGGCTGGAGTTTGCCCGGTTATTTTGCCGAAGAGACGACCGATCCGGGTCGCGCCATTCCGCGTGCGTTGTTCTGGTCGGTGGTCGGCGTGACGGGCCTATACCTGTTGATGCTGGTTGCACTGGCCCATGTATTGCCCCTCACGCTGCTCTCGGGTGCCGATTTTCCGGCGGGGATCGCGCTCGCCAACGTGTTGGGTCCGACAAGCGGGGTGGTGCTGGCGTTCATCGCCCTGGTGACGGTGCTCAGCTGCCAGAACGCCAACGTCATGCCCGGCACGCGCATCATGCTGGCGACGGCGCGCGCAGGCTATGCCCCGCGGTCCCTGACGCACGTAAATGATGGCGGCACGCCCGAAGTCGCGCTGCTTGTGTTCACGCTGCTGTGCGTCGGGCTTGCCCTCACCGGGCGCTACGAATTGGTCTTCATCCTGATGGGCACGCTCAACATGGCGCTGACCGCGATTTCCGACCTCGCCTATTTTCAATTGCGGCGGCGCGAACCGACCCTGACGCGCCCGTTCCGGGCGATCGGCCATCCATGGCTGCCCTTGCTCGCGCTGCTGCTCGATCTGGGCATTTTGCTCGCTGTCGCGATCGCCGATCCCTGGGGTGCCATTTACGCGCTGATCGCGATCGTTATTGGCGTCGTCGCGGCGCGACTCTCCAGAAAGAGTCGGACTGAAATGCCGATCGGCGCCGCAGCTTGAACTGGCATCGTCCCTTGGCGCTCATGGCGTTCGCTGGTGTGATGGCGCTGGTCGCCTGTCCGCGCGGTGCTGACCCGACGTCGGGTCTCGCCTGGGCCTATCCGCACGGGTCGACATCGACCTTCGGGCAGCCGCTCGGGCCGGGCCCTTTCGCGTACCCGGCAGCGCGCCTGTGCTGACCCGCGCGCAACTGGACGGCGCGAAGGGGCCGATCGACTGGCACCCGGACGATCACCCGCCGGCGCCGCCGGTCGTGGGCGGCCCCGCGCATCGGGCTTACGCCATGCGGTGAATGCCACCTGCTGAACGGTGCGGGTTTCCCGGGATCGGCCGATCTGGCCGGCTTGCCCGCTGACTATATCGTCGCGCAGGTCACGGCCTTCAGGACGGGCGAGCGGCGATCGGCCAATGCGGGCCAGCCGGACACGGCCGAGATGATCAAGGTGGCGAACGCCGTCTCACCGGCAGAACTGCGGCAGGCGGCGGATTACTTCGCCCATCTGCCGCGGTCGCGCTGGGTGAGGGCGGTGGAAACGTCGCAGGCGCCGAAGACCTTTCCCGACCAATATGGCTGGCGCAACCGGGCGCCCGGTGGTGGCACCGAGCCCCTCGGTGATCGCATTGTCGAACTGTCCGATGATCTGCCGCGGATGATGATCGGGGACGATCATGTCATGCTGACAAATTACGTACTGAACCGCGCCGGGTCTGCCGGAGGCCGTGGGTTGTGAGTCACGCTGCCATATCGATGTTGTCCGCGGCAGCATAATATTGATCTTCGGCTTCGGCGGGCGGGATGTTGCCGATGGGCTCCAGCAGCCGGCGATGGTTGAACCAGTCGACCCATTCGAGGGTCGCGTATTCCACTGCTTCGAAGGATCGCCAGGGTCCACGGCGATGGATGACCTCGGCCTTGTAGAGGCCGTTGATCGTCTCGGCCAAGGCGTTGTCGTAGCTATCGCCGACGTGTTCTACAATTTCTGCCGGATCCATAAGACGCTTCGCGTGTCGCCGGCGATGGCGGCGGGGATCACCGATCGGCTTTGGTCGTTGGAGGATGTGTTGGCGCGGATTGACGCCGATGCGCCCGCTCCTAAGGTTCGCGGACCTTACAAGAAGCGGGAGAAGGCGGCATGAGTTCGAACCTTATTCCGCTGGTCCTATTTTGCTCGGCCTTGATTGCGGCATTAGCCACCGGGTGCGTGATCGATTGCCGGCGCGGAAATTCAAGCCTGATCCTTAGGCGGTCCGAATCCCCGGTCTATTATTGGTTCTTCGTTTCGGTGCTGGCGACGACCGCGGCGCTGTGGCTTTTCATAAATTCAAAGTGAGACACTACCCGGAAGTTCGCGCACTTGACCTGTATCGTCCACGGCGGCCCTCGTCAGGCGAGAGGCGCGGATAGCGGGTCACAGCGGGTCACCCTCGATCGGCGAATCGAAAGCTCAGTTCGCAGCGCCTTTGACAATGGCTACGAGTGCGCTGTCCGTGTAACAATTCAACTTCGATCCGAACCGGTTCTGGCTCAAACAACGACCTGTTTGTGGTGGAAGAAATGCCCGAAGGTCGGCCAAGCACCTCTCCATTTCGGTTTTTAGGTAGGCTGGATTCGACTATGGACACACCGATGACGTTTCCAGAATTGCGCATTGGACGCAGCTGCGACGCCCGCGAGTGAGCGGTCGGTAGGGCACCGATCGCACCAGACGGCAGGAGTAGGATATCAAGCAATCTCTGGCTTCGCTGATGAGCGAGCGGTCTGACATCCCTCCGCGCCTTGGCCTACTGACTCGTGACGCCGAACTCGTGAAAATGCTGTCTCTGCTCGCTTTTGATTATGGCTTCGACCTCACCAGGGTTGAAGAAGGCCAGCGCCTTCCTAGGGCGGCAGGCGAAGCTCAGTTCGATCTTCTTCTGGCCGATCGCTCCAATGAACTGCCTGGAGATAAGGGCTGTTGCGACGTGCTTCGTCAATGCGTGGGGGGGCGCCGGGCTCCCAACGATGGTCCTGTCGTCTCGAGCGGACGAGGCAGCACGCCTCTGCGCTCTAGAAGCCGGCGCCGTTGACTGTGTCCAGATCCCGATCTCGACGCGCGAGTTGGCCACCAGAGTGCTTCGGATTCTGTCGCGTACCAGTCCCGATCTGTTCGACCGACCGCTCGCTTATGGCGATATTGCCATGGATGTTGCCGCGGAAAAAGTGTTCCGCGACGGCAAATTCTTCGCTCCTGATCCGCGGGCTATTGTTTGTCTGACGGCGACGCGGCGAGCGATACGGTGAGGCGCTTCGACATCCGCACAATGTCCAGCGACAGCGAATCATCCGACGTATCAAGCGCCCTGGCGAGCTCCGAAGCGCCTGACACCGGCGTACCAGATACGGCCAGGATGAGGTCGCCGGCCTGAAGTCCACTTCGGTCGGCGGCCGAGTCGGCGTCGATAAGGGATATCACGGCGCCGCGCTGGCCATCGACACCGAGTCGCGCAGCGAGCGCCGGCAGGAGATCGTCGGCGACGATGCCGAAGCGGTTATCGGCGGGTTTGCCGTTTCGCAACATCTCGCTGACGATGTGACCGGCGCTCCCGGCAGGCAGCACCGAACTCGAGCGATCGGGGTCGGAGTCCTGCGACCCAAGGCCGACGATCCCGACCACTTCACCGTTGGCACCGAGCAATGGAGCGCCGACGAGAGCGGAATCGAGCACCGGTCTCACGCTCACAAAGGTGCGCAACCGATCCCCCTGCGCGATTGAATCGCTGCTGATCGTTCCAATCGCCGCCGTGCAGCCGCTGCCCCTGGGAGAGGCCACCGCCACGACCCATTCGCCGACGCGCGGGAAGTTCGAGCTGGCGAGCTTCAGGAACGGCAAGCCGGCCCCCTCGATTTTCAGCATTCCAATGCCCGAGATCGGATCGGTGCCGGCTCGTATCGCATCGAGAATGCGGCCGTCATTGAGGAGAACATGGATATCACCCTGGTCGGAAATCGCATCGGCGCTCGTGACGATGTAGCCGTCATTGGAAACGAGGAAGCCGGCCAGCGGCCGCGCCGCTGCAGCGGTCGGCTTTTTATGATCCGGCGCTGCGTTACCCTTCGCGGTTTTGGCGGGGGGCCGCCCGTCTTGCTGGATCGTCACGATGGCGGGGCAATTCTGCCCGATCATATCCGCCAGATTCTCGATCGCTGGCGTAAAGCCGGCCGCGTTCATCGCCGGCGCGACGACATGCTGCTCCACCCTCACGACACGCGGCCCGGCATAAGCCCCGAAAATCGCGCCCGCGACGAGCAGGGTCAGCGCGACCAGGCTTGCTACGGCGACGACCATGAGAGACGCGCGATCAATCTTCACGATATCGGCACTTCCTTACGCAACTTCCGAAACCTCGGGACAGAAGGTATATCGTTCGACCGCTACGGCGCCAGCGAGCGCTTGCGGAAGCCGGTCTCATCCTTCCCCGTACAGTTCCTTCAACGCCTTTTCGATCTCGCCGGAGTAGCGGCGCTGCACGAACTTTTCGCTGACGATGCCGAGCACCTTGCCGCTCTCGTCGAGCACGGCGAGGTCTTCAGCCTGCAGTTCCTCGAACATGTTCATGACCTGGGAAACGTCCTGCTCGGGTCGAAGCGTGTCGCTCGTCAGGATCGCCAGGCTGTCGATGGGCTTGTCGAGGTCATCCGACACCGCATAGGCTGTCGGTGTGCGCACCAGACCGGCATAGTTGCCATCCCGATCGACCAGCACCACGCGGCTTGCCGCGCCGAGCGGAAAGCGGCGGCGAAATTCCGAGATCGTGATCCAGGCCTCGGTGGTGCTCGGCTCGCGACGCATCATACGCCCCGCGGTCAGCGCCTTTACCCAGCCGATGTCGCGCGCGCTGCGGATCGTCTCGCCCCGGGTATGGAGACGCCATGTCGAGAAGGAGAAGCCGAACTTCTCGCGCACCAGCGTGCTGGCGCAAAGCGCGGCGGTGATCGCCGTTCCGGTCAGCGCGAAATCATGGGTCGCCTCGAGCACCAGCAACGACATCGTCATCGGCCCGCCGACCACCGCCACCGCCATGGCAGCCATGCCGACCAGCGCCGCATCCGTGGGGTCGATCGCCGGCGCGCCTGGCACGAGAACGACCAGCGCGGCGTAGATCTGCCCCGCCAGCGATCCGAGAAAGAGCGAAGCGAAGAACAGGCCTCCCCTGAATCCGAAGCCCAGCGAAACTGCCGACGCCGCCATCTTGAGCAGGAAGATCGTGGCGAGGAAGGTGAGCGTCACCTGCGTGGTGAGATCGAGATGCAGCGCGCCGTGCCCCGCCGAAAGCGCCTGTGGCGATATCCAGGCGATCGGAATGAGCAGAAGGCCCCCGAGCGCGGGCCGCACCCGGTCCGGTATCGGCGACTGGCGGACCCATAGTTCGATGGTAGTGACGGCACGCATCAGCGCAATGCCGAGAACGGCGCAAACCAGGCCAAGTGCCGCGTAGAGAAAATAGTCGATCGTGGTGATGGCATGGGCGCTGGGAAGCGCGATCAGATAGGCGGGCATGCCGGACGCGCGGATCGTGACCGCCGCGGTCAGGCAAGCAGCCGCCACCGGAGCGATCGCGGCCGGCGTGTAAGCGCCGATGACGATCTCGAAGGCGTAAAAGGCACCGGTCAGCGGCGCGCCAAAGGCGGCACCTACAGCAGCGCCCGCGCCGGCACCGACAAGGATGCGCAGGTCGTTGCGTCGCAGGCGCAGCCATTGTCCCATCACCGAGGCCAGGCCGCCGCCCATCTGCGCATAGGCCGCTTCGAGACCGACCGACGCGCCGGCGCCGTTCGAAAGTAACGTCTGCGCGGAGACGAGCAGGCTGTCCCTGAAGGGAATGATACCGCCGTGAAGCGCATTCGCTTCGACCACGTCGACAGGCGCTCGCGTCCTTGCGCGGACGACCTCGCCAAGCGCCGCGAGAAGCAAGCCACCGATGGGCAATGCGAGCAGGCGAACCGGCGAGATGGACGACAAGGCACTCAAGCGGTCGATGCCGACCCCATAGAGCAGATTTTGCATGAGATGGGCGGTCGCCGCGAGCGCAAGTGTCGTCAACCCCGCACACAGGCCGATCAGCACCGCGATGCCGATGAGTGCCGCCTCGCTCGACCGCAAACGACGTCGCTGATTTGCAAAGAACAGAAGGGTGTTAGACTTTTTCATGGCACTCGCCGACCGACGGGAATGCCCTAGTCGTGGGCGCCTCGTGCGTCCACCCGCTCCCATCAGGGGCTGTGCGCCGGCTTCCGGCGCAAATGCGCTTGTTCACATGGCGCCTGGCTAGCGCGGCGGAGGCATCGATTCGTCGTGGGCCAGCTTTTCTTCTCCTGAGAATAACCGGTCGAGGCGAAGTCGCGTGGTGCGCTCGAACTCTGCCTGCGGCAACGAGTACGGGCGGCTCAGCGCAAGATCATCGAATATGGCTTGCTTGATCCGCGTAATCGCCTCCTGATCGAGGACTCCGGCGCGGACCAATTCGATCGAAAGCTGCAGCAGACCAACTGCCGTTGCGTGCGCGCGCAAGCCGACGAAGCCGATCAGGTCGTGCGCCTGGCTGCCTTTCCTGGCGTCCATCAATCTCTCCCAAAAGTTGCGCTGGTCAAAAACGCTGTGCTCGTTCTCCCGGGAATGTTGACCCATATCCGAAAGGCAGCTGTATCTCAATCATTTGGGCGATGACCGGAGAACGCCCGACCTGCCGAGGAAGGAGATGCCGCCTGCTCCTTGCATCGAAATATCGCGGATCGCCTACGACCCATCGCCCAGGAGGTGACTGTCGATGATCTGACCATAATAGTCGCCGTTCGCATGGAAGCGGGACCGCGCTTCGCCGACGCTGCCGTCCTGGCGCGGATCGCGCGGCCGTTCTCGGCTGTCGATGAAGGCGGCGACGTCCCAGGCTTGCTGGTCCGTCAGCGCGTAGCCCTGACCCAAGGGCATATTGGCCTTGATGAATCCCGCCGCCGTCTTGACGCTGGCCATGGCCGCACCCCAGTTGAACGACTGCGCTCCCCAGAGCGGCGGGAAGGCATAACTGCCGTCGCCGTTCTTCGCACCTTGCCCATCGGGGCCGTGACACGCGGCACAGCTTTGCGCGAAAACCTGCGCGCCGCGCCTGGGATCGTATCCGAGAGTTGTCGACTTGAGGTCGAGATAGCCTTTGCCCGGCAGTTTCGCGCCCGTCGGTACTCCCGTCGCCAGCCACGCAGAATACATCTGAAGGTCGCGATAGATCGCGTCTGCGCGCGGCGGCGGCCCGCCGCTCGGCGAGGCAGGTGCATTCATCGAATAGCTGAAGCAATCGCGAATGCGGTCTTCCATCGTGTTGATCTGATCGTTCTTGGCGCGATAGGCCGGATAAGTACCCCATGCCGCCCACATCGGCGCCGCGTTCGCCAGACGGCCACCGTCGAGATGGCAGTTGTTGCACGACAGTCCGTTGCCGACGTAACGACCGGCATTCGCCGAAGTATGAACGAAGATTTGCGCTCCACGACGGATCGGGTCACCGGTCGGTCAGTCGGCATCGCCGCCTCGGCCGGCGGCTGGAATGGGCGGGTGGCGAGCGATCCCGTCGCGTTGGGCACCGGCGCATCGTCGTGCGGCTCATGGCACCGACACACCCGTACCCAATCCCAATATCGAACCGATCTGCCAGCTTCAGGCGGCCGGCGTGACGGTCGCGGTATGCAGCCAGGCGCTGCAGGGAAGCGGCTATAACAAGGAGCAATTGCTCCCCGGGGTTCGTCTCGACGATGCGGCGATCGTGAAGGTCGCGAACCTCCAGCTGCGCGGCTACGCCCTTATACCCGACTGATCGGCGCGGGCCTGCACGGAACCTCGCGCCGGAACCGCGCGGCGAGAGTTGTTGCCACGGGCGTACGACACTATCAGGCGATCATGGCGCGCATCCTTGTGATCGAGGACGATCGGACGACGGCAGCGGAAATTGCTGTCGAGCTCGCGGCGCATGGTCACACGACGGTCCAGAGCCATGACGGCGACGAAGCGCTCGAACGCGCGACCCAGGAACATTTTGACGCCATCACGCTCGACCGAATGCTGCCTGGGCTGGATGGCCTGAGTGTCGTCGCGCGACTGCGCGAACGACGGATCGCCGCACCGGTCCTGATGATCAGCGCGCTGAGCGATGTCGATGAGCGCATCGCCGGCTTGCGTGCCGGCGGCGACGACTATCTTGTCAAGCCGTTTGCGCCCGGCGAGATGGCGACCCGGGTCGAGGTGCTGCTGCGGCGCGCTGCGTCGTCCGGCCGCGAAACGATGCTGACGCTGGGTGCCCTGCGCCTCGACCTGATCCACCGCCAGGTGTCGATCGATGGCGAGGTGGTGAAACTGCTGCACATGGAGTTCCGCCTGCTCGAGTTCCTCGCGCGTCACCCGGGGCAGGTGATGAGCAGGCGAATTATCTTCGAACAGGTCTGGGGCTATTATTTCGATCCGGGTGCGAATCTCATCAACGTCCATATCGCGCGGCTTCGCAGCAAGCTCGACCGGCCTGGGCGCGCGTCTCCAATCACGACGGTCAAGGGCGAGGGCTATCGGCTCGATGCTGTCTGACCGGCTGCGTTTCCGCGACATTCGCCGCACCAGCGCGTTCCGGCTGACCGTCATTCTCGGGACGCTGTTTCTGATCGGCATCGTCCTGCTGCTCGGGCTCATCTATGGCCTGACCGCGCACGAGCTGACCGCGCGGAGCGATCGAATCCTGCGAGACGAGGCGGCGCAGTGGCTCGCGGTTCCGGCGCCCTCGCTGCCGGCGCGCGTCCTCGCCGATCTCAGCAGCGGCGACCGTGACCTGAACTATGGTGCCTTATTCGCGCGCGACGGCGAACGGATTGTCGGCAATATCACCTGGGTAGATCATATCACCCCGGACAGGCCGATCGATATCGCGGCCACACCCACGCATCGTCCGTTGCGCCTGCTCGCTGAGGTAACACCGTCCGGTGAGACGATCCTGGTCGGCCGCGACATCAGCCAGATTCGCGACCTGCGCGAGCGCATCCTGACCATCCTCGTTTCCAGCGGCCTGTTTACAGCAGTTGGCATGGCCCTCGCTGCGCTCGCGCTCAGCAGCGAACCGCTTCGACGCGTGCGCAATCTGCAGCGGGCGTCGCGCGCGATCGCAGCCGGCCGGCTCGACGTGCGAATGCCGATCGCCGGCAGGCATGACGAACTCGACCAGTTTGCGCTGACAGTGAACGTGATGGTCGACGAGGTCGCGCGGCTGCTCGAACAGGTGAAGGGCGTGACCGACGCGATTGCCCATGATCTACGATCGCCGCTTACCAGGGTACGCGCCCAGCTCCACCGCGCCCGACACCTCTCGGACACAGCTCCGCCATTGGCTGACCTGCTTGGCGACGCGGAAAGCGACCTCGAACTGGTACTGGATCGCTTCGCGGCTTTGTTACGCATTTCCGAGATCGAGGCTGGCGCGCGGCAAGCTGCGTTCGCACCAACCGACCTCGCGAAACTGCTGGCGGATGTCGTCGCGCTGTATGAGCCGCTGGCTGAAGAACGCGACATCGCCCTGACACTCACCACAGCACGGTCGGCGGCGATCATGTGCGACCGAAAACTGCTGTTCGAAGCGATCAGCAACCTCGTCGACAATGCGATCAAGTTCGGCGGCGGGCGCGTTGCGATTGTGCTGGCTCGGGATCGCGATGGGCTCTCGCTCGACGTGCGCGACGACGGCCAGGGGATTCCGGACAGCGAGCGCGAAGCGGTGCTGCGCCGCTTTCATCGTGGGGCGAAGGCGGCCGGCTATCCGGGCACCGGTCTTGGCCTCAGTATCGTCGCGGCAATCCTCCATCTGCACGGCTTCACGCTCGAGCTGCTGGACGGCAAGCCGGGCCTGATCGCGAGGCTGCGCATACCGGTTGGTCAGCCCTCGCTGCCGCCAAGGTGAATTTCATTTAACTTGGCCTGCGGGCCAAATCGATCAATTGGGTGCGCGCCAATGGTGCGTTGCAGCAAGCCCACCCCCCGAACCGGCGCGCCGCGGCCGCCATTGGCACCCTGATCCAATCATCGGTGGACCATGCTCCAGCTCGTCAAGCTTGCGCTAAGCAAACCCTATACGTTCGTCGTGCTGGCGATCCTCATCCTGCTCGGCGGCACGATCGCCTGGTTCGATACGGCGACAGACATCTTTCCCGACATCAAGATTCCGGTGATCGCCGCGGTCTGGACCTATCGCGGCCTGCCGCCGCAGGACATGGCGGGCCGCGTCGTCTATTATTATGAGCGCCAGCTTTCGACCTCGGTCAACGATATCGACCATATCGAGAGCCAATCGCTGTCGGGCGTCGGCATCGTCAAGATCTTCTTCAGGCCCGGCGTCGATATCCGCACCGCGACCGCGCAGGTCACCTCTGTGTCACAGACCGTGCTCAAGCAGATGCCGCCTGGCATTACGCCACCGCTGATCCTCAACTACAATGCGTCGACGGTCCCGATCCTGCAGCTCGCCCTGTCGTCCAAAGGGCTCTCGGAGCAGAAGATCTTCGATCTGGGGCAGAACTTCATCCGGCCCGCGCTGGCCTCGGTACAGGGCGCTGCGATCCCGTCACCCTATGGTGGCAAGGAGCGTCAGATCCAGATCGATCTCGACCTCGACGCGCTCCAGGCGCGGCATTTGTCGGCGAGCGACGTCGGCGCCGCGCTGGCTGCGCAGAACCAGATCGTACCGGCCGGGACGACCAAGATTGGCCAGTACGAATACAACATCCGGCTCAACAACAGCCCAGAGGTGATCGATCAGCTCAACGACCTGCCGATCAAGACAGTCGATGGGGGCACCGTGTTCATGCGCGACGTGGCGCATGTTCGCGACGGCTCGCCGCCGCAACGCAACGTCGTGCGGGTCGATGGCGGTCGCGCTGTGCTGATGACTGTACTTAAAAGCGGTTCGGCCTCGACCATTGCGATCGTCGACCAGGTCAAGGCGCTGCTACCCAAGCTCAAGGAGACTTTACCCACCGGCCTCAACGTCGCCGCGCTCGCCGATCAGTCGCTGTTCGTGAAAGCGGCGGTATCGGGCGTGGTACGCGAGGGAGTGATCGCGGCAACGCTGACCTCGCTGATGATCCTGCTGTTCCTCGGCTCATGGCGGTCGACGGTGATCATCGCCGCATCGATCCCGCTCGCCATTCTCGCAGCGGTCGCCGGGCTGGCGGCGGTTGGTGAGACGCTCAACATCATGACGTTGGGCGGCCTGGCGCTGGCCGTCGGCATCCTGGTCGACGACGCGACTGTGACGATCGAGAACATCAACTGGCACCTCGAACAGGGCAAGTCGGTGGGCCAGTCGATCCTTGATGGTGCAGAGCAGATCGTCCAGCCGGCGTTCGTCTCTCTGCTGTGCATCTGCATCGCGTTCGTGCCGATGTTCTTCCTGCCCGGCATCGCCGGCTTCCTATTCGCGCCGATGGCCAAAGCGGTGGTGTTCGCCATGATGGCCTCGTTCATCCTGTCGCGCACGCTGGTGCCGACGATGGGCAATTATTTGCTGCGCGACCATGCGAGCGAACATACTGCCGCCGAGATGCGCGGGCACGACGCGGGCGCAGGCCGCCCCCAGACGCACAATCCGCTTCGCGTTTTCCAGCGCGGGTTCGAGCGGCGGTTCGAGCGCGCACGCGACTATTATGTGGCGTTGCTCGGCTATGCGATCAGCCGCCGCAAGCACTTCGTGCCGGGCTTCCTGATCGTCGTATTGCTGTCGTTCGCGCTAATCCCGATGCTCGGTCGAAACTTCTTTCCGACGGTAGATGCCGGGCAGATCAATCTCCATGTCCGCGCCCCCGTCGGCACCCGGATCGAGGAGACGGCGGCGCTGTTCGACCATATCGAGGACAATATCCGCGCCGCGATTCCCCGCGATCAGCTGGTGTCGATCGTCGACAATATCGGCCTGCCGGTCAGCGGCATCAATCGCGCCTATTCCAACACCGGCGGGGTCGGGCCGCAGGACGGCGACATCTTGATCACGCTGGCCAAGGACCATGCCCCCACCGCCAGCTATCTTCGCGCGCTGCGCCAGAAACTGCCCGATGCGTTCCCGGGCTCGACCTTCTCGTTCCTGCCGGCCGACATCATCAGCCAGATCCTCAATTTCGGCGCGCCCGCCCCCGTCGACGTGATGGTCACGGGGCCGGATATCAAGGCAAACGAAGCCTATGCCCATATGCTGGTTGCGCGGATGCAACATGTCGCCGGCATCGCCGATGTCAGGCTTCAACAGGCCAATGACTATCCCGAACTGGGCTTCGCAGTGGATCGCAGCCGCGCCGACCGCGTCGGCATCACCGAGAATGACGTGACCAAGAGCCTTGCCGTCAATCTTGCTGGCAGCTTCCAGGTCGCCCCCGCCTTCTGGCTGAACCCGAAGAACGGGGTGTCCTACCCGATCGTCGTCCAGGCACCGCAATATCGCGTCGATTCGATGTCGCAGATGCAGAACATCCCCGTGACGGGCGCGAAGGCGGACTCGTTCCAGTTGCTCGGCGGGCTCGGATCTCTCAGCCGTGAGCCATCGGCCGCAGTAGTGTCGCATTACGCCGTGCAGCCGTCGTTCGACGTCTATGCGACGACGCAGGGGCGTGATCTCGGCGCGGTCGCGGGCGACATCCAACAGATATTGAAGGACACCGCCAAGGATCTGCCCAAAGGCGCGTCGGTCAATCTGCGCGGCCAGGTCGAGACGATGAACACCGCGTTCGTCGGCCTGCTGCTCGGCCTGCTCGGCGCGATCATGCTGATCTATCTGTTGATCGTGGTGAACTTCCAGTCGTGGATCGACCCGGTGGTGATCATCTCGGCCCTGCCGGCAGCGCTCGCCGGGATCGTGTGGATGCTGTTCGCGACCCACACGCCGCTGTCGGTGCCGGCGCTGACCGGTGCGATCATGTGCATGGGCGTCGCCACCGCCAACAGCGTGCTTGTGGTCACTTTCGCGCGTGAGCGACTGGCCGCAACCGGCGACGCGCTGCACGCCGCCGCGGAAGCCGGTGCGACGCGCTTCCGCCCGGTGCTGATGACAGCGCTCGCGATGATCATCGGCATGGCGCCAATGGCGCTCGGGCTAGGCGAGGGCGGCGAGCAAAACGCGCCGCTGGGCCGGGCGGTGATTGGGGGGCTGATCTGCGCGACGATCGCCACCCTGGTGTTCGTGCCGGTGCTGTTCGGCATCGCGCACCGCAAGGACCGGCGCGCTGCCGAAACCCCTGCCGATAACCAAGTGTATGGAGAACTCGCCCATGTCTGATCCCCAGACCGAATCCGTGACCGCGCCGAAGGGGTTGAAGGCTGTCGGCATCGGTGCCGTGCTGGTCGCGGTGGCTGTCGTCGCGATCGGCGGCATAACGCGGGCGGAGGAAGCGCATGACGCGCAACACACCTCCGACGCCAGTTCGATCCCGACCGTCCATCTCGTCCCTGTCACGGGTGCCGCGGCGGGCGATGCCCTCAATCTGCCGGGTACGATGGAAGCGTGGGATGCCGCGAAAATCTACGCCCGCGTGCCCGGGTATGTGAAGGCCTGGTATCGCGACATCGGCGCCGTAGTGCCGGCCAACGCGCCGCTGGGCTCGATCGACACGCCCGAACTTGACCAGCAGATCATCCAGGCCCGTGCAGCGCTCGCCAGCGCGCGCGCCGCCGAGACACTGTCGCGCGATACGGCGGCGCGCTGGAACGATCTGCTCACCACCAACTCGGTGTCGCAGCAGGAGGCAGCCGAGAAGAATGGCGATCTCGCCGTGAAACGTGCAGCCGTGCAGGGCGCGACCGCCGATCTCGGCCGGCTGCTCGCGCAAAAGGCCTTTGCGACGGTGCGCGCGCCGTTCGCCGGGGTCGTGACGACGCGCGCTGCCGATATCGGTGATCTCGTCGGACCCGGCGCGACCAGCCAGCAGCCATTGTTCGCCGTCGCCAATATCAGCCGCCTCAGGATCTATGTGCCGGTCCCTCAGGCCTATTCCGCAGGCATGAAAGCGGGCCTGACGGCGACCCTGACCGTGCCCGAGTATCCCGGACAGTCGTTCAAGGCGCAGGTCATCGGTGACGCCAACGCGATCAATCCGCAGAGCGGCACGATGCTCGTCCAGCTGGTCGCCGACAATCCTGGCGGCGCCCTGAAACCGGGCAGCTATGCGCAGGTACGATTTGACGTGCCGAGCGGCGGCGGCGCGGTGCAAATTCCGTCGAGCGCCCTGATCTTCCGCGCGCAAGGGACGCAGGTCGCGCTGGTCGGGCCGGACGCGCACGTTCGGCTGCAGTCGGTGAAGCTCGGCCGTGACCTGGGCGCGACGGTCGAGGTGCAGTCAGGGCTTACGCCCGGAGCGAAGGTTGTCGACAATCCCCCGGATTCGATCGCCGATGGCGAACTGGTGCGGATCGGGTCGTCGCGCCATGTCTGATCGTATTTGCCGCGCCGCGGCGTTGATCACGGCCGCCGCGCTAAGCGGCTGTTCGCTCGCGCCGACCTATCGGCCGCCGATCGTTGCCGCGCCGGCCATGTTCAAGGAGGCCGGCCCATGGCTGCCTGCCACTCCTGCCGACACCGCGCCACCCGAGGCGTGGTGGACATTGTTTCACGACGCGACGCTCGATGGGCTGGAACGGCAACTTGCCGATGCCAATCCGACCATAGCTGGCGCGGTTGGTCGCTATGATGCAGCGCGCGCCTATCTCGCGCGAGCTCGCGCAGATCTGTTGCCAAGCGTCGGGGTTGGTACGCAGCTGACCCAGAACCGACAGTCCGACAATCGCCCGCTGCGCGGATCGAACCAACCCGATCTCTATGCCGCTGACACGGTAAGTGGTGCGGCTGGTTATGAACTCGATCTGTGGGGACGGGTGCGCAACAATGTTGCCGCCGGTCGCGCCGAGGCTGAGGCCAGTGCCGATGATATTGCCGCGATCAAACTCAGTCTCGCAGGCGAACTCGCAAGCGACTATGTCGCGCTGCGCGGTGCCGATCAGCAGATCGCGTTGCTGAACAATACCGTCGATGACTATGCACAGGCCGACGCGCTGACGCAGCGGCGCTTTCGCGGGGGCATCGCCTCTGGTGTCGATACGGGACGCTCTGCCACGCAACTCTCCGAAGCCAAGGCGCAATTGAGCGACGTCACGGCAGGGCGCACACTGATCGAGCATGCCATCGCCAGCCTGGTAGGTGTGCCGGCCTCGAACTTTTCGATCGCGCCCGCCGCGACGACGCTGGCGATGCCGACAATTCCGACGGGCCTGCCCTCGACCTTGCTTGAGCGGCGCCCTGACGTCGCTGCCGCCGAACGGCGGATGATGGCCGCCAATGCCGAGATCGGGGTCGCGCGCGCGGCCTTCTTTCCGTCCCTTTCGCTCGGTGGGCAGGGCGGATTCCAGAGCACTGGCCTGGCCGGGCTGATCAGTGCGCCCAATCTGTTCTGGTCGGTCGGGCCGAGCGCTGTCCTCAGCCTGTTTGACGGTGGCCGCCGCCGCGCCCAGGTCGCGTTGGCGCGTGCCGACTGGACCCAGGCAACCGCAGCTTATCGCGGCAACGTGCTCAAGGCATTCCAGGACGTCGAGGACAGCCTGTCGCAGCTCCATCTCGTCGGCGAGGAGGCGGAGGCCGAGCAGCAAGCCGAGACGCAGGCGGCGCAGGTCGAGACGTTGTCGCTCAACCGCTATGTTAAGGGCGCGGTGACCTATCTCGACGTGGTCACCGCCCAGGAGACGGCGCTACGTATTCATCGATCCGTGATCGATCTCACCACTCGGCGGCTGCAAGCGAACGTCCGCCTGGCGCGCGCGATCGGCGGCGGCTGGCAGGCTCAAGCGACGGCCCAAATGAGTGCGGCCCCGCCTGCCGGCTAAGCCGATCGGGGCGGCCGATGGTCATGCAGCGGGATCCTAGACCCCCGGCTACCCGCCGAGGCGCACAGATTTCTGATGACAGCTCGATCACGATCCAATCACAAAAGCGGGAGACTTCTTCGGCAGCTTGCTAGAGACATCACGAGACCATGACCCGCCGGGCCGATCGGCAGCGGCAAGGCGTTCTGATTGTGGAGAGACCTTTGCACTCAGCTGTCGCAATCCGGCAACCCGGTCGACTTACCCCGCGATCACAGCGGGCCACCGAGTTCGAGCTCATCTATCGGCGGCTGATGATCCTGCTGCTGCTGTTCGTTGCCGCGTTCACCGCGGTTGGCGTCCGGCTCACCCAGCTCGGTTTCGTATCACAAGGCCGAACGTCGCGTCGTAACTCGCGCGGGTCGGCGGTCGTCGCGCGGGTCGATATGGTCGATCGCAACGGCATGGTCCTGGCGAGGACCTTCGACGCCTACAGTGTCGGGGTCCACCCATCGCAATTGATCGGCGATCCACGCGACCTTGCCGGGCAAATCTCGCACATACTGCCCGGGCAAAGCGAGGACGTAGTCCTGGGAGAGCTGACGAGCCGCAGGCCATTTCGCTACATCCAGCGGCATATTTCACCGGATGACGTCCGCAAGTTCATGATGCTCGGCGAGCCCGGCATCGAGATCCTGCAGGAACCCGAGCGGATCTATCCGGAAAGCGCGCTCGCGGCTCATGTGCTCGGATATGCCGACATTGACGGGATCGGTCGCGCCGGGCTCGAACGCCAATATCAGAACCGGCTCACCGCATCGGCGCAACAGCCACTCCAGCTTTCGATCGACGGGCGGGTGCAAGGCGTACTCGAACTTGAACTGCAAAATGCGATGACCGAGCACAGCGCGATCGGTGCCGCGGGCGTCGTACTCGATGTGAACACAGGTGAGGTGGTCGCGATGGCGTCGCTTCCGGGCTTCAATCCGAACGTGCCCTCCCGTTCGACCCCGGACGCCCGGTTCAATCGCGCGACGCAGGGCGTGTATGAGCTTGGTTCGACCTTCAAGGCCTTCACGATCGCGACGGCGCTGGAAACCGGCGTGATCCATAGCCTTGCGGACCGGTATGACGCACGGGCGCCGCTTCAAATGGGCCGGTTTCGCATCCATGACGATGATGCGCAGAACCGGTGGCTGACGGTTCCGGAGATCTTCGCCTATTCATCCAATATCGGCGCGGCACGCATCGCGCAGGCGATCGGCGCGGATCGACAGCGCAGCTTCCTCGATCGCCTGGGCATGCTCCGGCCGGTGGCCGTGGACCTCCCGGAACGCGGGCGGCCCCTATATCCGGCTTCCTGGGGAGAGCTTGCCACCATGACCGTTGGGTTCGGCCACGGGCTCGCGGTCAGCCCGCTTCACCTTGCTCTGGGATACGCCGCTGTCGTCAATGGCGGCGTCTGGCGACCGGCGACCCTGCTGAAGGTATCCGATGACCGCCCGGTCGCCGGCACCAGGGTCTTTTCCGAACAGACATCGGCAATGATGCGCTCGCTGCTGCGCCTGGTCGTGGTCCATGGCACCGGCGCGAAGGCCGACGCCCATGGCTACCGGGTGGGTGGCAAGACCGGAACGGCCGAGAAAGCCGAGGCCGGCGGCTACAATCATCATGCGCTGATCTCGACGTTCGCGGGCGCGTTCCCGATCGACGCACCGCAATATGTTGTCGTGGTGACACTCGATGAGCCGAAGGGCACGAAGGCGACGGGGGGCTATGCGACGGCCGGCTGGGTGGCAGCGCCCGTTGCGCATGGCCTGATCCGGTCGATCGGTCCCATGCTCGGCATCTATCCCGACCTGAACCGCGACATCGACCTGACGCCCATCTTGCAGCTTGTGACCGGCAAGGCCGCCGAATGACCTGCGGCGCGTGCCGCTGACCTCGTCCGGTCCGCCGTGCCTATGGCAGGGTTAGTCGACCCCGATCATCGACAGAAATCCGTCTTCAACCCGGTCAAGGAAACCGGCCGGACCAACATCGTTCTCAGCGACCAGCGGCATCGTCTGCGGTGGCGTGTCGCGCGTGGTCACGACCAGGTCCGCGACATGCTCGCCCGCCTTGATCGGCGCCTTGAGCGGCCCTTCATAAACGACCTTGAGCTGGAAGTTCGGGTCGGAGCCCGACATTATAGTGGCGGCGAGGTCTCGCGGCGCGACCAGACCCACGCTGCGGGCATCGCCGAGCTGCACTTCGGCCGTCCCGATTTCCTTGCCCTTCTTTGCGATCGGAATGTCCTTCCAGGCGCGGAAGCCCCAGTCCATGAAGCTGACGGAATCGGACACGCGCTCGTTCCATGAATTCATTCCGGCAAGGACCATCACCAGGCGGCGACGATTTTGTTCGGCCGAGCCGGTGAACCCGAATCCTGCCTCTTCGGTGTGCCCGGTCTTGAGACCGTCAGCACCAGCAACGCGGCCGAGCAGAGGATCCCTGTTGGCTTGGGTGATTGCCGCTCCCGCAGCAGTTGTACCCCAGGTAAAGTCGGGCCTGGCGTAATATTGCCGGTAGAGCGTCGGAAAGGTCTCGATCGTCGCGCTGGCGAGCTTCGCCAGATCTCGCGCGGTCACATAGGTCACGCCATTGTCCGGCCAGCCATTGGATGTACCGAAATGTGAACTGGTCAGGCCCAAGGTGCGAGCCCGTTCGTTCATCAGTGACACGAAGGCGGGCTCGGTCCCCGAAATGCCTTCGGCGAGCACGACGCACGCGTCGTTCCCGGAAAGTGTGATGATGCCGTAGATGAGGTTCTCGACGCTGACCTGCTGGCCCGACGACAGAAACATCGTGGAGCCCTGGCCATGCCATTTCCGCCATGTTTCGGGACGGACGGTCATCATCTGGTTTGGCTTGAGCTCGCCCTTCCTGATGAGATCAAAGGCAACATAGACCGTCATCATCTTGGCAAGCGACGCCGGCGGCATCCGCACATCGGCATTTTTCGAATAGAGGATTGCGCCGGAGGACAGCTCCTCCATAAACGCAAAGTGCGCGCCGGTGTCGAAAGACAGCCCCTCACCGTTGCCGGGCGTCGCCAGCGCCATCATCGCCAGAGCGGCGGGAAGCAGGCCAAGCCTCATATAATTGTCCTTTGATTGCAGATGGGGGGATGGTTCGCTGCGCCGATAATGACGGCCAATGACGCGTGCCCTGGCCAGGCCACGCGCAGCGAGCCCTTTGCCCAAGCCGCGATCAAACAACACGGTTCCGGGCGAGAATAGGGGATGCTGATTGCGCGTTCGCGTCCTTTCAGAGGTGTCGCCACCTCAGGAAGTCGGCAGCGAAAGAGCGGAGCAAGCTTGGTTTTGCGGGCGCGAACGGTTAGCCACCCGGACAAACTCCCCAGCATTTGGAATCGCTTATGCCGTTGCCAGGCCATCATCTGAACTTCGCTGACCTGCACCTCAACCCAATCGCGCTTTCGATCGGCCCGCTGGATATCCGGTGGTATTCGCTCGCCTATATCGCGGGGATCCTCCTCGGATGGTGGTATATGCTCAAGCTCCTCGCGCAGGCGGAAGCGCCGATGGAGCGCCGGCAAGCGGACGACCTCATCTTCTACGCGACGCTCGGGGTCATTGTCGGCGGCCGGCTGGGATACGCGATCTTCTACGCGCCCGAAATGTTCCTCCATCCCCTGGTCCTGCTCAAGCTCTGGGATGGCGGCATGTCCTTTCACGGCGGCGCGCTTGGCGTCTCGCTTGGCATCATTCTCTTCGCCCGGACACAGCGCCTCAACTGGCTCCGCATCCATGACTATGTCGCTTGCTGTGTGCCGTTCGGGCTGTTCTTCGGGCGCCTCGCCAATTTTGTGAACGGTGAACTCTGGGGCAAGCCGGCGGATGTGCCATGGGCGATCATCTTTCCGAGATCCGGGGATAGCCTGGCCCGCCACCCGAGCCAGCTTTATGAAGCGGGCCTCGAGGGCCTCGTGCTGTTCGGGCTGCTCGCGCTGCTCTTCTGGGGGACAGACGCGCGCCGCCGCCCTGGCCTTCTGGTCGGCGCTTTCCTGATCGGTTACGGAATCGCCCGTTTTACGGTGGAGTTCTTCCGCGAGCCCGATGCGCAACTGGTCGCGTTCGCGGCGCGGACGGGTTTGCATATGGGGCAATGGCTGACCGTGCCGATGATCGTAGGCGGCATCTGGCTGGTGGCCACGGCCCGGAACAGAAAGGCGGATCTCGCCGCGCCCATAAGCGGGTGATGAAATGCCGCACATATTTGTGTGGACGTCAGCTCTTGCACGAAAGTTCGTGCTTGCCCGGCAGGGTGAGCGTGACGCTCGGCGGCGTGCGGGCGAGTGAATACCCCTCGGCCGTATAGGGTCCACCGGCCTTTTCGGCGACGAGCTTGGCAGGCATCTGCTGTCCTGCGGGCCTGACCAAGACCTGTTTGTCGCCGGTGAAGAACGTGACATGGACGAGACTGTCATCAGTGCAGCGCATCGTCACGTCCGAGGTGATCGTCGGCGGCAATTCGACCGGTGCGCGATTGGCCAGCTCGGCTGCCATCGGATCTGGTTCCGTCGAGGAAACCGCCTCGTTCTTGCCGGCATTGCTACAGGCGGAGAGCGCAAGCAGCGCCATGACCCCCGTCACCCGCCGACCCATTGCCATGCGTTGCGCAACCCCAAGGGGTCGTGCCGAAAAATCCCTTACGATGAAACCAATACGCTGAATCATCGACCGAGCCTTTCTCGAAATGAGGTCGCCAAAAGCGGCCTTCCCCTACGACCTGGGCGGATGACGGTGTTACTATAGGTTTTTTATGCATGGCCGGGACGGCGGCGGCGCGGTACATCCCCCGGGCGAGTGTTTTTGGTCCCCGCGTTCCGGCGCAAGGCTCCAGCCCCCTCCCCAGGGAAGCTCACTCGCACACGTCCGCGGCGGTCAATGCCCATTGCATCCCCTCCAAGGGATTGACCGTCGCGGGCGACCACAGACGGGAGATTGGCACGGCATGGTGGCAACAGGCGGCCTGATTTCCCGGAAGCTTACCGGCCTCACATTAACTCTCGGACCGCGCGAACTCATGGTCACCGCGCTCACCTTCGCGTTGTCGACGACGGCCGCGTTCGTTGTGCACGCGGCCTATGGCAAGGTCGCCGGCGCGCTTGTGTTCGTGTTCTGCATTACCGTTTCGGGCGCCCTGGCTGGTCTGGCATCCGCCCTGATCACCGCGTTCGGCGCTTTCCTTATCTACAATTTCTACATGGTCGCTCCTCCCCTGACCCTGCGCATCGCCACGGGACGGGAGCTCGCTCCGCTGATCATTTTCAATCTGTGCGCGGTGGTCGCCGGCACCCTTGCGGGCCGACTCAGGGATCATGCCGACGCAAACCGGGCGACCAACCTGCAACTCGCGACGCTGCTGGAATTGAGCCAGTCGCTTCAGTCCGCAGCAAGGCTCCAGGATGTCATCGATACCTTGATCACCGCGACTTACCGGCTCGTCGGCGCGCAAATAACCCTGTTCAGGCTCGACGGCGGCGTCCTTGTGCCGATCGGCCCGACGCCGATGTTCGATTGGCACGGCCTGGCCAATGCCGCGCTGTTCGACGATGCGCCGCTGGTGCGTAGCGACATGTTCACGGCGCGGCGCCTGGACGGGAGCACCGATGTGCTCGGCGTGATGATCCTGCGGGAGTTCCGCCCCCATCGGCTGCAATCATCGATCCTTATCGCGTTAGGCAATGTCGTCGCCCTGGCACTGGAGCGCGGCATGTTGTCCGAGGAGATCGCCGAGAGGCGCGCGGCGGACCGGGTGGAGGAGCTCAAGACCGCGCTGCTGTCGTCGATCAGTCACGATTTCCGCACGCCGCTCGCGGCTATCAGTGCCTCCGCCTCGAGCCTGATCGACTATCGCGACCAGCTCGATGCCGTCACGTCAGCCGACTTACTGCGCACCATCACCGACGAGTGCGCTCGGCTCAATCGCTACACCGCCAATCTGCTGGAACTGAGCCAGCTTGAGGCTGGTGGCCCGACGCTTCGGCTGCAGACGCTGAGCGTCTCCGACATTCTGGGCAGTGCGATCCAGCGGGCGCGGGCGCGCGCCGCGGGTCGCTCGCTTGTCCGCAAGGGTGATGACGCCGACCTGCTGGTTTCGGCCGATCCGGCATTGTTCGAACTCGTCATGGTCAATGTTCTGGACAATGCGATCAATTACAGTGGCGACGGCACGGAGATCCGGGTGGTGAGCGAGCGGGCTGGCGACCAGTGCCGCATCACGGTTGCCGATCAAGGGTGTGGCATCCCTAAAGGCGATCTCGATCTGGTCTTCGGCCGCTTCTACCGCGTGAACCGCGCCGAGGCCTCGCCACGTGGCAGCGGTCTTGGCCTCGCCATCGCGCGGGGCTTTGTCCGCGCGCTGAACGGCACGATCGAGGCCCAGACGCCGGGCATCGGCGAGGTGGGCACACGCATCACCATCACGCTTCCGCTCGCCGCAATAGCGCCATGACGATCCACATCCTGCTGATCGATGACGAGCCTTCGCTGGTCGGGGTCCTGCGGCCCGTGCTGGCAGCAGCCGGCTACCGGGTCACCACGGCGATCGATGGCGCATCGGGCGCGTTGGCCGCGGCGCACGACAGCCCCGACGTGGTGCTGCTCGACCTTGGTCTGCCCGACATGGACGGCAAGGAGGTGATCCGTGGGATTCTCGCCCGGTGCAAGTCGGCGATCATCGTCATTTCGGCAAGACATCAGGAAAGCGAAAAGATCGCTGCCCTGGACGAAGGGGCGGACGACTATGTCAACAAGCCCTTCGAGATCGGTGAACTGATGGCACGCATCCGTGCTGCCGTACGGCGTCGATCGAGCCCGGTTGCAGATCTCGTAAGCTACCAGTCCGGACCGCTCGCGATCGAATTCGCGACGCGCAAGGTGACCCTGAGCGGTGAGCAGATCAAACTCTCCCCCAAGGAATATGAGTTGCTACAGACGCTGGCCCTGAACGCTGGCCAGGTGGTCACGCACAAGCGACTGCTCGCCGCCGGCTGGGGAACGGGAACGACCGATGCCCAATATCTGCGCGTCTATATCGGCATGTTGCGCCAGAAGATCGAGGAGGATCCCGGCGATCCGCAGCTTCTGCTGACCGAACCGGGCGTGGGCTATCGCCTCGCGGCGAACGCATGAGCGCGTCAATCTTGCGTGGCAGGCCGGGATTTGGCGCAAGGTTTCGGGTCAATGATAGACCTGCGAGAGCAGGCAGCCCTGGGCTCGACCAGCAACGAATGGCTCCAGGCCGCGCATCACTTTTCCTTTGCCCATTACCAGCACAGCAGGAGGAACCCCTGGGGCGACCTGCGGTCGCTGAACCACAATATTCTCGCGCCGCGCGCCGAAATGCGCCCGCAGCGGATCGACGGCACCGAGATCGTGACGGTCGTCCGCAAGGGCGTCATCGCCCATGCCGGTAGCTTGGGTGGCAACATGCGCGTTGCGACAGGCGAGGTAGAGCTTGTCTCATCCGGCAGAGGCAAGGCCCTTGCCTCCTTCAATCCCGGCAACATGCCGGCCGAGTATCTCGAAATCCGGATCGCATCGATCGCTTCTGCCGGCGCACCGGCGCGGACGATCACACGCTTTCCCGGCCGCCGGCAGCGCGGCGAACTGATCGTGCTTGCCAGTGGCCTGGTTGGGTACCGCCAGGCCATGCCAATGCGCGCCGAGGCGCGAGTGCTGGGTACGCGGCTGCCGGCAGGCGCGACATCGGCTTATCGGCTAGACCGCAGGCGACACGCCTATATCGTCACTTGTAGCGGAGAAATCGCGATCAACGGCGTCGTGCTGCAGCCCTGCAGCGGCGCCGCCATCACCGAGGAAGCCACGCTGCGCATCGATGCGTTGAAGCCGGCGGAATTCCTGCTGATCGAGACGATATGAGGCGGTGCACTGGCGCAGGTCGATCATGCGGTTTCGGCACTAGAGCGTGCTGCACAAAATATGAATCGTGATGGATTCCCTTTTTCTTTGAGATGTGATTCACCGTGATCGGAGGTGGGATCATGGGCAAAGCGCATTCGATTGATCTTCGGGAACGTGTTTACGGTGATGTTGCGCTGGGCAAGTCGGGAAGGCAATCCTTTGAGGACAGCCCTCGCGAGTTAACCCGCGTTGTCTCTCATTCCTTCAAATCATAATGTTCCAATAGGCGAGTGTCTGACGGACCGAATCTCTGGGATAAAGCGGGCCAGCGCACTCTAGGTCGCTTCGAATATTGTCGATACGACGTTTAACGTCATGTCTGATGCCTTCTGTCGTTTCCATAGTCCCTTGGGGAACAGCATCGCCGATGATCTTCGGCCAACTCGCGGGATAGGCTTGGTCGGCCGCATACGCATCGAGATTGCATTCAACGAGATTATCGGGGCCGCACGTGCGGCCGTACATGTTTCTGGCGCATAGCCGGATCATCCCCTTCACTTCGGGCACCGCGTCCGTGAATGCTTTAAGAGGCGTTGGCAGGAGAACCATATTGCCGACACAGGAGTAGAACCGAGGGTCGCGAACGATCGTATTGCGACGCGTGAATGCTGGATCGTCCACGCCCCAAATGTGACAGCAAGTCCAGTTCCTGCGTAATCCGGACCTGAGGCCAAGCGCTTTCGTGAGAGCGGTCTGCGCACGATCATTGGTTTCGCGCGACTCCGCGCCATTGGATCTCATCCGTGGAAGCGTCCAATTCGCAGCGGCCACGTGCATCCCGCGAGTGAACTCCGGATACCAGACCGGCAGGAGCGCGAAGGTCTCCGGGTGAACCCAGCGAGCCGTCTGTTCGATGATTACCATAATTTCGTGGAGCGCTAACTTACCACGGAGGGCATCGAGACCGTCCGGAAGCGCTTCAGCGCGAGCGTGCTTGACCATTCGTTCTGCTGCACCTTGAAGCCTCGTTCGGCAAGGGACCCGTCATCGTGCCCGTGCGCGGGCACACCATGGACACGGCGAGGCGGCGGGAACGAATAAATGGGGTTTTAGACAAGATGAACGAACTTCTGCTTCTCGGGTGCGCTCAACCCCGCTGAAATGACCGCAAGTGGGTCGTCGGCACCATTTATTCTTACCGACAGCAGCGCGGCGGGCTGTGGAAGAAACAGAGCAATGTGCCGCTTGGCCTCGTCAGTTCCCGCCAACGATCGCCGACCCTGGCCTCACGCTTCACGCGGACAGAAAGCGCATGGTCATTTCACCACTTCGGTCGGCATCCATAGACTGCGTCCGCCCGTAGCTCAAGACATGAACTTGAGGGTCCCGCCTTTCAAGCCGACCCGCCATGTCTTGCGAGTTCGATTTAGATCTTTTTTTTCAAGTAGTTGCAACTATTTTTCTCTCTCGGACGTCTCTGCGTAACCACCATAAGGGGAGGTCCGAAGATGGCCGACGACACTCAGCAATTCATCGATGTGCTCGATCGACGCGTCGAACGACGCAACGAAAGGCGCGACTTTTTTCGCGGAGCATTGAAGGCGGCAGCATTCGTCGGTGCCGGCAGCGGTTTCCTCTATGCGGATGCCACAGCGGCCCAGACCGCGCCGACCGACGCCGACGTGCTCAACTTTGCGCTCAACCTCGAATATCTCGAGGCGCAATTCTACAATGTCGCTGTGTTCGGCACCGGCCTCCCCGCGAACCAGCAGACCGGCACCGGAACCCAAGGCTCCGCCACCGGCGGCCGCAAGGTGACCTTCACCGATCCGCTCGTCGCGCAATATGCCAAGGAGATCGCCCAGGACGAGGTCGCTCACGTCGCCTTCCTGCGCACCGCCCTTGGCACGGCGGCGGTCGCCCAGCCGACAATCGACATCGGCACCGCACCGACCGGCGCGTTCAGCACCGCGGCCCGCGCCGCCGGCCTGATCGGCGCCGGCGCTTCGTTCGATCCTTATGCCAGCGACGAGAATTTCCTGCTCGGTGCCTTCATCTTCGAGGATGTTGGGGTCACCGCCTATAAGGGAGCTGCGCCGCTGCTCACCAACAAGACTTATCTCGAAGCCGCCGCCGGTATCCTCGCGGTTGAGGCGTATCACGCCTCATTGGTGCGCACCGTGCTCTACGGCAAGGGCATCGCCACGCCGTCCCTGCGCACGTCCGCTGACGCCATTTCCAATGCGCGCGACAGCCTGGATGGGCCTAGCGACGACGATCAGGGCATCTCGCCGACGACGATCAACGGCGCGCTCGCGTCGAACATCGTCCCGCTCGACGCCAACGGCATCGCCTATAGCCGGTCGACCGGCCAGGTGCTGAACATCGTCTACCTCACCAACGCCGCGGTCAGCATGGGCGGGTTCTTCCCGGCCGGCGTCAACGGCACGATCAAGACGAGCGCCGCGAACTAATCCGCGCCTTCGCCCAGACAGGGGATACATCACATGTCCGATCAGGAAACTCTGCTTCGTGTCCTCGATGCCAGTGAGCGTCGCCGCGAAGAACGCCGCAACTTCCTGCGCAGCGCGGGCTCCGCGACCATCGCCGCAGGCGGCCTCGCCTTGCTCGCTGGCTGCGGCAGCAACGACGCCGCGACTCCCACGCCGACGCCTGCGACACCGACACCCACGCCGAGCACGGCAGTGCAGGATTTCGATATCCTCAACTTCGCGCTCAACCTCGAATATCTCGAGGCGCAATTCTATTCCTTCGCGGTTTACGGCACCGGCCTGCCGGCATCGCAGCTGACTGGCCAAGGCACGCAAGGCACGGTGACGGGCGGCAAGCAGGTGCCTTTCACCGACCCGATCGTCGCGCAATATGCGCGGGAAATCGCGGCGGACGAAATCGCCCACGTCGCGTTCCTGCGCTCGGTACTCGGCTCGGTTGCTGTCGCGCAACCCGCGATCAACATCGACGGCAGCGCGACCGGTGCCTTCACCGCCGCGGCGCGTGCGGCCGGCGTTGTCGGCGCGACCGGCACCTTCGACCCCTACGCCAGCGACGAGAACTTCCTGCTTGGCGCCTTCATCTTCGAGGATGTGGGCGTCACAGCCTACAAGGGCGCGGCACCGCTGATCACCAACAAGACCTATCTTGAGGCGGCCGCCGGAATCCTCGCGGCGGAGGCCTATCATGCCGGCTTGGTCCGGACGACGCTCTACCGCAAGGGCATGACGACGCCATCCCTGGTCACGGCTGCGGGCCAGATCAGCGACGCGCGCGACAGCCTCGACGGGCCGACGGACGACGATCAGGGCATCAGCGGCGACGCGACTACCTCCAACATCGTGCCGACCGACGCGAACGGCATCGCCTTCAGCCGCTCGGCCGGGCAGGTGCTGAACATCGTCTATCTGTCGAAAGCGGCGCTGGTCGGCGGGGGCTTCTTCCCGAGCGGCGTCAACGGCTTCATCAAGACCAGCGCGGCGAGCGGCTGAAATGTGGCGCGCCCGCTCCGGATCGCCGCTGATGCTTCCCAACTTCGTCGGACTGATCGACACTAGGGTCGGTAGCGGTCCGGCGGACATGGTTGGGCAGCGCGGTACTTTAACCCCACTTTTCGCCGTCCAGTCGCCAAGCGTGCCCCTCTCGAGACCGGTCGTGCCGAGGCGATGAACGAATTTCCGCTTTCGGGCGACGCTAAAATCGAGCTGAACGTCCGTAACTGTGAAGGATATCGGGCATCGTCAGATGTACGATATCCTCCAAAGCAGGAAGCCGCGTGCCACGGGCGGTGAGCTATGGGGTTTTCGGTTTTCGACCCGTCGTTAGGGGTGCGTCGCGCCCGTCGGG
>NZ_JARYTI010000054.1 GCF_029911635.1 Sphingomonas sp. AR_OL41
ATGGCAGGGCTCCTTATGGTGGAGCCCCGATGCTCTGCCTGCCTCAAACATCGCTCAACCCACGCGAGACGCTCGCTCGTTCACCTCAACCGTGCCGCACGCGCCCTCCCGCGCAGCGGGTTCGTGCCTCCACCACGTTCCGCTGCTCCGCGCGCCACAGGCCGGGCAGGCGCCGCGCTGCGGCTACGCCGTTAAGACCGCAGCGCATCCGCGCTTGCGAAGGCGCGGATTGGCTGTCAGCCTGGCTTTTCCAACGGGGGATGTTCGATGGCCACGGCAGCAGCCGCACTCATCGCGCGGGCAAGGCGCGAGATTCAGCACCATTTCTTTGCCGCCGACGCCGTCCGGCCGGATCGCGCGACGCCCTTTGTCGCGGCGAACGCGATCGAGCGGCGGCAGTTCGACCGGATGCGAGACAGCGGGGTTATCCGGCAGGAGGGTGCCGACCGCTATTGGCTCGACGTCGTCGCCTATGACGTGGCGCTGCGGGCGCGACACGGCCGCGTTCGGCTTGCCTTGATTGTCATGATCGTCGTGCTCGCGGCGGGCATCGCCATTCCGCTCGTCGGGAAGCTGCTATCGGGGCATTGAGGCGGTGGTGGGACGGGTGACGGGCGGCGGGTGCGCCCTCTTGCGGACATTCCCGACCGGCGCCTACAAATAGCCATGGGCGTTCAGGGAAGCTGCCACTGCGGCAAGGTGCGGATCGAGCTGCCGGGCGCGCCCGAATGGGTGGCGGACTGTAACTGCTCGCTGTGCCGCAAGCTCGCCTGGCGCGTGGCCTATTTTCCGCCGGAACAGGTGCGCATCTCGGGCGAGACGACCGCCTATGTCTGGGGCGACAGGATGATCGGCATTCATCACTGCCCGGTGTGCGGCTGCGGCACGCATTGGGCGACGCTTGGCGAGGACTTCGGCAAGATGGGGATCAATGCGCGTTTGCTCGACGGTTTCGACGAGAGTGCCATCGAGGTCAGGAAATTCGACAACGCTGGGTGAGTGCGGGCGAGCGGCGATCACCGCTCCCGCGAAACACCCGAAACAACCGCGTGCGGCCCCCGAAACACCAGGTCGGCGCGCACCGGGAAATGGTCGGAGCCGACATCCGGCAAAACGCGCAAGCTTCCCGCCACCGCGCCTCGGGTCAGGATGTGGTCGATCTGGATCATCAGATACGGCCTGCCCACCGGCCAGCTGTAGCGCAGCCCCGATCCTGCCGGCCATTGCATCCCGATGTCGAGCAGCGGCGCGAGGCTGTGCGACCACAAGGTGGCATTGAGATCGCCGGCGAGGATCACCGGCTTGGTCGACGTCTGCGCCAGGCGCGCGAGCGCTGCGAGATACGCGCGGTTTTCCGCCGCCAGGCCGCGCCGTGCCGGCGGTTGCGGGTGCGCGACCAGCACCACCATGTCGGCGAATTCGAGCCGGCCCAAGGGCAGATGGCGCCGGCCGATGCGAAAGACGCGCGCCGTGAAGGGCCGGCGGGCATAGGCGGCAATGCCGAAAACGCCTGGCCCGGCATGGAAGCGGTAGGGATAACGGTCGCCGAGCGTATCGAGGTGCGCTATCCATGCCGGCGTGGTCTCGGAGGCAACGAACAGATCGGGCGCCTCGGCGCGCACCATGGCGGTGACGCGATCATAGTGGCGATTGTCGCACAGCACATTGGCGAAGACGACGCTGACGCTGTCCCCCGGGCCCCGCGCCGGCAGGCTGTGCCGCACCATCAGCCGTTCCGCGACCGGCCCGAGCGCGCCGACCAGCGCGGCGACGGCAAGTGCATGAAGACAGCGCTGCCGAAACGCCATGGTCAGCGCCGCAAGCACCGTCGCGGCAAGGAGCATGTGCACGCGAAACGGCGTGACCATGTCGCCTTGCCACAACCATGGGCCGGCCAGGGCCACCCCTTCGGCGCCCAACAGGACGATGAGCGCAGCGCCCAGCAGCCAGCGGCAGAAAAGTCTCATGTTCCTGTGCTGGAGGCGTCCGTTGACCGCGATCATGCACGGCGCTGTGCCGGAGAGCCGTGCAGTCAGCATCCATCGCTTGTCCGTTTTTCGTCGAGAGCGGAAGTTCGCGGGGGGGGCCGGCAGATCCACCCATCAGGGCGGATCACGCGACCGCACGCGCCGGCCTTTCAAAAAGGCGTTGGTCGTGCTGCGCTGGTCGATCGCAATCGCCCCGTTGCGGGCTTTCGCGCCTGTGGGCATCTACCGCGCATGACGGACAAACCCTGGAGCTTCGAGCGGCGAAAGCGGCTGCGCCTGAAACGGGCGCGCCGCGCGCGGCAGCCGATATGCACCGAGCGGCCAAGGCGGTTCGGCCTTCGCGCGTCGCTGGCCGAGATCGGCGGGATCGCGCGCCTGTTGCGGCGGCATGGCTTGGCGGTGACGGTGCCGGCGCGGATATCGCCGATGCAGTGGACGATCGCCGCGACCGTCCCCGACGCGCTGAGCGACGATCGTCTGCTGCGCCTGTGCAAGCTGATCGATCGCACATGCTCGCTCGGCCTGTTGACCAGCGTCAACGTGCGGCTGTTCCGCTGGCTGGGGATAGACCGGCGGCAACCGGCGCGCTTCTACCGCAACCGACCTGCGCGCCGCTTGACGCGCACCGCCGCGCGGGTTGTGCCGGCGTTGCGCGCATGAAGCGCTATCTGTTCGTGTGCAGCCAGAACCGGCTGCGCAGCCCGACGGCGGAACAGATCTTCGCCGCGCGGCGCGACATCGAAGTCGATTCCGCCGGCACCAACAACGATGCGGAAAACCCGCTGACCGGCGAATTGCTGCACTGGGCCGACATCATCGTCGTGATGGAGCGGACGCACCGCAGCAAGATCCAGCGGCGCTTTCGCCGGCATCTCGGCGGCAAGCGCATTGTCTGCCTCGACATTCCGGACGATTATGCGTTCTTGGACCCGGCGCTGATCCGGCTGCTCGAGGCGCGGATGGCGCGACATCTGCCGATGGCGCCGGCGGGGGAGAAGGTTGCGGAGGCCCACCAAGCGTCCGATCTCACCACCATGATCATGCCCGAAGGCGAGCGCCCGGCAGGCTGGACCCCGGCCTTCGCCGGGGAAGCCGGAAAGTAGCGCTGCCAGGCGTTTCGCAGCCCGGCGTTCATGAACCCCGCTCCACGACGCGCTACCCCGCGTTGGTGAAGGCGGCCATGTCCATCCACATCGCTTCCCAGACATGGCCGTCGGGGTCGGCGAGGTTGCGGTTGTACATGAAGCCGAGGTCCTGTTTCGGGTTGATGTCGGCGGTCCCGCCATGCGCGGCCGCGGCGTCGTTCATCGCGTCGACCGCGGCGCGGCTGTCGCAGGAAATCGCCAGCAACACCTCGCTCGTGCTGCTCGGCGGGATCGGGCGCGTCGTGAAGGTGCGCCATTTGGCATGCGTCAGCAGCATGACGTTGATCGTCTCGCTCACCACCATGCAGGCGCTGGTCTCGTCGCTGAACTGCGGGTTGTTGGTGAAGCCGATCGCTTCGTAAAAGGCGCGCGAGGTCGCCAGATCGGTGACGGGCAGGTTTACGAAGATCAATCTCGACATGGCGTCCTCTCCCGTCGGCCGCGTCGGGTGCACCGCAGGGAATCGGCGCGCGTCGCGGGCGGCTATTGCACGCGGGACGGATCGGATACGACGAAGCTGCCGTCAAGCTTGTGCCACACCAGGGCAGTCCATTTGTCGCCGTCGGTCAGCCGCAGGATGAGGCGGTAATTGGTCCCCGCCACGACCTGCCGCTGCGCCGTGACGATCGTATCGAGGCCGGCATGCCCGGCCGGCAGTTTCGCCAGCATCGCCTGCGCCGCGGCGCGAATGTCGGGGTCGCCGGCCGGATTTGCCACCGCGCTCCAGCCGCCGGCGCGCGGTGCCTCGACGATCGTCAGCGTGCCTTCGGTGGTCAGGGTGATGCCGGCGACATGGTCGGTCGTCCGCGCGATGACGCGGTATTGTCCCAGCGCCTCGCCATCCTCGATTCGCAGCCCCAGCCCGCCCTCGCTGAGCTGAAGACGGCCCGACGGCGGCGGGGGCAGATCCCAGATCGGCGCCTCGCCCCCCGCGTCATAGGGCTTGCCGCGCGGATCGAGCGTCTCGAAGCGCACCGAGACATGGCAATTGCCATCGGCGCCGGCCTTGCAGGCGCGAAAGACGATGAACGAAAAGATCGGCTGGTTGCGCGTCGCCTGGTCCTGCGTCGCGATGCGCACCCCCTCGGTCGGTTGCGCCCAGTCCTTGTGCAATTGCTCGGGGTCGGTGGTGGAAATCTGCAGCGTGCCGAAGTCGCCTTGCGTCGCCTGATCCGGCCCGGGCTGCATCGCGCGCACGCCCGGATCGCCGACCTGCGCCGGCGCCGCGCCAGCGGTGGCGGCGGCGGTCATCATCAGCGCGAGCGACACGAAGCGCATGCGACGTCCTCTCATCCGGGCGGTCGATCACGGGCAATGGGATGTTCCTGCCCCGACCCGGTTACCCGCCGGGCATGCTCGCACAGATGCCGCGGACGGACCAGCGCCGATGACCCCATATGCCGTTGGCGTTGGCGCTCACCGTGCCCCTGCCCCACCCGCCCTGGCGCAGCGCAGGATGGATGACGCGCAACAAGTAGTTCGCGGCTGAGGTGCTGCCGGCGCTGCGGCGCGAGATCGACGCGCGGCTGTAGCGCGGGAGGCGAGCGTCGCGCGGCATCTTACGGGTACGCGGCGCGTCACGTCGGCGGCCAGGTCGCGATCACGAACACAGCGAGTCGCGGGCCGACCATATGGAGAGATCTCGCACCGGGCGATGGTAGCGTGGCAGACCGGCGGCGGCGGATATCTCATTCTCGCTTGAGTGAGGATTATACTTCTTGTGCATCGCAGCAATATCTCGATGCCGACCAAGATGAATCTGCGCGATCTTTGGCTTTTCATTGCTAACTGGTAAAGGTGTTTAGGGAAAAATCAGCTTCATATTCCGGAATTATACGTAAGAATCCGCTGTCCAAACTCGCTGTCACGGATTAGTCATATAGCGTGGAACGGTTGCAACAACTCGAACCCGAACTTCTAGCCCGTCGCCGAGCCACGCTGCGCTCGGTCAGCATCACCGGCGCGGCGACCACCCTTGCAATCTCGCTGGCAATCCTGCTGCTTTATGCCAGCCACGACGCCGGCTTTTACCAGGCACATCGCCTGCTGTTCCAGATGACGGCCAATCCGGCGCTGGGCTTTGCGGCGGCGGGCGGCTCATTGCTCGCCCTGCTCCATGGCCGACGGCGCTGGAGCGCGGCGCTTGCGGCGGTGCCGCTGCTGATCGGCGGGCTGACCTTGCTCGAATATCTCGGCGTCGCGATCCCGATCGACCAGCTGCTGATCAGCGACTGGCCCGCTACCACCGGGCCGATGCCCGGACGTCCGCCCCCCAACAGCGCGACGATCCTCCTGCTCTCGGGCGGCGTCGTCCTCCTGCTGCTCACGGCCCGACGCGAGGCAACGCGTCGCCTGGCGTTGTTGCTGGTGCCGATCGCCATCGTCGCGGTGGCGATCGAGGCGCTGGCAGGTCAGGTCGGCCAATCCGCCTTTGCCGTCGGCTGGTGGAGCGGCCGGCCGATGTCGATCCCCTCGGCACTTTGCGCGCTGAGCCTGGGCGCGGCGATGCTCGCGCAGGGCTGGCAGGACGAGACGGCAGTGATATCGCGGCTGCCGCTATGGCTGCCCGCGCTGGGCTATTTCGCGATCGCGCTGTTCGACGTCTCCACCCCGCTCGAAGTCAATGCCGGCCTGTGCTATGCGCCACTGGTTGCCTGCGCGCTGTGGTTTCAGCGCGCCTATCTCTCCGTCGCCCTCGCGGCGATGGCAACATTACTGATCGTCTTCGGCCTGTTCGCCTCGCCGCCCGGCCACATTCCGTTCGACGTCGCGGTCGTCAATCGCAGCTTTGCGATCGCCGGGGTGTGGCTGGTCGCGGCGCTCGTCTACGCGCAGCACATCACGCGCCGCGATTTGCGCCGCTGCGAGCATCATTTCGCGACGGCCCAGTCGATTGCGTCCATCGGCAGTTTCGAGCTGCACTTTTCCGATATGGTGTTGACCGGCAGCAGCGCCTTCCAGGCGCTTCACGGGCTGCCCGAGGACACGACCTGCGACTGGGCGACCTTTCTGCGCACCAGCATTCCGCTGGACGAGCGCGGTACTTTCGACGGCATGATCGCCGCCGCCAAGGCCGGGCAGGACGCACGCGACCTCGACTACAGCTATTTGCGTCACGACGACGACGTGCACAACGCGGTGATGCATGTCGATCTGCTGTTGGATTCGCTGGGCAAGCCGGTCGGGATCATCGGCGTGGTCCATGATGTCACCGCGCTGCGCCGTGCCGAGGTGCAGCAAGCCGATATCGAGGTGCAGCTGCGCCATGCGCAAAAGCTGGAATCGCTCGGCATGTTCGCCGGCGGCATCGCGCACGATCTCAACAACACATTGGTGCCGATCACGACGCTCGCGCCGCTGCTGATGGAAAGCAGCGACCCCGCGGGCCAGCAGATCCTCGAGGTGATGATCGGCTGTGCGAAGCGCGCGCGCGACCTGGTGCGCGAGATGCTCGCTTTCAGCCGCAAGGAAGAGGCCGCGCCCGAGCCGATCAGGCTCGACCAGCTGGTGCGCGAGGCAATGACGATCATTCGCGCGGGCATCCCGACCAACATCGCCGTCGTCGACGAACTCGCCCAGGTGCCGCCGCTGCTCGGCAGCAAGGGTCAGATCTACCAGACGATCCTCAATCTCGCGACCAATGCCGCGCAGGCGATCGGCGATCGGCCGGGCACGATCACGATCGGTTCGAGCAGCGAACCCGGCGGCGCGGGCGACACGGCAAATGTCCGGCTGTTCGTCGCCGATGACGGACCGGGCATGGACGTGGCTACCGCGCGGCGCGTTTTCGAACCCTATTTCAGTACCAAGCCGACCGCCGGCGGCACCGGCCTCGGGCTCGCGATCGTCAACAAGATCGTCAAGAGCCATGGCGGCACGATCCTGGTGCGCAGTGCGCCCGCCAAGGGCACGCGTTTCGACCTGTTGTTTCCCGCCATGCCCCAGCAAGCCGCCCAGGGATGAATGCCGTGCCCCACAAGATTCTCGTCATCGACGACAATGAAACGATCCGCCTGTCGCTCTCGATCCTGCTGCAGGCCAAGGGCTATCAGGTCGTGCTCGCCGTCGACGGGGCGAGCGGCGTTATGGCGATGCTTGAACAGCAGCCGGATCTGATCATCAGCGACATGATGATGCCCGGCGAGCCCGGCATGAGCGCGATTGCCCGGATTCGCGCCGCAGCACCGGACCTGCCGATCATCGCCATGTCGGGCAGCGTCGAGGGCGGGCTGAAGAGCTTCCATCAACGCGCGCTCGCCGCCGGCGCGACGCACTATCTGGAAAAGCCGTTCGACGCGCGCGACCTGCTCGACCTGGTCGGCCGGACGCTCGCCCGCGACGGCTGATACCGATGCGGCAAGCGACGCACCCGAACGTGGATTTCCGTTATTGCGCCATGGCGGGATGGGACGTCACCGCCGCGACCGGCGCGCTGGCGGCGAGGATGACGTGGAGCGGCTGCACGGCGACGATCAGGCCGACCATCACCGCGCCGTGAAGATGCACCCAGACGGGCAGGCCGGGCGGCGCGAGGCTGGCGGCGTAGCTCGGCCCGAAGCCGGCGGCGATGATCAGCGCGATGACCAGCGACATCGTCGCGAAGAAGCTCCAGCCGCCGCGCACGCGACCGCCCTGCCCGATCGAAACCCCTGCCACCTTGATCCCCCGCTGCCCCAATCAGGCTTTCATGCGGCGACGCCGGCGACAATCCCTTTTGCGCGGGCAGTGGCGCGAGGGAACATGAGTTCAGATTGCCGCGCTTGGCGGCAAATGTCATGCTCGACGACAGGATGAACGTGCCGCCAAGCCCTGCCAAAGTACGACGCCGCGAGGCGACAGAGGAACTCTATCGTCAATTCGCGGCGCCGACGCCCTCCGTCATCGAAGGCTGCCCGTGCTGTATCGAAAAGCGCGGCGTCGATGTCTTGCTGTCGACACCGTTGCGCGCGCTGTCGGGTCTGGCGCTACGACCCTATGTCTTCTGCGTTTTCCTGACGTTCGGCAGCACCCGCGACTTTCGCTATTTGCTGCCGCGCATTTTCGAGATCTCGCTCGTCGATCGGCGAAATTCTAACGGCGCCGAGATCGTTCTCGGCAAGCTGCGACGCGCGGCATGGCGGCAATGGCCGCAGGGCGAGCGCGACGCGATCACCGCGTTCGTCCACGTCTGGCTCGATCAGGCGATCAGCGAGGACGTGTCGGCGTTCATGGACGATTCCTTCGGCTGGGAGACCGAAGGCGTGCTGTGCGGTATCGCCCGCGCCGACCTGCCGCTTGACCCATGGCTGGCGCGCCTGCACGAACCGGTGGCCGCACCGATCCTTGCCGATCTGAAAGCACGCTGTCCCGGTGAGCTGTCAGGATTTTGGGACGATGCGCCCGCCGGCGTCGCCGAACTGTCGGCATTCCTGACGGCCTAGACCGAACGCGTGCCTATCCCGACGCGTAAGGCGTGCCGTCCTTGTGGACGAAGCGGCCATCGGCATTGGCGCTCTGCATGTCGATGTCGGAACAGGTGGTGAGATCGTCGGGGTGGCGCGCGCCGACTTCAAGATAGACCGCAGTCCGGTCCGCGCGGTTGATCAGATGATGGCCGTTGCCGCTCGCCTTGGGAAAGGCGGCGGCGTCCCCGGCGCGCAGCAGCGTCTCGCCGTCATCCTCGACCAGCACCAGCTCGCCCTCGACGACATAGACGAACTCGTCCTCGTGCGAATGCCAGTGGCGCTGGCTCGACCAGCCGCCGGGCGGCAGCCGCATGAGGTTGACCCCGAAATCGACCAGCCCGCCCGCCGCACCGAGCCGCTGGCGCAGGCGCCCGACACACGGCGCGTCGAAGGGCGGCGGGTAGCCCGCACCTTCGCGCACCGGCACACGTTCGAGGTCGATCCTGGGCATGGCCATCTCCGCCGCAATCAACAGACGACAATCTTTCGCCACCCCGATATCCGCGACCGTGGGGCCCGGCTTGAGAGGGTGCGTTCGCCCGGCCCACGATCGCGTAACATCGCTCAGGGCCTGATGATGATCGCCGTCCCGTCGGGCACCATGCGCCAGATCTGCTCGATCTCAGCGTCGGTGACGGCGATGCAGCCGCGCGTCCAGTCGATCGTGCGGTGCAGGCCGCCAAGCCAGCCGAGCCCGTTGTGGATGCCGTGAATCATCACGTCGCCGCCCGGATCGATGCCGCGACGCGCCGCATCCGCCGCCTGCCTTGCTGTCGGGTAGCCGATGCGGAGCGACCGATGAAAAGCGCTACGCGAGTTGCGCCCGATGATGCGATAGCGGCCCTCCGGCACGTTGTCGTCGCCGGCGCGCTCTTTCGGCCCGGCACCGCCGCGACCCAGCGCGACGGCATAGACCTGCGCGGCCTTGCCGTGATGGAACAGGACCATCCGGTGCGCGGCCTTTTCAACCACGATGAGGTCGATCGGTTGCGCGGCGGCCGGCGCCGCGACCGGCGTCAGATAACGCCACCCGCAAAAGATGGCGAGCGCGAGCAACGCCGCGAGGGCGGCCGCCGTCACCGCGCCCTTTCTCACCTGGAGGTCGGTCGATCGCTACAGGACATGGGCCGTCTTACCACCCTGGCCGGAAAATGGCAGACCAACGGCAAACGCGGCTTCACCTGCCAGACGCCAGACGCCGCCTTGCCTTCGCCTCACGCCGCCCGGTCGAGCACCGCCGGCAGGAACTCGTCGATCGACTGCAGCGGATGGGGGTAGCGGAATTCGTTGCACGACATCGGGATGACGATGCCCTCGTGGCGCCCCGGGATGAAATAATTCCCCTCGTAGCGATTGGGATCGCACAGCGGATCGCCTGCGCCATAAACCGCGCCGATCGGGGCGAATTTCAGGTCGGTGCCGAACACCGCGTAGAGCGCCATGTCGACGAACAGGGTGGACTCGATCGAGCCGCGCAGATGGGTGTCCTGCGCGATCACCGCGAACAGCTGGTCGCGGACATAATAGAGCGACGCCATGTCCTTGACGACCTGCTTGAACTCATGGCTGCCGTCGTGATGGACGATCGTCGCGCGCTTCGGCTCGACCATCATCACCGCGCGAACATAATGCGCGAGGTCGCCGTGGAACAGGCGGACCCGCGCCGCCGCCTCGGGATACAGGCGGCGCACGCGCTCATAGGAAAAGCGCAGCCGGCCGGGGTGGATGTCGACCAGGTCAAGCGTGAAGTCGAGCCGTTCCATGCAGCCGGCGAAGATCGACGACGACCCGCCCATGAAGGCGCCGACCTCGACCAGGTGATCGAACTCGCCGTTGAAATCGCGCAAGGTCTTGACCAGGTCGAAATAATATTCGGCCGAGCATTGGTCCTCATAGTGCAGCGGCACCGCGCAGGAGCGTTCCCAGATCGCATCGAACAGCCGGTTGCGACCGAGCAGATGCTGCGCATGATCCATCGCGCGATAGCCGCCGCGGATCGGGCATTCGAGCCGTTCGGCAAGGTCGGGCACGTCAACGACGCTGTGATCGGGTTCGATGAAGCTGCCAAAGGTCATGATCCATTGTAGAGGCGCCGCGACGGACCTGGCGGCACGCAGGGAGCTTTGGTCGCTTCTGGCAGGTGGCATTGACGCAGGCACGCGTCGCGCGCAGGCGGGGGCATGGCCAAAGCCGATCGTCTCGAACGCCTCGATGCCCAGCGCGCCGCGCTGGAGGAAGAATATGCCGCCACGCTGATCGCGGCGCTGCAACGCACTGCGGGCGGCGCATGGGGGCTGTTCGGCCACAAGAATGATCGCACCGCGACGGCGCGTTACGCCGAGGTGGTGGCGGAACTGACCGAAACCGGCGAGGCGATCGACGCGATGCGCGCGCAGCTCGGCATCGAGCCCTTTGCGCTGCACCACGCCTTTCTCGCCAGCCGCGGGCCGGTCGCATCGAGCAAGATGGGCGAGCCGCGCCAGGCACGGGCGTGGCTGGAAGAGCTCGGCATCCCGGTTACGGGGAACGCGGGCTAACCCCGGCGCGCCGGGCCAACCGCGCTACTTCTTCTTGCGTTTGGGCTTCTTCGCCTTGGTCTCACGGCCGAGCGCCGAGGCGGCGAGCGCCTTGATCTGGTCGATCGTCGGCACGATGCGATCCTCGAGGATGTCGGACGCGAGCTGCGCGATCTTCGCCGAGGCTTCCTGAAATACCGACTTGCGCTCAGCCTTGTCCTTGTCCTTGGACTTGCCCTTGGCCTGCTTGACGGACTTCTCCGCCTTTGCGGGCTTGGCCGAAGCGGCCGCGACCGGCGTCGGCGGCGCTGCGGCAGCCTTAGGCGCGGCTGGCACGCTCGTCTCGGCCGGCTTGGCCGTTTCGACCGACTTGACCGGCTTGACCGCCTTGGCGGGCTTCGCGGCCGGGGCGGGCTTCGCGAGCGCCGTGGCCTTGGTAGCGCGCGGCTTCCGGGCCGGCGCGGCGGCGGGCGGCGCGGCCTTGGCTGGCTTCGACGCCGCGGCGACCTTGTTCGCGGCCTTGCGCAGGGGCGATTCGACCGGTTTCGTGCTGGTCTTGGCAGGCGGCTTGGCCATGAGTCTCTCCTCGATCGGGGTCATCATATCGGACAACGATCAGAATGGACCGCGGTTGCGCGAATGTCGATGCGGCGGCACCGTCAGGCGTGCTGGACCCAATCGGCGAAGGCCAGCCATGCCGAGGTGGCCGGCAGCGCGACGAAACACGCCAGCACCAGCACCATCATGACGAGCCCGAAAGCCGTCGCGCGGTGCACGCGGCGCAGCACGGCGAGGTCGTAGAGCAGCATCAGCACCGGCGGCAGCAGGTAGAACATCACGATGCCGACCGGCGGCGTCGCGTGCATGATGGCGAAGGGCCAGCGCGACAGCGCCGGGCCGATGATCGCGGCGGTGGCGAGCGTCATCAGCCGCTTGTGTTCCGCCGCGTACGCCCGGCGCGCGAGCCCGGTCGACAGCAGCACGACGAAGGCCACAGTCTGCGCCAGATCGCCCGCGAGGATCGTCGCGTCGATGCCGCTGCCGGGGCGGCGCAGCGCCATGATCACCGTCGCCGGGCCGGCCACGACCATCGCCGCGGCCCACCAGCCCATCAGACCGCCGAGCCGGCGATGCACCGCAACCCGCCCGCGCGCGACGAGCAGCGTCTGCACCGTGAACAGCGTCATCCAGCCGACGAACAGCACCGCATGGACATGGACGAGCAGGCTGGGCATCCGCGCCAGCATGAACCCCGCGCCGATGTACGTGTGCCAAAAACCCAGCAGCGTCTCGCCGGCGAGCAGCAGCGCCATGGCGGGAAAAAACAGATGATCGGCACTGCGTCGCGACATGGCGCTCACCATTACGATCCCCCGCAATTAGCGTAACGGAAATAGCAGGTTGCGGCTGAAATAGCGGGAGATGTCGTTTCGATCCAGCAACATTCAAAGTATCGTGCAGAAAATCTGGCCTCGATCGTCGCGTTTCTCCTCACTTCCCCGGCGAAGACCGGGGCCCAGTCGGGATGACGGATATGATGAGCGGGAACGCTCGTCGCAGCGTCCCCCAACTGGGCCCCGGCCTTCGCCGGGGAAGCCTGAAAGATAGCGCCGTCATGCGTGTTGCGGCTCGGATTTCACGCATCCCGCTCCATACGCCGTCGCGCGCCCCTCGCTCAAGCCGGCACGAGCCTTCGCCGCACGGGCCGCACCGTGGCGCAAGCCGGCGTGCCGTCCTTCCCCGTGCCGTCGACCGCGATCTCGATCATGCCGCCACGCGCCGCTGCGTCCGCCAGCATTGCCGGGTCGAGATCGTGAATGTCGATCTTCATCCGCCGCGACCAAAGCGAGGCATGGTCGCCGGCCGACTGCCCGATGCGGACATAGACGAAGCGCCGCACCGGCCCCTCGCGGCGCACCTGGTCGCCGAAGAATTTCGGGCCCGGGGCGACGCGCACGGGGAAGTCGAAGGCCAGGGGCTCGCCCGCCGCCGAGCGCTTCGGATCGAGCACGCCGGCGTCGCCGACTTGCAGGCTGTGCACGACGGCGATGACGGGCCGCTCGATGAGGATGCGCAGGCGGATTTCGGTCTGGTCGGCGCGGGGCATGATCAGGCGAGGATAAGCTCACCCGCCGGCAAAAGCGATACGGCTGGCAGCGGCAGACAGCGCCGCGCCGCGCCGCGAAACCGCTAGCGACAGGCCAGCGTGTCGCGCCAGAGCTGGTGATCGCGCGGCCCCGCCCGCCACACCTCCACCGAACGCGTCTCTTCGGCGAGATCGTTGATGACGACGGTCAGCGGCGGCGATGCCTGTTTGAAATCGATGACGACCCGCCGCAGGTCGCGCGTGAACACCGGCGCGCCGTACCGCCCCAGTTTGTCGAGCATGCACAGTTGGAGCGCGGCGACGGTTTTTCCACTGGTCTGCACCTCCTGCGGCGCAGCGCCGTCGAACCCGCCGCGCGCGCGACCGGTGGCCGGTGTGGCAATGGCCGCGCCGATCATCGCTAGCCCAGACAGCAGCGCGCGGCCCTGCTTCCCGCGCCGCGCCATCACCCCGCCCCCCGCATCGCCGCGATGCGCTGGTCGATGCGGCGTTCGAGGATGGTCAGCGGCATCGCGCCTTCCTTGAGGATCTCGTGGAACGCCTTGAGGTCGAACCGGTCGCCCAGCGCCGCTTGCGCCTTGGCCCGCGCGCGGGTCCACGCCATGTGGCCGATCTTGTAGCTGCACGCCTGCCCGGCCTGGGTGCAGTAGCGCTCGACCTCGCGCTGGCTGCGCGGGCGCGCGAAGCCGGTGGTCGCGACGAGATAGTCGGTGGCCTTTTCGCGGCTCCATTGTTTGGCGTGGATGCCGGTATCGACCACCAGCCGCGCGGCGCGGAACAGGAAGGATTGCAGGTAACCGGCGCGCTCCAGCGGCGTGGCATAAGCGTGGAGCTCGTCGGCGAGCTGCTCGGCATACAGCGCCCAGCCTTCCGAATAGGCCGAGAAGAAACCGACCTTGCGCAGCGTCGGGATGTCCTTCGATTCCTGCGCCAGGCTGATCTGCAGATGATGCCCCGGCACGCCCTCATGATAGGTCAGCGAGGGCAGGCTGTATTTGGGCCAGTCGCCGACATCCTTCAGGTTGATGAAGTAGATTGCCGGGCGCGAACCGTCGAGCGAGGCGCGGTTGTAATAGCCGTTCGACGCGCCGTCCTGGATCTCGACCGGCACGGCGCGGATCTCGAGCGGCTGGGTCGGCACAGTGGCGAACGCCGTAGGCAGCTTTTCGTACATCGCCTTGATGCCGGCGTTGAGGCTGGCGATGAGATCGGTGCGGCCGCTTGCGGTGTTGGGATAGACCTGGTCGGGTGCGACGTTGAGCTTGGCGAGCCGCTCGCCGACCGAGCCGCCGGTGTAGCCCTGCGCGGTCAGGATCGTATCGAGCTGCGCGCTGATCTCGGCGACCTGCGCCAAGCCGATGCGGTGGACCTCGTCGGGCGTCATCGTCGTGGTCGTCGCCTGCGCCAGCGCCATGGCATAGATCGCCTCGCCATCCTTGACGCGCCAGATGCCGTCGCCGGGGCGCGTGGTGGGGCGCAGCTTTTCCATCAGCGCGATCTGGCGATCGAGCGCGGGATAGACCTCGCCGGCAACGATCTTCGCCGCCTGCCCCTGCCAGTCGCCGGCCAGCCCCTTGGCGGCGGCGCGGCGGACGAGCGACTGGACGATGCTCGACGTCGCGGCGGGCTGGCCGCGCAGCGCGCGCATCTGCCCGAGCGTCAGGTCGATCGACCAGCCCGGCGCGAGCAGCCCGCGCGCCGCATCCTCGCGCTGCACCGCGCTCTCCTGATCGAGCACGGTGGCGAACTGGTGGAGCCGCGACAGATAGGCCTCGGCGTCGCTGGCGACGTTGATGGTGTGTGCGGTGTTGAGGAAATCTGGGGTCGAGAAATAGGCCCCGCCCTGCTGGAAGATGGGATAGGGGCGGATCGCGCTGTCGATGCCGAATTTCTCGGTCGAGGCGATCTGCGTGCCGAGCGAATAACGCACCACCTCGAGATTGAGCTGCGCCGCGGGCGACAGCGCGGCGCCGTCATAAGCAGCGAGCGTGGTCAGTGCGGCCTTGGTCGCGGCGACATCGGCGGCGCGTTTGACGCGGGTGCGCGGCGAGAGCTTGCCCTTCATTGCGGCGAGCGGCCCCTTGTCGAGCCCGAGCGACGAGGCGAGCTCAGGCGAGCGCGCGACCTGCGCATCGAAAATCCGCGCGAAATCGGCATTCAGCGCCGCATCGCCGCCGCCAACCGCCCAGGCGCCGGCCGGGATGAGCGCGGCGGTGAACGCGGCGGCGCTGCCGGTGGCGAGGAATTGGCGACGGTCCATGGGGCGGGTCCTTGGGGTGCGAGGGGCGTTGGGGGTGGTTTATGCGGGCACGGCGCATTCGGCCAGATGCTTCTTACGGGGGCGTGCGCGGCCGTTTTGCCATGATCCCGTCGCTGCTCGATGACGTTGCGACGCAGGAGCTTTGTTGGCACTATCGGCTTGAAATCCGGGAAGGAAGCTCATGCTGTGTCTAGCCATCGTCGCGAACCTTTGCTTCTACGGAGTGACGACGATCACGTTCGACCCACCAAGCACGATTATGACCAGCGCAACAGCGCAGATCGACCGCGCGACGGTGAGGCTGGTGCTCTCTTCGGACAATTTTGTTGATTACGATCCGGCCAGCATGGCGCGCGCATGCATGTCAGGCCGGTGCATCTCGTATCACCGCTGGTGCAGCGATGGCGCGGGTGCAGTGAAATGCACGTTTACCCTCGGCGACAGCCACTATGTCGAGCCGTTGACGATCTCCGCCCCCGATCAAGCCGCCATGACCGAGGCGATACGCGCCGTGGGCCTGATTGAGGCGAAACATCCGGCGGCAATCATTCCCTTGGCACTGCTCGACCAGCAAGCGACGGATGAGTATGCGGCGATTTGTCGTAGCCGCACCTACACGCCGACATGTCGCGCGGCGTACGGCCCGCAGTGAGTATCTGGGTTTCAGTGGCACAATACTAAACTCGTGCAGTGCATCGCGTCTTTGCCGAGGACGCGGGGTCAGCAACGCGTGAAGGATTGTTGCCATAGCTAAAAATGTATATCTATACCCAATCTGTACAAACACGGTCCATGATACATGAACGCGCAACGAGGCAAATTGGTGAGCGGCGGTCGGTTGCAGGTTCCTGCCGACATCCGGCGCGCGCTTGGGCTGGCGGATGGCGACCCGGTGCTGTTGCGGATCGTCGACGGCGCGTTGCAGGTGCGGCCGGTGCGTAATGCGCTGAGCCGGGTGCAGGCGCGTTTGCGGCAGCATATCCCCGCCGAGGCCAGCCTGTCCGACGAGCTGATCGCGGATCGCAGGCGTGCCTCCGAGCATGAGTGACGTCCGCTATGTGCTCGACGCCTCCGCCTTGCTGGCGGCGATATTGGGTGAGCGTGGGGCGCGCACCGTGGAAGCGCATTTCGCCGATGCCTGCATTAGTGCGGTGAACCTCTCCGAGGTTGTCGCCAAGCTATCGGAGCGCGGCGTTCCCGATGAATCGATCCATGAGAGCCTGTCCGATCTCGATCTCGACGTGCGTGACTTCGACACGGCGCAGGCCTTGCGCGCTGGCGCCTTGCGCAATCTCACCCGGTCGAAGGGCCTCTCCCTTGGCGATCGGGCCTGCCTCGCGCTGGCGGGTGAGCTGGACGCGGTGGCGCTGACCACCGATGCGGCCTGGGTCGACATCGCGCATGGCGTCGCGATCGAGCTGGCACGATGATCGCGCCGCACTCCGCGCATCGCTCGCCTGCGATGACACGATGCTGATTTCCCCGATCAGCGAGGATGGCCAAACCACAAATTTGCGGACCTCGATGAAAGGGACGCACTTTGCCGTCGGGTTGGTCGCTTCCCTTTGCATAACAGTGCCGCTGTTTGCGCTACTTGCGATGCCCGAATGCCAATTGAGCCACACGCCGTCCGAAATTCAGGCCTGTTTCGATCGGGTTTCATTCAGCCGGAACGCTTGTATCGGCGTGATGGCCGTCTTCCTGATCGCGAGCATTGTGCTTCACATCAGATCCAGCAAGGGGACGCCCTGGACACTGGTCGGGCTGGCGCTGGCTCCCTGGATCGTCATTTTTGCGACATGATCGTCGCACCTGAGTCATATCTCCACGACTTACCCCGCTTGGCGGGGGATGTGCGGCGACACGGCGCGATCGCGATCAGGGTTTGCGCGACAATCTGCTCCACGGAATGATCGCCCAGTCGGGGCCGTCGCAGGCGCGCTCGACGCGCGCGAAGATCGCACCGACCCACAGGCCCTTGGCCGTCAGTGCCCAGCTTGGGAACTTCCAGGCGTCGGCGTCGGTGTAATCGCACGCGTCATCGGCTGCCTTGGGCGGGGCCATTTCCCGAGGATGATAGCGGCGCAGCACGGCGATGATCGAGCGCGCGAAGACGCTGTCACGATAGGTGGACCAGGCATCGCTGTTTTCCGCCGGCGGACGGCGGGCGCCGAAATACAATAGATCCTCCAGCGTCAATTCACGGCCGGTCACCACATCGAAACTATGCCCTTCGGTTCCCCAATCGGGATGGGCGGCGTGGGCGCAAAACCAGCTCGACCGCCACCTGTAGCTCATCACATGCGCACCGAGCCAAAGCGCGTCGGCCTCCGACACTTCGATTCCCGGCTGCCCGTCGGTGTCGGTGCAGCCCAGCCAGTCGGACACGGAACGCCATTGCTGCCGGGCCAGCAGCTCGTTTACCGCTGCCATTGCCGCTGCGGCATAGCCGCTTTCGACGCGAAACAGGCGCAGGCCGCTGCGCCCCTCGCGGTACCAGCGGATCGCCTTGCCATCGACCGTCGCCGCCTGTTGCGGCATCAGCTTCAACCCGGCGAGCTGGAGCTTTTCGTAAAGGCCGAGGTCAGGGGGTATATCCGCGGGCAGGATGCCGGGCAGCACCGCCGCGTGCAGGCTGATCGGCAAGCTGCGCCCCTTGGCCGTCACCAGCGTTCCGGTCAAAGTGACGCCGGACACCGTCATCGTGATCTTGTCGCCCGTCATGTCGGAAGCGAGGGTCAGCGTGGCCCCGTGGCGCTGGCCGGCCAGATCGACGGACCGCCGGGTGCTGTCGTAGAAATAGCGAACGTCCACCGCCTCGCCGCTGTCGTCGATCGCCATGACGACGCGCACATTCCCGGCGGTGCCTTCATAAACGCGTTCGTCGGCGGCAAATGCTGGGGTTCCCGTTATGACACCCACCATGCCCAAGGCGGCGGCGAGGATCGGGGTAAGGCGCACGCGTAATCTCCCCTCGGGAACGGCCGCCTGATCGTCTAGCGCGCGATCGGCAGATCGGTAAATGGCCGTAGCGGCGGACGCGATGTAGCGGCGCCGACCGCTCAGGCGGCGACCGGCGTAGCTTCCGCAACCGCATATCGAACACTGCCACCCCCTCCTGCCCCTCGGCGACGCGCGCCACGATCGCGCCGTCGGTCGCGACGATCATCGTGCAGCCATGGCTGATCACCCCCTCCCCCGTGCCGGTCACGTCGGCCGATGCCACCCAGCAGCCGGTCTGCCGCGCGCGGGCCTGGAGGTTGGCGATGCTGCGTTCGCGCCAGCGATCGGCGGTGGCGATCGGCAGCCAGTTGTTGAGCGGATAGCAGATCAGCCGCGCGCCGGCATCGGCGAGGCGCTGCGCGGTAGCGGGATGGTTGGCATCGGCGCAGATGTTGATGCCGTAGGTTAGCCCGGCGCGCACGAAGACCGGGCAGTCGTCGCCAGCCGTCACGCCGGGTTCGTTGGGGTGGGCCTTGGCATAACGGCCGGTCACCGCGCCCTCTTCTATCGCAAAGGCGCTGTTGAAGATTGCCCCGCCGCGACGCTCGAACGCGCCGACGATCGCCGCCGGGTGCCCCGGCGCGAGCTGCCCGAGCAGCGTCCGCAGTTCCGGCCCGTCGCGCTTTATCGCGACGGCTGCGATCGTAGCCGGATCATAACTATGCCCGGTCAGGACGCCCTCCGGAAACAGCGCCAGATCCACGCTTTGTTTGCTCGCCCAGCTCAAGTCGTCAGCAATGATCGTGGCGGCCCGTTCGGGGTCGCCCATGATCGGACGGCGTTGGAAGACGGCGAGGCGCATCGCGGCGATCTAGCCGATCCGGCACGGCCACCCAATCCCGCCACGCCATCCCGGTTGCATCGCCGCGCGAATCTCCCGACACAGGTCGCGAACCCCATGGCCCCCGCCCGCCCTCGAAGGACCTGCCCCATGCGCATCCTGCCGCTCGCCGCGCTCGCCCTCACCTTCGTCCTCGCCACCCCGGCCACAGCGAAAACCTGGGACCTGCCCGCCGCGCCGCAGACCGTCGCCTGGGGCCATTATGACGCGAGCGACGCGCCGGTGCTGGTCGTCCAGTCGGGCGATATCGTCGTGATGCACACCTTGCTCACCAACAGCCCGACCGGCCTTGCCAAGGCGGGGGTCGCGCCGGGCGACATCCAGGCCGAACTACGCGCGGTCTATGACGGCGTGCCGGCCTCGGCGCGCGGGCCGGGCGGGCATATCCTGACCGGGCCGGTGGCGATCGAGGGGGCCGAGCCGGGCGACACGCTCGAGGTGCGCATCCTCAAGATCGGCATCGACATCCCCTATGCCTACAACGCCTTTCGCTACGGCGCGGGTTTCCTGACCGACGACTTTCCCTATGCGCGGATGAAGATCGTGCCGCTCGACCGCACGCGTATGGTCGGGCTGTTCGGCCCCGGCATCGCGGTGCCGCTGCGCCCGTTCTTCGGCAGCATGGGGGTCGCCCCGCCGCCCGCCTTCGGCCGCTACGACAGCGCGCCACCGACGATCAACGGCGGCAATATGGACGACAAGGCGCTGGTCGCCGGCACCACCTTGTTCCTGCCGGTCCATGCCAAGGGCGCGCTGTTCCAGGCCGGCGACGGCCATGCCGCGCAGGGCAATGGCGAGGTCGACATCACCGCGCTGGAAACCTCGCTGACCGGCACCTTCCAGTTCATCCTGCACAAGAAGGGCAGCGACACGCAGCTGCCCTATCCGCGCGCCGAGACGCCCGACGCCTTCATCGCGATGGGCTTCGACGACGATCTCAGCCACGCGACGCGCAAGGCGCTGCGCAACATGATCGACTTCCTCGTCGCGGCGAAAGGCATGACGCGCGACGACGCCTATATGCTGGTCAGCGTCGCCGGCGATGTCGAGGTGACCGAGTTGGTCGACCGCAACAAGGGCGTGCATGTCGTGGTGCCGAAACGGTTGTTCGCCGGCAAGTAACCCTGCCCGCCCCGGCCGCCCTCACCCCAAGACCAGCCGCGTCACCGGCACGAAGCGCCGCGCCGCCCAGACCGAGGCGAGCGCGGCGGCGAAGGTGACGGCGACCGTCAAATAGTTGGACGATCCGGTATAATGCCGCACGAACGACAGCCACACGATATGCGACAGATAGATGCCCATCGTGCACCGCGCGACCGGTTCGACGTTCCACCGCGCCGGCCATAGCCGCGCGCCCCACCAGGCGACGATCGCGGTGACGATGACGCCGACCGGATAGGTCAGGCTGACCCCCGGCAGATGCGCGGCGGCGGCGACAGCAAGCGCGGCGAGCAGCAGCGCGGCGGCGATCGCCCGACCATAAGCGAGACGCGGCGCAAGCCCGATCGCGATGCCGGCGAAAACCGCCGGCGCGGCGTGCATCCACTGCGCCAGCGGCGGCGTCCACTCGGCCGACAGCGGCCGCCACCATGCGGCCGAGGCGAACAGCGCGGCCGCCGCGAGCAGCGCGGGCCAGAACAGCGCGGCCGGCGGCACGCGCGTCTTGATCGCGTTGAGCATGACCAGCACGCCGAACATGAAGGGCAGGAACCACAGATGCGGCGTCGACCCCTGGAGCACCGCCAGCACGACATTGCCCTCGGGAATGAACGGATAGCCGCGCAACATTTTCAGCCCGCCATAAAAGACCAGCCAGAACGCCCACGGCACGATCAGCGCGCGCGCCAGCGCCACCGGCGAGCGGACCCGCGTCGCATTGAAACCGAGATCGACGAACGGCGACAGGATCAGAAAGGCGATCAGCCCGGCATAAGCGAGATCGTGAAAAGCGGCCTCATCGTGAAACGCGACGATGCCGAAACAGGCGATGATGCGCAGCAGCTCGATCGCCTGGGTGCGCGGCGCCTTGGCGGCCGCGTCCGGCACGGGCGGCGCGCGCCCATCCGCGCCATCGACCATCGGCATGCTGGCCGTCACTACCAACGCAGCGACATGCACGACAGGCCGGCATCGATCCGCGCGACATGGGTCGTGTCGAGCAGCACCAGGTGATAGCCAAGCCCGGCCAGCTGATCGGCGATGCGCGGATGATGCGCGGGAAGCAGCAGCGTGTCGTTGATGCGCACGGCATTGGCCGCCGCCGCCTCGTCCGGCGCGAGCACGATCTGGCGAAAGCGCGAAAACAGCCCGCTCGCCGCGCCCTCGGGGGTGGTGAGGATCGTCTCCTCGTCGATCAGGCTGGCGATGGTCTTGAGGTGCAGCGCGCCGGCCGGCGGCACGACCATCATCGCGCGCCGGCCGAGCCGCGCCAGCGCCGCGCTCAGCGCGACCGCCCCGGCCGCGTCGGTCCGCGCCGACAGGCCGATCATCACGATGTCGGGCGTGACCATCACGTCGCCGCCATCGGCATGGCCCTCGCCCAGCACCTGCACATCGGCGAAGTGCCGCTCCAGTTCCGGTCGCAGCAATGCGGCCTCGTCGGCGCGGCTTTCTGCGCCCGGCCGCAACAGGATTGCGCCCTCCGGGAAGACCAGCGCCGGATCCTCGACGAACAGCGCGTCGGGATGCGCCTCGAGCGGATCGAGCATCGTCACCTCAAGCCCGCACGCCGCCAGCGCCCGGGCATAGCCGTCATGCTCGCGCACGACCGCTTCATAGTCCGGCGCCGGCCCGTCCTGCGCGCTGAGGCCATCGACCACCGAGCGCCCCGGTGCCCGCACGATCGCATGGGTGAAGTCGAAACAACGCATCAGAATCGCGTTGTGGCGGGCATGGCGCGCAGGCGCAAGCGTCGCGCGTTCCTCGTCGCCGCGCCCTCAGACCGCCGTGTCGGGCTTGGTCGATGGGGCAGACCCGGCATTGCTGTGGGTGATCGCGACCCGCGTCCCGGGATTGAGCCCGGTCACCGTCACCGTCGCATCGAGTTGCTTCGCCAGCGCCTCGACGATGCCGGTGCCGAGCCCCGGCTTGGCGTCCGCCGGATCGTCCGGCATGCCGACGCCATTATCCTCGACCGTCAGCCGCCACCCGGTCGGGCGCGACCAATATTCGACCGTGATCCCGCCGCTATGCGCGGCTTCCGGAAAGGCATGCTTGAGCGCGTTGATGACGAGTTCGGTGACGATCAACCCGAGACTCACCGAGACTTCGCACGGCGCGGCGCTGTCGTCGACGATCGTTTCCAGCGTCAGCGCGTCATGGTCGAAGATCATCGACGCGCCGATGCTGTCGCACAGTTCCGCGAAATAGGATTTCAGCACGACATCGCCGGCGCGCGTCGCGGCAAGCTGGCGCTGCAGCGTCGCGATCGACATGACGCGGTGATGCGCGTCGTTGATCTGCGCACGCGCCTCGTCCGACTGTACCTTGCGCGCGCTCTGCATCAGCACGCTGGCGATGATCTGCAGGCTGTTGGCGACGCGGTGCTGCAGCTCCTGCATCAGCACCTGCTTTTCGCGGATGACGTCATCCTTCTGGCGCTCGATCCGGCGCAGGTCGGTGACGTCCTGGATGGCAACGGCGATCCGCGCATCGGCGCCGACATAATCGAGCAGATGCGCGTTGACGATCAGCTGGCGCGGATCGTGGCCCAGGCGCACCAGATCCATGTCATAGGCCTTGACCGCCGCATCGCCCGCCAGGGTGGCGCGCAACAGCGACCGCAACTGCCGCCCGCCCCACTCGCCCGTGCCGAGCGCGGGCAGCGTGGCGCCGGTGACGGCGGCGGGGTCGAGATCGAACGCGGTGCAGAAGGAGCTGCTCGCCGCGCGGACGGCGAGTTCTTCGTCGAGCAGCAGCAGCGGCGTGGCGGACGACATGACGAGAGCCAGACCGAGGCTCGTCTCGGCGGAATGCGCGATCGGCGTAATGAATTCCATGGCCGTAGCCTTTGGGGGCCGGAGACTCGCGGAGCGAAAGCCATACCCGGTAGAAATCGACTCGGCTCTCGAACCCTCTCCGGTCCGCAAGCTCAGCATTTAACGTACGTTAACATGCCCGCGCGCCGCGACCTATCTTATTCCGATCGTCGCGCACGTCGCCCGTCGCGATGGCGATCGCGCGGCGCGCAGAATGTTACCGTTATCAATTTGGGTATGCACAACGTTGCGGCCTGCTCGGCGGCGCGACAAGATCGCCCGAGAACAGCCTGTCATGCTGCGCGCGGCAACGCCACGTCGGGTCTGACCGGGGGGCGAGTGATGCATGGATTTTTCGAATAGCGCCGAGCAAATGATAACATCACCCGCAGGCGGCGGCGCGCTGCCGGCTTCCCCGGCGCCCATCGACGTCGACGGAATGGCGGCGGATCAACCTGCCGCCGGCGAGGCGCTGCGCACCGCGCGGCTCGCCCGGGACCTGACGATCGAGGACATTGCGGTCGAGACGCGCATCCCGGCGCGCGTGTTGCGCGCGATCGAGGCGAGCGATTTCGCCGATCCCGGCGCACGCCCCGGCGCCATCGCCTTCGGCACGACCTATGCCCGCCGGCTCGGCGTGGACGAAGGCCGCGTCGCCGTGGCGGTGCGCGCGGCGCTGTCGCGCGTCGCGACGCGCGGCTACACGCCGATCGCCGGGATCGAGGAACAGCGCGACCGGCATGTCGCGATCGCCGCGGCGGCGACGTTGTTCATCGCCTTTCTGATCGCCGTCGCGGGATGGTGCGCCTGGATGCTGCTCTGACCGCGGCGACGGATGCCGCACCGTATCACCGCACCCGGCTTGCCTTTTGTTCCTTTTTTGTTCTACACCGAATGCCCGCCGCGCGCGGTGATTCGATGACGATGGAGCAACCCGCATGGAGCATGATGGGCCGCTGCGTGCCGCGGCACGCGCGATCTACGACGCCTGTTACCCGAGTGACGACTGGGCACCGTTCGGCTTCGACGAGGCCGAGCGTTATGGCACGGTGCATTACCGCCAGGCGGTAGGCGCGGCGCAACATGCCCGCGCGGCGTTGACCGGGCCGGGCGAGCAGGCGCGGCTGCTGTGATGGGCGGGGGCCATCGCGGTGCACGGCCGGGTTATCCACCGGAATCGTATCGCGCCCGCTTGCCGAGGACGGAACCTCGTTGCCATGCTGGCGTTGAAGGACCGCGCGCAAGCAGGGGAATGACAATGCCATTACAGGGAGCGTTCGTGTGGAGCGGCCGGATTCAGGCCGGCATCGCGCTGTTCGCGCTGTCGCTGCTATGGCTGGCGGTGGTCGCGCCCAATGAAGTGGCGATTTCCTGCGCGATCGGCGGCGGCGCGTCGCTCGCGCTCTACGGGATCGGCGGCGGTCGTCTGTCGTTCGGCATCCTCGCCTTGCTGGCGCTGGTCACGCTGGGCTGCGCGCTGTTCGCCGCGCTGGTGCTGCATCGCTACGCCCTGCTGCCCGTCGCGCTGGGCGAGGCCGCCGCGATCATGCTGATCCGTCCGACCCATGGCGCGCGCGATTATGACGACGACAGCGTCATTCTCGGGCGCGTGTCGGCGGTACGCTGAAGTAACGGCCCGCTCAAAAATGCAGGTTGAGCACCACCGGCACGACATCATTGGACACATTGCCCGACAACCGGTGGAGATGCTGGTTGAGGTAACCGAACTCGATATCGGCATGGCGCGAGACGCGTAGCGACAGCCCGGCAAAGACACGCAGCTGGTCGAAGGTCTCGCGCGTCGCACTGGTGCGGTTGAGCGCGATGAACGGCTCGGCCCACAGCACGCCAGACAGCGGCGCGCGCCCGATCGGCGCGACGACACGCAGCTGCTCGCGCAGGCGCCACGCCAGCCCGTCATTGCCGACGATGAAACGCTGTTCGATCCGGGTGCGCGTGGTGAGCGTGGCCGGCCCGATCTTGCCGACCGTCCACACCAGTTGCTCTACGATCTGGTCCTCGATGCCATCGCGGCGCCCGATATTGTCGGTGACGAGATGGCCGCTGCTCACCGCAACCGTCAGCCGCGACGACAGCGCGCGCGCCAGCTGCAAGCGCCAGCGATACTGGTTGGCGCGTTGCCGCGGCGCGCGTGACACCCGCGCCAGCGTCTCCGCCGTCCCCGACCATTTGCCACCGAGCGGCACGGTCACCGACAGCGCCGGCCACGCCTGCAACGGCCCATCCGCCCAGGCCGGGGCGGCGAGCAACAGGCACGGGGCGGACAGGAGAGCAAGGCGGCGCACCGCGGCGCCATAGCCGATCTTGCCGGCGATGCGCAGCGCGCGATGGGCGGCGAGCGGGCTCATCGCATCCGCCTGGCCATGGCGGGCCGCCTGTGCAGGATCGGGTCGACCGCCTCCGCAGTCGCCGATAGTGGATTGCTTTCGACCTTCGCGGCCCGATACTCGGATCGGGGCCGGCGAAGGTCGGAATCGCCGTGATACGAAGGGGGACGTATGTCGGTTGCGCGGTCATTGCTCGCATCTTTGTGTATCGGGGCGATGACCTCGCCGGCATTTGCGGCGCCGGAAAAGCCGGTCACGGTGCTCGCGCGCGCCGGCGGCAGCATCGCGCAACGCGATGCCGATCGGGCGCAATGCGCGAAGATCGTCGCCGACGCGCCCGGCGCCGATATGCCCGACGTCACGCGAACCCCGATGCCGGCCGGCTATGGCGGCGGCGGGATGCCGGCGGCGATGGGCGCCTCGATCGCCTTTCTGATCATCGCGCTGATCGAGGACGGCAAGGCGCACCGCAAGGGCGAGGCCTTTTGCCTCGAAAATATGGGCTATGCGCCGGTGCCGCTGACCGCGGCCGAAAAGGCCGAGTACCTCAAGCTCGCACCGGCCGGGCAGCGGGCGTGGGAAGAACGCTTCCTTGCGAGCGATCTCGCCGCGCGCATCGCCGCGGTGCTGACACCGACAGTGCCGCCCTTGCCCGCCTATCGCGATGCTCCGGCAACGATCGGCGGTCTGCGCTTCCTGCCCGAAAGCTTCACCGCCACGATGGGTCCGGTGGCCAAGGGCGGCGTCCTGCTGACCGGCAGGATCGAGCGCTGGCGTACCGCGACGCTCGACCATGACGTCACGACCTCCGACGGGCTGGTAAAGATCGCGGCAAAGGCCGGGGCGGTGTTCCACCAGGTCGATTACCGGTCGCAGCGCCACCCGTTGCTGCGCGATGTCGGGTCGACCTGGTGCGGCCCGGTGATGCAGACCTCCGCCGGCGGTGCGCCCGCACCCAGCGTCTATTGCTTCAGCACCTTTCGCAGCTTCTATGCCGTGTTTCGACCCGCCGGTTTCGACTGGCTTGCCGGCCCCTATGACGGCGGCTTCGCGCTGGAGCCGATCACCGCGCCGATCGCGCTGACCGAGCGTGCCGGCGACGATCTCGGCCCGTTGGCGCTCGACATCGTCCTGTCCGAACTCACCCCCAGCCGTGCCACGCTCGAAGGTTATGCCCGGCGCGGCGAGCGGCGCGTGCTGATCTGGTCGCGCCGGCTCAAGCGCGACAAGCAGGGTGGGGTTACCCTGCCCTTATGGTCGCGCCGCGCGCTCATCGCGCCGGCATCGCTCACCGAACTCACCGTCGCGCTGGACGACAAGGGCGACGGCACCGGGCTGCGCGACGCTTATTGATGCCGCGAAGCCGGGTGCGGCGCGCGCCGCCTACCAGGCCTGGTCCTTGTCATAGTGGCAATAAGCGGCGGGCGCGGCCGGCGCCTGATCGCCCGGCACCAGCGTCATGTGCCAGATACGCCAGCCGCTGCTCCAGATCGAACCGGAACCGCCGGTAAAATCGACCGCATAGAATTCGCCCGGCCTTGTGCCATCGGCATAGCTGGCCCGCCACACGCCGCGCGCCGTCATCCCGTCGCCGCCGACGACGAAATTGACCGGCGCGAGCGTCGGCACCGGCGTGTCGAGCAACGCCCCGAGCGCGGCGATCGGCACGACACCGTCCGGTCCCTTCCAGCTCACATCGGGGACCTTCATCGCAAAGACACGCTTGAAATCGCCCGCCTTCGCCTTGGCGCTGAGCGCAAAATAGCCCTGCATCAACGTCGCCGCCGCGCTCGTCGCATCGGCAATGCGCTTGTCGGACGCCGGGACACCCGCACGACAGGCCCGCTCGCGCGCCGCCGCGGCGGCTTGTGACGCCATCTCGCCGGCGATCTGGCCGATCCATATCTGGCCCGGCGCCGATGCCGGTGTCATCGCCACGGCGCCAAGCAACGCCGCCACCATCATTTTCGCGCGCATCCGATTCTCCCCTTTCCCCAGCCTATTACAGCGGGGATTGCGGCGTCCAGCGGGCTTTTGTCGAAGCCGCTCCGGCGTCGCATCGCACACCGATCGCAACGCGCCGCCGATGGCCGCGGCGGCATTTCGTGACGACCCGTAACCGCACCTTCGACGCGACCGCGCCGTCCGTGTTGCATAAAATGCACCACCGCCCCGCCCGCGCTGTCGAATCCGGTGCCGCCCGCGCGTCTTTGCGATAATCCTGTGCATGATGTGCGGGAGGTGAGGGAGACGAACGATGCAGTACATCATGCTGATCTATGAGGATGAGCGCGGCTATGGGCCGGACAAGGCGGGCGACGCGATGAACCGGATCGTCGCCGGGCACATGGCGCTGAACCAGGAGCTGGGCGCGAAGCGGCTGGGCGGCGCGGGACTGCTGAACACGCCGACCGCGACGACCGTGCGCACCACCGCCGGCGGCGAGAAGATCGTCCATGACGGGCCCTTTGCCGAAACGCGCGAGCAACTCGGCGGTTATTATCTGATCGAGGCCGACGATCTCGACGATGCCATCGCCATCGCGCGGCGCATCCCGATCCTCGCCGAGGGCGCGGTCGAAATCCGCCCGCTGCTCGGCCAGGACCAGCGCAAGGCGGGCTGAGCGTGGCGGGCGCGCTCGATCGGGCAGCGCGCGCGCA
>NZ_JARYTI010000055.1 GCF_029911635.1 Sphingomonas sp. AR_OL41
CGCGGCTCGGCGGTGCGCAGCCGGTGCAGCGGCTCGCCGCGCTGGCGGCCAGCGCCAATGCGGGCGCGGTGGCGCAGCTGGCGCGCTGGAAGCTGACCTCGCAGGACAACTGGGAGGGAATCGATCCCGAAAATCGCGGCACGACCAAGACGGCGCCGTCGGGCACGCGCCCGGTCGGCACGATCCATGAGGACAGCACCGACAAATATACCGAGCCCAACGACTCCTCCGGCACCTACAAGGACTGGCGCCTCGTCGTCCGCCCCGAGGAACAGGTCGATCATTTCCCGCCCAACGCCGCCTACAAGGGCACCAAATATGAGTCCGCCTCCTATGGCGAACGGCCGGCCTTCCCGATTCGCAATCGCGAGGGACACCGGCCGGCACAGGGCGAGGAATATGGCTATGGCGGGCATGTCAGCACGACCAACTCGACCTTCGTCCAGAAGGGTTACACGCCGCAGCTCCACGACCATCTGAAGAAGGGCGACTATTATTCGGCGTTGCGGCTCGAACTCGCCGACAAGTCGAACGTCGCCTATGCCCAATATGGGAGCAAAGCGGCGTTCAACGAGCTGCTCAAACCGGGGATCGAGCAGGCCTATTCCAATCAATGGATCAGCGAGAGCGAGTATTTCAAGCTGCTGTCGCAGCTGAAGGAATACGAACTCTACCCCAACGGCTAGCGCCGGATAGACAATGCCGCTCAGTCTCGCGTTACCTTGGTTTCGCGCCGCACGATCTGGCGACCGTTGACCAGCACGGTCGGCTTGCACTTGCCGGCCACGGGCGCGACCGTGTCGCTGCAGAAGCCGACACCGGGGATCAGGCCGGTGACGGTGGTGCTGTTGCCGACCGGTGCCGATGCCGCCTTGCTGATATCGCCGGCGAGGAACAGGACATGGCAGGTGCCGCTGGTCGAGCTGGTGCAACTGATCGTCGCCGCGCCGTTGCCGAGATCGCCGGTCACCTCGAGCGCGATCGCGCTGCGTTCGGTCTTGCCGCAGGCGCCCAGCGCGAGCAGCGATCCCACCAAAACCAGCCGAAAATTCAACCGCATCACCGTACCTCCACCATGTGTATTGCTCATATGACACACAACGCGGACGAGTCCATATCGCGCTCGCCTCTTTCCGCATCGCACAAATTCGGCTAAGGGCGCCGCGAACCCGCAAAGCGCGACAATCAGGATATCATATGAACCTCCGTAACGTGGCGATCATCGCCCACGTCGATCACGGCAAGACGACCCTCGTCGACCAGCTGTTCCGTCAATCCGGCACCTTCCGCGACAACCAGCGGATCGAGGAGCGGGCGATGGATTCGAACGACCTCGAAAAAGAGCGTGGCATCACGATTCTCGCCAAGTGCACCTCGGTCGAGTGGGAAGGCACGCGGATCAACATCGTCGATACGCCGGGCCACGCCGATTTCGGCGGTGAGGTCGAGCGTATCCTGTCGATGGTCGACGGCGTGATCCTGCTGGTCGACGCGTCGGAAGGCGCGATGCCGCAGACCAAGTTCGTCACCGGCAAGGCGCTGGCGCTGGGCCTCAAGCCGATCGTCGTGGTCAACAAGGTCGACCGTCCCGACGAGCGCATCCAGGAAGTGCTCGACGAGGTGTTCGACCTGTTCGTCAGCCTCGACGCGAGCGACGAGCAGCTCGACTTCCCGGTGCTCTACGCCTCGGGCCGCAACGGCTATGCCAATGACGACCATCATGCGCGCGAAGGCACGCTGCGCCCGCTGTTCCAGAAGATCGTCGACCATGTCCCGCCGCCGGCGGCCGACCCCGATGGTCCGTTCAAGTTCCTCGTCACCTTGCTCGACCGCGACAATTTCCTCGGCCGCATCCTGACCGGCCTGGTCTTTTCCGGCTCGGTCAAGACCAACCAGCAGATCCATGCGCTCGATAATGACGGCAACATCGTCGAGACCGGCCGCGCGTCGAAGATCATGACGTTCCGCGGGCTCGAGCGCGTGCCGACCGACGAGGCGCAGGCCGGCGACATCATCTCGATCGCCGGGCTGACCACGACGACCGTGTCGAACACGATCTGCGACCCGAGCGTGACCGAACCGCTCCACGCCCAGCCGATCGATCCGCCGACGCTGTCGATGCGCTTTGCGGTCAACGACTCGCCGATGGCGGGCCGCGAGGGCACCAAGGTGACGTCGCGGATGATCCGCGACCGGCTGTTGCGCGAGGGCGAATCGAACGTCGCGATCAAGGTGACCGAGGCCGACGACCGCGACAGCTACGAAGTCGCCGGGCGCGGCGAGCTCCAGCTTGGCGTGCTGATCGAGACGATGCGCCGCGAGGGCTTCGAGCTCGGCATCAGCCGCCCGCGCGTGCTGTTCGGCGAGGACGAGAACGGCAAGAAGACCGAGCCGTACGAGACCGTCATCATCGACGTCGACGAGGAATATTCGGGCACGGTCGTCGAGAAGATGGCGATCCGCAAGGCCGAGCTGACCGACATGCGCCCCTCGGGCGGCGGCAAGACCCGCATCACCTTCTCGGCGCCGAGCCGCGGGATGATCGGTTACCATGGCGAGTTCCTGTCGGACACGCGCGGCACCGGCATCATGAACCGGCTGTATGAGAAGTACGGCCCGCACAAGGGCAATATCGAGGGCCGCAAGAACGGCGTGCTGATCTCCAACGGTTCGGGCGAGGCCAACAGCTATGCGCTCGGCCCGCTCGAGGAGCGCGGCATCCTGTTCGTCGGCCACGGCGAGGCGCTGTACGAGGGCATGGTGATCGGCGAGAACGCCAAGCCGGACGACCTCGAAGTCAACCCGATGAAGTCGAAGCAGCTCACCAACTTCCGCGCCTCGGGCGGCAAGGATGACGCGATCCGCCTCACCCCGCCGAAGAAGATGACGCTGGAACAGGCGATCGCCTATATCGACGACGACGAGATGGTCGAGGTGACCCCCAAGTCGATCCGCCTGCGCAAGCGCTTCCTCGACCCCAATGAGCGCAAGCGCGCCTCGCGGGCGAAGCAGGCAGCGTAAGCGGCGACAGGCCGGCGGGCGCAGACCGCGGCCCTGCCCCAGCCGTTCAGGGCCGAAGAGAAGCGCGTCGGGTGTTGGACCCGGCGCGCTTCTTCGTTTGCGTAACGGCCAAGTATTCGTGGCGGGATAGCGCAAGTATTCAGGACTTTTGACGACCCTCATGGGGCGATTGCGCTGGTCTTCGGAGCCGCCGCCCGCGCCAAGTCGCGCGACGAACATCGCGCCAAAGCCAACAGGCGTTAGTGACGCTGATCGTGGCGCACGGGCTGGAATCGCGGCGCGAATAGCCTCGATTTTCGCATAGTTTTGGAGGCGCGGTGATTTTATCTGCGCAAGCATTGGCCGGTTCCGTCGCGTTCGCCGCCGCCGATCCAACACGCACCGGATAGTGCGGGCTGTCGGAATGCGGCGAGTTTGACAGGGATGGGCGTGGGATTGAATCGGGGTGGTGGGGCGAGTCCTCTCAAGCCCTCCCTTTCAGCGGAGGGACCTATATACGTGTGTGACCCGCTACTACCTTAGCTGCGTACCATCATCGTTGAAGATGTGTCCGCCGATTTGGCTCTGTAACCCGGCAAGGCCAGCGATGATCTTATCGTCCTCGTTGAAGTGCCGACCACTGATATCGACTTGGATGATGTTTGCGTCCTTCGCGAACTCTTCGAACTCTCCGTATTCGTTCGTAGCGAGATAAAAGTAAGCCATGGGATCGTCCGCGTTGGCGAACAGCACCCACGTTTCACCGACTTGGCCGGCGAAGGCATCCGAAAGGGCAGCTTTGGCGTGCTCCGGACTTTCAAAGCCTACCAGGAAAAAGCTCTTCATCGCCGTTCGCTATCACGAAAAAGCCCGGCTGGTTAGGCCGGTCTATCCAGTCACTTCGGGTGCAGCTTTTTCCCGCCCTCCGTTAGCCTAATGGGGCCTGCTTGGCGCCGTTTTGACCCAAGGAAGTTTTTGCTTGGACACCACAGACTGGCCGGTTTCCCGCTCGAGTTGCTTGCGAGCTGTTCCGGCGACTGCGCCGCCCGCCCTTGCTGCTTCGGGTCGTATCGGGACAGCGCATTTAGTTAGTGGATGATACCGAGCGAAGGCTGGGTTAGTTAAATAAGTGCACTGGCACCGGAATATTGGCGCCGGAATTCGAGGGCGTTGCACTCGAAGCTCCGTCGTCGGTAAGATCGGAGAGCTACAACTGTCGCTGGAGTCTGCCATGCTGAAAGCCACCGACGAGGAAATCGAGGCAGTACGCGAGTACTTTGAATGGCAGGCGCCCGACCTCAGGGTGATCTTCATGCAAAAGGTTTATTCCGAGGCAGTTCTCAACACGCGCCACGACGTCTGGGACATCCACACCGACGAGGATCGCTGGTGGGTTATCACCGGTGGAACGAACCTCTACTCTCAAGCCCAGTTTCCGAACATGGACCTAGCGCTCACTTTTCATATCGGCCTGATGCTGCGCATTCCACGTACGGAGGAACAGCAGCGGGACGACCAGCGCCTGATCCCGTTCGGCCCCGTGTTCGAGAAGATGGAGGGAGCCGGGATCGCAGTCTCTCAGGCACATAGCCTCCCAGACTATCAGGGGGTCGGCGTTCGCTGCCGCGAGATACTGCTTGAACTGATCGCGGTTGCTCAGGACGCTGCTGTCTGGACCGACAAACCGCCGCAGCGCGCGAACTTCCGGGAATGGACCGAGATCATCTGCAACGCCCTGCTGCCGGGAAATAGCAACCGGGAGCGGCGCGGTGCGCTAAAAAGCGCGTTGGAATCGGCCTGGACGTTCTCCAACTGGCTTACGCACGCAAAGTCGGCGGCGTGGGCAGACGCCGAGATGGCGCATGCTGTTACCGAGCATGCGCTGGGGATGTCTGCCTCGATCCTTTTGCGCACGCTACGTGGCGTCCCCACGGCCTGTCCGGAGTGCGGGTCACCGCGTCTCGAACCCGAGCATGGCGAGAACACTAGTGCGCCCGGCATCCTTTGGGAAAGACCACGCTGCGCGGACTGCGGCTGGGCCGGTCGGCCCGTGCCGATCCTAGGTGTGGAAGATGCTCGTCCAGTCATAACGCGCGAGGGCGAGGACACGGACGAGCACAGCATCATGACGGTTCCGCTGCGAATGATCGTCAAGCCGGGCGAACCTCCCATTCGACCGTTGAACGACGGCAATAGCGGGTTGTCGGAGCCGGTGATTTACTTCGCATATGGCTCGAACATGCTCACGGCGCGGTTGCGCGCTCGCATGCCGAGTTGCAAATCGATGGGCATAGCGACCTTGCCGGGACACACGCTGCGGTTTCACAAGCGCAGCAAGGACGGGTCCGGTAAATGCAATGTGCTCGCCTCGGGCAACGGCGACAGCGTCGTCGGCGTGCTGTTCAGCTTCGATCAGGCCGAGCGCGCGACGCTCGACAGGGCCGAGGGTGTCGGAAACGGCTATGACCATACGATAGCGACGGTCATCGATGAGGAAGGACGCCGGCGTAAGGTTCTAACTTACGTTGCCGACAGCAAGCATATCGACGACGGCCTAAAGCCTTATACGTGGTATAAGGATTTGGTTCTAGCGGGCGCCGCCGAACACCATCTGCCAGCCGAATATGTCGCCGCCTGTATAGAGCCCGTCGAGGCGATCATTGATTTGAATGCGGCGCGTGACCACCGGGAGCGCTCGGCGCTTCTGAAATAATCATCTGTCGACTGGCTGCTTGTCTCAGTGACGGTGTATTTAATTAGGGTGTTTCTGAGCGGACGGTCGGCAGGTTAAATAAATGCACTGTCACCCGAATTTCGTATTGGGTCAGGCTCGGGCGGTTTCTCGTGGCAACGCTAAATCGCTGATCGTCGGATTGCAGAGTAGGAATGGGGGTCCAATGACGATCATCAGGGGCATGTTCGGACTCCCCGACGCGGGCTCCAGTAAAACAACTTTCTCGATCGATCCGGCAACGAAGGCCGCTGCTCTGCGTGTGGAGCGAGGAGGACATTGCGCCTGTCTAGCGTCGCGAACCAAGAAGGGTGCTCCGAGCGTGCCGACCCTTCATACGGAAGCGCAGGACACCAGCGCGCCAGGATGGGCCGCACTTTTAGAGCTTGTGGCGAGCTACAGCGCTGGGAGCACCAGCGCATTTGAACCCTCTGCGATCATCCCGTCACACCAATGGACCGGCGTCATCACGTTGCCGCGCGAAATCGAGACGTTGTCTGCGACCACACAGATGCGGCTCTACGGAAGCCATCTTCGGAGGCTGCCACCGGAGATAGGCCGCCTATCGTCGTTAGAAAACTTGGATATTTATACGTCATACTCGCTGCACTGGTTGCCTTACGAGGCTACCCGCTGCTCCCGATTGCGCCAAAGCCGAATGAGCACGCGGGCGCTATACGGCAATATCAAGACTCGGCTTCCCTTCCCTCGGCTGGCTGGGCCGATCGACACCCTTGCTCCTGAAACTTGCAGCGTCTGCGACCGCCCGTTTGGAGACCGTGGCGCTCAAGTTTTCTGGACCACTCAGCGCATTGGAACTGATATCGTGCCGTTGCTGATTCACAGTTGCTCTTCAGCGTGCACCTCATCGGTCCCTGATGCGCCCGATGGATACCATTCAAGACCTCATAGGGGCGGCGGCGGTGTAGGTATGCCCGATCCCGACCTTGATTAGACGGTAGACTTTAAACCAGAGACCAGAGCCGGATCGCGGTTAGCCGCCGACCGGTTCAATTTGCGCGTGCATCTGACTTACCCGTTGCAAGATGGTTACCGCCCAGTTGGACGCGACAAGCCGCAGATCCGTCGCCACACCGAAATCGATCGCTGGCCCGACGATCCCGGCTTCGCGGACGATCTCGCGTACATCAGGCGCGAACTGGCGCGACTGCGGGATAGCCGCAACCCCGCTTCCCATCGCCTCCCCACCCCGATAGCATCCCCCTGAATTTCGGGGGGAAGAATCGAATGAACCCGTTGGTGCGGCCGTGGCGGCAGATATTCAATTTCAGCGGGCGGGCGACGCGGTCCGAATATGGCCTGTTCCACATCACGGCGGTGATCGCCTTCTTTGGGATGAGTTTCCTGTCCGCTATTATCCAGGCACTGCTCGGCCGGCCGGGGGTGCAGTCATTCGCGTCGATCTTGTCGCTGGCGATCGTCTCCCTTCTGGCGATCGTGTCGCTGCTCGGCTTTCTGGCGGTGCTGATCGGCCATATTTCGATCGCGATCCGGCGGCTGCACGATCATGGCGAGCCGGGCATCAAATATCTGATGACCTTCATCCCGTTCATCGGCTTCATCTTCTGGCTGATGCTCGTCTTCACGCGCGGCGACGATTGGGAGAATGATTACGGCCCCGACCCGCGCCAGCCCGAGCAGGATTCGGTCGAGGCGCTGGGATCGGTCTTCTCGTGATGCCGGCGGCGGCGCGGCGGCGGCGATGAATCCGCTGGTCCGCCCGTGGCGGCATTTGTTCGATTTTCGCGGGCGGGCGTCGCGGCGCGAATATGCGCTGTTCCACGCCGGCATCGTCGCGCTGTATTTGCTGACGACGATCCTGACCGGGGTCGGCGCGGCGCTGGGCTTCGCCTTTTTCGGTCAGCCCGCCGGTGCCGGGCCGATCGTGGCGATCGTGATTCTCGGCGAGGGCGGGCTGTTCCTGCTGCTGTTCGTGATCGGCCATGTGTCGGTCTCGATCCGGCGGCTGCATGACCGCAATGTGCCGTGGACCGGCTATCTGTTCACGCTCATTCCGTTGGTCGGGCTGTTTTACTGGGTACCGCTGGCCTTTGCGCGCGGCACCGATGGCGAGAATGACTACGGGCATGATCCGCGCTATCCGGCGCCGGTGTCGACGGAGGTGTTGGGGGCGGTGTTTTCGTGACGCCACCTGCTTCCGTCATGCCGGACTCGTTCCGTGTTCGAGCTTTGGCTTGCCCCCGGCAAGCCAAGCTTGTGTTCGGGGGAACGCAAGCTCGCTCGAAGACCAAGGTGGCGCAGGCGTCGCACAGGCTGATTGCGCGGCACGGTGGCCCCCGGAACAAGTCCGGGGTGACGGTTAGGGTGTCGGCGCGATCTCGCCATTCCGTCATGCTGGGTATTTCGGGGACACGGTATTTCGGGGACACAATACTAAATTCTTCGCGATCGGCCGCCGCATGCTAGCGCTCGACTGAATTTAGTATTGTGTCCCCGAAATGGTATCTGGGCTGCCCTCCGCCCCGAAAGCAACTCAAACCCCCGCCAGCTCCATCACCACCGCCCATTCGTCGTCGCGCACCGGGGTCACCGACAGGCGGCTCTGGCGCAACACCTCGAGTTTGGCGAGGCGCGGTTCGGCCTTCAATTGCGCGAGCGTCACCGGGCGGGGGAGCTTCTCGACGGCCTTCACCGCGACGCTGGCCCATTGATCCTTGTCGCCGTCGGGGCGCCAGGCGCGGGTGATTTCCATCACGCCGACCGCGGCTTTTTCGGTGTTGCTGTGGTAGAAGATCGCGCGGTCGCCGACCGCCATGTCTTTCAGAAAATTGCGCGCGGTATAGTTGCGCACGCCGTCCCATTCGGTCGTGCCGTCGCGCACCAGATCGTCCCAGCCATAGGTGTCGGGCTCGGATCGCAGCAACCAATAGGCCATGACGGGTCACTCTCTCGCGGGTTCGTAGCAGGGGTGACCGCGACCGCGCCCGCTGCATAAGAGTGGGATAAACACGGTCGGAATCATCCCCGTCCGTTCGTTTCGAGCGAAGTCGAGAAACCTGGCGTAGCGCCTGTTGCCGTTTCTCGACTTCGCTCGAAACGAACGGGTTAAGGTAAAAGACATCCTGCTCTAAGCGGTGACGTCGCCCCGGGCAACCGCGTCGCGGTGGCAGCGATCGGCGAGATGCAGGACAAGCGAGCCATCCGCCGCCAGGCCCATCGGCGCGGCGATCTCGCCGGCCATGTCGTAGAGCGCGTCGCACTCGAACACATCATAGGCGGCGTTGCACAACCGCATCCCCGCCAAGCCGTCGAACAGGGCGCCGCGCGCGGCATCGGCCATGGCGTGCTCGCATGCCGCGCGTAACGCCACCAGAGCGATGAGGTGCGGCGTTTCGCCGGAGCGGGAGGAATCGGGCGACATGCGAGCGTCGCCTTCTATATGTGAGAAATATCTCATTGTCAAGTTCGCGCTTGCCTTCACGCCCACGCCATAAGATCGTCATGTTCGCGTCAGCCTGGCGCGCCTAGGGTGGCGTTCGGGCACGGATGACGATCGTTACCCTTTCGGGCGTCGTCCGTGTCTTCCTCCCGCGCGGGGCGCCGCCTGCACATTTCTGGTTGCAAGGACCTTGCCATGCGTTTTCTGCCGCTGCTGTCGATCCTGATGCCCGTCGCGGTGCTGGCGCAGGACGCGCCCCCGCCACGCGCGGCGCCGACGCGGTTGTTCATCGCGCCATCGGGCGAGCCGTTCCGCGCGCCGATGGATGCGCCCTATCCGCTGGCGACCTGGTTTGCCGGCGCCGACCATAATCATGACGGGCGCGTCGACCTGACCGAATTCACCTGGGACTTCGATCGGTTCTTCGACTCGCTCGACACCGACCATGACGGCACGCTGCGCTCCGACGAGATCGAGCGTTACGAACGGATGGTGCCCGAGCTGCGCGGCGGCGGTTTTGCCAGCGGCGGCTTCGGCGAAGGCGGACGCCATGGCGGGCGGCCGGGCGGCGGCGGGCATCACCGTGGCGGCCAGGGCGGCGGCGGATTCGGCAGCTTTGGCGGCGTCGGCGGCGCGGGCGGCTATCATGGCGACGATGCCGCAGGCGGGCAGGAGGGCGGCCAGGAGGAGCCGAGCAGCGACACGCCGCGCGCCCAGCAACTCTACGTCCCCGAAGGCGGCGCCTCGCGCTACGAGCTGATCGCGATCCCCGAGCCGCTCACCGCGATGGACACCAATCTCACCGGGACGATCGACCGCCGCGAACTCCATGCCGCGGCGGCGCGGCGCTTCGCCATCCTCGACCAGAAGCAGCGCGGTTACCTGCTGCTCGACGACCTGCCCGAGCCCGACGCGCTGCGCCACAAAAATGGGCCGAAGCGGCGGCGGTAGCGCGGGCGGGTGGCGGATCGCTTCGACCTGAACCGCTTCGTCGCCGCGCAGGCGGGAAGCTATGACCGCGCGCTGGCCGAACTGAGCGCCGGGCAGAAGCGCAGCCACTGGATGTGGTTCGTCTTTCCGCAGTTTGCCGGGCTGGGATCGAGCCCGATGGCGCAGCGTTACGCGATAAGCTCTTTGGACGAGGCGCGGGCCTATCTCGACCATCCCCTGCTCGGTCCGCGTTATGCGGCCTGCGTCGCAGCACTGGCCGCGCTGCCGCCCGATGCGACGGCACGCGGGGTGTTCGGCGATGTCGATGCGATGAAGCTGTGTTCGTCGCTGACGCTGTTCGCGGCGGTGCGGTCGTCGGCGTCGCTCGATGCGGCGATCGTCCGCTGGTGCAGTGCGCCGGATGCGCGGACGCTGGCGTTGCTTGGGATGGCCTGACGGCGCGGAAGCCAAAGCGCGACGCGCGTTAGCCCCATCTTTCATTGCCTTCGCCGGGGAAGTGAAAGGATTACGCTGCAACCTTCGTCAACAGTATTTCAAGAACACAAAAGTATTTCGGGAAAAGTATTTCGGGGACACAATACTAAATTCTTTGCGACCGGCCGTCGCGTGCCAGCGCTCGCCTGAATTTAGTATTGTGTCCCCGAAATGGGTTGCGCCCGCGGCTACTTCGCCGGCTTCACCACCGCGCCGCCCTTCATCACGAACGCCACGCGCTGCAACGTGCGGACATCGGCGAGCGGGTCGCCATCGACCGCGATCAGGTCGCCATAGCGGCCCGGGGCGATCGCGCCGACATCGCCGGTCTTGCCCAGCGCCTCGGCGGCGCTGCGCGTCGCGGCCTGGATCGCCTCGATCGGCGTCATGCCCCACTCAACCATCGTCGCGAATTGCAGCGCATTGTCGCCATTGGGATAGACCCCGGCATCGGTGCCGAACAGCATCTTCACGCCGGCGGCATGCGCCGCGCGGAAGGTCTCGCGCTGCAACCGGCCGATCGCGCGCTCCTTGTCGAGGCTTTCCTGGAACACGCCGTTCTTCGCGCCCTCGGCGAGGATATAATCGTCGTCATAGATATCCATGTCGAACCATGCCCCGCTCGCCTTGGCGAGGCGGAAGGATTCGGCATCGGCGAGGCTGGCATGCTCGATCGTGTCGACCCCGGCGCGCAAAGCGGTGTTGATGCCGTCGGTGCCGTGCGCGTGGACTGCGACCTTCATGCCGAGCATATGCGCCTCGTCGACGATCGCCTTGATCTCGTCATAGCTCAATTGCTGCGCGCCGACCGAGTCGGTCTTGGAGAGCACGCCGCCGGTCATGCAGACCTTGACGACCTGTGCGCCATATTTGCGGATCCAGCGCACCAGCGCGCGGAACTCGGCCGGCGAATTGGCGATCTGCGGGTGCGGCACGGTGACCGAGGGCGGGAATTCGGTCGCGTCGCAATGCCCGCCGGTCACGCCCAGCGCATAAGTCGCGGGGACGATGCGCGGGCCGGGAATGTAGCCGCCCTCGATGCCCTGCTTCAGCGCAACATCGTCGAAATTGCCCGAGCCGACATTGCGCACCGTGGTGAAACCGGCCTCGACCGTCTTGCGCGCATTGGCCACGCCGATCACGGTGGCGAGGTTGTCGGTGAATTCGAGGGCACGGTAACCGCTGAGATGCGGGTCGCTGGTCAGGTGGACGTGCATGTCGATCAGGCCGGGCAGCAGGGTGCGCGTGCCAAGATCGATCGTCTCCGCCCCGGCCGGCACGGCATCGCCGCGGTGGCCGACCGTCGTGATGCGGCCGTCGACCACCGTCACCTGGACATTGTCGACGCGCTTGCCGGCGAGCACGTCGATCATATGGTCGGCGCTGACCACCACGGTTTTCGCCGTGGCGGCGGTCGAAGTGAGGAGAGCGAGGGCGAGGAGCAGCGCGCGGCGCGGAGGGGATAGGGTCATGACTCTTACATGCCGTGCTGCGCGGCGTTGGGACAGAGGCAATTTTCGCTCGGCCGTCGCTTGGCGCAGGATCATCGCGCCAGCGGGATCGCGGGCTGGAAGAGCCAGCCGATCGATGTCTCGACCGAGGCCCAGAATCCCTCGAACAACGCGTCGATTCCCACGCCCGACAATCGCTCTTCGGTACCCAGAATGATGGTGAAAAAGCTGTCCCAATGGACTGATACAAGCAGCGACCCGTCGCGCGCAAAAAGGCGGCGTGGAAAGGGTATCGGTAGCGACGATGTGCGCCATGAAGTGGGCATATCGAGCGCAGCCACATCGACGACATGCTCCTGATCGCCGAACTCATCGCCCATGACGATCTCGTCAAGCCGCGCGCGGCGGAAGAGATCGACCAATCCGCGCTCCATTGGCGGCGGCAACACCCCTGTGGCTGGACGAAATATCCGGTCGCGCACACAGCAAAGGCGTAGACGCGCCTCGGCGGGATGGTCGGCCAATTCCGCTCTCAACCCGCCGATGCCGGTGCGCAGCGCCCGATTGAGCCCGCGATGATCGGCGATGTCGGCGCGTGCGGCCATGGCTTGCCACGCGATCGTTGACCCAAATAGCTTGGCGATGTCATCGACCGCATCCTCGTCCAGTTCCTTCCCGACCCGTTGCCGGGCATTTTCACGATCCAACCATTCGATCAGCCCGAGATTTTGAGGACTGTCATCTGCGTCGAGAACCAGCGGCCCATCGACGCAGGTCGCCGGATCGAGACCTTCGACGGCGAAGAAGGGATGCAGAGCGATGAAAGCGCGGCTGTAGGCGCCATCGTACCACGGCAGGATCGCCTGATCGTCGGGCGGTCCAAAAAACCGCCGCTCGGCGTCGGGGGGTGGGGATTGCGTCACGCCGCCAGACATGCCGCACGCTGCCGCCAAGCGACAGCGCAATTCGCGTCAATGCGTCGTCGGCGAATCCCGGAACCAGTCGACGGTGGGTGTGGCCCACCGCTCCCTCCCCTCCCTCCCCGTCATGCCGGGCTTGTTCCGGCATCCACCGTGCCGAGCAACAACCGGCCTCTACTCTCGCGGAACGGTGGGCCCCGGAACAAGTCCGGGGTGACGAAAGTGTTGGACGCCTGCGTTGTGGCCACGCGAAACAAGCACTGGCGCCCCGCCACCAACCGTATTACATGAATGACACACTTGAACCGGCGCGCGAGTGCACTAGACTCGTAGCTCGCGCACCGCACGGAGACCGGCATGGCCACGACGCCTGAGACGATGACTGCCCCGACCGAGGCACCTTTGGTGCTCACCCCGCCCGAGCCCGTGCCCGTGGTGACGCAGACCCAGGCGGTCGGCCTGGTGCCGGTCGATGCCGGCACGCGCACCCAGCTCGAGGCCAAGGTCGACAGCTTCGTCGACGACCTCGTCGCGCAGGACGTCAACAGCCCCGAATTCGGCAAGCGCGTCGATGCCATCGCCGCGATGGGCCAGAAGGAGATCCGCGACGCCGCCGGCCAGTCGAACCGTTTCCTCGATCGCCCGGTCAAGGCGATGGACCAGGAGGGCGGCGTCGGCGCCGACCTGATCGAGTTGCGCCGCACGGTCGAGAAGCTCGATCCGTCGGGCGCGCTGACCTCGCGCGGTTTTTTCGACAAGATCTTCGGCAACAAGATCACCGGTTATTTCGACAAGTATAAATCGTCGCAGTCGCACATCAATTCGATCCTCAAGGCGCTCGGGCGCGGCAAGGACGAGCTGTTGATGGACAATGCCGCGATCGACGTCGAGCGCGCCAATCTGTGGACCTCGATGGGCAAGCTCGAACAGATGATCGTGCTGTCCAAGACGATGGATGGGAAGATCGAGGACAAGGCCAACGAGCTCGACCATAGCGACCCGGCCAAGGCCAAGGCGCTGCGCGAGACCGCGTTGTTCTATGTCCGCCAGCGCACGCAGGACCTGCTGACGCAAATGGCGGTGACGGTGCAGGGCTATCTCGCGCTCGATCTCGTCAAGAAGAACAATGTCGAGCTGGTCAAGGGCGTCGATCGCGCCTCGACCACCACCGTCGCCGCGCTGCGCACCGCCGTCACCGTGGCGCAGGCGCTGTCGAACCAGAAGCTGGTGCTCGACCAGGTCACCGCGCTCAACACCACCACGGCGGGGCTGATCGATTCGACCGGTAAGCTGCTCAAGAGCCAGAGCGCGGCGATCCACGAACAGGCCGCCAGCGCGACCATCCCGGTCGAGGTGCTGCAGCGCGCCTTCCAGAACATCTACGACACGATGGACGCGATCGACGTGTTCAAGCTGAAGGCGCTCGATTCAATGAAGACCACGGTCGGCACGCTGTCGACCGAGGTCGAGAAGTCGAAGGGCTATATCGCCCGTGCCGAGGGCCAGGCGCAGAATGCCGGCAAGGCCGCGACCGACCAGTTCAAGCTGGAGTCGGTGTGACATGAGCGAAGTCGATCGCGCGGTCGCCCGCGCCGGCGAATTGCTCAATCGCGTGGCCGACGAGCGCCGCGTCGGCGCCCGCCAGCGCGCGCGTGTCGGCGAGGCCGGTGCCCGGCTGACGCGCGTGGTGCTGGCCGATGGCGTGATCATCGCCGCGGCGGTGGCGATCGGGCTGTTCGTGCCGCTCGGCATCCTCGGCTTTACCGCCGTCATCGTGATGCTGCTGCTCGCCACCCTGTTCTTCGCGGCGATGCCGGTCGGCCCCGAGCCGACGCCGGAACGGCTGCGCGAAACGCCGCTCAAGGCGCTGCCGGCACAGACCGCGCGCTGGCTCGACACGCAGCGCCCGGCACTGCCGGCGCCGGCGCGGACCTTGCTCGACGGCATCGGCGTGAAGCTCGACACGCTTGCGCCGCAGCTTGCGACGCTGGGCGAGGACGATCCGGCGGCGGTCGAGGTGCGCAAGCTGGTCGGCGAACAGCTGCCCGAATTCCTCAAGGGCTATGCCCGCGTCCCCGAGCCGCTGCGCAAGGTGGAACGCAACGGCAAGTCGCCCGACACCGAACTCGCCGACGGCCTGCGCGTGATCGATGAGGAAATCGCCGAGATGACCGTGAAGCTGGCGCAAGGCGACCTCGACGGCCTCGCGACGCGCGGGCGGTTTCTGGAGATCAAATACCGCGACGACGGGGTAGCGTCTTAAACTCCCCTCCCTTTGGGAGGGGTTGGGGGAGGGCAGCGCCACCGGACACGTCGTAGGTTTGCGGCGCCATCCTCGCCAGAAGAAGATGATTTGTTCACGCGGAGGCGCGGAGGTGTTCCGCCCGCCGCGACGTCGGCGTCAGCCAATTTACCTCTTCGCCCGCTGCACCTGATTCGTAATGGCGCGGGGCGCCAGCCCGAGGTGAAACTCTCCGCGCGAACAAATTCTTCTTCTCGCCCGTTATCGATTCACGCGAAGGCGCAAAGGCGCGAAGAGATTGTACGCAGTGCGAGAGCATGCGCGACCACATAAGCGAGCCGTTGCTTTCGCGGCACCGTCCTCGCCAGAAGAAGGTGATTTTTTCACGCGGAGACGCCGCAGTCGCGCCCGCCGCGACTGCGGCGTCAGCCAATCGACCTCATCACTCGCTGCACGCGGGTTCATGATAGCGCGGGACGCCGGACCGAGGCGAAACTCTCCGCGCCTCCGCGCGAACAAATCATTTTGACCTGGTCACGGACGGTGCGATCGCGGCTGTACGCGACTGCTTGGCGCCTTCGCGCCTTCGCGTGGACCAAAGCGGCTATTTCGCGGCAGGCTTGTCCAACCCCGCGACAGTCGCCGTCGCGGGCAGCTCGGCCTTCATCGACGCCGCCACCGCCTCGGCCCGTTCCATGACCCGCAAGACGTTGCCGCCGGCGAGCTTCGCCACATCGGCGTCGCTCCAGCCGCGCCGCATCATCTCGGCGAGCAGCGCGGGATAGGTGTCGACATTCTCCAGCCCCTGCGGCAGCTCGTTGCCGACCCCGTCGAAATCCGAGCCGAGCCCGACATGGTCGACCCCCGCCACCTTGGCGATATGGTCGATATGGTCGGCGACCATCGCCAGCGTCACCACCGGGCGCGGATGGTCCGCCTCCCATTGCTTCATCGCCGCCTCGGCCTTTTCGGGCTGGCCGATCAACAGGCCGCCATAAGGCGGCGTGTTGAGCCGCGCACGCTCCGCCGCGCGATCGGCCGACCAGTGGCGGATGGCCTCCGACACATAATTGGGCGCGTAATTGACCATCACCACGCCGCCATTCGCCGCAACCAGCCTGAGCACGTCGTCGGACACGTTGCGCGGATGATCGTCGAGCGCGCGCGCGCTCGAATGCGAGAAGATCACCGGTGCCTTGGTCACGCGCAGCGCGTCGCGCATCGTATCCTCGCTGACATGGCTGAGGTCGACCAGCATGCCGATGCGGTTGAGCTCATGCACCACCGCCTCGCCGAACGCCGTCAGCCCGCCATGCTTGGGATTGTCGGTCGCCGAATCCGCCCAGTCGATCGTCAGGGCATGCGTCAGCGTGAGATACCCCGCGCCGAGCCCCTGATAGGCGCGCAGCACCGACAGATCGCCGGCGATCTGCCCGCCGCCCTCGACCCCCATCATCGAGGCGATCCGCCCGGCCTTGTGGATGCGGCGCACATCGGCGGCAGTGCGCGCCAGTTCGAACGTCTCGGGATAACGCGCGACGATGTCGCGGACGAGGTCGATCTGGTCGAGCGTCGCCTTGACCTGTTCGAGCGGCGGCAGGTCTGCGGGGACATAGACCGACCAGAACTGTCCGCCGACGCCGCCCTTGCGCAGCCGCTCGATATCGGTGTTGTAGCGCTCCTCGCCGCTGCCCGGCAGGCGCCGCAGGTCGATCGTCCAGCGCTTGTCGCCCGCGCGGTCGGCCAGCGTCTCGGCCCAGTCGTTATGGCCATCGATCAGCGGCGTGTCCTTGAGGACGCGCGCGACGCGGGCGGCATAGTCGGTGCCGGGCGCGGCGCCCTTGGCCAAAACGGGGGTTGAGGAAAGCGCGACGAACGCGGCGGCGGCGAGCAGGAGCGGCTTGTTCATCGCCGCAGGCTAGGGCGTGCGCCGCCTCGTCGCAATGGCGGGCGAAGCGCAGGCGCAAACTTTGCGGTCGGCAAGGACGCGGCCGAGCTTTTGGCGGTGAGTCCGATGCGCGCCTATTGCGACGGGCGACGATGGAAGATAGAACAAAGCGGGAATATAACGCGATGTTCAGGTGGCCCGGAATGCGCGGCGCCGGCGCCAGGTCAGACGACGGTCCAGCTATCGGACCAGCGGAGCTGAACATGCCAACGCGGCGGAAGGGGAGATCGACGATGAGCGTACGCGGACTGATCACCATCGCGATCATGGCGTTGATCGTCGCGCCGGTCGCCGAGGCCGCACCGGTCGCACGCCGCGGCCTGACATCACGGCAAATGGAAGCACTGTCGCCCGACGCGCGAGACCGCGTGGTGAAGCGCGATCTGCTCTCGATCCTGCAAACGCCGCGCAAGATCCGCCGCGGCATGCGGGTCGACGTCGCCGGTGCGGCGATCAGCACCACGCCCGTTGCGAGCGGCTATGCCGGGCTATGCCGTCGCGATGAGCTCATTGTCTGGTATCGCGGTGGCCGTGGCGCGCGCCGCCTGCCCTACGCCGTTTCCGCAACCCCCCGCTTGCGGTTCTTGAAACCACCATCACAGGCAGTAGCCGAGCAGAAAGCCTACCGTATCACCGACCAACGCTGCGCCCGGCTCGATACCGGCAAGGAACAGCCATGGTTCGAGGCCAAGGATGCGGGTGAAGCAATGGAGGCGACGCTATTGCTGGAAAAGGCTGCTGCGCTGGTCAAGGACGGCAAACTTCAGATTACCGATTGCGACAATGAGTGGATCACGCCGCACAAGACATGTCAGGAAATGATGGCGGAAAGTACGGATCTGGCGGGCTTGATCTGGGTCAACAGCTGCGACGCGAAGGACGGAGAGACCTGCTATGCACTGTCCCTCAGCGGCGTCGAAGTTAGCATCACCGCGCAATATTCCAATGACGCGGAGGCTCCCGGCGAGATTCATTCGGTCAAGATCGCCCATTATGTGGTTGTGACCTGATCGGAACGACATCATGGCGCGTGCGGCGTGGCGTTGGAGGGCGCTGACAATTCGAACGATGCACCGGAGCCAAAAGGAAAGCCCGACACGACAACTTTAGCAGGCTGAATTCGTCGACCGCTTGCATTGTGCAGAGCCATAACGGCGCACGCAACAGCGACAATGGCCGCGATCCAGCGGGAACGGATGTCAGGACACCAGGCGCTGTAGCGGCCGCTGCCCGGTCAGCCAGTGAGGCTTCCCCTGGCACGGATTCCCTGCCTCGAGCACCCGCTATAGCCCTTCAAAGTCAGCGCCCCGCGGCACGGATAAACGCCCCGTATCGCGCCTTCAGATCGGCTTCGTCGATCTCGATACCGTTGCCATTGTCACAGGCGGCCCAGGCGCCAGCCCATGCACCCTCACGAAAGACGCCTCTCAGCGTAACATGTTTTCGGTCGAATTGTTTACGGTGCGCGGCAAGAAAGTCGCTATCGTCGATATTCAGGCATTCGACATCACGATAATGCCGGCGATCAGTGATCCCGAACTCCCAGTGATGGCCGACCGTATTGAGATAACCTGAAACGTAAATCGGCTTCCCGTTATAATAACTGGAATTCGCGTTGAGCGCACGTGCGGATACCGGTGAAATTCCTGCATCCTTGTATCCATCGCTACTACACGCCGATAAAATTGTTATTATCGAAAATGATAAAATAATTTTCATCTCATGCCAGCCAATATCGCCCTGGTTCACCGGCAGCCAGGCCGCGTTCGACGCCTTCGCCGACCAGGGCAAGCCCGAGTCGAGCTGGACCTATGAGGCGGGGCTGCGCACCAAACGCAGCTTTTCGGGCGGCGTGATCAGCGGCTTCGAGGCGCAGCTCAACTATTACCATGTCGTGTTCAACAACCGCCAGCTCGGCATCCCGACCAACCCGGGCGGCATTGCCGGCGGCGCGATCACCGGCGGCACCTCGGTGCTGGTCAATGTCGGCGACGTCCATACCGACGGCATCGATGCCGCCTTCACCGTGCGCCTCGGCCGCGCCTTCTCGCTATACAATGCGCTGTCGTACAACACATCGACCTACAAGAGCGACTATGCCTCGACCGCGAGCGGCATCGGCGCCGCGACCGGCACCTGCATCGGCGGCTTCACCGTGACCGCAGGCACGGTGCCGACCTGCGGCAAGCAGATCCCGGGCTCGCCGAAATGGATGAACAAGACGGTGGCGTCGCTCGCGATCGGCCCGTTCGATGCGCAACTGGTCGGCGATTATGTCGGCAAGCGCTTCGCCACCTTCACCAACGATACCAGCGTCGCGTCCTATTTCCTGACCTCGCTGCGGATCGCCGCGCATCTGCCCGAGGCAGCCGGCCCGCTGCGCAAGGCCGAGATCAGCCTCAATGTCACCAACCTCGCCGACATCCACGGTGTGTCGACCATCTCGGTCGGCTCGGCGACCAACAGCTACTCCGCCTATCCGATCGCCCCGCGCCAATGGTTCCTGACTTCGCGGCGGGGTTCTGAGGCGCACTGGCCGGGTGGGGTATTCTCCACCCGGCCGCGACGCGACATCTCCTCGCCGAGGCAGACAGGGATTGCGCACGGACAGTTCCCCGCGTTGCGCCCGCATCGCGACTCTGCGACGCGGATCGCATGAATCACATCAAATATTCCGTGCTTTTCACGGCAATCTTACTGGGCAGTTGTCGGGATGAAAGCCGCACCGCCGAACAGTGCGCCGCGCTGACCAATGAAAAAGCGTTCGTCGATCGGTGCATGGGCGGCGACAGAAGTGGCAGCAAGGGTGTCATCGAAGAAACACGATGCTTCCCGTTCTCGTCTCCGATGAAAATGAGCGGTCTCTGGCTCACCGCCTTCGAGCGCTCGAAGTTCTTTCCCGGCGCGGTGAAATTCGCTGACAGCATGTGGATCGACGAATCGACATGGATTGAGCGAAGCTCCGTTTACACGTCGGATGTTAAGACCGGCGACGGCAGTGGTCCACAGGCGGCCGTTGTGGAGTTCATCGGGCGCAGATCGCTCTGCCTGTTTTATTACGGCCACCTCGGCAGCTACACCAACGAGGTCATCATCGACCGTTTGATCTCAAGCAGGAAAGTTCCCATCCCCCCGCGCTGATCAGCTCACGCCTCCGTGACGCCGTTACCGCAACGCCAGCGCCCGCTCCCCGAGCCGCGCCACCGCCGCCTGGTTCATGCCCGGCGCAGTCACCAGCACGCCGAAGGCCTGCGCGGTCGGCGTGTTGAAAGCGAGCGGTTCCCCGATCGCGTCGCGCGTCACCGCACCCACCTTGCGCACGAGGCGTCGACAAAGGAGAATGCCACGATGAAACGACACCTCTCATTGATCGGCAACGCCATCTTGTTGTGTGTCACCGGTGTCACTTGCGCTCATGCCGAGGACAAGAAGCCGGGGCGCTATTACGGTCCGGAAGGCTATCCTGCCGAGGCGCTGCGACTGGGCCAGCAAGGGCGCGTCGTGATGCATCTCATCATATCGACGGAAGGGGCGGTGACCGGCTGCGCCGTCACGACAAGCAGCGGCTCACCCTCGCTTGATGCCGATGCATGTGAAAAGGCGCTGACCAAGGTTCATTTCAAGCCCGCCAAGAACGACGCAGGCCAGCCGGTGCAAAGCAGCTACGATCTGTCCATGCGCTACGTCCTGCCCAACGATTCTCCGCCACCGGCTACCGCAACGCCAGCGCCCGCTCCCTGAGCCGGTCCACCGCCGCCGGGTGAATCCCCGGCGCGGTTACCAGCACGCCAAAGGCCTGCGCGGTCGGCGTGTTGAAATCGAGCGGTTCGCCGAACGCGTCGCTCGTCACCGCCCCCGCCTCGCGCGCGATCAGCACCGCGGCGGCGACGTCCCATTCATAACCCCAGCGCAAGGTCGCGACGAGATCTGCCTCGCCCGCGGCGACCATCGCGATCCTGAGCGCGATCGAATTCGGCTTGTCCACCGCGACCAGGTCGCGGTCGGCTTTCGGCAGGCCGTCGCTCGGCACGCGCGCGCCGGCGAATATGCTGCGGGCCGCGACGCGGATCGGCACGCCGTTGCGGGTCGCGCCCTGCCCCGCCTCGGCGCGCCACACCTCGCCGCGCGCCGGCGCGTCGAGCACGCCGAACACCGGCTGCCCGTCCTCGACCAGCGCGACCGACACCGCCCAGCCGGGCCGCCGCCGCAGATAGTCGCGCGTGCCGTCGATCGGATCGACCACCCACAACAACCTTCCGGCGAGCCGCGCCGGCGCATCAATCGTTTCTTCCGACAGCCAGCCCGCCTCGGGCAGCAGTGCCTCGAGCCGTTCGCGCAGCAACGCATCGAGTTCGAGATCGACCGCGCAGACCGGATTGCCGGGCGATTTCTCCCACCGTGCAAAGTCGCCGTCCCACTGCGCCAGCGCCACCGCCCCCGCCTCGGCGGCGATGCGCGCAACAGCGTCGGCTAATTCTCGAGTTGCGGTGCCAGCCCGCTCCCCCACCCGACCTCCCATGTCAGGATACTCTGTTGGGAGGTCGGGTGGGGGAGCGGGCTGGCACCGCTCGATGCGCCTTCAGCGCATCGCAAAAACGCCTGTCAGCCACTCGCCACCGTCATGCCGTCGATGCGGAGCGTCGGGACGTTGGTGCCGTAGCGGAACACCAGGTCGTTGGCCGGGGTCAGCGCGAGGAACATGTCCTTGAGGTTGCCCGCGATGGTGAACTCTGCGACCGGGCCGGTGATCTCGCCGCCCTCGATGCGGAAGCCCGCCGCGCCGCGGCTGTAATCGCCGGTCACGCCGTTGACGCCCATGCCGATCAGCTCGGTGACATAGACGCCGTTCTGGATGTCGCCGATCAGCGTCTCGGGCGGCACCACGCCGGCGGCCATATAGAGGTTGCTGGTCGACACGCCCGGCGCGCCGTTGACGCCGCGCGCGGCATGGCCGGTCGGCTCCAACCCGAGCTGCCGCGCCGAGGCGCTGTCGAGCAGCCAGGTTTCGAGCATGCCGTCGGCGATGATCGCGGTCGGCGACACCGGCAGCCCCTCGCCGTCGAACGGGCGCGAGCGCAGCCCGTGCGGGCGGTGCGGATCGTCGCCGACATTGACGCCCGCCGCGAACACCCGCGTGCCGAGCGCATCGAGCAGGAAGCTGGTCTTGCGCGTGATCGCCTGGCCGCCGATCGCGCCGATCAGATGGCCGAGCAGGCTCGACCCGGCGCGCGGATCGAGGATTACCGGCACCGCGCCGCTCGCCATCCGCCCGGGATTGACGCGCGCCACGGCACGCTCGCCGGCGCGGCGGCCGATCGAGACGGGATCTTCCAGCGCCTTGCGGTGGCGCGCGCTGTGATAATCATAATCGCGCACCATCGCGCCGCCCTCACCGGCAAGCACGCTGGCCGAGACGCCATAGCTGGTCGCGGCATAACAAGCGGCAAAGCCATGGCTGGTCGCGATCGCCCATTGCGAGCGTTGCGCGCTGGCCCCGCCGCCCTCGCTGTTGGTCACCCCGGCAACCGCCCGCGCGGCATCCTCGGCGGCGAGCGCGGCGGCCTTGAGCTCTTCCGGCGCAACGACGCCGCCGTCATCGAGGTCGAGCTGCGGCGGCGCGCCCTTCAGCAAGCGGTCCTCCGGCGCGAGTCCGGCCCAGGCATCCTCGGGCGCCTCGCGCGCCATCGCCACGGCGCGCTCGACCAGGGCGGTCATCGCCTCGTGCGACAGATCGGACGACGACACGCTCGCCGAGCGCCGCCCGACGAAGACGCGCAGGCCGAGCTCGGCGCTTTCGGAACGCCCGACATCCTCCAGCGCACCGAGCCGGATCGACACCTCCAGCGAGGTATCGGCGGCATAGACCGCGTCGGCGGTGTCGGCACCGGCGGCAACCGCACGCGCCACGATATCGGCGGCGCGTTCCTGCGCCTCTTGGTTGGTCAGCATGCCCGCGACTTAGGGGCGGAAGGCCAAAGCGACAATCCCTCTCCCTATTGGGGCAACGGGCGTCGCCGGCGCGCGCGACAGCAGAAAGATTGGTTCACGCGGAGACGCGGAGACGCGGAGGTGTCTCATCCAGCCGAACCGGAACCCGCTGCAAAAGAGAGATTGTTCACGCGAAGGCGCGAAGGCGCAAAGCCAATCTCTTCCGCGTCTCCGCGTCTCCGCGTGAACAAATCTTCTTCGCGCCTTCGCTTGAGCTACATCAAAGGCCGCGACGCTTTGGCGCACCAGCAGAAAAATGGTTCGCGCAGAGGCGCAGAGGCGCAGAGATTGATTGCGTGGGCTGTCCGTCGCTCGCCAGAGCGCGCGCCAGCGCAAGAAGGACGATCACGCGAAGTCGCGAAGGCGCGATGCCGCGAAGGAAAATCCTTCTCTCCGCGCCTCTGCGCCTCTGCGCGAACAAATCTTCTTTTAGCTTCGCGCCTTCGCGCCTTCGCGTGAACAATAACGCCCCACGCGAACCGCCAGCAGGATCAGATCGCCGTCCCCACCACCACACAGGCGAGAAACATCAGCAACCCCGCAAAGCGGTTCGAGCGGAACAGCGCCAGCGCCTTGTCGCCGTCCGCCGCGTCGATCTGCACCACCTGCAGCGCGAGATGCCCCGCGATCGGCAGCAAGGCGAGCAACGCCAGCGGAACCGGCCGCACCAGCCAGATCGCCCCGCCCCACAGCAGCAGCGCCGCGCCGTAAAAGGCCGCGACGCCCTCGCGCACCCGCGTGCCCATGCGCAGTGCCGAGGACCGCACGCCGATCATCGCATCGTCCTCGCGGTCCTGCAGTGCATAGATCGTGTCGTAACCGACCACCCAGCACATGCTGCCGGCATAAAGCAGCAACCCCGGCGCGGCGAGGCTGCCCCACACTTCCGCCCAGCCGACCAGCGCCGCCCACGAAAAAACGATGCCGAGCCACGCCTGCGGCCACCAGGTGATGCGCTTCATGAAGGGATAGGCGGCGACCGGCGCGAGGCTGGCGAGCGCGACGATCGCGGCATAAACGCGCAGCTGGAGCAGCACGACCAGCCCGACCAGGCACAGCAGCACCAGCCACACCCACGCCGCGCGCAGCGACACCGCACCGCTCGCCAGCGGCCGGCTGCGCGTCCGCGCGACCTGCCGGTCGAGATCGCGGTCGACGATGTCGTTATAGACGCACCCCGCGCCGCGCATCGCGATCGCGCCGAGCAGCAGCCACAGGATCAGCCGCCAGCGCTCGATCGCCCCGCCGGCCAGCGCCACGCCCCAGGCGCCGGGCCAGAACAGCAACCACCAGCCGATCGGCCGATCGAACCGCGCCAGCAAGGCAAAGGCGCGCAAGCCCGGCGGCAACGCGCCGACAAGGCCGCGATGCTGGGTATCGGGGACGATCTCGGCGGGCGTGGTCATCATGGCGCTGTGCCACAATGTCGCAAGCCGGCAAACCGCGCCTCGAGTGCTCCGGAAAATTTGCGCCAGTTCGCCACTTCTCTCCCCACTTCCCCGGCGAAGGCCGGGGCCCAGTCGGGAAAACGGAAATGGTTAGCGGCAAGGCCCGGCGCAGCGTCCCCCAGCTGGGCCCCGGCCTTCGCCGGGGAAGCCAATAAGATGGCGCTGCTGAGCGTTTCGCGGATCAGATTTCTCGTATCGCGTTAGCGCTTCACCGGCTCGTCCGCAGGCGACGTCCCGTTATCATCGAACCCTTCCACCGCGACGCTGTTGCCCGTCGCATCCTGCCGCGCGTTTAGCGACACGGGCTCGGTCTGCCGGGGTGCCAGCTTCGCGCGCCACGGGTTCATCGCGATGCAGTGGCCGGAATAATTGCCGCACTGGCGGATTTCGCCCGTCGCGCCATCGACGGTAACGATCACCGTCGTGTCATCGGCGGTCGTCGCCACGGCCTTGTTGGCCGGCTTTGGCGCACCCGCGACATGTTCCCAGCCATGGTCGGCGCCGTACAGGCCTACGCCCGCATAGCGCGCATGCCGGGCCGATGAGGTCGGATTCTCCACGTCATCAATTGGCGCAGCCGGCTTGCATCCGGCCAACGCCAGTCCCGCAAACAGCAACCCAGTGAAAAGCCCGCGCATCGCCCCTCTCCCGCTCGTTGTGGTAAATTCATACCACATCAATAGGGATTGTGGAATTCACGCCACAAATCGCCTTGGAACCGCCATCTTCGCTTTCCATATCGCCCGTGGGGACGGGGGGCATGGAGATGCCAGCGTGACCGTACCCGTCTTCCGCCTGCTTGCCGCCGCCGCGCTGCTGGTTGCCGCCGCGCCCGCGCCGCCGCCCGCCGAACCGACCGCCGCCAGCGCGTCGAGCTCGTGGGAAGGCACGTGGCGCAACACCAACAACACCGTCCATCTGCGCGCCGCGCGCTGCGGCCAGGGCATGTGCGGCACCGTCGTCTGGGCGATCCCCAAGGCGCGCGCCGACGCCAAAAACGGCAGCGGTCAGGATCTGATCGGTCACCAGCTGTTCCGCAACTTCCGCCCCGCCGGCGACGGCACATGGAAGGGCAAGGTGTTCATCCCCGATCTCAACACCAGCGCCTCGGGCACCGTCACCCCGACCAGCCACGACACGATGCTGGTGTCTGGCTGCATGCTGTTCGGCCTCGCCTGCAAGACGCAGCATTGGTGGCGTATCGGCTGAAGCGCCGCGCCACTGTCGCGCGCGGTGTGAACCCATTTTCTTTTTTCACGCGGAGACGCGGAGATTCGGGTCACGCTTCAAGGCTCTGCGTGATCATCGGATTTCACGCGAAGGCGCGAAGGCGGAAAGAAGGTATTCGGACCATTGTCTTGCGGCCCATTTGCCGGCCGGCGAGCCACGCAACGGGCTTACCTCGCCAGCAATCCCCCACTCGCGAGCAGGCCGGAACACCACCACGGACGCACCACCTCCGCGTCTCCGCGTCTCCGCGTCTCCGCGTGAACCAATCTTCTTCGCGCCTTCGCGCCTTCGCGTGAAAAATCTTCCGAGCCCCAACCACACGATCAACAGGATGACGCCCGCCGCATCACCGGCTAGGACCGCGTCATGCCCGCCACCCCCGCCTGGCCGCCGCAATCGACCCCACGGCTTTACGTCGAGACCGAACTCGCGCCCGGCCCGCTGCGCATCGACGGCCCGCCGGCGCATTATCTGATCGCGGTGATGCGCTTGAAGGCCGGCGACCCGGTCAAGCTGTTCGACGACCGCACCGGCGAATGGCTCGGCGTGGCGAACAGCGTCGGCCGCCGCGACATCATGCTCGACGTGACCGAGCGGCTGCGCGAGCGCGAGGCGGTGCCCGATCTGTGGCTCTGCGCCGCGCCGCTCAAGAAGGGCCGCATCGACTGGATGGTCGAAAAGGCCTGCGAACTCGGCGTCGCGCGCGTCGTGCCGGTCGTCACGCGGCGCAGCGTGGTCGACAACCCCAAGGCCGATCGGCTGCGCGCGCACATGGTCGAGGCCGCCGAGCAATGCGGCCGCACCGCGCTGCCCGAGCTGGCCGAGACGGTGAAGCTCGCCGCCTTGCTGCGCGACTGGCCCGCCGACCGCGCGCTGTTCTTCGCCGACGAGACCGGCGGCGCCCCCGCGCTCGATGCGATGCGCGGCGCGCCCGGCCCGGCGGCGATCCTGATCGGCCCCGAAGGCGGCTTCGACAGCGACGAACGCACCGCGATCCGCGCCACGCCCGGCGCGGTGGGCATCTCGCTCGGCCCGCGCATCCTGCGCGCCGATACCGCGGCGGCGGCGGCGGTCAGCCTGTGGATGGGCGCTAACGGCGATTGGTAACACTTCTCCCTCTTCCCCTTGGGGGAGAGGGCCGGGGAGAGGGGGTGCCCCAAACGATATCGCCCGTGGCCACCCCTCTCCCCGACCAGCATCGGGTGAACAGCGCCCCGCGCTGTTCAGGTCATGCCGGGGGCATGACCGACCCGATGCTCCCCATTGAGGGGAGAGGGAGAAGGGCTCTCCAATTCCGTCACCATCCGAAACGCGATGCGCGGCCCTCAATGACCGGCGGCTGCCGGCCCCCCGGCTGACGGGAACAACCTCGCCGCTGCGGTCTTTTCCGGCGAATCATAGGCGCCGTACAGCACGGTAAACGCCACCCGGCGCGCAATCTCGCCATTGCCCTGGCGCAGCAGTTCCTCGGCAAGATAGAGCCGCGGCGCGGGCGCGGCGGGGAGGCGCCGGATGACCTTGGCCATGCCCAGCATCGCCGCATCCGGCACGCGTTCGCCGGCCTTGGTGAAGCTCTGGAACCAGGCGATCAGCGGCGACGGCGCCTCGCCGTCGAGCGCGATCGCGCGTTCGATCGCGGTGCGCGCCGCGGCCAGCCGCGCCGCACGGTCCGGTGCCGGCCCGCCGATCGCCAGGTCGGTCAGCGCCACGCC
>NZ_JARYTI010000056.1 GCF_029911635.1 Sphingomonas sp. AR_OL41
GCAACACGACGTTGGTCGAGTTGATCGGGTTGCGCTGGCGGATCGTCGACGGGCTGGTCGTCGAGAACACCTTGCTGTGATAATAGGTGCCGGTCAGATAGGCCTGTGCGTTGTCGCCGACCTGCACGGCATGCGGGCCCATGATACCGGCGGCGGGGCTGCCGACTTCGACCGAGACCTTGTCGGTCTCGAGGCTGGCGACGGGCTCGTCGAGCGCGACCTTGTCGCCGGGCTGCTTGAGCCACTCGCCCAAAGTCGCTTCGGTGATCGATTCGCCCAGTACGGGGACTTTGACTTCGGTTGCCATCTTCACTTTCTCCACCCCGGCGAAGGCCGGGGCCCAGTTGCGACGCGATCGTTGAAAGAACGCTTCGCCAAATTACATCGACCTTTCCAACTGGGCCCCGGCCTGCGCCGGGGTGCCGTTGGAAAGAGTGACCTCAAGCCTTTTTGGCGCGGCGGAATTCCTCGCGCACATTGTGACCGAGCGCGTCGGCGACGAGCGCGGCCTGTTCGAGCTGGTGGCGCTTCATCAGACCGGTGGCGGGCGATGCGGAGGCGGCGCGGCCGGCATAGCGCGGGCGCGACACCTTGCTTCCGGCCTCGACCAGGCATGCCTCGATGAAGGGCTCGACGAAGCTCCATGCGCCATTGTTCTTCGGTTCTTCCTGCGCCCAGACCACCGCCTCGACATTGGCCATGTTGCGCAGCCGCTTGACCAAAGGCTCGCTGGGGAAGGGATAAAGCTGTTCGATGCGGACGACCGCGGTGTTCTTGTCGCCGGCGGCGTCGCGTGCCTCGAACAGGTCGTAAGCGACCTTGCCGGTGCACAGAACGAGCCGCTTCACCTCGGCATCGGCCGGTGCCGACGGATCGGACAGGATGCGCATAAAGTGGCTGTCGCCCTGGAAGTCCGCCGCAGTCGACACGGCGAGCTTGTGACGCAGCAGCGACTTGGGCGTGAAGACGATCAGCGGTTTGCGGAACGGCCGGTGCATCTGGCGGCGCAGCAAGTGGAAATAGTTCGCCGGCGTGGTGCAATTGGCGACCTGCATATTGTCTTGCGCGCACAGCTGGAGGAAGCGCTCGACGCGCGCCGAACTGTGCTCGGGCCCCTGCCCTTCATATCCGTGCGGCAACAGCATCACCAGGCCGTTGGCGCGCAGCCACTTGGCCTCGCCCGAGGCGATGAACTGGTCGATCATGATCTGCGCGCCGTTCATGAAGTCGCCGAACTGCGCCTCCCACAGCACCAGAGTCTTGGGATCGGCGAGCGCATAACCGTACTCGAAACCGAGCACGCCATATTCGCTCAAGGGGCTGTCGAGCACCTCGAAGCTGCCATGTTCGAGCTGGGCGAGCGGCAGATATTTGTGCTCGTCGGTCTGGTCGACCCACACGGCATGGCGCTGCGAAAAGGTGCCGCGACCCGAATCCTGGCCCGACAGGCGGACGCCGTAACCCTCGAGCAGCAGCGACCCGAACGCCAACGCCTCGCCGGTCGCCCAGTCGAAGCCCTTGCCCGAGGCGAACATCTCGCGCTTGGCGTCGATCACGCGGGCCAGCGTCTTGTGGATCTTGATGCTGTCGGGGACCGTGGTCAGCGTGCGGCCGAGCGATTCGAAGCGCTTGGTCTCGATCCCGGTCTCGATGTTGCGGCGCGCGGTCTCGGGGTCGGCGGGGGCGTGCAGCCCCGACCAACGCCCGGCGAACCAGTCGGCCTTGTTGGGCTTGTACGCCGCGCCGGCCTCGAACTCGCCTTCGAGCAGGGTGGTGAATTGCGCGACGGCATTGTCGATCCAGGCGCGATCGACGACATTCTGTTCGATCAGCCGCGCGCCATAGACTTCGCTGACCGGCGGATGCTGGCGGATGCGGTCGTACATCAGCGGCTGGGTGAAGCTCGGCTCGTCGCCCTCATTATGGCCGAAGCGGCGATAGCACCACATGTCGATGACGATGTCGCGGTGGAAGCGCTGGCGGAACTCGATCGCCATCTTGCAGGCGAAGGTCACCGCCTCGGGATCGTCGCCATTGACGTGGAAGATCGGCGCCTGGACGCCCTTCGCCACATCCGACGGATAGGGCGAGGAGCGCGCGAATTGCGGGCTGGTCGTGAAGCCGATCTGGTTGTTGATGACGAAGTGGATGCAGCCGCCGGTATTGTAGCCGCGGATACCGGAGAAGCCGAGGCATTCCCACACGATGCCCTGGCCGGCGAAAGCGGCGTCGCCATGGATCAGCACGGGCAGCGCGGTCTTGTGCTCGCTGAGGTCGCCGGCGATGGTCTGGATCGCGCGGATCTTGCCGAGCACGACCGGGTCCTCGGCTTCGAGATGCGAGGGATTGGCGACCAGCGACATATGGACCTTGATCCCGTCGAACTCGCGGTCGGTCGAGGTGCCGAGATGGTATTTGACGTCGCCCGAACCCGACACGTCATCGGGATTGTCCGAGCCGCCGCCGAATTCGTGGAAGATCACGCGGAACGGCTTGGCCATGACGTTGGACAGCACGTTGAGCCGGCCGCGATGCGCCATGCCGTAGACGATCTCGCGCACGCCGAACTGGCCGCCATATTTGATGACGCTTTCGAGCGCGGGGATCATGCTCTCGCCACCGTCGAGCCCGAAACGCTTGGTCCCGACATATTTACGGCCGCAGAATTTCTCCCACTGCTCGGCTTCGATCACCTTGTTGAGGATCGCCTTCTTGCCCTCTGGGCTGAACTGGATCGCCTTGTCCTTGCCCTCCATCCGCTCCTGGAGGAAGCGGCGTTCCTCGACATCGGCGATGTGCATATATTCGAGGCCGACATTGCCGCAGTAATTGGCACGCAGGATATCGACGAGCTCGCGCACCGTTGCCCATTGCAGCCCCATCGTGCCGCCGAGATAGACCGGACGGTCAAGATCGACGTCCGAAAAACCGTGATATTCGGTGCGCAGATCGGCCGGCATCTCGCGGTGCGACAGGCCGAGCGGATCGAGATTGGCGGCGAGATGGCCGCGCACGCGATAGGTGCGGATCAGCATCATCGCGCGGATCGAATCATTGGCGGCGCGCAGGATTTCGTCCTGCGAAGCCGGGGCCGCCGCCGCGGCGGGCTTCGGCGCGCCGCCCTTGGATGGCTTCGGCGCGGGCTCCATCTGCGTCGGATCGAGCGCGGCGGTGAGGTCGTCGGTGCTGGTCGGCGGCCAGCTCGGCTGTTCCCAGCTCGGGCCGCTCGGCACGCCTTCGAGCCCCTCGAACCAGCTGCGCCAGCCGGGCTCGACGCTGTCGGGCGAGGCGCGGAAGCGGGCATAGAGCGTTTCGATGAAGGCGGGGCTCACCCCACCGGCGATCTCAGCGAAATCCTGGCCTTCGTAGCCCATCGTCTCTTCCTTCCTTGCCCCGTTTTCCTCTCCCTTTGTAGGAGAGCGGGGACCCCACCGCCCGAAGGTGGCGGGGATGGAGGAGAAAGGTCACCAGCGACCGTTCCCCTCATCCGGCGCATCGCGCCGCCTTCTCCCGAGGGAGAAGGTCTCGCTCAGCCGTTCAACACCGACAGCAGCGTGGTGCCGAGCTCGCTGGGCGAGTCCGCCACCTTGATGCCGGCAGCTTCCATCGCCGCGATCTTGTCTTCGGCGCCGCCCTGGCCGCCCGAGACGATCGCCCCGGCATGGCCCATGCGGCGCCCCGGCGGTGCGGTGCGACCGGCGATGAAGCCGGCCATCGGCTTCTTGCGCCCGCGCTTCGCCTCGTCGCGCAGGAACTGTGCCGCCTCTTCCTCAGCCGAGCCGCCGATCTCGCCGATCATGATGATCGACTTGGTCTCGTCGTCGGCGAGGAACAGCTCGAGCACGTCGATGAAATTGGTGCCGTTGACCGGATCGCCGCCGATCCCGACCGCCGTGGTCTGGCCGAGGCCGGCGTTGGAGGTCTGGAACACGGCTTCATAGGTAAGCGTGCCCGAACGGCTGACAACCCCGACCGAACCCTGCTTGAAGATGCTGCCCGGCATGATGCCGATCTTGCACTGGCCCGGGGTGAGGACGCCGGGGCAGTTCGGGCCGATCAGCCGCGACTTGGAGCCCGACAGCGCGCGCTTGACCTTGACCATGTCGAGCACCGGGATGCCCTCGGTGATCGTGACGATCAGCGGCACGCCGGCATCGATCGCCTCGAGGATCGAGTCCGCGGCGAAGGGCGGCGGCACATAGATCACCGACGCGGTGGCGCCGGTCTTGGCGACGGCCTCGGACACGGTGTCGTACACCGGCAGGCCGATATGCGTCGTGCCGCCCTTGCCGGGGGTGACGCCGCCGACCATCTGCGTCCCATAGGCCAGCGCCTGCTGGGTATGGAAGGTGCCGGTTTCGCCGGTCATCCCCTGGGTGATGACCTTGGTGTTCTTGTCGACGAGGATGCTCATTGGTGTTGGGCTCCAGAAGTAACGGAGAGAGGGGTCGAAGACATCACCGTCCAGCCCTCGGCCTCAGCGCCGACGAGGCGATAACCGCCAAGCTCGACGTCGAAATAGGGTAACGCGACCTGGCCGGGCGGGGGCGCGAATGCAGCCGAAGACAATTTCCCGAGCATAACGTCGCGGGCCTCCAACAGATGATCGCCCTTGGTCAGGACGGCGCACGTTGCATTATTCGCCCTCACCGAGTCACCGGACCTATCCGGCACGATGAGATATGTCTCGCCGATACCGGACACCTGATAGACTTTCTTGGGAACCGCAGTTGCAGCAACGGCCTTCCCGCCGAACAGCGAACGCAACTGGATTCGTCCGTACGCAGCACGAGCGCCGGTCGGGAGCTCCGCAAATTTTCGCGTCACCACCGACCCGCCGTCCAGCGACGCGCCGCCATCCATGCAGACCGAACGATATAGCTCGGTCGGCGTCGCCGGCGCGGCGCCAACCGCCAGGATCAGCAGGAGCGAAGCAGCCATGGTCAATCAGGCCAGCGAGCTGTCGATCGCCTTGCACGCCACAAGCAGTTCCTTGACCGCGTCGACCGACACGGCGAGGTTCTTCTTCGCCTCGTCGTCGAGCTTGATCTCGACCACCTTCTCGACGCCGCCGGCGCCGATGATCACGGGCACGCCGACATAGAGATTGTCGACGCCGTACTGGCCGGTCAGGTGAACCGCCGCCGGCAGCAGGCGCTTCTGGTCGTAGAGATAGGCCTCGGCCATGGCGATGCCGCTGGTCGCCGGGGCATAATAAGCCGAACCGGTCTTGAGCAAAGCGACGATCTCGCCACCGCCGCCGCGGGTGCGCGCGACGATCGCGTCGATCCGCTCCTGGGTCGAGAGGCCCATCTCAATCAGGTCGGGCACCGGGATGCCCGACACGGTCGAGTAGCTGATCACCGGCACCATCGTGTCGCCATGGCCGCCGAGCACGAAGGAGGTGACGTCCTTGACCGAGACCTTGAATTCCTCGGCGAGGAAGTGGCTGAAGCGCGAGCTGTCCAGCACGCCCGCCATGCCGACGACCTTGTGATGCGGCAGGCCGGAGAATTCGCGCAGCGCCCATACCATCGCGTCGAGCGGGTTGGTGATGCAGATGACGAAGGCGTCGGGCGCGTTCTTGGCGATGCCCTCGCCGACCGCCTTCATCACCTTGAGGTTGATGCCGAGCAGATCGTCGCGGCTCATGCCGGGCTTGCGGGCGACACCGGCGGTGACGATGATCACGTCGGCGCCGGCGATATCGGCATAATCATTGGTGCCGGTGATCGAACCGTCAAAGCCCTCGACCGGGCCGCACTGGTTGAGATCGAGCGCCTTGCCCTGCGGCACGCCTTCGACGACGTCGAACAGCACGACATCGCCAAGGTTCTTGAGAGCGGCGAGATGGGCGAGCGTGCCGCCGATGTTACCGGCGCCGATCAGCGCGATCTTGTTGCGGGCCATTTTCCCGATCCTTTTGCTGAGAAAACACGTGAACTCGCGCAGCGCGCGCACCTTAATTCGCGCGAGCCGCTTAGGCGGTTTGCCGGAGCGTCGCAAGGCGTAAAGCCCAACGCTTAATATCTATTTTTGCAATTCATTCGCAATTGCATTAAGTGCCGTCGCCGCCTTGGGAATCGACATAGCGGCGCTCGCCGCTGGCGGGATTGAACCATACCGTGACCGGCCGCCCGGTTTCGTCATCGATGAATCGCTCGGGCGTTTCCTGCCAGCGATCACCGGCCGGACGACGCTGCGCGGCGCCATAGCGCGCGCGCTCGAACACAATGCCGATGAGCAGCACGGCGCTGACCAGCAGGCTGGGCCAGACGCCGACATCGACCAGCGTGCCGGTGAGCGCGCCGGCAAAGGCGATCGCCGCGATGACGAGGACGATCGTGCGCAGGATCATGCCGGCACCGGATCGAGGATGACGGCCGTGCCATAGGCGACGACCTCGTTCATCGACTGGGCAATCTCACCCGAGTCGAAGCGCATCATGACGACGGCATTGGCGCCCATTAGCGCAGCATTGGCGACGAGTCGGTCGATCGCATGGCGCCGCGCATCCTCGACGAGGCGCGAATATTCGGGAATCTCGCCGCCGACGAGCGAGCGCAGCCCGGCCGTGATGTTGCCGCCGAGCCCGCGGCTGCGCACGACGACGCCGAATACCTGGCCGAGCACGGCGATGACCTGGTGGCCGGGAACATTCTCGGTGGTGACGACGAGCATGGAAAGCCCTCCCCCTTGCGGCACGCTGGCTTACCCGATTTTTCGCGCAAGGACACCCGATCTTAAGGCGAAGGCGGGCAAGCCGCACGCATCATGACCGAGGCCAAGCCGCGCGCGATCATCGCCCTCGACCTGCTGCGCTTCGTCAGCGCGCTGCTGGTAGTGGCGTTTCACTATGGCGCGGCCTTCGCGCTGGCGCCCAGTTTCACCACCGCCGCCGTGCTGCACGGCCTGCCGGTGTCGGCAGCGGCGACGCCCTGGACATGGTTCGGCTGGATCGGCGTCGAGCTGTTCTTCGTCATCTCCGGCTTCGTGATTGCGCTGTCGGCCGAGGGGGCAAGCGCCGCCACATTTCTGCGCCGCCGCGCCTTGCGGTTGCTACCGGCGGCATGGATCTGCGCGACCGCGACATTGTTCGTACTCGGCGTCGCCGCGCCCGGCCCGTCGCTGCTGCCGCGCTGGCTGGCGTCGCTGATGTTCGCGCCGAACAGCCTGCAGATCGATCCGTCCTACTGGACATTGGGGATCGAGCTCTATTTCTATCTGCTGATCGCCGCCGGGCTCGGGCGCGCCGGGCGCGGCCAGACGATCGAACGGTTCGGCACGCTGATCGGCGCGTGGAGTGCGGCCTTCTGGCTGTTCGCGGTGATGGCGGACTGGGCCGCGACGCCGCTGATGGATTACCGCACCGCGCAGCTGCTGTTGCTGCCCCATGGCTGCTTCTTCGCGCTCGGCGTGCTCGCCTGGGCGATGCTAAGCCGCGGCGTGACGACGGGGCGCGCACTGCTGTTCGGCTGCTTCCTAGCAGCGGGATTGACCGAGATCGCCGGGCGAGCGGTGGAACGCGCGCATGCGCTGGGGATCGTCGCCAGCTCGCTGCTGCCGATGCTGGTTTTCAGCGCGGGGCTGATCGTGGTGCTGGCATCGCAGCGCTGGCAGGCATGGCTTTCGCGCCGGATCGATGCGCGGATCGCGGCGACCTTGGGGCTGATGACCTATCCGCTTTATCTGCTGCACCAGGAAATCGGTGCCGCGCTGATCGCGGCGCAAATGCGGCTCGGCGTGCCGTTCGGCGTGGCGGCGTTTGGTGCGCTGGCGACGATCCTCGGCGCGGCATGGTGGGTCGCACGGGTCGGCGAGCCGGTGGCACGCAACTGGCTCGCCGCCGCGATCGACGCCGTCATCGGTCTGGCGCAGCGCCCGACCAGCGTTCGCCCCTCCTAGGCAGCCGGCGCTGCCCGGCCGGGATGCCCGCCGGCACGTTGTGGCAGGATCAGCACCAGCGCGAGGATCACCACCGCGAGGACCAAGGTCGCCAGCGGCCGGCTGAACGCCAGGCCGCCCCGGGCGAGCGGCTTGTCGAGGAAATCGCCGACCGTCGCGCCGAGCGGGCGGGTGACGATGAACGCTGCCCAGAACAGCACGACACGGCTCGTCCTGGTGAAATGGAAGAGCGCCGCGAGCAACGCGAGGATCGCGCCGAACAGCAGTGCGCCGCCGCCATAACCCAGCCCGCCGTCATCCGCCGCCCAATCACCCAGCGCGGTGCCGAGCGTCTGCGAGAAGGTGATGGTGACCCAATAGAACAGTTCGGCGCGCGGCGTGCGCACGGTATCGACATCGACCGAGCCGAGCAGCGCGCGCCACAACAGCAGCGCGCCGATGACCAGCGCGAAGAGCGCGGCCGTGCCGCCGGCATAGCCGATGCCAAGCGAGCGCGTGGCGAAATCGGCCATGGTCGTGCCCGCCGTGGTCGAGGCGATGATCGTCGCCCAGTAGAGCAAAGGATGGAAGCGCTTCGCCCCGATTTGCGCGACGACGAGCAGGACCAGCGGGACAATGAAGATCAGCGTGCCGACGAGATAGCCGAGATCCAGCGTCATCGACACGGTGTCGCCGCCGGTCTCGCCCAGCGTGGTGGCGAGGATCTTGATGACCCAGAAGCCCAGCGTCACCGCGGGAACCTTGCTCAGCACAGCCTTGTCGTCGTCGGTCATGCGGTTCCCGTCAGAAATTCAGGCCGAGTGCCAGATAGGCGTGATATTTGTCGCCGTCATGACCGGCAAAACTCGGGCCGGCCGAGGCAAGCAGCGAGAACGGCCCCTTGAGGTGGTAGATCGCGCCGACGCCGAGCGTCGTCGTCGGATGCCCGCCGATCGCGTCCGGGCCGTGGTGCGTCGCCTCCAGTCCCAGCGACAGGCGTTCCGTGAGGTCGCGGGTCAGCGCGGCGCCGCATTGCCAATAGTTGCGATTGTCCGAACCGGGGTTGATCGCATAACCGCCGCCGCCGAACAGCGACCAGTGGCCGATCGCCTTGCTCGCCCATAAGGGCAACAGCAGCCCGGCCTTGCCGGATCCGCCGCGTGCCGTCGGCAGGATGACGCGCGGGAAGGCGGCGATACTGAGTCCCGCTCTCTCGCTATGGACGAAGCGGTATTTCACGCCGAACTCGACATCGCCGGGCGCGGTCCGCGCGCCGGGGCCGCGCGTGAAGTCGAGCGGCAGGGTGGCGGTCAGTTGCACGCCCGGCAGCGGGCCATAGTTGAGATCGAAGCCAGCCGTGCCCTCGAAAGCGCCGCCGCCGCGCACCCCGCCCACGAAAGTGTAGATTTCCCAATGACGGACATCGGTCGGGTCGGAATCGTCGGTGTCATAGGGCGGGCCGGCCCAGGCTGGCGTCGCACTGCTCAGCAACAGCGCAGCAAGGGCGAGACGGCGCAGCATCGGCGCCAGACTAACCTGCGCCATGCCCCTGGTCGAGATAATCGGCCGAGCGCATCTCCTCCAGCCGGCTGACGGTGCGCTCGAACTCGAAACGGCCATCGCCCTTTTCGTAGAGCGCGGCCGGCTCGGCATCGGCGGCGGCGAGCAGCTTGACCTTGTGCTCGTAGAGCGCGTCGATCAGCGCGACGAAACGCGCGGCCTCGTTGCGGTTCTCCGGGCCGAGCTTCGGGATGCCGACGAGAATGACGCTATGATAGCGGCGCGCGATGGCGAGATAGTCGGCCGCGCCGCGCGCCTCGCCGCACAGTCGCTTGAACGAAAAGACCGCGACGCCCTTGAGGCTCTTGGGCACATGCAGCGTGCGGCCGCCCTGCACCGGAATATCCTCGGCCGGGACATGCTCGCGGTCCTCGGGAGGATAATCGGTGAGACGGAAAAAGGCGGCCGAGAGCTGCGCGGTCGCCTCGGGGCCGTTGGGGACGAGCCAGGTTTCCTGATGGCCGAGCCGGTCGCGGCGATAATCGACCGGCCCGTTGAGCGGCAACACGTCGAGCCGTTCCTTCAGCAAGTCGATGAAGGGCAGGAAATGCTCGCGGTTGAGCCCGTCCTTGTACAGGTCGAGCGGTGCACGGTTGGAGGTGGTGACGACGGTGACCCCGGCCTCGATCAGCGCGGTGAACAGCCGCGACAGGATCATCGCGTCGGGTGAATTGGTCACCATCATCTCGTCGAAGGCGAGCAGGCGCGCCTCCTCGGCGAGCGCGGTCGCGACCGGCAGGATCGGGTCGCCGGCTTCCTTGCGGCGCTCGACCGCGATGCGCTGGTGCACCTCGAGCATGAATTCGGCGAAGTGGACGCGGCGTTTGCGACGGATGGCGAGGCAGCCGAAGAACAGGTCCATCAGCATCGACTTGCCGCGCCCGACCCCGCCCCACAGATAGACGCCGCGCGGCGCCTCGGGCTTGCGGCCGAGCGCGCGCCACAGCGTGCTGCCGCGTTTCGGCGTCGCCTCGAGCGCGGTGGCGAGCGCGGCAAGGCGGTGGGCGGCGGCGGCCTGTTCGGGATCGGGCCGTAGTTCACCGGCCGCGACGAGCGCGTCGTAGCGCGCGATCAGGCCGGTCATGAGGCGCCCAGCGCGGCCCCTGCCCTCACCCTTCCGGCGCTACGCGCCTCCCTCCCTCTCCCAGCGGGAGAGGGAAAGAGCGACGAAGCCGCGAAAGGGTGAGGGCAGGTCGAAACCCGTGTCATGCCGGTTCCGGTGGCGGCGAGGACTTGCGCAGCGTGCCGGTGAAGCTGGCGATGGGCGGCTTCCCCTCCTGCACGATCAGGCCGCGCAGGAAGAGCATGCGCGTCGTCTCGCGCAGCAGTTCGACTCGCGCCTCGAGCGGCTCGCCGATCGCAGCACCGCCGATGAACTGCGCCGACAGATCGAGCGTCACCGCGCCGCCGGCGGCCAGCACGCCGAGGCCACGCGCGCCGGCGAACAGCGCGACATCCATGAAGCCGAGCAGCGCGCCGCCATGCACGTCGTTACGCATGTTCGAATGTTCATGCCGCGGCATCATGCGGACGCGCGCCTGCCCGTCCTCGACCCTGACCAGCAGCGGCTCGAGAAAGGCGTTGTAGCGCGTCGAATCGCGAAACTGCCAGCGCTTCCAGCCGGGCGAATCCGGATCGTCCTCGTAAATGAAGAAGCGGTTCGCCGCGTCGTCCAACGAACAAACTTCCTTACAGGACGCGCTCAACCTCGAGCTTCTTGATCTCGGCGATCGCCTTGGCCGGGTTGAGGCCCTTGGGGCAGCTGTTCGCGCAATTCATGATCGTGTGGCAGCGATAGAGGCGGAACGGATCCTCCAGCTCGTCGAGCCGCTCGCCGGTCATCTCGTCGCGGCTGTCGGCGAGCCAGCGATAGGCCTGCAACAGGATCGCCGGCCCGAGGAACTTGTCCGAATTCCACCAATAGCTCGGGCACGAGGTCGAGCAGCAGGCGCACAGGATGCACTCGTACAGGCCGTCGAGCTTCTCGCGGTCTTCCGGCGACTGCAGGCGCTCCTTGCCCGAGGGCGGCGGCGTGACGGTCTGGAGCCACGGCTTGATCGAGGCATATTGCGCGTAGAAATGGGTGAAGTCGGGGACGAGGTCCTTGATCACTTCCATGTGCGGCAGCGGCGTGATCGTGACATCGCCCTTGATGTCCTCGATCGCCGTCGTACAGGCGAGGCCGTTCTTGCCGTCCATGTTCATCGAGCACGAGCCGCAAATGCCCTCGCGGCACGAGCGGCGGAAGGTCAGCGACGAATCCTGCTCGGACTTCATCTTGATCAGCGCGTCGAGCACCATCGGGCCGCACGTGTCGAGATCGACCTCGAAACGGTCGTAGCGCGGATTCGCGCCGCTGTCCGGATCGTAGCGATAGACCTTGAACGTCTTGACGTTCTTCGCGCCATCCGCGGCCTTGTGCACCTTGCCCTTGGTGGGAACGCTGTTCTTGGGAAGCGAGAATTCGGCCATTGCGCGGAAAGTCCCTTGAGATGGATGGCGTGGGCGCGGTTTGCGGCTATGCCTTTCGCAGGCGCAGCGCAACCCCGCAAGCCGCACAGAAGGGAGCAAGGGATGAAGGCGAGCGCATGCCGCAATGTCGATGACTTTCGCGAACTGGCGCGGCGGCGGCTGCCCTTTCCCGTCTTCCACTATATCGACGGCGCCGCCGACGACGAGTTGACCAAGGCGCGCAACACCGAGGCGTTCGGCGCCTGCGATCTGGTGCCGAGCGTGCTGGCCGGGGTCGAGACGATCGACATGTCGGTGACGGTGATGGGCAAGAAGGTGGCAATGCCGCTGTTCCTGTCGCCAACCGCGCTGCAGCGCCTGTTCCACTGGCGCGGCGAGCGCGCGGTCGGTGCCGCGGCGATGAAGTTCGACACCTGGTTCGGCATTTCGAGCCTCGCAACGGTGAGCATCGAGGAGATCGGCCGGACGGTCACCAGCCCCAAGCTGTTCCAGCTCTATGTCCACAAGGACAAGGGGCTCAATCGCTCGATGATCGATCGCTGCAAGGCCGCGAAGTTCGACGCGATCGCGCTGACCGTCGACACGATCGTCAGCGGCAATCGCGAACGCTGCCGCCAGACCGGGTTCAGTTCGCCGCCCAAGCTGACGCCGCGTTCGGCGGTGAGTTTCGCCGCGCATCCCGGCTGGACGCTCGACTATCTGCTCCGCGAGAAGTTCGCGCTGCCCAATCTCGAAACGCATGTCGACGCGGGTACGAAGATGTCGGTCTCGGTGGCGGATTATTTCAATACGATGCTCGACCAGTCGATGGACTGGAAGGCGGCGGAGGCGATCCGCGCCGACTGGGGCGGCGCCTTCTGCCTCAAGGGCATCATGTCGGTCGAGGATGCGCGGCGCGCGGTCGATATCGGTGCGACGGCGATCATGGTGTCGAACCACGGCGGGCGCCAGCTCGACGGCAGCCGCGCGCCATTCGACCAGCTGGCCGAGATCGTCGACGCGGTCGGCGACCGGATCGAGGTGATCTGCGACGGCGGGGTGCGGCGCGGCACGCATGTGCTAAAGGCGCTGTCGGTCGGCGCGACGGCCTGTTCTGGCGGGCGGATGTATCTGTACGCACTGGCGGCGGCGGGGCAGCTCGGCGTCGAGACCGCGCTCGGCAATCTGCGCGCCGAGATCGAGCGCGGGATGAAGCTGATGGGGGTGACGTCGGTGGGGCAGCTCGGGCGGGATAATTTGCGCTGGCGGTGAGACTTTTTCGGCGCGCAGTCAGGCGTATAGCCAGTGCATGCGCAAAGCAGCCATCCAAAATGCCGCGACGACCCCGACGAGCATCGCTGAATACCAACGCCGCGCGATCAGCCGGCACGACAGCCAGTACAAGTCGGCCAGAGAGAATAGGACGAGTATGGGGAGCGCGGTGCCCATGAAAACCAGCGCATCGCCACTCCGCGCGACAACCTCATTGCGCAGTTCCGGCTCGATCCAGGTTTGAGATGCAAACCAAAGGAAAAGAACGACGCCGAGTGCATTACCCAAAATCCACCACTTCTCGCCTCGTAACGTCACAACAGTATCCCTCACTCGACGCGCCAATGCGCACCAGTCATCCGCTGATGGCAACGGGTCGATCCCCTCAGCAAAATCGACCCGTTGCTTGGGCGTGGGTTCAGGCAACCAGCCGGCGCGCGCCCCAGTCGAGCCCGCGGGTGAGGTACATCACTGCGGCCAGCGCGACGAACAGCAGCAGCGAGCCGATCATCAGCGAATAGGCCTCGAGGCTGAGCAGCACGAACAGCGCGCCGTAGAGCCCCGAGAGCAGCCCGGCGATGTAGCAGCCGCGTCGCCAGCTGCCGAGCACTGCGGCCGAATAGGCGGTCAGCAATCCGATGATCGCCGCTGCCGCCACGACATAGGCCGGCGAGAAGCCGATCACCTCGGCAAAGGCGAGCAGCATCACGAAGAACAGGATCAGCCCCGCGCCGACGAGCAGATACTCGATCGGCGAGACGCGCACCCCGCCGATCACGTCGAACATCAGGAAAGCGGTGAAGGTGAAGCCGATGAACAGGAAGCCATATTTCACCGATCGGTTGACCTGGTCGTAGAGATCGACCGGCGTGACGAGATTGACGCTGGCGCCGGCATCGGTGCCGACCTCGCCGGGCTGGCGGCTATCGTCATCGATCGAGGCGAGCGATTTGCCGAGCGCGAGATTGCCGACGCGCCACTGTGCGGAGAAGCCGGTTTTGGCGACGTCGCTCTTTTCGGGCAGGAACTTGCCCTGGAAGCTCGGCGAGGGCCAGGCGCTGTCGACCACCCAGCGCGTGTCGCCGCCACTGGGGAGCAAGGTCAGCGACTCGTTGCCGCGCAGCGAATAGTCGTAGTGGAATTCGAGCACGCCCTGCCGCAACGCGCCTGCATCGAGGAACGAGTAGAAGCCCGAGCCACCGGTCTCGCGCGGCCCATGGCCCGGCTTGAGCGGCAGCTTCTGCCCGGCGAGCTTGACGGTCGGCGGTGCACCGAACAGCCCGCGCGCATCTTCGATGCCGAAGCGCAGCTCGGCCTTGTCCAGCGCGAGCGTCGCCCGGTCGATGCCGAGTCGATCGAGATCGTCGGGCAACGCGAAACGCGACGTGCCGACATTGCGCGCCTCATAGACCACCGCATCGTAGATCGAATAATGTCGCTGTTTCGGTGAAAGCGCCGAGCGCAGTTCGGCGGTCTGCGCCTGAAGCATCAGCTCGTGCGCTGTCGTGCTGGTCTTCTCGATCTGCTTGCCGTTCTCGACCACCGTCTCGGTGCTGGTCTGGGTATAGGGGATGACGAGCACCGGCCCGGAAATGACCTGCGCCCCGCCCCAGCCCTGGGCGATCGCTTCGCGTGCCTGGGTCGATTGGTGCGACCGATCATAGACCAGCAGGTAGATCGCGAAGAGCGGGACAGCGAGCAGCACGCCGACCAGGATCGCGAACAGCAGCTTTTGCCCAGGCGATCGCTCCGGTCTGACCTCGTCGTTGATGTCGCTCATCGTGCATCTCCCATGGTTGAACGGGAGCGATGCTAGGCGCGTCGGCCGCGCCGACGCCAAAGGTGGTCCGGCGAATTGGCCGTGCAGTTACCGTGCAGCCGGCAACTGATCGAGGATGGTCACGGCCGGACGGCCGACCGAGGCCGATGCGATTGCCGGCGTCGCGGCATCGAGTGCGTCGAGCCAGAGATGCGCACGCGAGCCGATCGCGATCTGCGGATTGGACGGCGTGATCCTGCCGCGCGCTTCCCATCCGGCGACGAGCCCGCGCGCCTCCTCGGCGGCGGCCTGGAGCGGCTGGCGCTTGCGCAGGGCATGGTTGACCATCGCGTCGCCGAAAAAGGTCCAGTCGCTGTCCGCCTGGCAGCCGAACGAGGTGTGTTCGGCATCGGCCGCGGTGACGATCGCGCTGTCATCGGTCGCCATCAGGGGCACGAACACGCCGGAATAGCAGGCCGAGACGATTACCAGCCGCCGGTCGAGACCGAGCGACCCGAACATGCTCCACAGCCGCGACGGCGAGATGTAACCATAGCCCTGGTCGGCATCGTTATAGGCGATGCCGATCGGGCCGCCATGCGAGGTCGTGTAGAGCACGACGACGTCTTCGCTCTTGTCCATCACTTCGGCGAAACGCGCGAGCACCAACGCGATATTGTCGGGCGAACCGCGCGGCAGCATGGACTCACCGCTGCCGTCAGAGCCCGCAAGGACGACGGTGCGGCCCTCCGCGCCGTAGCGACGGGCAAGCACCCGGCCCGCCTCACGCGCCTCACGGCCGAACACGGGATCGCTGTCCAGCCCCACCGCGAGCACATAGACATCGACCACGCCCTTGCGCTGTGCCGGGATCGCAGCGAGCGTCGCATCGAGCCGGCGATGCTCGGCGAGTTGCCATGACGGAAGCCGATCGCGCTCGGTCGAGATGCCGAGATTGGCTAGTTCGCCCAGATCCTCCATCGACGAACCGATCGATGGCGGCGGCTGGGTGTGGCGCGGCGCCTCATAGGGCGCCGGCTGCGCGCCCCCGGTCGCTGCGGAGGTCAGCCCGCAAATCGCCACGATGAAACCGAGAATCGCCCGATGCCGCATCATACCCCCGCCCACTTTTTGATCGGGCGAGCGGGACACTGTCAATCGCCGTGAGAGAGCCGGTCGTCGGACGCCGGCCAACGATCGTCGATTCCCGGCCCGTGCGCGACGGTAGTGATGTCGAGGCCGTCGAGCGCGCCGAGCAAGGCGTCGAGATCGATCAGATCGAGACAGGCTCGCGCGCCGGGTGCGAGGCGCTCACCTGCGGCGACGCGCCGCGCCAGAATGATGGCCGGGATGCACGGCACATTGGGGCCATGCGCCTGCCGCGCGACCATGAAGATGCGCACCGTCATTGGCGCGCCGGCGGGATCGGTGCCCGACAGGAACATGTGCAAGCCGCTGCGCCCCGATCCGAACGGATCGAACAGGAATGACGCCTTCAGCAATGCCGGGGCATGGCGCGCCAGCGAGCCGATCAGGCCAAGGCGAACGATCCAGCTCAACGCCCAGGTGCCGAGATGAAGCAGCTTTACCTCATGGCCGGCGACGAAGCGCAGCTCCCGCAAATCGGGGTAACGTGTTGGGAACAGCGCATGGTCGGGAATATCGCAATCGCCGAACAGCCGGGTGCCGAGTTCCGGGTAATGCACCGCATGGAGCCCTTGCCAACCGAACGCCCGCCTCGCTTTGCCCGCCGACAACCGCGTAAAGGGCTGGCCGACATAGCTGAGCACGGCCGCCGCCGTGCCGAGGCCGCGATTGGTCTGCTGTGCGGCGGCGATGCCATAGATCGCGCTGTCGAGCCGCCCAAAGGCCGGGCGGTAGCGATCGATCAGCGCCGCGGTAAGGCACGGAACCGAGCTGGCGCCCGTCACCACCGCGACGCCTGCGGCCCGCGCCGCGGCATCCAGTTCCCCGATCTGCGCGACGAAATCCCGCGAGTCGGCAAGATCGAGATAGTGCGCGCCGACAGCGATCGCGGCGCGGGCGACGCGATAATCCTGCCCCTGAAACGGACCACAGGCGTGAATGATCAGATCGGGGCGGATCGTCGTCAGCGCGCCGGCAAGATCGCCATCGATATCGAGAGCATGACCCTCGGCCGCGTTCGCCGCCGCGAGCCCTGCCGCGAAAGCGGTCGCCCTCGCCAACGACCGCCCGCCGATCAGCAGGACGATGTCAGGCTCGCTCGCCACGGCACGCGCGATATAGCCGCCGAAATTGCCATATCCGCCGATGATCAGGACGCGGGTGGTCACGATCCCGGCGCTTCCCTCAAGCCCTGCGCGTCAATGCAGCCTCAATATACCCGCTTCTTCGGCTTGATATATTCCGCCTCGTCGGTGAGCGTATAGTCGTGGACCGGGCGCGTGCCGAGCTCGACCTTGCCGCCGGTGCCGCCCCAGCCGGTAAAGGTCGCCGTGCTGTGCTTCATCCAGTTGACGTCGTCGCGGTCGGGATAATCCTCGTTGACGTGCGCGCCGCGTGATTCCTTGCGGTTGGCGGCGCTTTCCATCGTCACCACAGCTTGCGAGATGAGGTTGTCGAGTTCGAGCGTCTCGACCAGATCGGTGTTCCAGATCAGGCTGCGATCCTGCACATCGACATCGGCCATGCGCTGATAGGTCGCGGCGATCTTGGTCTGGCCCTCGCCGAGCAGCGCATTGTCGCGGAACACCGCGCAATGCTTCTGCATCGTGCGCTGCATCTCAAGCCGGATCGCCGCCGTCGGCGAACCGCCCTTGGCGTTGCGGAAATGGTCGAGCCGGCCGAGCGCCAGTTCTTCCGATCCCTTGGGCAGCGCGTTGTGCGACGTGCCCGGCTTTAGAGTATCCTTGAGGCGCAGGCCGGTCGCGCGGCCGAACACCACGAGATCGATCAGCGAGTTGGAGCCGAGCCGGTTGGCACCGTGCACCGAGACGCACGCCGCCTCGCCGACCGCGAACAGGCCGGGGACGACGGTATCGGGATTGCCGTCCTTCAGCTGGACGACCTCGCCATGATAGTTGGTCGGGATGCCGCCCATATTGTAATGCACCGTCGGCGTAACCGGCAGCGGCTGGCGCGTAAGGTCGACGCCGGCGAAGATCTTGCCGGTCTCGGTGATGCCGGGCAGGCGCTCGTGCAGCACCTTGGGGTCGATATGGTCGAGGTGGAGGAAGATATGATCCTTCTCCGCGCCGACGCCGCGGCCTTCGCGCATTTCCATCGCCATCGAGCGCGACACGACGTCGCGCGACGCGAGGTCCTTGGCCGAGGGCGCATAGCGCTCCATGAAACGCTCGCCTTCGGAGTTGGTCAGGTAACCGCCCTCGCCGCGCGCACCCTCGGTGATGAGCACGCCGGCACCATAGATGCCGGTCGGGTGGAACTGGACGAACTCCATGTCCTGCAGCGGGAGCCCCGCGCGCAGCACCATGCCACCGCCATCGCCGGTGCAGGTATGCGCAGAGGTCGCCGAGAAATAGGTCCGGCCATAACCGCCGGTCGCCAGCACAACGGCATGGCTGCGGAAGCGGTGGATCGAGCCGTCTTCCATGCAGAGCGCGATGACGCCGCGGCACTGACCATTTTCCATGATCAAATCGAGCGCGAAATATTCGATGTAGAAGTCGGCGTCGTACTTCAGGCTCTGCTGGTAGAGCGCGTGGAGCATGGCGTGGCCGGTGCGGTCGGCGGCGGCGCAGGTGCGCTGCGCCGGCGGGCCCTCGCCCATATTCTGCATCATGCCGCCGAACGGGCGCTGATAGATCTTGCCTTCGTTGGTGCGGCTGAACGGCACGCCGGCATGTTCGAGTTCGTAGACCGCCGCCGGCGCCTCGCGCACCATATATTCGATCGCGTCCTGGTCGCCGAGCCAGTCCGACCCCTTGACGGTGTCGTACATGTGCCAGGTCCAGTGATCCGGACCCATATTGCCGAGGCTGGCGGCAATGCCGCCCTGTGCCGCGACGGTGTGGCTGCGCGTCGGGAAAACCTTGGTGATGCAGGCGGTCTTGAGGCCGCTCTCGGCGATGCCCATCGTCGCGCGCAGACCGGATCCGCCGGCGCCGACGACCACGGCATCATAGGTATGGTCGATGATCTTGTACGCTTGCGACATCAGACGGGCGTCCCCGAAAAGGCGATCTTGAGGATCGAGAAGATCGCGATGGCAGCGGTCGCGACGGTGAAGAAGTTGAGCAGCAACAGGGCGACGATGCGCGCCTCGGCATGGGTATAGTCCTCGATCAGCACCTGCAGCCCGAGGCGGAAATGCCAGAACACGCTGGCGATGAGCAACGCCATCGGGATCGCCACCCAGGCTGATGCCATCCAGGCGTGGACCGTGGCATAATCATAGGCTGGGAGCCGCGCGATCGAGATGATGAACCACAGCATGAGGACGAGGTTGCCCGCTGCGGTGACGCGCTGGTTCCACCAGTGGTGCGCGCCTTCCTTGGCGCTGCCCAGGCCGCGCACGCGACCGAGTTCGGTTCCGCCGCGCATCTTATTTGCCCCCCAGGAGATAGGCCCAGAACAGGATCGTCGCCATGGTCGAGACGCATAGCGTGAGCCACGCGACCATGCGATTGCCCTTAAGTTCGTAACCGGCGCCGGTATCCATCACGAAATGGCGGATGCCGCCGGCAATGTGCTGGAACAGCGAAAAGGTCAGCCCGACGCCGACGACATAGCCGAGCGCGCCATGCGCCCAGCTGCCGAACAGCCATGTGAAGCTCTCATAGCTTGCAGGCCCCGCCGCAAGCGCGGCGAGCCACCATACCAGCAGCAAGGTGCCGACCAGCGCCATGCCGTCGCCGGTAATGCGGTGGATGATCGACACCATCATGGTGATCGGCCAGCGAACATGCATCAGATGAGGAGATATTGGTCGGGCAGGACGGTCCGTAGCCAAGGCGCGCTTCCTATCGGGATCGGGTGGCGCCCTCCTTACGCCCGCAACGCCGCGATGCAAGCGCCAGCGCGTCTCCCTAACCCGGCTTTAACCAAATCAGTCTAGCCCGACATATGTAACCGTGCTCGCGCGGTCTGCTGTGCCCGAATGGAGTTTTCGCCTTGACCCCCAACGACTTGCCTGCCCCCGGCACGATCGCCGCGACGGTCGATCTCAACGCGCGACTCCGCGTCTTCGATTTTGACGGGTCGCTCGGTCAGGCGAGTCGCGATGCATGGCATGCGATCGAGCCTGAAATTCACGCAATTTCGGAAGCCTATTGGCAGCAATGGCTGCGCTGTTTCGACGATGGCAAGGTGTGGGCGCAGCATGAAACTGCCAGGATGATCGAGATCGGCTGCGACTTCCTCAAGAATCGTTTTCTAGAAACGGCCGGGCGGTCATGGCTCGAATCGATCGAGCGTTCGGTCGCTGCGGCCTATGTCGCCGATGTTGCGCCAATGGCGTTGCTGTCGATGATCAACGCCAGCGACCGCGTCGCGGTCGAGGTGTTGATGCGGCGGGTCGCCCGCGACGATGCACGCCTGCCGAAACTGATCGACACGATCATGCGGCTTTCGGCGCTCGAGGGCGACATCACCGTCGCGATCTACAACGAATATCGCCTGCACAGTGCGCAGGCTTCACGCGACGCGCTGGCGGTCGATTTCCGCCACGGCGTTGCGGCGATGGTCGAAAGCGCCAGCACCGAAGGCCATGTGCTGCGCGACCAGGCGGTGCGCACCTCGGCCTCGGCACGCGGCATGTTGAGCAAGACCAGCGAGGTCGCGGCTGCGGCGGAGCAATCGGCCGTGGCGATGCGCGAGGCGGCGCAGACCGCCGCCGGGCTGATCCGCGCGATCGAAGATGCCCGCACCGAGGTCGAGGCGGCAGCCGAGATCGCGACGCGCGCCTCGGGCCAGGCCAGCCAGGCGGTCGGCATGTCGGAAACGCTGAGCGACCACGCCAAGTCGATCGAATCGATCCTCGGGCTGATCCGCGACATTGCCGGGCAGACCAATTTGCTCGCGCTCAACGCGACGATCGAGGCGGCGCGTGCCGGCGACGCGGGTCGCGGCTTTGCCGTTGTCGCGCAGGAAGTGAAGAGCCTCGCCAACCAAACCGCGCGCGCCACCGACGACATCGCCGGCAAGATCGCCGCGATCCAGTCCGCCACACGCTCGACCGTCGACACCAATGCCAGCATCAAGGCGACCGTCGCCGAGGTGCAGGAGAGCGCCAACCGCATCCGTTTCGCGATGGAGGCCCAGGCGCAGACCGTCACCGCGATCACCGCCGCGGTCGACGAGACCGCGCTCGCCGCCGACTCGATGTCCAACACCATCGCCGCGATCCGCGAGGACACCGAAGGCGTCGCCAGCGAGATCGAACGCGTCGGCAAGGGATTCGATTTACTTGATGGTAGGCTTGAGTCGCTAAAGAGCAGTGCAGGAGATTTCGTCGCCAGAGTGGCGGCGTGACCGATGGGGGATAACCGATGGCGAGGCCAGGGCCCGACCTAGGTGGCTGGAGCGGTATCGCGCGGCCGATGCGCGAGCGCATCAGGGAATATGACTGGGACGGCACGATCGTATCGGCAACGGCGGAAATCTCGCGGCTGATCGAAGGTCGCGACAGCGAAATCGCCCGGGCATTCTGGGACCATTATCTCTCGCTGCCGTGCACCACGCATTTGCGCGAACATTTTGGCGACGCGCGGTTATCGTCGCAAATCGCCAAGAGCGCGCATTATACACGCACCAAATATGCCCGTCCGCTGGACGACGAATGGATGACGCTCGCCTTCGGCCACGCCACCGCGTCGTACCGCTCCAACGTCCCGCTCCAGGCACTGCTCGCCTCGCTGGGGGTCGCGCACAGTCGCACGCTGGCGGTGATCCATGACAAGCTCGGCGACGACCAGACCCATTTCCGCACCCTTGCCGACGTCGTACAACGGCTCGGCCTGATCGAGGCCGATCTGATGGCCTCGCACCTCGGCGCGCAAGATGCCGAGAACACGCGCGAAGAGCGCCGTCGGCGCTCCGCGCAGTTCAGCGAGAATATCGCCCGCTCGATCGAGGGCACCGCCGCGTTCGGCAACCAGATTCGCGTGCAGGCGCAAGGCGCCTCGGCCTCGGCGCGCGGCATGCTCGGCAAGACCAGCGAAGTCGCGGCCGCGGCGGAGCAATCGGCCGTGGCGATGCGCGAGGCGGCGCAGACCGCCGCCGGGCTGATCCGCGCGATCGAGGATGCTCGCACCGAAGTCGAGGCCACTGCCGAGATCGCGACGCGCGCGTCGGGCCAGGCCAGCCACGCGGTTGGCATGTCGGAGACGCTGAGCGACCATGCCAAGTCGATCGAATCGATCCTCGGGCTGATCCGCGACATTGCCGGGCAGACCAATTTGCTCGCGCTCAATGCCACGATCGAGGCGGCGCGCGCAGGCGACGCCGGCCGCGGCTTTGCCGTCGTCGCGCAGGAGGTGAAGAGCCTCGCAAACCAGACCGCGCGCGCCACCGACGACATCGCCGGCAAGATCGCCGCGATCCAGTCCGCCACACGCTCGACCGTCGACACCAATGCCAGCATCAAGGCGACCGTCGCCGAGGTACAGGAAAGCGCCAACCGCATCCGCTTCGCGATGGAAGCGCAGGCGCAGACCGTCACCGCGATTACCGCCGCGGTCGACGAGACCGCGCTGGCGGCCGATTCGATGTCCAACACCATCGCGGCTATCCGCGAGGACACCGAAAGCGTCGCCAGCGAGATCGACTCGCTGACGCGTGATTTCGCCGAAGTCGATGATCGCCTCGTCGGCCTCAAGAGCGCAGCAGACGGCTTCTCGGCCAGCGTCGCGGCCTAGCCCGCCCTCCCCGTCCGGGCTATGCCGCGCGGCATGACCAATATTCTCCTCACCGGTTCGTCGCGCGGAATCGGTGCCGCGATAGCGCAAGCGCTCGACACAGCGGATGTCAGCCTGATCGGCCACGGCACGCATTCGGGCATTCCGGCCGATTTCGATGAACCCGCCGCGCCCCGCGCTTTGTGGCAAACGGCGCTCGACCGACTCGGCGGCACGATCGATGTGCTGATCAACAATGCCGGCATCTTCGAGGCCAATCCGCTCGATGCCGAGGACGACGCCTGGGTTGCCGGCTGGGAACGGACGATGCGCGTCAATCTGACCGCCTCCGCCGAACTCTGCCGGCTCGCCGTGCTGCACTGGCAGGAACGCGGCGTCGGCGGACGCATCGTCAACGTGGCGAGTCGCGCCGCCTATCGCGGCGACAGCCCGGCGCACTGGCATTACGCCGCGTCCAAGGCCGGGATGGTGGCAATGACCAAGACGATCGCACGCGGCTATGCGGCGCAAGGGATCCTCGCTTTCGCGATCTGTCCGGGCTTCACCATGACCGGGATGGCGGAGGACTATCTCACCAGCCGCGGCGGCGACAAGCTGCTCGCCGATATCCCGCTCGGCCGCGTCGCCGAACCGCGCGAGGTCGCCGAGGTCGCGCGCTTTCTCGCGCTCGAGGCGCCGCCGTCGATGACCGGATCGGTGATCGACGTGAACGGGGCAAGCTATGTCCGATAGCTGGAAGCTCACCTTGCCCTGCACACGCGACGAGGCGGAAGCGATCGAGGTCGACATGGGGGCGCTGGCGCTGCTCGAGCCGCCGCCGGTGCTGATGACCAGCGAGGTGATTGACGACGATCCGCTGCAATGGCGGCTCGATGCCTATTTCGACCGCAAGCCGGATCGTGCAACCATCGCCGCGATCCGCGCGCTGGTGCCGAGCGCCGCCGCGAGCAAGGCCAAGGCCGAACGCGTCGTCGAGGCCGATTGGGTGACGCTGAGCCAGGCCGGGCTTGAGCCACTGGTCGCCGGGCGTTTCCATGTCGCGACCGAGCCCGGCCAGGCACCGGCCGGCAAACACGGCTTCGTCATTCCGGCCGGACGTGCCTTCGGGACCGGGCATCACGAGACCACCGCCGGTTGCCTGATCGCGCTCGACACGATGAAGCGGCGTGGCGCGCGGATCGACAATCTCATCGATCTCGGCACGGGTACCGGGCTGCTCGCCTTTGCCGCGCTCCATTTGTGGCCGCGCAGCTACGCCACCGCGACCGATATCGACCCGGTGTCGATCGATGTGACGGCGGAGAATGCGCTCGCCAACGGCGTGGCGCTCGGCCAGCAACCCGGGCGGCTCGCGCTCGCGGTAGCCGATGGCACGGATGCCGAACCGGTGCAGCGCCGCGCACCCTATGACCTGATCATCGCCAATATCCTCGCCGGGCCGCTGGTCGCGCTGGCGCCCGAGATCGCCGCGATCGCCGCGCCCGGCGCGCGGCTGGTGCTGGCCGGGTTGCTCGCGACGCAGGCCGAGACGGTGATGCGCGCCTATCGCCGGCAGGGCTTCCGCGTTTCGACCCGGCGCGATCACGGCGCCTGGACGATCCTGACACTGCGCTACCGACACCGCTTCGGCACCGAGCGCGCCACACGGCGCGGCAAGGGCGATACGAGGGCGCCCGGCTTCGGCAGCTGGTAGGGGCTCAACGCCCGCGCTGGTCAGCAACGCATGTTGTGCACGGCCGCCGCAATCCCCGGTCGCTAACCTGCGGCGCTCGCCCGATCGCAGCAACTCCATCCGGATGACCGAATGGCCGGATCAGGCCGTCATGTAATCGGCTGTTCGCTGTCGCCGGGGAGCAGGTCCTGCGGAACCTGCGAAAAGGTCCAGCTCGTCGCGCCCGGCGCCTGGTCGAGCACCCAGATCATGTCGAAACGGTCGCCCGGCCACGGCTTGGGCGCGATCTTCGATCCGACGACATGGTCGACCAGATCGGGGATAACGTCATGCTGCCATGCAACCAGCACAGGGCCCGCTGCGGCGGCGGCAATGGCGGCGGCGGCCAGCGCTTTCTTGTCTTTCTTGGCAATGCTGGTGTTGATGGTGATGCCGAGCTCCTGCGACAGCGGCAGCACGGTATGTTGCGGCCGAAGGCTGGCGCCCGCGCTGGCTGCGTCGGAGGCGAAGATCGCGGTCGGTGTCGCGATGCCGGGGGACAAGTCCGCCGGATCGTGTGGCGCGAAGAACCGCACCAGGGCTCCGGCGCGCTGCCAACCGCGCACGATCAGATCTTCCGGATTGGCCGTGCCGTCCGGGCCGACGCCCTGGGTCGTGCCGAACGGCTTTTCGGCATGCCGCGTAAACATGATTTTCGCCATGATCTCGCCTTCCCACCCTCTCCATCGATCCTGGAGGGTAAGAAGCAACAGAACTTGCGTCAATAGTTCGACTGACCTCGAATATAATCGAGCCAATTCGGATGTTATTCTTTTACGGCTGCGGCGTATACAATCAAAAAATCGCTCCGATATTGCTAACGTCAATCAAAGACGCAGGATTGCCTCTTTCGAACTGACCATGACGTAACAGCGGGTCCGTCAACCCTATGAGATCACCCCAGGATCGCCGCCCGCCGGCTTTTGGCATAATCCTGCGTACCCCGTGAAATCACCACATCGTCCGGTTCGAACGCGGCGATTGCGATGTCCGGCAAGGCGCTGATCTCATCGTAGAGCGGCGCGAAGTCGGTTTCGACCGTCACGCGCAGCAGCTCGTCGAAGCTGGGGATGACGAAGTAGTTCTGCTGGAAATCGTCGATGCGATATTCGGTGCGCATCACGCGCCGCAGGTCGAAGCCGATGCGGTTGGGGCTGGGATCGTCGAGCGCGAAACGGCTCTCGGCGGCGGACGACACGATGCCCGCGCCGTAGATGCGCAGCCCTTCCGGTTCGGCGATCAACCCGAATTCGACCGTGTACCAGTAGAGCCGGCCAAGATATTTCAACGCGTCGAGGCTGAGCGCGCGTTGCCCGCCCTGGCCATAGGCAACGAGATAATCGGCAAACACCGGATCGGCGAGCATCGGCACATGGCCGAACACGTCGTGGAACACGTCGGGTTCCTGGAGATAGTCGAGCTGGTCGGGCCGGCGGATGAAATTGCCCGCGACGAAGCGACGATTGGCCATATGGTCGAAAAACACGTCATCCGGCACCAGCCCCGGCACGGCGACGACCTGCCAGCCGGTCAACTTCATCAACCGTTCGGACAATTCCTCGAAATCGGGAATCCCCGGCTTGGACAGCTTGAGTACATCAAGGCCGCGTAGATAGGCTTCGGACGCACGACCGGGGAGCAGCTTTGCCTGGCGCGCAAACAGCGTGTCCCAGGTGGCATGTTCCTCGGCAGTGAAATGCGCCCAGTCCTGCGGCACGGTCCAGTCGCTGGAGCCGGGAGGCGGAGAATCGAGAACGTGCGTTTCATTGGACATGAAAAGAGCTTAGCATGACTGTCACAATGCCGAAAGTTGCCGACCTGCCCCCGCCATCGAAACTGCTCTGGGCAGCGGAGTTGCCGCGCGCGGCGTGGACGATGGCGCGATACGGCATGTTGCGGGCGCGCAGCGACGATGCGCCGCGCGGCGACGGGCGGCCGGTGATGGTGCTGCCCGGGCTGTTCACCACCGACCGCTCCAACTTCGCATTGCGGCAATATCTGCGCGCGCTCGGCTATGCGGCGCAGGGCTGGGAGCTGGGACGCAATCTCGGCACACGCACCGTCGGCGACGAGGGCGAGCGATTGTTCGCGCGGATCGAGGCGATGCATGCCGAGCATCAGGCGCCGGTGACGCTTGTCGGCGTCAGCCTGGGCGGGATGCTCGCGCGGCTGGCGGCGCAACGCATGCCCGACAAGGTCCGCGAGGTGATCACGGTCAATTCGCCCTTTGCCGGCGATCCGCGATCGACCAATGTCTGGCGCGCCTATGAGTGGCTGACCGGCGAGAAAGTCACCAGCGATAGCATCAGGGAGCGTGCGGCCGAGATCGCTGCCCCCTTGCCGATGCCCTCGACCGCCATCTGGAGCGCGAGCGACGGGCTGGTCAACGGGTTGATCTGCTACGCCGCCGACGACCCGCAGTGCCGCAACATCGAAGTGCGAAGCAGCCATATGGGGGTGCAGCTTAACCCCGACGTGCTACGCATCGTCGCCGATATCCTCGGGAACAGCTGACCCGACGCTAGACCCGTATCCGACCGAGTTGAATCGTGGGGGATTCCCATAGGGCGTGAAAGCTGATTCAACCCGCGAGCCGGGTTGGAGGCTGGCGAGTTATGGGCAGGCCATATTCTGATGATTTGCGGGTT
>NZ_JARYTI010000057.1 GCF_029911635.1 Sphingomonas sp. AR_OL41
TTTCCGTTCTGGCGCATATTCCGGCGCGCGGCGCGGCACTGGCGCGGGTGCTCGCGGCCGGCCCGCTGGCGATGGCCGACCCCGACAACGTCCCGGCCGGCAAGTATGGCAAGGCCGCGCTGGTCAGTCTCGGCGCATGGGATGCGGTCGCGCCGCATGTCGTGCGCGCCGAGAATGTCCGCGCGGCGCTGGCGCTGGTCGAGCGCGGCGCGGCGCCCTTCGCGATCGTCTATGCGACCGATGCGCGTGCGTCGAAGCTGGCGCGTGTCGTCGGGCTGTTCCCTGCGAGCAGCCATCCGCCGATCGTCTATCCGCTGGCGCGGCTCAAGGCATCGACCGGTCCCGAGGCGGAGGGCTTCCGCCGCTTCCTGCTGTCGCGCGCGGGGCAGGCGATCTTCGTGCGCTTCGGCTTCAGCGCGCGGTGAACGGACGGTGCTGAGCCCGGCGGAGTGGGGCATTGTCGGTCTGTCGCTCAAGGTCGGGCTGGTGGCGATGCTGGCGACGCTGCCGCTCGCCTTCGCGCTGGCCTGGCTGCTCGCGCGCGGGCGCTTCCCCGGCAAGCTGCTGCTCGACGCGCTGGTCCATCTGCCGCTGGTCGTGCCGCCGGTGGTGACCGGCTGGGTGCTTCTGCTCGCCTTTGCGCCCGCCGGGCCGATCGGCGGCTGGCTGCAGGGCTGGTTCGGCGTGTCGGTGCTGTTCCGCTGGACCGGCGCGGCGATCGCGGCGGGGGTGATGGCGTTGCCGCTGATGGTGCGCGCGATGCGGCTGTCGATCGAGGCGGTCGACCGCCGGCTGGAGGGCGCGGCGCGGACGCTCGGCGCGGGGCGCTGGCGGGTCTTTGCCAGCATCACGCTGCCGCTCAGCCTGCCCGGTGTCCTTGCCGGCGCGGTGCTCGGCTTTGCGCGCGGGCTGGGCGAGTTCGGCGCGACGATCACCTTCGTCTCCAACGTGCCGGGGCAGACGCAGACGCTGCCGCTGGCGATCTATGGCGCGCTGCAGACGCCGGGCGGCGATGCGCTGGTGTGGCGGCTGTCGGCGATCTCGGTCGCGCTCTCGTTCCTCGCGCTGCTGGGGTCGGAGCTGCTGGCGCGGCGCGCGGGCAGGGGGCTGCATGTCCTTTGACGTCGACGTCCGCAAGCGGCTGGGCGAGACCGGGATCGCCTGCCGCTTCGCGGTGGCCGATGGCCTGACCGTGCTGTTCGCGCCGTCGGGCGCGGGCAAGACGAGCATACTCAACATGATCGCCGGGCTGCTGCGCCCCGATGCGGGGCATGTCCGCGTCGGCGGCGAGACGCTGTTCGACGCGACCACGGGGATCGACCTGCCGCCGGAACGGCGCGGCGCGGGCTATGTCTTCCAGGAGCCGCGGCTGTTCCCGCATCTGCGGGTCCGCGCCAACCTGCTCTACGGCGCGAGCGACGATACGAGCCTGGCCGAGACGACGGCGCTGCTTGGCATCGACCATCTGCTCGACCGCTGGCCGCGCAGCCTGTCGGGCGGCGAGGCGCGGCGCGTCGCGATCGGCCGCGCGCTGCTCAGCGAGCCGCATTTCCTGTTGCTCGACGAGCCGCTCTCCTCGCTCGACCGCGCGCGGCGCGAGGAGATCATGGCGCTGATCGAACGGCTGCGCGATGGCGCCGGACTCCCCATCCTGCTGGTGACGCATGACGCGGCCGAGGCGGAGCGGTTAGGAACGCGAATCGTCACCCTGTGAGTCGCGCTTGTGGAGCAGATGACGCGTGAGTTGAATCACGCCGACGAAGACCACCAACACGACGACGACCAGCACGATGAGCTTCGCCTTGCCCGCGATCCGGTCGATCAGCGGATCGAGCGCATGGCCGACATAATAGCCGAACAGCGTAAACACCGGGCCCCACACTGCCGCCGCCAGCGCGTTCAGCGGCAGGAAGGTGCGGAGCGCGACCTTCGAGGTGCCGATCGCGATCGGGCTGACGGTGCGCATGCCGTAGATGAAACGGAAGGCGAGGATGAACGCGGTCGGCCGCCGCTCGAGCAGGCGCAGCGCGCGGGCGAAGGCGGGCTTTTCGTGGATGCGGACGATCCAGCGATGGGTCTGGAAGCGGCGGCCGAGCGCGAACCAGATCTGGTCGACGACGAACGAGCCGATCGCGGCGCAGATGCACGCCGGCACCAGCGGCACGAGGCCGCGATGCGCCATCACGCCGCCGGCCACCACCACCGCCTCGCCCTCGATGCCCGCCCCCAGCAGGATGGCGAGCAGGCCGTATTTCACCACCAAGGTCTCGATCGTCATGCCACGCCGATTGCCCCAAGGCGCGGCGGCGCGCCAGCCATGTCGCCAGCCATGTCGATCGCGTCACCATGCCGGCGCGGTGCCGGTCAGGCCCAGGCCGCGGCGAGTTCCGCCGCGCTGCCGGGAAAGTAATCGCAGTCGCACGGCCCGATGCCCGGGACATCCTTCACGCCGGCACCGGCAGCGCCATCGCTATATTGCCACGCCCAATAGCTGTCCCAGGTCGGATGCACGCGCGGCGCCTGCGTGGTGTAGGCGGCCCACCACGGCCGGTAGGCGGCGAGATCGGGCTGCGGGCGGCTGCCGAAGCAGGTGAACATGAAGGCGCCGGTATAGAGTTTGGGCTTGCGCCCGAGCGCGATCTCGAAGCGCTGCAACAGGTCGCGCGCGATCGCCGGGGTGGTCGTGTTGGTGGGGTGCGGGTCGTTATGCTCGAAGTCGAGCGCGACGAAGGTCTGGTCGTCGGGTTCGGCCTGGGCGAGGAAATTCGCCGCCTGCGCCGCCGCCGGCGCCGCGGTCGCGAAATGATAGACCCCCCATAACAGCCCGGCCGCCTTCACCGCCTGGCGCGTCCTGGCGAGGAACGGGTCGACATAAGTCGCGCCCTCGGTCGCCTTGTAGACGACGCCGGCAATGCCCGAATTCTTCGCCTTGCCGAAGTCGAGACGGCGCCGCCCATCCCAATTGTGATGGGAAAGATCGATGAAAGATGGCGTCATGATTGTCCCTCTCGCAACATTATGTCGGCACCGATCGCGATTCGCGTTGGTAGCGCGCGCCGAAGAATGTTGAATCAGGATGTCGTCGTAAAGGATAACATTATCCGGATTGGTGCAACTGCGCGAAGCCCTCGACAAATATTACCACATCGCCGCGTCTTGTCGTCGATGCATAGGAAAAAGCCGTCATTCCGGTTCTTATTGTTGGTAATGGTGGAGGAAAGCGCGCGCGGGCCGGACGCGCGACTGGCGCGTGCGCGGGCGACGAAATATATTGCCGGCGTGTCGGCGGTGCCGGGCAATTATCGCCGAAGTAATACATCACGACGATATCAAGTAAAGCGCGCGTTTTGCGGGTCGAGCTGCAACCCTTTCGGCGACAATGAAACGCGAGGGCGCTGCTTGTCGCGAAAAATATAGGTCGGGACATTCCAACGCGCGCTATTGGCGCGGATCGTCCAACGAGTGTCGATTGCGGTATCCGATGACTGGCGCTTTTCGGCAAGGGTTATGCGGATAGCCTGCATGTCGGCGCCTTTCTGTTTGCGGCGGGCATATCGGCTGTCCAACAGCCAGGGCGCGCGCTGCGCGGGTGATCGACGAGCATGACAAAGCGGGCCGCGGGGGTGAATCACGCCGGCGTGGTACCGCATCGCGCGGCAGCCGGGCGGGCCTTCGCCCGGCGCCCGGCAGTTCGCACCGAATCGCGTGCCGATTTCAATTGCGGCAGACAGCCGGGCAAGCTCTAACCCGCACCGAACCGGGGGGGATTCATGACAGGACCGACATTGTTGTTCACCGAGCGTGGGGCGCTCGAAGCGCGATCCGACGCTACGCTGCGCGATCTGCTGGGCGAGCTCGCGGCAGCCGATGAAGCGAAATTGCTGCTCTTCGCGCATGGCGGGCTCGTCGCCGAAGCGCATGCGGTCGACACCGCGACGCGGCTCGACAGCGCGTTCGATTCGATCGGCTATGGCACGCTGAAGGCCGATGGCTGGGCGCTCGCCTATCTGATCTGGCACAGCGACCTGGCGGAAGTGGTCGAATCGCATCGCGACGAGCTGTCGCGCCAGGGCCTGTTCGTCAGGATCGTGCTGCGCGTGCTGGCCTGGGCCGAACGTCATATCGCCGGCGCGGAAAGCGCGCTGTCGCTGGCATCGGACGATCTGCCGACGGCGATGGACGCGCTCGACCCGGCGCGCGAGCGGCGTGGCGACGATCTGGCCGATGCGCTGGAGCCGGACATGGCGACCAAGGCGCTGAACGCCGATGCGCTGCTCGAGGAGCAGCTCGAGCAGAGCGACCTCGCCGCCATCCTCGCCGCCGATCCCGAGCTCGGCGCACTGGCCGAGGCCGGGCTCGACTCGGTCGATGGCGAGATCCGGGAGCGGGTCGCAGCCGCTACGGCGTTGCGCGCCGACGCGCGCTCGCCGCTCGCCGCGCTGGGGCCGGCGGGGCATATCGTCGCGCTCGAGGCGATCCGCGCGGGTTTCCGCGTGGTGGGGCGTTTCCTGCACCATCGCGACCATGGGCTGGGCCCGACGGTGGTCGAGGAACTGTGCCGCGCGCTGTGGCTCGACAAGGTCGGCGCGACGGCCTGGGGTTTCATGAAGAACGACGCGGTCGCGCATTTCGACCGCGGTAATGCCGGCGCGCTGCTGCTCGACGGCATCGCGCAGATCGCCGCGCACAAGCCGGTGCGCATCCTCGTCGTCGGGCACAGCGCCGGCAGCATCATCGCGACGCACCTCGCGCTTGCCGCGGCGACACTGCCCAAAAACGTCTCGGTCGATTGCATCATGCTCGCGCCCGCGATGCGGCTCGATGCGGCGGCCAGCCTGCTCACGAGCGGCGGCGCGCGGCTCGACCATTATCGCTGCTTCACAATGCACGATGCGCTGGAGGCGGCGAACCATCTCGACGGCACCGCCTTCGGCAAGGTCTACCAGCGCTCGCTGCCGTACCTCATCTCGGGCGTGCTGGAGGTGCGGGGGCGCAAATCCTATGCCGATGCACCGCTGATCGGGCTGGAGCGGCACATCCAGGCGCTGCCGGTCGGCAAGTACGACGCCAGCGAGAAGGTCGCGCATGCCGCGTTCCGCACCTTTCTCGGCGCGGCGCCGGCGCGCAGCGTCTTTTCCGAGACGCCGGCGCCGGAAGGACATGCGACCATGTCGCACCTCCATGGCGGCTATTGGGCGGACGTGAAGACGCTGGAGAGCATTCGCTTCATTGCGCGAAAGGGCTTCGACGCCTGAGGCGGGCGTGGCGGGAAGATTCGGGTGGGGCGCTGCGCGTGCCGCCATGGGTCGGATCGGGCGGGGACGAGGGCGCGGCGCGTTCGCGCCAGGCTGGCCGGAGCTTCCGCACCGCGGGCCATTGCCGTTGCGCCGGGAGCGAAGGCGCCGGCGCAATGAAGATGATGTCCCTTCGATTTTCCCGTGCATGTGTTTGCTTCGGGCCTGTCATCAGCGATAGCTCAGGCACGCCGGTGTGGCGGCTGGGGGGACAGTGCGTGGATGACGACAGACAGGGTCGACGGATCATGACGCGGCATGCCCGCCGGTCGGCGCGCATGCTCGCGCTGATGTGCATCGCCGCGCCGTCGCTCGCCGCCGCAAGGATCGCGCCCGACCCCTTTTCTCCGCAGGGGTTTCGCCAGCCGGGCGCACGTGAACTCGCGCGCTGTCCGTCGCTCGGCTGGATCGATTACCGTGCCCTGGCGGGCGTCGCGACGAAGGAGGTGGGCCGGCTGGACGCGCCGCTGGACGCGCAGCATGCCGCCCTTCGCGGCCCTTATGCGATGCCGCATCCGGCCGATGCCGATGTGATGATCACCACCGTGATCGGGCCCGGGGAAACGCAGGAGACCCCGACATCGACATCGTCGGCGATCTGGCGCGACGGTGACGGGCGCTGGTGGTTCGACCGCGTCGACCGGCGCCCCGGCGATGAGCGCATCCACAGCAGCGGCCGGCTTGCCGCAGATCTGGCGCAGGCGGTGGACCGTGCGCTGGCCGATCCGTGTTTCGCGCTGGAGCCGGACTATCTGCCGATCATGCCACCGGCCCGTCCGGACCACGCGGCGCAATATGGCTATTCGTTCATCCTGTCGGTCGTCCGCATCGAACATGCCGGCAAGGTGCGCGCGATGCTGCAAGGCCTGATGACGGACGGTTATCGCGCGATCGGCGACGCGGTTACCTATGCGCGCGCCGGCTCGCTCTAACGGGGCCGGTCACCGCGCGCGAAGCGTGGGCGATGGGAAGGGCATTTCGAGCCCGCTGCCGGGACCGGGTGCGCGCCGGGCTGATTGATATCGTGTCGCCAAGAATCAGGAGAAGTCAGTGCAGCAGGATGCGATGTTCAGCCGCCGTAGTGTGATCGGCGCGGCGGCAGCGTTACCGATCGCGTCACAGCTCGCCGCAGCGGTGGGCGATGACGAGGCCTGGTGGCGCGGCATCGCGGCGCAGTATGACGTGACGCGCGATGTCATCCAGCTGGAGAACGGCAATTGGGGGATGATGGCGCGGCCCGTGCTGGCGGCCTATGCCGCGCAGGTCGCGCGGGTGAACCGGCAATCGAGCTTCTATGCGCGGCGCGGGATGAACGCTGACCTCGACGCGGTGCGCCACGAACTCGCGCGCGAAATGGGGGTGGGCGACCAGGAGGTTGCGTTGACCCGCAACGCGACCGAGGCGCTGACGAGCCTGATCCTCGGCTATAACCGGCTGAAGCCGGGCGACGGCGTGCTCTATGCCGATCTCGATTATGACTCGATGCAAGCGTGCATGGAGAGTTTGCGCGAACGGCGCGGCGTGACCGTCACCAAGATCGCGCTGCCTGAACCGGCGACGCGCGCATCGCTGATCGCCGCCTATCGCAGCGCCTTCGACGCCAATCCGCGCATCAGGCTGGTGTTGCTGACGCATCTCAGCCACCGCACCGGGCTGGTGCTGCCGATCCGCGAGATCGTCGCGCTGGCGCGGGCGCGCGGCGTGGATGCGATCGTCGACGCCGCGCATAGCTGGCAGCAACTCGACTTCCGGCTATCCGATCTCGATGCCGATTTCGTCGGGGTGAATTGCCACAAATGGCTGGGCAATCCGCTCGGCGTCGGCGCCGTCCATGTCCGCGCGGCGGCGCTCGACCGGATCGATCGCCACCCGGCGAACCCGGCCGACATGCCCGACACGCTCGAAGCGCGCATCCACACCGGCACGGTCGATTATGCGGCGCAGCTGACGCTTCCGGCGGCGCTGGCGTTTCAGCGCGGGATCGGCGCCGCACGCCGCGCCGCCCGGCTGGTCGCGCTGCGCGACCTATGGGTGAGCAAGGTGCGCGACCACCCCCGGATCCAGGTGCTGACGCCGGACGACGCCGCGCTTCACGGCGGGATCGCCTCGTTCCGCATCGCCGGGCTGACGAGCGAGGCCGACAACAAGGCGGTGGCGAAGCGGCTGCTCGATCAGCATGGCATTTTCACCGTGCATCGGACGGGCGTGGCGAAGGGGGCGTGCGTTCGGGTGACGCCGGCGGTTTTTAATATGCCGGGGGAGATGGAGAGGTTGGCGCGGGCTTTGGTTGAGATTGCTTGAGGTTGTGGGGGCGGGGTTGGGCATTTCAGACGCACCTCACCCTGCGACGGCCTACAACCTAGGATCGACCGGCTCGCTTTCCATTGCCAGCACACCGAACACGCACTGATGCACCCGCGTCAGCGGCGAATGTTCCACGAACCGGTGGAGCGCTTCCAATCCGAGAGCGAACTCGCGCAGCGCCATCGAGCGCTTCTGCCCCAACCCGCGCTTCTTGAGGCGCGCGAGGTTCTCGGGCTGATCATAGTCGGGGCCGTAGATGATGCGAAGATACTCCCGTCCTCGGCACTTGATCGCCGGCTGCAGGAGGCCGCGGCTACCGCGCGAAACGAAGTCGAGCGGCTTGACCACCATCCCTTCGCCACCCGCCGCCGTGATATTTTCCCACCACGTAATTGCGTCAGTTACCTGAGTCGGATCGGCAAGGTCGATGCGGCGGTGCTCGGTGGCAAGAATCAGCGCGGGGTCGGCAGCGGAAAGGCGGTGTGCCTGGCCCATGTGCCAGAGATTGTCCTTGTCGTCGTGCACCGAGCCCTCCGTCGCGAGGAGATGGAACGGCGCGATGCGCAGGTCGTCGATGCCGGCGAAGGGTGCGACATAGCGGTTATAGGCTGCGCGATAGAGCACCGCGTCTTCCAGCCGCTTCGCCGTCGCATCCGCCAAGGTCCCAACGTCCACGCCGCGCGCACGGGCGGCCTCCAGCGCCGCCGTGGCGACATCCAGACCGGCGATGGCGGCCGCCCCGACCGCGGCATATTGATCGCGGATCAGCGATCCCGCCTTCATGCTCCAGGGCAGGATTTCCGCGTCCCACAGCACCCAATCGGTCGCGAGGTCGTTCCATAGGCCCGACGCTTCCATCGCCGCATCGATGCGGTGGAGCGCCGCTGCCTCGAGTTCCCCATCCTGGAAGAACCGCCGGCCGGTGCGCGTCACGATCACACCGCGGCTGCCATCGGCAATCCCGAAGCGCCGCGCCGCCACCGCCTGGTTGCGCGCGAGCACGATCAGCCCGCGCGACCCCATATGCTTTTCCTCGGCGACCAAAGTGGTCACCCCCTTGGAGGCGTAGAAGGCGAAGGCTTCTTCCGGCCGTTCGAGCCAGCCGTCCGCCGCGCTGGTTTCGGCCGGCGACATGGTGGGCGGCAGGTGGATCAGCCAGCGCGGATCGACGGCATGGCGGCTCATCACTTCCAGCGCCGCAGCGGCATTGTCCTCGCGCACGGTGACGATGCCGTACAGCCGCGTGTCGATGACCTGCTTGCCCAGCACGTCGGCGATATCGAGTTGGTGCGGCTGCGCCTCGCCCGTCGCCGGCGATGGATCGCCGAGCGGTCGGATCGGCTCATAATAGGTGCGCGCGGCGGGCACCGAGACGAGCTCCATCTCGGGATAGCGCAGCGCGGTGAGCTTGCCGCCGAACACGCAGCCGGTGTCGATGCACAAGGTGCCATTGACCCAGTTCGCCTCGACCACCGGGGTGTGGCCATGCACGACCTTGGCGCGGCCCTTGTAATCGGAGGCCCAGTCGAAGCGCACCGGCAGGCCGAAATCGTCGATTTCGCCGGTGGTCTCGCCGTACATGCAGAAGCTGCGCACTGCGCCCGATGCGCGACCCTGCATCTCCTCCTTCAGCCCGGCATGCGCGACGACCAGCTTGCCGCCGTCGAGCACATAATGGCTGATCAAGCCGTCGAGCCAGTCGCGCATGCTGCCGGCGAACTCGGGCGGCTCCGCGGCAATCTGCTCGATCGTCTCAGCCAAGCCATGGCTGACCTTGACGTTCTTGCCGGCGAGGTGGCGCTTGAGCTTGTCGTCATGATTGCCGACCACGGCGAAACCCGTGCCGGCCTCGACCATGTGCCGCGCGATGCGCAGCACGTCGGGCGAGCGCGGCCCGCGATCGACCAGATCGCCGACGAAGATCGCGCGGCGGCCCTCGGGCGCTGTCACGGTCACCTCCTTGCCCGACCATGTCACCGCATAGCCGAGATCGGCGAGCAGCGTTTCGAGTTCGTCGGCACAGCCATGCACGTCGCCGATGATATCGAACGGCCCGCTCTCTTCGCGTCGATCGTTCCATAGCTTTGTGCGCGTGATTTCGACGGCGTCGACCTGTTCGACCGAGCGCAGCACATGGACATAGCGCAACCCCTCGCGCTGCAGGCCGCGCATCGACTTCTTCAGGTTGAGCATCTGGCGCCGCACCGGCCCCGCGCCGAACTGCCGATCGGGCCGTTCGGCATTGCGCGCGACCGCCAGCGCTTCGGGCAGATCGAAGACGATCGCCACCGCCAGCGCATGCCATTTGCGGGCGAGCGCGATCAGCCCCTTGCGCGCATCGGGCTGGACATTGGTCGCATCGATGACGGTAAAGCGGCGCGCCTTGAGCCGCTTTTCGACGAGATAATGCAGCACGTCGAACGCATCGGTGGTCGCGCTCTGATCGGTCTCGTCATCGGCGACCCAGCCGCGCATGCGGGCAAAGCTCGATTTGCCGGTGCCCGAAGCACCGATGAGCAGGACGAGCGCGAACTCGGGAATCTCGATCTTCATGCCGCGATCCTCGTGTCACTCGCCTCGGCGCGCGTGAATATCGCTGCCTGGGTCGGGGTGCCGTGGGTCGGGTCGTCGGTGCCGATGCCCTCGAAGCGGACAGCATAGTCAAAGGCCAGTGCGACGCTCTCGCCCCAGTGGCGAAACTCGGCGCGGGTCCATTCGAAGCGGTGGTCGTGGTGGCGAAATTTGCCCGCGGGAAGCGTCTCGAACAGTGCGTTATATTCGCTGTTGGGTGTGGTGACGATCACCGCGCCGGGGCGCGCATGGCCGAACAGCGCGGCCTCGAACGCGGGCAGGCGCTCGGCGTCCATATGCTCGATCACCTCGACGACGGCGGCCGCGTCGAATCCGTTGAGCCGGTCGTCGCGGTAGACCAGCGAACCCTGGAGCAGCTCGATCCGCTGGCGCTTCATGTCGGGCATATGGTCGAGCCGCAGCCGGTCGCCGGCGGCGGCCAGCACGCGTGGCGCCACCTCGACACCGGTAATCTTGCGAATGCCGGGCACCTTGAGCAGTTCGCGCAGCAGGCGGCCTTCGCCGCAGCCGAGATCGAGCACGCTGGAGGCGCCCAACTCCCGCAGCAGGCCGACGACACGCTCCATCCGCTGATCGTTGAGCCGGATCGGCTTCTCGATCGCATCTTCCGCCGCATCGCGGGCCGATGCCTCCTCGGGCGCCTCGGCCTCGACACGGTCCTCGAGCGCGGCATTGGCGCGGTTCATCAGGCCGCGAAAACGCAGATAGCGCCGCACGATCAGGTCGCGGTCGGGGTGCGCTTCGAGCCAACCCTCACCCTTGCGGAGCAGCTTCTCCACCTCGGCCTCGCCGATATAATAATGCTTCTGGTTGTCGAGCACCGGGATCAGCACGAACAGATGGGTGAGCAGTGCGGCAAGGCGCACGGTGCCCGTGAGGCGCAGCGCGACATAGGGACTGTCGCCCCATTCGGGATGGGCAGGGTCGAGCGCGATCGGCGTCGCCTCGACGGCATAGCCGAGCGGCGCGAACAGGCGTTCGATCAGGTCGGACGTGCCGCGCGCCGGCAGCGGTGTGATGACGGCCTCCATCGGGATCGCCGTGTCGGCAAGGTCCTGCCGGTCCTTGGATCGTCCCGCCATCGCGGTGTTGACCAGCCGGCCGAGCGCCACCGACAGCAGCGACGAGGCCGCATAGGGACGGTCGTTGACATATTGGTCCTCCAGCCCGGCCTTGCCGCGCACGAGTTGGACTGTATCAACCTCAAGCGTGATCGCGGCGGTGCAGCGCTCCTCATTCGCCTCCGGGTAAAAGAGCGTCGCGTCGCCGAAGGGCAGCGACACCGAATGGACGTTCGCCGGGTTCTTCATCAGCAGATAGCCGAGGTCGGTCGCGGGCCGGTGCGTGGTCGTGATGGTCAGGAGCATGGTCGGGTCCAGATATGAAACAGCCCCATCGAGGGCTCGACGGGGCTGCGGAACATGGTCGGGTTGAACGGGCGTCCGACTATGGCGCAGCCTGGGCGTGAGGGTAATGGGCGATGTTCGCGCACAATCCGCGCGGCATCTCCGCGCCGATCGGGCGACATGATTGCTGTGGATTCGTCGCGTGAGAGGTCATGTTTGCAAGCATCTAGCGAAGGTTGCTGCAAGTCAACGGCGGCGTGCTTGAAAGGCTGATCCCGAGATTGATCCTATGCCTCACGCGGTTTGGCGTCTCTCTCTGTCGGGCTCACCGAATAGTGATCGCCAAATCCCGCCCACTCACCGCAACATTCCCCGCCCAATCAGCCGCGTAAACCCGCACCACATAATCCCCCGGCGCCAGCCCCGCCGGGTTCCACCCGCCGCGCTCGGCCCGGCCATGCCGCACGACATTGCTGACGACGTAGAGCATGCGCGTCGGCTGGTCGCTATGGACCGTGTCGCCGCTGTCCGGGGCGTAGAGGATCTTCACCGCGTCGGGCGCGGTCGGCATGCGATCCAGCTCGATCGTGAGGCGCGGCTGGGCGTAGCCGGGCAGCGGGGTGCCGTCGGCTTTCAGGATCTGGAAGCCGGCCCTGTACAGGCCGAGGCGGCGGCGGGGTTCGTTGTCGTCGACCTGGTCCCAGGCGTTGGCGACGATATCGAGCGGGCCGGCGGTGGCGGGGACGATCAGGCGGCCGTCCTGCATCCCGGTCAGGTATGTGCCCGTGGCGTCGAGCAGGCGCACGCCGTCGATATGCGGCGCGACGTGATCGGCGAAGCCGGGGAAGTGCAGCAGCAGCGCGTTGACCTTGGCGCGCGGCGGGCCGAGTTCGAGATGGACATGCGCCATGCGGTTGATCGTGCCGAGCGGATCGCCGACGCGGAAGCGTGTGCCGCGTTTGACGCGCACGCGCGTAACCTTGCCGGCGGCATCGCGGATCAGCTGGAAGCGCGCCGGGTCGAGCGGCGTGCCGTCGGGCAAGCGGCCGACGCGCATATGGATATAGGTCAGCTGGTCGAGGCGCAGGCCCTCGCCGAGACCCTCGGCATCCCAGCTCGGCAGCGGGTCCTGCACCTTCTCGTTGGCGGCCGCGAGCGCCTCAGCGCCCACGCCGGCGCGGATGTCGAGGCCGGCATGGAGGTGGTCGCGCGGCTCGCCCTGATAATTGCCGCGCACCTCGCCCATGTCGCCGACCACTTCATGCCAGGCATTTTGTGGTGCGACCGGCCAGGGGACGACGGGCGCGCTGGCGAGCGCGGGCGGCGCCGAGCGCAGCGCGGCGTTCACCGCCGCGGCGCCGGCGCGGCGCGGGGTGAGCTTCCTGATGGCATAGGCCGAGGCATCGGCGACGTAGAGCGCGCCGGCGCGATCGACTGCGAGGCCGGTGGGGCCGATCAGCCGCAGCGCGGCGTTGCTATCGTCGTTCGCGCCCGGGCCGGCGAGCACGCGCACCGCGCCGCCGGGGGTGATCTGCACGATGCGGCCGCGGGGCGAGGCGATGTAAAGGAAGCCGTCCCAGGTCGCCGCCAGGCCGATCGGCTTGTCGAGCAGGCCGGCGCCGTTGCCGCTGTCGTTGCGCGCGATGGTCGTGACGCGGCCGTTGGGCGTGACCTTGCGGATCGCGTCGTTGGCGGTGTCGGCGACGAACAGCGCGCCGTCGCGGCCCAGCGCGAGGCCGGTGGGGGTGTCGAACGCGGCGGCGGCGCCTTGCCCATCGGCGAAGCCCGGCGCGTCGCCGCCCGCCAGCGTGCGCACCTGACCGTCGGGGGTGATGCGGCGGATGCGGTCATTGTAGCTGTCCGCGACATAGACATTGCCCTTGTCGTCCACCGCGACGCCGATCGGCCCGTTGAAGCGCGCCTGTGCCGCCGGGCCGTCGCGGAAGGCGGCGGTGCCGTCGCCGGCGAGCGTGGTGACGGCGCCGGTCGGGTCGATCTTGCGGATCATGTTGGCGCCGGTGTCCGCGACGATGATGTTGCCGGCCTTGTCGATCGCGATGCCCGAAGGGGTGTCGAAGGTGCCGGGCAGGGTGGTGACGGTGCCGTCGGCGTCGATCTTGCGGATGCGGTTGGTGTCACCGGCGTCCGCCACATAGCGCGCGCCGTCGGGGGCGATGGCGAGGGCGAAGGGGTCGCTGAAGCGGGCGGTGGTCGCGGGGCCGTCGGCGTGGCCGCGGGTGCCGTCCCCGGCGGTGGTGGTGAGGTCGGCGGGCCAGCCGAAGCGGGTCGGGGCGGGGGAGAACCAGCCCAGGGTTGCGGCGAGCCATAGGGCGAGCCCCACCGCGAGAAGGAGCAGGAGAGCGAGGAGGAGCTTGCGGGGGAAGGTGCGGGGCATGGGAGGGCTAAAGTCGTTTTCTGTTTGGTCGAACCGCCAACCACCGTTCGCCCTGAGCTTGTCGAAGGGCCGTCCTTACTAGCGATGCCGGTCAAGAAAGAACGGTGCTTCGACAAGCTCAGCACGAACGGGGTTAGGTGTCCTGTATCGACTGCTGACAAGCTTGGCGACAAACCTCGCGGCGCTCTCTGTCGCGCGCACAAAGAAAAACCGCCGCCCGGGTGTCCCCGGACGGCGGCTCTTCATTTCTTCGCCGAGGCGAGGCGCTTACGAGTTGAGATACTCGCCCGCATCCTCGTCGGTGCCGGTGCCCGAAGTGATCACCGCCGCCAGCGCGTCGTTGCCGGTGTCGTCGGCGACGTCGCGCAGTTTCTCGGCTGCCCGCTCTTCCGCCGCCGTCGCCGGGGCGATCAGCGAGGCCTGGAGGGCGCGCTGCTGCACCCGCAGCGCCGCGTCGCGGCTGGAGGCTGCCACGCGCAGGCGGTTCATGCCCGCGCCGGTGCCGGCCGGGATGAGACGGCCGACGATGACATTCTCCTTGAGGCCGATCAGCGTGTCCTGCTTGCCCTGGACCGCCGCCTCGGTGAGGACGCGGGTGGTCTCCTGGAACGACGCCGCCGAGATGAAGCTGCGGGTCTGCAGCGACGCCTTGGTGATGCCGAGCAGCACCGGCTTGCCGACCGCCGGGCGCTGGCCCTTGGTCAGCTTGCTGTTGATGTCGTCCATCTCGTCACGATCGACCTGCTCGGCGGCGAGCAGGGTGGTGTCGCCACCGTCGGTGATCTCGACCTTCTGGAGCATCTGGCGAACGATCACCTCGATGTGCTTGTCGTTGATCTTCACGCCCTGGAGACGATAGACCTCCTGGATTTCCGACACGAGATATTCCGCGAGCGGCTCGATGCCGAGCACCTCGAGAATGTCGTGCGGATCGGGGCTGCCGCCGATCAGGTTGTCGCCACGCTTGACGTAGTCGCCTTCCTGAACGTCGATGACCTTCGACTTCGGGATCAGATACTCCACGACCTCGCCGCCATCGTCCGGCTGGATGCCGATCTTGCGCTTGGCCTTGTAGTCCTTGCCGAACACGACACGGCCCGAGACCTTGGCGATGATCGCATTTTCCTTCGGCTTGCGCGCCTCGAACAGCTCGGCCACCCGCGGCAGACCGCCGGTGATGTCGCGCGTCTTGGCGGCTTCGCGGCTGACACGTGCCAGCACGTCGCCGGCGCTGACCGTCGCACCATCGTCGACCGACAGCACCGCACCCGGCGCCAGCATGTAGCGGGCCGCTTCACCCGAACCGCTGTCGAGCAGGGTCAGGCGCGGACGCAGATCCTCCTTCGACTTGGTCGCGGCGCGATATTCGATCACGACGCGCTGGGTGATGCCGGTCGCCTCGTCGGCCTGCTCGGTGAGCGTCTTGCCCTCGGTCAGGTCGACATATTTCACGATGCCGGGGTTTTCCGTGATCACCGGCATGGTGAACGGATCCCATTCGGCCATGCGATCGCCCTGCGAGACGATGTGACCATCGTCGAACATGACATAGGCGCCGTAGGGAATACGGTGCACCGCGCGCTCGCGGCCTTCCATGTCCATGATCACCAGCTCGCCGGAGCGGCTGAGCACCACGCGACGACCGCGCTGATCGATGATGATGCGCAGATCGCGATAGACCATCGTGCCGTCGCTGACCGCCTCGAGGTTCGACTGCTCGTTGAGCTGCGCCGCGCCGCCGATGTGGAAGGTACGCATCGTCAGCTGCGTGCCCGGCTCACCGATCGACTGCGCGGCGATGACGCCGACCGCCTCACCGATGTTGACCGGCGTACCGCGGGCGAGATCGCGCCCGTAGCACTTGCCGCACACGCCGATCTTGGTTTCGCAGACCAGCGGGCTGCGAATCTTGACCGCCTGCGTGCCGATCGCCTCGATCTTCGTGATCATCGGCTCGTCGAGCAGCGTGCCCGACGGGATAACGATCTCGCCGGTCTTGCTGTCGACGATGTCCTCGGCCGTGGTGCGGCCCAGGATACGCTCGCCGAGCGACGCGATGGTCGTGCCGCCCTGAACGATCGCGCGCATTTCCAGCGCACGCTCGGTGCCGCAATCCTGCTCGATGATGACGCAATCCTGCGACACGTCGACCAGGCGGCGGGTGAGGTACCCCGAGTTCGCCGTCTTCAACGCCGTATCCGCGAGACCCTTGCGGGCGCCGTGGGTGGAGTTGAAATATTCAAGGACGGTCAGGCCTTCCTTGAAGTTCGAGATGATCGGCGTCTCGATGATCTCGCCCGACGGCTTGGCCATCAGCCCGCGCATACCGGCGAGCTGCTTGATCTGCGCCTGCGAACCGCGGGCACCGGAGTGGGCCATCATGTAGATCGAGTTGATCGGCATTTCGCGGCCGGTCTCGGGATCGGTCTTCACCGAGCGGATCTCGTCCATCATGGCGTTCGCGACCTGGTCGCCGCAACGGCTCCAGGCGTCGATCACCTTGTTGTACTTTTCCTGCTGCGTGATCAGGCCGTCCTGATATTGCTGCTCATAGTCCTTCACCTGGTCGCGCGTGTCGTCGACCAGCGCGATCTTGGCTTCCGGGATGATCATGTCGTCCTTGCCGAACGAAATGCCGGCCTTGAAGGCGTGCTTGAAGCCCAGCGACATGATCGCGTCGGCGAACAGCACGGTCTCCTTCTGGCCGGTGTGACGATAGACCTCGTCGATCACGTCGCCGACGTCCTTCTTGGTCAGCAGGCGGTTGACGGTGTCGAACGGCACCTTCGAGCTCTTCGGCAGACACTCGCCGAGCAGCATGCGGCCCGGCGTCGTCTCGTAGCGCTTGAGATACTGGTTGCCGGCCTCGTCGGTCTGCGGAACGCGGCTGATGATCTTGGTGTGGAGCGTCACCGCGCCAGCCTCGATCGCCTGATGCACCTCGGCCATGTCCGAGATCATCATGCCCTGGCCCGGCTCGTTCTCTTTCATCATCGACAGATAATAGAGACCGAGCACCATGTCCTGCGACGGCACGATGATCGGCTTGCCGTTGGCGGGCGACAGGATGTTGTTGGTCGACATCATCAGGACGCGCGCTTCGAGCTGGGCCTCGAGGCTCAGCGGAACGTGCACGGCCATCTGGTCACCGTCGAAGTCGGCGTTGAACGCCGAGCAGACCAGCGGGTGAAGCTGGATCGCCTTGCCCTCGATCAGCACGGGCTCGAACGCCTGGATGCCGAGACGGTGAAGCGTCGGCGCGCGGTTGAGCATGACCGGGTGCTCGCGAATGACTTCGTCGAGAATGTCCCAGACTTCCTTGCGCTCCTTCTCGACCCACTTCTTGGCCTGCTTGAGGGTCATCGAGAGACCCTTGGCGTCGAGGCGGGCGTAGATGAACGGCTTGAACAGCTCGAGCGCCATCTTCTTGGGCAGACCGCACTGGTGCAGCTTGAGCTCGGGACCCGTCACGATGACCGAACGACCCGAATAGTCGACGCGCTTGCCGAGCAGATTCTGGCGGAAGCGGCCCTGCTTGCCCTTGAGCATGTCGGACAGCGACTTGAGCGGACGCTTGTTGGCGCCGGTGATCGTGCGGCCGCGGCGGCCGTTATCGAACAGCGCGTCGACGGCTTCCTGGAGCATGCGCTTTTCGTTGCGGACGATGATGTCCGGCGCGCGCAGTTCCATGAGGCGCTTGAGGCGGTTGTTGCGGTTGATCACGCGGCGATAGAGATCGTTGAGATCCGACGTCGCGAAGCGGCCACCGTCGAGCGGCACCAGCGGGCGCAGTTCGGGCGGGATGACCGGCACGACCTCAAGGATCATCCATTCCGGGCGGTTGCCCGAATCGATGAAGCTCTCGACGACCTTCAGCCGCTTGATGATCTTCTTGGGCTTGAGCTCGGACTTGGTGATCGCGAGTTCTTCGAGCAGGTCCTTGCGCTCGCCCTCGAGATCGAGGCTCTCAAGCATGATGCGGACGGCCTCGGCGCCGATGCCGGCCGAAAAGGCGTCTTCGCCATATTCGTCCTGCGCGTCGAGCAGCTCGTCCTCGGTCAGCAGCTGATACTTGTCGAGCGGGGTCAGGCCCGGCTCGATCACGATATACGCCTCGAAATACAGCACGCGCTCGAGCTGCTTCAACTGCATGTCGAGCAGCAGGCCGATGCGCGACGGCAGCGACTTCAGGAACCAGATGTGCGCGACCGGGGCGGCGAGTTCGATATGGCCCATGCGCTCGCGACGGACCTTCGAGACGGTAACCTCGACGCCGCACTTCTCGCAGACGATGCCCTTGTACTTCATGCGCTTGTACTTGCCGCACAGGCACTCGTAATCCTTGATCGGACCGAAGATGCGCGCGCAGAAAAGGCCGTCACGCTCGGGCTTGAACGTGCGATAGTTGATGGTTTCCGGCTTCTTGATCTCGCCGAAGCTCCACGAACGGATGCGGTCGGGGGACGCGATGCCGATCTGGATCTGGTCGAAGGTCTCCGGCTTGGCGACCGGATTGGCGAAGTTGGTCAGTTCGTTCATATCTCAATTCCCTCCAGGGAAAATTCTGTGCGCGGCGGGGAAGGGGCCTCTGCCTTTGGAGGGCAGAGGCCAAACATTCCTCACTGCGCCGCGATGGCGACGCCGTCGTCGTCGAACTGTTCGAGGCTCTTGAGCTCGACGTTCAGACCCAGCGAGCGCATTTCCTTGACGAGCACGTTGAAGCTCTCCGGAATGCCGGCCTCGAAGGTGTCGTCGCCCTTGACGATCGCCTCATAGACCTTGGTGCGGCCGACCACGTCGTCCGACTTCACCGTGAGCATTTCCTGCAAGGTATAGGCCGCGCCGTAGGCCTGGAGCGCCCAGACCTCCATCTCGCCGAAGCGCTGTCCGCCGAACTGCGCCTTGCCGCCCAGCGGCTGCTGGGTGACGAGGCTGTACGGCCCGATCGACCGCGCGTGGATCTTGTCGTCCACGAGATGGTGCAGCTTGAGCATGTAGATATAGCCCACCGTCACCTTGCGATCGAACTTGTCGCCGGTACGTCCGTCGAACAGGTCCGACTGGCCCGAGGTATCGAGCCCGGCCAGCGCCAGCATCGCCGAGACATCGGCTTCGCGGGCACCGTCGAACACCGGCGTCGCCATCGGCACGCCGCCGCGCAGGTTCTGCGCCAGATCGATGATCTGCTCAGGGGTGCGGGCGTCGATCTCGGCATGGTACTGCTCGCCGTAAACCGTCTTGAGGCGATCGCGGACGACCTCGGGCATCGCGCCCGCCTTGGCATCCGGGTTGGCTTCGCGCCAATCCTCGAGCGCCTGGGCGATCTGACCGCCGAGACCGCGCGCGGCCCAGCCGAGATGCGTCTCGAAGATCTGTCCGACGTTCATGCGCGACGGCACGCCCAGCGGGTTGAGCACGATGTCGACCGGCGTCCCGTCGGCGAGGAACGGCATGTCCTCACCCGGCAGGATGCGCGAGATGACGCCCTTGTTGCCGTGACGGCCGGCCATCTTGTCGCCCGGCTGCAGCTTGCGCTTCACCGCGACGAACACCTTGACCATCTTGAGCACGCCCGGCGGCAGCTCGTCGCCACGCTCGAGTTTCTCGCGGCGATCATGGAACTTGTCCGTGATCACCTTGACGGCGTCGTCATACTGGACCTTGACCGCTTCGAGATCGCTCTGCGCCTTGTCGTCGGCAACGGCGAACTTCCACCATTCGTGACGGTCGACGCTGTCGAGCAGGTCCTGATCGATCTCGCCGCCCTTCTTCACGCCCTTCGGCGCGCCGGTGGCGGTCTGGCCGATCAGCATCTCGCGCAGCCGCGACCAGGTCGCGCGGTTGAGGATGCTGCGCTCGTCGTCCGAGTCCTTCTTGAGGCGCTCGATCTCTTCGCGCTCGATCGCCATCGCGCGCTCGTCCTTGTCGATGCCGTGGCGGTTGAACACCCGGACCTCGACGACCGTGCCGGCAACGCCCGGCGGCAGGCGCAGCGAGGTGTCGCGCACGTCGGACGCCTTCTCGCCGAAGATGGCGCGGAGGAGCTTTTCCTCCGGCGTCATCGGCGATTCACCCTTGGGGGTGATCTTGCCGGCCAGGATGTCGCCCGGCTCCACTTCGGCGCCGATATAAACGATGCCCGCCTCGTCGAGGTTGCGGAGTGCTTCCTCGCCGACATTGGGGATGTCGCGCGTGATGTCTTCCGGCCCGAGCTTGGTGTCGCGCGCCATGACTTCAAATTCCTCGATATGGATCGAGGTGAAGATGTCGTCCTTGACGATACGCTCGGAGATGAGGATCGAATCCTCGTAGTTGTAGCCGTTCCAGGGCATGAACGCGACGAGCGCGTTGCGGCCCAGCGCGAGCTCGCCGAACTCGGTCGACGGGCCGTCGGCGATGACGTCGCCGATATTGACCACTTCACCGACCTTCACCAGCGGGCGCTGGTTGATGCAGGTGTTCTGGTTGGAGCGCTGGAACTTCATCAGCGTGTAGATGTCGACGCCCGACTGGCCGGCCTCGACCTCACCCGTTGCGCGGATGACGATGCGGGTCGCGTCGACCTGGTCGACGATGCCCGAACGCTTGGCAGCGATCGCGGCGCCCGAATCGCGCGCCACGGTCTCTTCCATGCCGGTGCCGACAAACGGCGCCTCGGCGCGCACCAGCGGCACGGCCTGACGCTGCATGTTCGAGCCCATCAGCGCGCGGTTGGCGTCATCGTTTTCCAGGAACGGAATGAGCGATGCGGCGACCGACACGAGCTGCTTGGGGCTGACGTCCATCAGCGTGATGTTGTCGGGGATCGCCATCAGGAATTCGCCCGCCTGACGCGACGAGACGAGTTCCTCGACAAAGCCCTTGGTCGAATCGAGTTCGGCGTTGGCCTGCGCGATGGTGTGCTTGGCCTCTTCCATCGCCGACAGATAGACGACGTCATCGGTGACCTTGTGGTCGACGACCTTGCGGTACGGCGTCTCGATGAAGCCGTACTTGTTGACGCGGCTGAAGCTGGCGAGCGAGTTGATCAGGCCGATGTTCGGGCCTTCCGGCGTCTCGATCGGGCAGATGCGGCCATAATGGGTCGGGTGAACGTCGCGGACTTCGAAGCCGGCGCGCTCACGCGTCAGACCGCCCGGCCCGAGCGCCGACACGCGACGCTTATGCGTCACTTCGGAGAGCGGGTTGGTCTGATCCATGAACTGCGACAGCTGCGACGAACCGAAGAACTCGCGCACCGCGGCGACCGCGGGCTTGGCGTTGATCAGGTCGTTGGGCATCACGGTCGACACGTCGACCGAGCTCATCCGCTCCTTCACGGCGCGCTCCATGCGGAGCAGGCCGACGCGATACTGGTTCTCGAGCAGCTCGCCGACCGAACGCACGCGGCGGTTGCCGAGATTGTCGATGTCGTCGATCTCGCCCTTGCCGTCCTTCAGGTCGACCAGCGTCTTGACCACGGCGAGGATGTCCTCGGCCCGCAGCGTCGTGACGGTATCCTCGACGTCGAGTTCGAGGCGCATGTTGAGCTTGACGCGGCCGACGGCCGACAGGTCGTAGCGGTCGGGATCGAAGAACAGGCCGCCGAACAGCGCCTCTGCCGTTTCTAGCGTCGGCGGTTCGCCGGGGCGCATGACGCGGTAGATGTCGGACAGCGCCTGCTCGCGCTCCTCGGCCTTGTCGACCTTGAGCGTGTTGCGGATCCACGGACCCGTCGTGACATGGTCGATGTCGAGCAGGTCGATGCGATCGATCCCGGCCTTGTCGAGCAGTTCGAGATTCTCCGACGTCACTTCGTCGCCGGCTTCGATGTAGATCTCGCCGGTCGACTCGTTGATCAGGTCATAGGCCGAATAACGACCATAGATTTCCTCGGTCGGGATGAGCAGCGTCTCGAGACCGTCCTTGGCCGCCTTGTTGGCGGCGCGCGGCGAGATCTTCTGGCCCGACGGGAAGATGACTTCGCCCGACTTGCCGTCGACGATGTCGAACATCGGCTTCTGGCCGCGCCAGTTCTCGGCGGCGAACGGGATCTGCCAGCCACCCTCGCCGCGCACGAAGGTCACGCGGTTGTAGAAATAGTTGAGGATGTCCTCGGACGTCATGCCCAGTGCATAGAGCAGCGCCGTCACCGGCAGCTTGCGCTTGCGATCGATCCGGACGTTGACGATGTCCTTGGCGTCGAACTCGAAGTCGAGCCACGAGCCGCGATACGGAATCACCCGGGCGGCGAAGAGATATTTGCCCGAGGCGTGGGTCTTGCCGCGGTCATGGTCGAACAGCACGCCCGGCGAACGGTGCATCTGCGACACGATGACGCGCTCGGTGCCATTGATGATGAAGGTGCCGTTGTGCGTCATGAGCGGCATGTCGCCCATGTAAACGTCCTGCTCCTTGATATCGAGGACCGAGCGGGCCTCGGTATCGGCGTCCACCTCGAACACGATGAGGCGCAGCGTGACGCGCATCGGCGCGGCATAGGTGATGCCGCGCTGGCGGCATTCGTCGGTGTCGAACTTGGGCGGCTCGAGCTCATAGTTGACGAAGTCGAGTTCGGCGGTGCCGGCGAAATCGCGGATCGGGAAGACGCTGCGCAGCGTCTTTTCGAGACCCGAGATATAACCCGTCGACGGATCCGAGCGCAGGAACTGTTCGTAGGATTCACGCTGAACCTCGATCAGGTTCGGCATCTGCACCACTTCGTGGATGTTGCCGAATACCTTGCGGATGCGGCGCTTCATCGTGCCACCGTCGAACGCTTTGGTTGCCATGTAATAGAGCCTCGTCAGCCAGAATGTCGTGCCCGGTTGCCACCGGGCGGGCACGCGAAACGACGCAAAAAAGCCGCGCATCTCCGTATTCGGAAGATGGCAGCTCTCCGGCGTCGTATGAACCAAAGCCCCCATGCATGCGACACGCTGCGCGACGGCGTGTCATTTCCCGGAGCTGTGGCGATGGCAGCCATATAGGTAGCGTGTTGGAAACTGTCAAATCGCGCCATGTCAACGGGCTGATGGCCCCGAGTCGCGCTCCGGTGATCGGTCATGTCGCCCGGTTCATCGCAATTCCGAACCGATCGGGGGTCGAAATGCCGGTTCCCTTCATTGAGTCCGCGTTATGAAACAGACATTCCCCCCGCATCGCCGCGCGCTTGCCGCGCTTGTCCCAAGCCTTGCCCTGCTCGCGGTTCCGGCCGTAGCGCAGGAGACGCAGACCACGGTAGCGCCGCCGCCGGTGGTGCAGACCACGCCGGTCCAGGCCGCGCCGGCGCCGGCACCCGTACCTGCACCGGTGCAAAGCGCGCCCGTGCAGACGGTGCAGACCGAGCCAGTCGAAGCGCCGACGCCGCCCGACGCCGTTGCGCCACGTGCGACCCCGGCAAGACAGGCCGCGCCCCGCGCGACGCCGCCGCGTGCCGCATCGCAAAGCCGCGTAACCCAGGCTCCGGTGGCGCGTCCGAACGCCGCGCCCGTCGCTGCGCTTCCGGACCCCGTGTCTGCGCCGGTCGCCGCCACGTCGCAAACGACCACCCCCGTCACCACGCCCGTCCCGGCTGAGCAGACCAGCGCATCCACGACGACCGAAACCACGACCGCCACGCCCGCCACGGAAGCGAGCAAGCCCGGATTCTGGAGGTCGCCATGGCTGGCGTTGATCGGCGTCGGGCTGATCGCCCTGGTCGGCCTGCTCTGGGCCGCCCGTCGTCGCCGGACCGCCGAATATGACAGCTATGAAGAACCGGTCACTTACGAAGAGCCGGTCTATGAGCCGGTTGCGAAGCCGGTGATGGCGGAGCCGGTGGTCGCACCTGTCGTCAGCCCGTCGATCGCGGCGGAAGCAGCACCAGCCGCGATCATGCGCGGCGAGCCGCAGTTCCTGCTTCGCGCCGCCCGCGTGCAACCCGAGCGGGTGGCGCATGCCGTCGATGATTCGGCTTCGGCCGCAGCCGTGGCCGGCACCGGCGAACTGGTTGCCGCCGACGCCGGCGATGTTGCCGCCTTGACCGCCGGCGATGCGCCGGTCGCCGATCGCCCATGGCTCGAAATGGCGATGCGCCCGTTGCGCGCCGGAACCAATGTCGATGAGGCCGTGGTCGAAATTGAGCTGACGATCGGCAATTCGGGCTCGGTGTCCGCCGACGATGTGCGAATCTCCACCTTCATGTTTGCCGGCGCGCCGGCCGATAACGAGATGGACCGTCTGTTGCTCGAGCGGGAAGGTGAGGTCTCCGCCGTCCGAATCGCGCCGGGCGAAGGGCGCACGCTGGAAGCAACGCTGGCGATGCCGCGTGCCTCGCTCAACGGGTCGGTGTCGCCGGTCATCGTCGCCGATGCGCGCTATTCGCTGCCCGATGGCAGTGAGGGCCGGACGTCAGCCTCGTTCCGCATCGGCGTCAGCGACGACGGCGGCGACGTGACGCCGATCCCGATCGGCCGCCCGCACATGCATGACGAGGTGACGGCCGAACTGTTCGGGGTGCCCGAACACGCCTGATCCTGCCACCGCGCAGATGTAATCGTCGCGGCCGGGCCCGTCTCTCGAGCGAGAGGCGGGCCCGGTTGCGTTTCGTCGTGAGTAGAGTTCGGCTTGTCGCACGGTGCGATACGGTCGTATGCGGTTCAGCTTTCTCGCGTTAGGGGCGCGCCGGTGGGGTTTTTGGTTTCTTCGATGCGGGGCGCGCTGGCGCTGACCTTGGTGCTCGGCGTATCGGCCGCGGCGGTCGCACAAAGCGGCCCGCAGACGATCCCTGGCCTTGAGCATTTCAGCCTGCCCGGAACGCGCACGCCGACGCCTTCGCCGAGCCCGATACCCAGCGCGTCGCCACGCGCCAAGCCGCCCGGGCAGCGCGCCACGCCGACGCCCGCAGCATCAAGGCCGCGTCCTGCACCGACGCCGGCGTCGC
>NZ_JARYTI010000058.1 GCF_029911635.1 Sphingomonas sp. AR_OL41
TGGCAGGGCTCCTTATGGTGGAGCCCCGATGCTCTGCCTGCCTCAAACATCGCTCAACCCACGCGAGACGCTCGCTCGTTCACCTCAACCGTGCCGCACGCGCCCTCCCGCGCAGCGGGTTCGTGCTCCAGGCGATCCATATCATACTGCAGACCCTCGCCATTGCGCTAATCTCGTCCAATACGAGAGCCAGACTTCGACATCCACGGGTGGTGCCTTTAGGACGGGGAGACGTACTATGCCGAAGCACCCGTCACCTTCTGGATATCGGAGCTGCGTAGGCGAGAAAACCTTGAAACTGGCGATTTGGCTAAGCTGATCTTTCGCGTCAGCGCCGACAACGCGAACGAGAAGGTTTCGGTCGAACGCATGTGGGTGCTTGTTCGAGAGCGGACCTCAGACGGGTATCTCGGTGTCCTCGATAATGAGCCCGCCGGCATCGCTGAAAATGACGAGCTTTGGCTGGCACCGAGCTTCCCTTTCCCCGCCAAGCACGTGATCAACATCGAAGGGCGGGATGCGAACACCGCTGCGCTCGCCCTTGAGGTGCCGCACATGCGCTGACCAGGCTGACGGCTGCTCGCGTCGGCTTTAGTGGCGCGGCAAAGTGGCTTAGAACGGCGAGAAGTGAGCCGATTCCGGACTGTCTGATGCTGGATGTGAGAACCGGAGAGCTGCCATCTAAGACTTGTTGGCTTCGCAAATTGCGTTCGACGCGCCATCTTTCCCGACTGAAGGGTGGTTGAGCTGTTCGACCTTTAAGAGGTAAAGATCGGGGGGCGCGTCACAATGATTGCAATTTGGTCATTTTTCCTAAAACCCTAGTTGCAAGCTTGTTGTAGGGGGGGGGGGGTGGCAAAGTTGGAGCGTTGGGGCGACTTCAAGAAACTCTGTGAAAGCTGGCTTGATACCCCTTCGGGCCGGGGTGGCACGGTCGCGCTTTCTGGCTTTCTCTATCAGTTTCTCGTCTCGCTCGACGCGCTGGTGGAGAAATCGACGTACGATGCTGCTCCCGCTGGGGTGTTTCTAGAAACGCTCTCCGATCTGACAACGGTTGACGATCACTGCATCATTGCCACGCAAGTCAAGTCCACCATGAGCTCGGCTGCCGTCTCATCGGCGCTGCGTGAGCTTTGGGAGATCAATGCAAAAGCGCTGGCAGAAACGCCTGACCTTGTCAGCCAACTTCGTTACCGCATCCTTGCCCGTCAGCCGGAACTGAAGGACGTATCGACGGCAATCGCAAGATGGCGTCCAAGCGATGATTATAACGACGCCCAGTTGGAGGCCTTCAAGACAAAGGTTGAAGCCAGCGTTGAGCCCGAACCGGAGCTGCGTCTGGCGAGGAGACTGATTTCCGATTTTGCCGTTGTAGACCCTTTCGGAAGAATCAGAGCGTGGCTTGGAGATTTGCTGCGCGATCCGACATCGGAAGGATTGCGCAGAAACTGTGAAGCGATCGCCGTCGCCCTTCAAGGATTTAAGAATGCGCTCCAAGAACGCAATCACCGCTTTCACATATGGGGAGAGACCGATTATCCGCCCGAAACCGTTGAACAGGTCGACAATGACGACGCAGTACTGACGGGACAGATTCCCAAGGCGAGCGACCTCAGCGCGGGGCGATTTGCGCCGCGGAAGGTCTATCAGCAGATAGAACACGACGCAGAGCTATGGCTGGCACATAGAGACCTGAACAATCGCGATCTGCTGGAGGTTTTCTGGATTTCTGGGCGGTCTGGATCGGGAAAGAGTGTGGCCTTGCTCCACCTGTTGTCAGCGCTCCACAAGGCTAATGACGCGCGGACGATCATATGGCTTGGGAGTCGGGCGCACAAATTGGCGGAAGCGGTAACTTGGGCCAGACCATTTTTTGACGAAGGGCACGAAGTAATCATTGCGGCGGATGACCCGTTCAGCGTCGAACGTCTTGAAGGAACGCGCGAAGCGCTGATAGAGGCCGAGGCCGAACTATCGAACATTTTCCCTCTCAATTCGGGCTCCCCCCGCCCGTCATTCTTCTTCTGTGGCCCGAACGAACAGTTCCGCACATTTCAGGACAGGCTGATCATGCACGTCCGCGCGAAAGCATGGCCGTTGGATATCGAAGCTCGCGAAAATATTGAAGAGTTGAGAAGCTGGTATCGCAAGCGGACCGGCCGCACGGCCTTGGCCTGGGGCGAGGACGAAAACGTCCTGCCGGTGCAGCTTTTCTTTGAATGGGCGACCGGAAAACCGTTAGGCGAATTTGCCCGCAATTTTCGCGATCGATTGACAGGGTTGATGCCTGACGGTGGCCTGTTCAAACTGGTGGCGGCCATATTGGCGCTGAACCGCATCTACGCGCTGTATCCATCGGGCGCGGTCAAGGCGGAACTGGACGCTGATCCGGCGCTGGGTGGTGCTTTCGACCAGCTGCATGAAACAGAGAGGCATTTCGTCTTTGACAAGGATGGTTCGGGCTATCGGATCGCCCATCCACATATCGCTAACGCCATCTATATCACTTGGTTCGGGGCGGCGCATGACTGGCGGTATCGCAAGTCCCATCTGCTGCAAGGGATCACCGCCGCCTTGGAATATGGCGAAGGGCCTTCTGAGCAGTTTGCGCCACTTTGGGCGATTACCAACCTCACCCAGTTCGGTGCCGCGGATGACAATGCGGAAACGCGCGATCTTGGGCAGCGCTCTCAGTCGATTGAACGCGCGCTGCAAGAGATACTGCCGGAGCTTTACACGCGCAAGTTCGCGTCCAGTGCCTCTCCACTTTCGGCTTTGCCCGTGTGGGCCAACCTTGACTCAGAACTACAGCTTGATCTGACACCTTCACCGCTCGATCTGATTGCCGACGCCGTGTCGGCGGCGCATGGGCATGCGACAGGACTTAGGCTTTGTTGCCATAAGCTGATCAATGCGTTTCCTGAATTTGAACGGGGTCTTTGGGTTGTCCGTGATCTGCTCAAACGCATTCCGGTCTGGGTAGAATGGATTCCGGTCGCAGTGAGCTATCTCCACAAGGGGCTCCTCATTGATATTCACCCCGAAATTTGCAGCCAAGTTTGCGCTGATGCGGAACGGGTACGGCCTATCCTTTACGCGTTGCTTTCTTCTGACAAGGCGGAGGAAGATGAGCTTAGCAAGTCGGTCATAGATCTCTGGATTGACCAGACGGAGGCCACACGACGCTATACAGCAAGAGTAATCCTATCTGGATTGGCGCGTTGGCCGGACGATCCCAAGCTACTCGCCGCAGCATGGCAAATAATTGACGCAATCGCTGATCATCCATCGTGGAGCTACGTATGGGAATCTCTTGGTCGGGCGAAAACCGATCCTGCGCGGCTGGAGGCAGCTGGGCGTGATTGGCTGGAAAGTCAATCCGTCCACAGCGGTGGATGGGATAGAGTCTGGGAATGTCTCTGGGATGATGCCGGCGGAAATGATGAATATCTATGGGAATTGGCGCTGCAAATGCTTCTCGACCCTGACATCCAGGTTTCGTGGACGCATATCTGGTCAAAGCTCTGGCAGTCCTGCGATAAGGAAAAAAGGCGACTACGGGTAGCGGCGGCACAGTGGCTTGAGCGCATAGACTACGATCACGGTTCATGGCCCTTTATTTGGGAGGCTGCGTGGACCGATCCGGGAAACGAGCGACAGCGACTTCTGGATGTAGCCTTGGATTGGCTTCGCATTAAGCCTGTGCATCCGACTTGGGCGTATATTTGGAAAAGAGCTTGGGAAGCAAACCCTGACGATGCTGAATTGCTCCGCATCGCCGATGCCTGGCTTGAGAAGCAGGGCGAGCATCCGGGCTGGAAATTCGTCTGGGAGATCCTGTTCGAGGCAAACCCTGACGATGCGGAATTGCTCCGCATCGCCCATGCCTGGCTTGAGAAGCAGGGCGAGCATCCGGGCTGGAAATTCGTTTGGGAGATCCTGTTCGAAGCAAACCCTGACGATGCTGAATTGCTCCGCATCGCCCGTGCCTGGCTTCAGCAGCAGGGCGAGCATCCGGGCTGGAAATTCGTCTGGGAGATCCTGTTCGAGGCAAACCCTGACGATGCTGAATTGCTCCGCATCGCCCATGCCTGGCTTGAGAAGCAGGGGGAACATCCGAGCTGGAGTTTTGTTTGGGACATCCTGTTCGCGGCAAACTGTGACGATGCGGAATTGCTCCGCATCGCCCGTGCCTGGCTTCAGCAGCAGGGCGAGCATCCGGGCTGGAAATTCGTCTGGGAGATCCTGTTCGAGGCAAACCCTGACGATGCTGAATTGCTCCGCATCGCCCATGCCTGGCTTGAGAAGCAGGGGGAACATCCGAGCTGGAGTTTTGTTTGGGACATCCTGTTCGCGGCAAACTGTGACGATGCGGAATTGCTCCGCATCGCCCGTGCCTGGCTTCAGCAGCAGGGCGAGCATCCGGGCTGGAAATTCGTCTGGGAGATCCTGTTCGAAGCATACCCTGACGATGCTGAATTGCTCCGCATCGCCCATGCCTGGCTTGAGAAGCAGGGGGAACATCCGAGCTGGAGTTTTGTTTGGGACATCCTGTTCGAGGCAAACTGTGACGATGCGGAATTGCTCCGCATCGCCCGTGCCTGGCTTGAGAAGCAGGGCGAGCATCCGGGCTGGAAATTCGTCTGGGAGATCCTGTTCGAAGCATACCCTGACGATGCGGAATTGCTCCGCATCGCCCATGCCTGGCTTGAGAAGCAGGGCGAGCATCCGGGCTGGAAATTCGTCTGGGAGATCCTGTTCGAGGCAAACCCTGACGATGCGGAATTGCTCCGCATCGCCCATGCCTGGCTTGAGAAGCAGGGCGAGCATCCGGGCTGGAAATTCGCCTGGGAGATCCTGTTCGAGGCAAACCCTGACGATGCTGAATTGCTCCGCATCGCCCATGACTGGCTTGAGAAGCAGGGGGAGCATCCGAGCTGGAGTTTTGTTTGGTTGGGTTGCAAGGGGGCCCAAGGCACGGAACTGGAACAACAGCGCCTGCGGATTGGTCGAAGCTGGATTCAGGCCGCCAATTCTGGAAATGGCAGCTGGGGCTTTGTCTGGCGGGGTCTTTGGTTTGCCTTAAACGAAGCAGCTGATCGGAACTGGCTGGCATCCATTGGCATGGGCTATCTTGATAGCGGAGCTGTTCATCCCGGTTCATGGCCCGCTGTATGGCGTACGATTTGGGATGGCGGCCTTGGGGACACAGCAACATTGGTAGTGCTGGCCAACAGATTGCTTGTCGAGAAGTCACCTGTACGGGTGGACGGCATAAAGAACTGTCTTAGCGCCGGGCGACCACCATCAGTGCCGCCCGCTACAGTAGTGGCTCGGCAGGATTATCGGTGGAAGGATGGCTGGCACGCACGTTGGCAAGAAGTGGGATCTGACAAGGGGGCGCTGGCCAGCGAAGCTCTGAACTGGCTTGAACAGCTGGATTGGCAACAAGGCGGCTGGCCTACCGTTTGGCAGGAACTCTGGCAAAAGCGAGCAACTGTGTCGGTCGATCTAGAGGCGCTGAAAACGGTTGCGTTCGATTGGCTAGGCCAAGTCGCGCCAGGCCATCCCAGTTGGAGTAAGGTGTGGTTGGCATTTTGGCTTGGGTGTGAAGGCCATGATGACCGGACAAGACTGGGCAATGCCGCAGTTGCTTGGTTGACGGGTGCCGATCGACGGCTGGATTGGCCGAAAGTCTGGCTCGGGCTTTGGGATTTCGGGACCCTCCGTGAAGATCTGCGGCAAATCGCTGAGAAACCTGAACGAACGGGAGACATTAGCAACGAGGATCGAGCCGTGCTTGAGGTGAAGCTAAGCTTGTAGGCTTATTTTATTTCCCGGCGCTTAGCCTTCCGGTGCCGCTGGCGAGATGACCGCGTTTGGCTTGATCTATTATCGCTTCGAACGGCCGGGATGTGGCGCGTAGCTGCCGCGCCGCAGCCGGCCAACGAACATCCGCTTACCCAGGTTGACCGCTTCAAAGCGGCCATTCTGGTTTCCACCTGGAGGCCGTGCCGCGATGACGGCGAGCGACCGTAAACCAAGGCTCATCCACCCAGACAACTCCCCTCAAATCCCATTGTACCAAGCCCAGCCCGCGCGAATATCCCCGAGATCCCTGAACACATCGGTGACGACGATCCGCCGCAGGAACTTGACGCTTTTATAGCCGATCTGCCGCTCGACCCGCAGGCGCAGCGGGGCGCCGTGGCCGATCGGCAGGTCACCCCCGTTCATCCCATAAGCCAGGATCGTCTGCGGATGCAGGGCGTCGACCATGTCGAGGCTGTCGGCGATCTGATCGAACCCATAGAATTCGACGAAGCGCGCCGATGGCTGGATGCCGGCGGCTTCGAGCACCGCGCGCAGCGGCACGCCGGTCCATTCGGCGATCGCGCTCCACCCCTCCTCGCACATATGCCGGGTTATCTGGGTCCGGCGTTTCATGCGCTTGAGGTCGGCCAGCGCATAGCTGCCGGGGCGCGCGACATGGCCTTCGATCTGCAGCCGCCAGTTCGCGAAGCCGCCGGTGCGCAGTATCGCATAATCCTTGCCGCCTTTCGGATCGTAAAAGGTGCCATCCGCGCGGGCCGGATCATAGGTGCCCGTTGCCGGCATCGAGGTGATGTCGGCGCGGTCGAATTCGCGCGCCAATCCCGTCGGGGAGAGCAGGCTCCGCTGGAGGTTGTAGGTGAGGTTGTCGCCCATCCGCAGGATGTTGCCATAGGTGGGCGGCTGCTGGTCGGTGCAACCCGCCAGCAGCAAGCCGCCGGTCGAGGCGAGGCCGCCGATCAGCGCGCGGCGCGACAGCAGGAGCCGATCGTTGCTCATGTCATTTCCCCATGATCATGGCGCGCATTTGTCGTGCCGGTCCGGTCAGCGCGATCATGACCAGATGGACCAGCAGGAAGATCGCGACGAAGGCGAAGGTGAAGAAGTGGATCGTGCGCGCCGATTGCGTGCCGCCGAACATGTCGAGCAGCAGCGGGTAACTCGCGGTGATGGCGGGCGACATGGCGATGCCGGTGAGGAACATCAGCGGCAGCGCAACGAAGGCCACCACCGCATAGGCCAGCTTTTGCAGGATCGCATAAGGCGGGCCCGGCGGGGCGACGGGCATGGGCAGGCGAAGATGCGCCTTGATGTCGTGCCACAGATTGTCGCGGCGCAACTCGGCGCGCTGCGGCAGCAGCGCGCGCCGGGCATGGCCGGTCAGCAGACCGATCGAAAGATAGGCCAGCAGGCCGATGAGAAAGAACCAGGCGGCGAGGAAATGCAGGCTGCGCGCCCAGCCATTCTGATTCCATGGTTCGGCCAGGCGATCGGCGGTGGCCGGTCCGCCGGCGCCGAAAAAGGGCGTGCGCGGCGACAGCGCCGTGGTGTGGGCATTGGGGCCGAGCGGAAGCTCGAACAGCGGCTTGATCAGGTCGTTCCCGGCATAGCCCCAATAGAGCCGGGGATGCGCCATCAGGATGGTGACGCCGGAAAAGATCAGCACGAGCACCGCGAGCGCGATCAGCCCGTGCGTCAGCCGGACCCAGCGCCGGTGGCGCTGCACCGGTGTCGCTGCTTCGACCTGGACAGTTTGCTGCATCCGACGCCGCCCCCTTGCGGCGAGGTTATCATGGCGGGGTGGGCGCGGAAAGTTCCGAAGGGGTGGCGGCTTGCATGAACGGCGCCGTGGCTGTCGAACGACCGGATGTGGGGCGGGTAGCTGACAGGCTGCCGGCTTATGACAGGCCTGAACCCGGGAGGGAAAGCGCATGATCTATTTGCTTGTCGTCATCCTCACCATGCTGGTGCTGCCTTTGGCATCGATCGCGGTTGACGCTGCGACCCATCAGGCATCGATGTTGTGGCTGGTCGGAAAATGGTTCGTCTTCTGGGCGGTGGGCGCAAGGCTGTTGCTCGCCGGCCTGCGACAATATTTTCAGCCGGCCTTTACGAGCCGCGACATCATGGGCGTGGAGAGCCCGGAGGTCTATGTGCTTGTCCGCGAACTGGGGGGCGCCAATCTGGCAACGGGGGTGCTCGGGCTGGCCTCGCTCGTCGCGCCGGGATTCGTGCTGCCGACGGCGATTGGTGCCGCAATATTCTACACCGTTGCCGGCGTGGAGCATGTTCGGGCGCAGCATCGCGGGCGCAACGAAACCATTGCCATGGTCAGCGACTTCTTCATTGCGATCGTCCTCGCGGGATTTGTCGTCGGGACGCTGCTCGTCGAGCGGTAGCCGGGACGCGCGAAAATGATCGCGCCACCGCTCGGCCATCACCGCCGCACCCTTGCCCCCTCCCCCGCTCTCGTTTACTATCTGCCGCTTCTCGTAAAGGAACGGCGCGGTGCGTAATCGGCGGATAGCATTGGTGGTCGGCGCGGCCCTGTTGCTCGCGGCGTTTGCGCGGCATCCCTCGGCCGATATCCGCATCCTGGCGCATGACGCCGCCGACCGCGCGCCGCACCGTGTGCAGGCGGCGATCGACCTTGGGCTGGCGACGGTGTCGGTGCTGGTAACCTGGACAGCCAAACGCGTTATCTGATGCGTCGCCGGGCGGCGACTTGCGCCCATCGGGCGGCTTGCTTACACCAATGTCAATGAGTGACCCCGAGCGTAGCTGGCACAGCGCCTACCGACATCCCACGCCCTGGGGGACCTATTTCCCGCCGCTGACGATGGTGCAGCTGTTCGACCGCGCGACCGACGAGCATGGCAAGGCGCCGCTGATCGATTTTCTCGGCCGGCATTATTCCTATGCCGAGACCGCCGACGGGGCGAACCGCGTCGCCGCGGGGCTGGCCGCGCTGGGTTATGGCAAGGGCGACCGGATCGGGCTGTTCCTGCCCAATGTGCCGCATTATCTCGCGGCCTATTACGGCATCCTCAAGCTGGGGGCGACGGCGGTCAATTTCTCGCCGCTCTACACCGCGGCCGAGCTGGCGCACCAGATCGAGGATTCGGGCACGCGGCTGCTGTTCACACTGTCGGCCAGCGCGCTGTTACCGACCGCGCTCAAGGTGCTCGACGCGAGCAGCCTGGAGCGGCTGGTGGTGGGATCGATCGCCGGGGCGTTGCCGCCGGCCAAGTCGATCCTCTACCGCATGTTCAAGCGCAAGGAGGTGACGGCGCGGCCGCACGACAAGCGCGTGACGGCCTTTTCCGCGCTGATCGCCAATGACGGCAAGCATGCCACCGCGCAGATCGACCCCGAGACCGACGTCGCGCTGATCCAATATACCGGCGGGACGACCGGCGTGCCCAAGGGGGCGATGCTGACGCACCAGAATCTTGCCGCCAATGCGCGGCAGGTGATGGCGATCGACCCGCACCCCGGCCCGCCCGACCGCATATTGGGCGTGCTGCCGCTGTTCCATGTCTTTGCCAATACCTGCGTGCTCAACCGCACCGTGCTCAACGGCGGGTGCATCGTGATGCTGCCGCGCTTCGACGCGGGGCAGGTGCTGGCGGCGATCGGGCGGACGAAAGCCACCGCGCTGCCCGGCGTGCCGACGATGTACCAGGCGCTGCTCGATCATCCCAAGATTTCCACCACCGACTTCGCCTCGCTGCGGGTGTGCATTTCGGGCGGGGCGCCGCTGTCGGCCGAATTGAAGGCGCGGTTCGAGGGGGCAACGGGGGCGGTGGTGGTCGAAGGCTATGGCCTGTCGGAGAGCGCCGGGGTGATCTCGGCCAACCCCTATGAGAGCGAAGGCAAGCCCGGGACGATCGGCCAGCCGATCCCCGGCACGCAGGTTCGGCTGGTCGACAAGATCGACCCCAATTTGCCGGTGGCCGACGGCGAGCCGGGCGAGATCGTCGTGGCGGGTCCGCAGATCATGAAGGGCTATTGGCGGCGGCCCGAGGCCGATGCCGAGGTGTTCATCAGCGATGCGGCGGGGACGCGCTGGCTGCGCACCGGCGATGTCGGGGCGATCGACGAGGACGGCTTCATCCGCATCGTCGACCGGCTGAAGGATATGATCGCGGTGTCGGGGTTCAAGGTGTTCCCGAGCCAGGTCGAGGCGGTGCTGTACCACCATCCGGCGGTGAAGGAGGCATTGGTGATCGGCCTGCCCGACGCCTATCGCGGCGAGCATCCGCGCGCCTATGTCACGCTCAATGCCGGCGCCGAGGTGGACGGCGCGACGCTGGCGGCGTGGCTCAACCCGCAGCTCGGCCGGCACGAGCGCGTCGACCAGGTGGTGGTGCGCGCGACGATGCCCAAGACGATGATCGGCAAGCTCAGCCGTAAGGATCTGGTGGCGGAGGTGATGGCCGAGGGCGGGGCGTAGCACCGATTCCAAACCTGTGCGACCTTCTCAAGCCCCTCCCCTTTAGGGCAAAGGCGTTCACACATCATTCGGGAGCGGCGGCAAAATCCTTCTCCCCTTGTGGGAGAAGGTGGCGCGTAGCGCCGGATGAGGGGGAGTTGCGAACGCGACGTCCGCGTCAGTCCCCCTCACCCTCCCACAAGGGGAGAGGGAGAATACTCTGTCCCGATATGTGCGCGCCATACGGGCGGACGTCCGCGCCTCAGCAGCGCCGCTCGGTCTTGTTCCACGCCGGGATCACGCGCACGCGGCGCTTGCTCCAGTAGCTCAGGTCCATCGAGATCCTGACCGGGGCGCCCTTGCGGGTATAGATCATCTGGTCGCCGCGATCGTCGGTGCCGGTGTTGCAATGCTGCCAGCCCTGGCGGTCGAGCGCTTCGGTGATGGCATAGACGGCATATTGATCGCGCTGGTGCCACAAGGTCAGCTGATCGAAGCCGCCGCTGCCGTCGCCGCCGACGAGGTCGACCGCCGCCTCGTATGGCCCGGTGCCGGCGAACATCACGCCGTGGCGCGCGCAGTGCAGGCTGATCGCGTCGGGCTGCATGCAGTCGGTGAAGCCGGCGCGGCGCGCATCGGCGATGCTGCCGCTGGCGGGCAGGCCGGCGAACATAACAGTCGGCGGCGGCGGGCGGTGCGGCCCGCAGCCGGCGAGCAGCAGCAGCGCGGACCACCAGGCCCGGCGGGCGTTCATACGGGGGCCGCTGCGGCGTCGGGGACCGGGAACATCCGATGCTGGCAGATCGCGATCATGCTCATGGCCGCGACGCTAGGACAGCCGCACGACAGCGACAATATGGCGCGCGAACGCTGTGTCGACAAATTGCCGCACCGCAGTCACATAGCTGTAACCTCGCGGCACCATGGGCTCTCCGGTCACGCGGTGGGGTAAGCGATGTTCAGCCAAAGTCTGGTAGCGCGCATGATGCTGCCGCTGGCGTTGATGACCGCGGTGGTGATCGGCACGGTCTGGCTGGAACAGCATGCGCGTTACGGCATTGCCGCGGCGCAGGGCGAGGTCGAGGCACAGGTCGACCGCACACTGGCGCTGACCGAATTGCGATCGACCAGCCGCGCGCTGCAACGCGATGCGCTCAATCTCGCGACCGAACCCGATCGCGCCGCGCTCACTGAGATCGGCGAACGCTTCAACCGCCGCTACCGCGACTTCAGCGACGAACTGGTGACGCTTGAGCGCGCCGAGCCGGCGTCGAACCACGACTATTTCCAGACCCAGCGCGAGGTGTTGCGGCAACTGGCGATCGTGCGCGACGCGGCGAAGATCGATCGCAATCGCGCGCTGTTGCTGTTCCGCGAGGCGGTGCGCCCGGCCGAGCGCCGCGCCTCGACCATCGCCGACGCGCTGATCAAGGCCGATCTGGCGCGGATCGCGGCGTTGCACGAAGAAGCGCGCCGGCTGGAGCGCCAGGCCGATCTGCGCGTGTTCGAGGTATCGGGCCTGATGTCGCTGGTCGCGCTCGGCATCGCCTTGCTCGTCACCTTCCGCACCGTGTTGCGCCCGTTGCACGACATCCGTAGCGCGATGCAGCAGCTTGCCGCCGGCGACGCCGCAATCACCGTGCCGCATGCCGGCCGGGCCGATGCGATCGGCGCGATGGCGCGCGCGATCGAGGTGTTCCGCGAGGCGGCGCGCGAACGCGACGCATTGCTGCGCGATGGGGCGCAGGCACAGGCGGCGATCGCGGCGCAGGACCAGCAGGCCGAGCGGCAACGTCGCCTCGCCGAGGCCGAGGCCGCGCAGCGCGCCGCGCTCGACGCGCAGCGCAAGCAATTGCTGCACGACCTCGCCGACATGATCGAGCGCAGCGTCTCGACCGTCAACGACAAGCTCCGCGCCTCGGCCGAGCGCCTGTCGCGATCCGCCGACGATGTCGCACGCCACGCCATCGATGCCGGGCGCAAGGCCGGGCAGACGGCGGGCGCGGCGGAGAAGGTGACCGGCGACCTCGCGACGATGTTCTCGAACAATGGCGAGCTGGCGCAGGTCGGCGACCGGCTGCAGCGCGAGACGCAGGTCGCGGCGCAGGCGATCCAGACCGCCGCGACACGCTCGCGCGCCGCGACCGGCCAGGTCGCGACGCTGTCGGACAAGGCCGATCAGGTCGCGGCGATGGCCGAGCTGATCCGCAGCGTGGCACAGCAGGCGACGTTGCTCGCGCTCAACGCGACGATCGAGGCGGCGCGCGTCGGCGAGGCGGGCAAGGGCTTTGCGGTGGTCGCGGCCGAGATGGGCAATCTCGCCAAGCAGACGGCGGGCGCGACGATCGAGGTCGACGGGCAGGTCGAGAGCATCCGCTCGGCGGCAAGCAATGCCGCGCACGCGCTGGAGGCGATCGACGAGGCGATCGCGCAGATCGAGCGACATGCGGCACTGGTCGCCAGCGCTATGGCGCAGCAGGGTGACGTCAGCAAAGGCATCAGCCGCGGCATGGGGCTGGCGCTCGACAATCTCGCCACGGTCAGCAGCCATATGGCCAATCTCAGCGAGACCGCCGAGAGCACCGGTGTCGTCGCCGGCGCGCTTCAAGCCGAGGCGCGCACGCTCGGTAGCGATGCCGAGACGGTGGACGGTGCGTTGCGCCGTGTGATCGAGGAATTGCGGACCGCCTGACGGGTCGTGACCGTCAGGCCGAGTGCGTCAGGCCGGGCGGGGCTTGAGCACCTTTAGCGCCTCTAGCGCCTCGCGCTCCGAGGCGAAGACGACGTCGATCCATTTGTCGTGCTGGACCGAATAAATGCCCCACCGGCCGGGGAGATCGGGCTCCGGACGTCGTCCTGTGATCAAGCTCGAATCCTGCTGCATTCCCTCATGATAGGGCAGTATCATAAAAGTGTCACGACGCGGCGCGCAAATCAACCGCGTTGCCGGCGCACCCGACAATGGCTGGCACCGCCCGCAAATATCTGCTAAGGGCGCGACGGTTTTTCCGGGGGGATAGAACGACATGGCGACACTGGCGGAAAGCGTGCGACCGCAGGCGGCGAGCCGCGAACGCGGCTTTTTCCTGATCATGGCGATCGTGATTGCGGCAACGGTGGTCGCCGGCTTCACGCTGCAATTCGTGGCGGGGCGATCGAGCCTGGCTTCGCCCTGGTGGGTGCATCTGCACGGTCTGACCTTCATGGGCTGGCTCGGCATCTATGTGACGCAGAACTGGCTGGTCTATCGCGGCAATGTCGCGCAGCACCGCCGGCTCGGCATGGTCGCGGCGGCTTATGTCGGCTGGGCGGTGGTCGTCGGGCTGAGCGCGACGACGCTGACCGTGATGAACCACCGCGTGCCGCCCTTCTTCCCGCCCAACGTCTTTCTGGTGATGGACTGGATGACGGTGCTCGTCTTCGCCGGCCTGACCTGGGCCGGGGTGCGGAAGCGCGGGTCGATCGACTGGCATCGCCGGCTGATGCTGTGCGGCGCGATCCAGGTAATGGCGCCGGGCGTCGGGCGGCTGTTGCCGCTGCCGCTGCTCGGCAGCTGGATCATCTGGACGATCTTCCTGCTTTTGGCGGTCTATGTCGCGGCGGCGATGATCTACGATCTCGTCACGCGCGGACGGGTCCACCCGGCTTATTATTGGGGCCTGGCGACGATCACGCTCGCTGCGGCGGCGATGCGACCGCTGGCGTTCAGCCCGCCGGTGCTCGCGCTGACCGCCGCGCTGTCGGGCTGATCGCGGGCCGGCGCGGCACAGCCGCGTCGCTGTCGAGCCACCGGGTGCAGCCAGGATTTGCGGCGGAAATCCGCGGGACGTTTCGTTACCGAAAAGATTGCGACGCCGATCCGGGCATGCCAGTCTCCGGCGCCCGGGAGGGGAGGAGAAAACCATGTTTCATTTGATTCGCATGCTCATCGTCGGCGCGATCGTCGGCATTCTCGCACGCTTTTTCTATCCGGGTGCGATCCATATGGGCCTGATCATGAGCGCGCTGCTCGGCATCGGCGGTTCGTTCGTCGGCGGGCTCATCGGCCGCCTGCTCAGCCCGGGCTCGGCCAACCAGCCCTTTCACCCGGCGGGCTTCGTCATGTCGATCATCGGCGCGATGCTGCTGATCTTCGTCGCGCATCTTTTGCACATCGGTTGAGTGATCGGAGCGAAGGGGGTGGTTGACCCCCCTCGCCCCGGTGCCGCATAGCGTAACCATGGAAACGTCGCCCACCGACCTGTCATTCGAAGCCGCGCTTGCGGAACTGGAAAAAATCGTCGGCCGGCTGGAAAGCGGTGAGGTACCGTTGCAAGACGCGATCGACCTGTACGAGCGAGGCGACACATTGCGTAAGACCTGTGCCGAACGGCTCAATGCCGCGCAGGCGCGAATCGAGGCGATCAGACTCGACGGCGAGGGGCGCCCGACCGGAACCCAGCCCTTTGCCGCCGGCTGAACCGATGGCGAACCGCACGCTTTCGCTGCAAGCCGCGCTGACCCAGGTCGGTGCCGATGTCGATCGCCGTTTCGACCGGCTGCTGGCGATCCCCGACGATCCGCGCGCCGACCTGTATCGCGCCATGCGCCACGCGACGATCGGCGGCGGCAAGCGGCTGCGGCCGCTGCTGGTGTTCGCCACCGCCGGCCTGTTCGGTGTCGATCGCGACTGCACCGGGCGCGCCGCGGTCGCGATCGAGTGCATCCATGTCTATTCGCTGATCCATGACGATCTGCCGGCGATGGACAATGACGATCTGCGCCGCGGCAAGCCGACCGTCCACAAGCTGTTCGACGAGGCGACCGCGATCCTGGCGGGCGATTGTCTGCATGCGCTCGCCTTCGAGATCCTCGCCGACGTGGCGACGCATCCCGACCCGTTCGTCCGCGCCGAGCTGGTGCTCGACCTGGCACGCGCCGCCGGCCCCACCGGCATGGCCGGCGGGCAAATGATGGATCTCGAGGCGGAGAAGACCAGCTTCGACCTCAACACCGTGACGCGGCTCCAGGCGATGAAGACCGGCGCGCTGATCGCCGCATCGGTCGAGGCCGGGGCGATCCTCGGCCGCATCCCGCCCGAGGGCCGCACGGGGCTGCGCGGTTACGCCCGCGACCTCGGCCTCGCCTTCCAGATCGCCGACGACATTCTCGATGTCGAGGGCGACGAGGAAGCCGCCGGCAAGAAGCTGCGCAAGGATGAGGGCGCCGGCAAGGAGACCTTCCTGTCGCTGCTCGGCATCGACCGTGCGCGCAGCCAGGCCCGCATGCTGGTCGACCAGGCAATCGAGCATCTTCATTCCTATGGCAGCGAGGCCGATCTGCTGCGCGCGATCGCGCGCTTCGTTCTCGAACGCGACCGCTAAGGACCTGCCATGACCATCCGCACCGGCGTCTATCCGGGCACCTTCGACCCGATCACGCTCGGCCATATGGACATCATCCGGCGCGGCGCAAAGCTGGTCGACCGGCTGGTGATCGGCGTGACGACCAACCCGTCCAAATCGCCGATGTTCAATCTCGACGAGCGCATGGCGATGGTCCAGCGCGAGGTCGCCGACATCGATGGCGAGATCCATGTCGTGCGCTTCGATTCGCTGCTGATGGACTTTGCCGAGCGCGAGGGCGCGCGCGTCATCGTGCGCGGGCTGCGCGCGGTGGCCGATTTCGAATATGAATATCAGATGGCGGGGATGAACCAGCAGATCAATCCGCGCGTCGAGACGGTGTTCCTGATGGCCGACGTCTCGCTGCAGCCGATCCACAGCCGGCTGGTCAAGGAAATCGCGATGTATGGCGGGCCGATCGACCCGTTCGTTACCCCCCCGGTCGCCGCCGACGTTGCCGCGCGGGTCGCGAAGATCGGGCGCAAGGGGAGCTGACGGGCGATCGGGTCCGGTCAGCGGATCGAAGAAGAATGACGGTCGCGCGGGGGCGCCAACGGTCGCGCTGAATACACGATAGGCGCGGCTTCTCTTTCCGATCCTCCCCGGCACGGGGAGGGGGACCGCGAAGCGGTGGAGGGGCTTGGAGCGCGAGGCCCGTGCACCGCGCTCCAAGCCCCTCCACCATTTGCTGAAGAAGCAAATGGTCCCCCTCCCCGGCGGAGTCGGGGAGGAACCTGGAAGAAAGTTACCCCATGGTCGGGATGACGAAGGCGTTGGCGCCGTCGCCCACCCCGCCGTCGGGCCAGCGCTGGGTGATGGTCTTGACCTTGGTCCAGAACTTCACGCCTTCCATGCCGTGCTGGTTGGTGTCGCCGAACGCCGAGCGCTTCCAGCCGCCGAAGGTATGGTAGGCGACGGGCACCGGGATCGGCACGTTGATGCCGACCATGCCGACATTGACGCGCGCGGCGAATTCGCGCGCGGCGTGGCCGTTGCGGGTGAAGATCGCGACGCCATTGCCATATTGATGCTCGCTCGGCAGGCGGACCGCTTCCTCGAAATCATTGGCGCGGACGATCTGCAGGACGGGGCCGAAAATCTCTTCCTTGTACGATTGCATGTCGGTGGTGACGTGATCGAACAGGCTCGGGCCGATGAAGAAGCCCTGCTCATGGCCCTGCAGCGTGAAGTTGCGGCCATCGACGACCAGTTCGGCGCCTTCGTCGACGCCGGTCTGGATCCAGTTCTCGACGCGCTGCTTGTGCGCTGCGTTGACCACCGGGCCGTAATGCGCGTCATTGTCGGTCGAGATGCCGACGCGCAGCGCGGCGATGGCGGGCAGCAGCTTCTCGCGCAGCGCGATCGCGGTCTTCTCGCCCACGGGCACGACGACGGGGAGCGCCATGCAGCGTTCGCCGGCCGAGCCGAACGCCGCGCCAGACAGATCGGCGACGACCTGGTCGAGATCGGCATCGGGCATGACGATGCCGTGGTTCTTGGCGCCGCCCATCGCCTGGACGCGCTTGCCGGCGGCGACGCCGCGGCGATAGACATAATGCGCGATGTCGGACGAGCCGACGAAGCTGACCGCGCTGATCGCCGGATGATCGAGGATCGCGTCGACCATTTCCTTGTCGCCGTGCACGACCTGGAGGATGCCCTCGGGCAGGCCGGCCTCGCGGAACAGCTCGGCGAGGCGCACCGGCACCGACGGGTCGCGCTCGGACGGCTTGAGGATGAAGGCGTTGCCGGTAGCGATCGCGACGCCCGACATCCACAAGGGAATCATCGCGGGGAAGTTGAACGGGGTGATGCCGGCGCCGATGCCGAGCGGCTGGCGCATCGAATAGACGTCGATGCCCGGGCCGGCGCCCTGGGTATATTCGCCCTTGAGCACATGCGGGATGCCGCAGCAGAATTCGATCACCTCGAGCCCGCGCTGGATGTCGCCCTTCGAGTCCGCGATAACCTTGCCATGCTCGGACGAGAGCAGGGTCGCCAGCTCGTCCATGTTCGCCTCGACCAGCGCCTTGAAGTTGAACATCACGCGGGCGCGGCGCTGCGGGTTGGTCGCGGCCCAGCCCGGCTGCGCCCTTTGCGCGGCGGCGACGGCGGCGTCGAGTTCGACCTGGGTGCCGAGATTGACGGTGGCCTGGACCTGGCCGGTATTGGGATCGAACACGTCTCCGGTGCGCCCGGCGCCACCGCCCGAATGACCGACAATCAGATGATCGATGACGCGCATGACGTTCTCCTGAGATTCCGTGCCCCGGGGGCCTTGGGTGCGGGCTCTATCCCACCGCGCATTTATGCATGCAAGGCTCCATCTTTGCGGGTAGCATGTGCGTTTTTGCGGGGGACGGATGCGCAACTGGGACGATCTGCGGATTTTCCTCGCGGTGGCGCGGGCACAGCGTCTGGCGGCGGCGGCACGGCTGCTCGGCATCGACGTGACGACGGTCGGGCGGCGGCTGGCGCGGCTCGACGCGGCGATCGGCGCGCCGCTGTTCGCGACGATCGGCGGCGAGCGGCGGCTGAGCGAGGCGGGCCAGGCGCTGCTGCTGCATGCCGAGACGATCGAGGCGGCGGTGCTGGCGGCGAGCGAGCGCGACCGGCAGGGATCGGCGCTGTCTGGGCATGTCCGACTGAGCCTCGCCGAGGGGCTGGCGACGCATGTCGTGGCGCCGGGGCTGGCGCGGTTCCGCAGCGATCACCCGCAATTGCGGCTCGACCTGATCACCGCCTCGGGTTTTCTCAACCCGTCGAAGCGCGAGGCAGATATCGCAGTGATGCTGGCGCGGCCGCGCAACCGCCAACTGCAGGCGAGCCGGCTGGCCGATTACCGGCTGCAACTCTACGCGACGCGCGACTATCTCGACACGCACGGCACGCCGGCCGATGCGGCGGCGCTACGCGACCATGCGCTGATCGGTTACGTGCCCGAGCATATCCATGCGGTGGAGCTGGATTATCTGAGCGAGATCCATGCCGGGCTGGTGGCGCGGGCGCGCAGCACGAGCATCAACGTGCAGCATGCGATGATCCGCACCGGCGCGGGGATCGGCATTTTGCCCGACTTCATCGCACGCGGCGATGCGCGGCTGGTCGGCGTGCTGTCGGACCGGGTCTCGCTCGGGCGGACCTTCTGGCTGGTGACGCATGAGGACACGCATGCGACGCCGCGGATCGAGGCGGTAACGGCGTGGCTGCGCGCGGTGGTGGCGGGGATTGGGTGAGCGTGGTGGGGGTGCGGAACTGGTTGATTGAACCCGCCCTATCTGTGTCCCGCATGACGATCGCGATTAAGGGCGACGTACGGCCTCACCTGGTGGTGAGCGGTCGTTTAAAAGTCGGGCCGCTATGTCCCAAATCGGGTGGGGGACTGCCACTCGACGCGGAAATCATTTGGATCGCGATATCTTCATTTCACCGAAAGTCATGAATACCATCGTCGTTCCGGCAGGGCCGCGATAAGCACCTTGGGCCCCGGAAAGATAAAGGGCTACGGCGGTGAAGTTCCATGCTTGCTCTTCTGTGCATTTGACCTTCCGTGTCGTGAACAAGGGCAGCTTTTGCAGGGCCCCAAATTGATGGGCTAGCCGGGCATCAGCGCCGAGCGGTTCGGAAATGGATGGGTGATCCCACCCCCACAGGAATGTTCCATCCAAGGTGTTGTAAGTGCCGATAACCTGGACGGGTGCGCTGACCACCTTCGTTGCGCTGGTGAACCGAATTTCGCCCTTTTCCAGGTCGGCATTCCAGTCGAAGTTCTCGCCGCCAAAAATATCTCGGAGTACCTGGGTTTTCAGGGCGATTTCCGAATCCGCCCTGCCGAAGACCAGCTCTGCCGGTTCGGTCACGCGCTGTTGCGCAGTATCGGCCATGCTGCCCGTCGAAACCGCAAGCGCCAAGCCCAATTTAAAAAACGATGCCATGTAAGTGTCTCCCGAATGATCGCAGTGTTAAGCTGTGATCGCGATGGCGGCTACTGGGGCGCTTGCCGCCGGGCAGCTTTCCGTCCCGAGAACCGCCGGCCGGCTCCCAGGCGGATAGCGTAGATCGATTCCGCGGGGAACGTGGTGAGGAAGCGGATAATTGGCCCCCAAGGCTGGCGATTGGCCAACGGCCAGCCATCGCAGTAGGCTGGTCCCAACGGGGCCAGGCGAGTGGTTGGGGCATGGAATTCATCTTTGAGATAATATTCCAAATCCTGGGCGAGATACTGCTTCAGCTGAGTTTCGAGTTTCTCGCCGAACTGGGCGTTCACAGTCTCGCCGACACGGTGAAAAGGCCAAAAAATCCCGTGCTGTCCACGATCGGCTTCGTTTTGTGGGGGGCGATGGCCGGCGGGATCAGCCTGTTGATTTTCCCGACATCGCCGATCTCCAACCTCGCCTTCCGTAAGATCAATATACTCGTCACCCCCGTGGCGGTCGGCGGGGTGATGATGCTGATCGGGCGGCAGCGCGACAAATGGGGGCAGACCCTCGTCAGGCTGGACCGATTTGGCTACGCCTTCGTCTTCGCCCTTGCGATGGCGATTGTTCGCTACTTCGGGACGAAATGAGCTGGCTTTTCGAGCCGCGTCTGCGGTTGTGGGGAGCGCAACATTAAAGCATGTGGTTCGGGCGGCGCAGACGATGACCGAAGCGGCCAAGTAACGATCGACATCGCCAGCCGCGGACGCAGGTGGACAGCCCCATCGTCACGCTGGTCGCGCACGGCGTGCCGGGCTAACGCCTGCGTAATGAAACGCACCCTCACCGCCCTCGTGCTCGCTATCGCCCTGTCGGGCTGCACCACGATCGAGCGCACGCCGTTCACGCAGCGCGAGCAGGCCGAGGCAGTGATCCCGGGCATTCCCGATGCGCGTTTCTGGGCCGATGCGCCCGATGCGGGGGAGCGGATGGCGCCGGCGTTCGCGCGGGCCGATGGCGAGACGAGCATGCTGGCGCTGTCGGGCGGATCGGACAATGGCGCTTATGGCGCGGGGCTGCTCAACGGCTGGACCCAATCGGGCACGCGGCCCGACTTCGCGATCGTCACCGGGGTTAGCACGGGCGCGCTGATCGCGCCGTTCGCGTTTCTCGGCGCCGACCAGGATGTGACTCTGGAGCGGCTCTATACGACGATATCGGCGCGCGACATCTACAAGCTGCGCTTTCCGCTGGCGATCCCGGCCTCACCCAGCGCGGCGAGCACCGCGCCGCTCGCGCGGATGATCGCGGCGACGATGACCGACGCGCTGATCGACCGCGTGGCACGCGAGCAGGCGCGCGGGCGGCGGCTGTTCGTTGGCACCGCCAATCTCGATGCGCAGCGCATGGTGATCTGGAACATGGGCGCGATCGCGGCGAGCCGCGCGCCGGGGCGCTATGCGCTGTTCCGCCAGATCCTGTTGGCCTCGTCGTCGATCCCCGCGCTGTTCCCGCCGGTGATGATTAGCGCGCAGGCGGGCGGGCGCACGATCAGCGAGATGCATGTCGATGGCGGCACCACGGCGCAGATCCTCACCCTTCCCAATGCCGCGATCGTCAGCGGGCGCGCGGTGCCGCTGGCGTCGCGGATGCACCTCTATCTGATCGTCAACAACAAGCTAAACGGCGCGTTCCACCTCGTCAGCCCGAAGACGATCCCAATCGCGTCGCAGTCGTTCAGCCTGAACCTGCGCAGTTCGCTGTCGGGGTCGATCGATGTGAGTTACCTCTACGCCGTGGCGCACGGGGTCGATTTCAACCTGAGCTATATCGCGCGCGATTATCCCGGCGACGACCACAAATCCTTCGACACCGCCTTCATGCGGCGGCTGTTCGCGGATGGGCGCGAGCTGGGCGCGAAGGGCGGATTCTGGAAGAAGCGGCCGCCGACGCCGAGCGAGTGAGGGGCTACACCCCTGCCCTAACGATCAGTTCCACCGCCTCAGCGATGCCGTCATGGAGGCGGTCGAGATCTCTGTCGTCGATGCAATAAGGCGGCATGACATAGACGGTGTTGCCGAGCGGACGGAGCAGCAGGTCGCGGTCGCGGAAATGCGCGAGCAGGCGCGGGCCGAGCGTCGATAGATAACCGCTGCCGGCAGTGTCTTCGAGGTCGAGCGCGACGATCGTGCCGAGCGCGCGGGCGTTGGTCACGCCGGGCAGCGTGGCGAGCGACGCGAGACGAGCGCGTTGGCGCGTCGCGAGATCGGCGATGCGCGCCAGCACGGGTTCGTCGCGCCAGATGACGAGGTTGGCGTTGGCGGCGGCGCAGGCGATCGGGTTGGCGGTGTAGCTCGACGAGTGGAAGAACATCCGCGCGCGATCGTCGGAAAGGTGCGCGGCGTAGATCGGCTCGCTCGCCATGGTCACGGCGAGCGGTATCGCGCCGCCGGTGAGGCCCTTTGACAGGCACAATATGTCAGGGACGATGCCGGCCTGTTCGCACGCCAGCAAGGTGCCGGTGCGACCCCAGCCGGTCATCACCTCATCGGCGATGAACAGCACCTCGTGACGCGCGCAGATCTCGCGCATCGCGGCGAGGATGTGCGGCGGATAGATCAGCATGCCGCCCGCGCCGAGGATCAGCGGCTCGACGATCAGCGCGGCGGGGGCAGCGCGGCAGGCCACCTCGAGCGCATCGAGCGTGGCCTGTTCGGCGCCCGGCGCGGGAAAGGGCAAGGTGCCGACATCGAACAGCAAGGGGGCATAGGGCCGGTTGAACACGCCGCGCGCGCCGACCGACATCGCGCCGATCGTGTCGCCATGATAGCTGTGCTCCAGCACCAGGATGCGGTGGCGCGGCTCCCCGCGATTGGCCCAGAAGCCGAGCGCCATCTTGAGCGCGACCTCGACCGCGGTCGAGCCCGAGTCCGAGAAGAACACCCGCGACAGCGTCGGCGGCATGATCGCGGTGAGCCCGCGTGCCAGCGCTTCGGCGGGCTCGTGCGTCCAGCCGGCGAAGATGATCTGGTCGAGCTTCGCGCTCTGTTCGGCGATCGCGGCCATGATGCGCGGGTGGCAATGGCCGTGCGTCGTCACCCACCAGGACGAGATGCCGTCGATGATACGCCGGCCATCGGCGGTGTGGAGCGCGGCGCCCGCGGCATGGGTGACGAGCGGGATCGGCTCGCCGAGACCGTGCTGGGTGAAGGGATGCCAGACCGGCGAGCCGCTCATCGGAAATCGGCCAGGTCGAAATGCGCGGCGAAGGCGGCGGCGAGCGTGTCGGCATCGAGCGGATCGAGGAGTGGCAGGCGGCCGAGCGACCTGACGCGACCGAGCCGCGTGATCGTCGCCTCGCTGTCGGGCTGTGCGTCGCCGATAAAGGCGATGCCGTGGATCGGCACGGCGCGGTGGCGCAGCGCCTCGATCGACAACAGGCTGTGGTTGATCGTGCCGAGCGCGGTGCGCGCGACGAGGATGACGGGCGCGGCCCAGCGGGCGAAGAGATCGGCGAACAGCAGGTCGTCGGTGAGCGGGACCAGCACACCGCCCGCCCCCTCGACCACCAGCGGGCCGGCGACCTGTGGCAGCGCCAGGCGGGCGGGGTCGATCGTCACCCCGTCGAGCGCGGCGGCACGGTGCGGCGAGCAGGGGGTGGTCAGACGGTAAGCCTCGGGCAGGATGTGCGATGCGGGCAGGCCCGACAGCACTGCGACGCGCTGGGCATCGCTGCCGGGGTCGAGCCCCGCCTGGACCGGCTTCCAATAGGCGGCACCGAGCGCCCCGGCGAGCGCGGCGGCGAAGACGGTTTTGCCGACATCGGTGTCGGTGCCGGTGACGACGAAGGTCGGCCCGGTCATCGCGGCAACGCCATGAGCCTGTCGGCAAGCGCGGTGATGTCGGCCTCGTCCACGTTGAGGGTGAGCGCGATGCGCAGCCGCGCGGTACCGGGCGGCACGGTCGGCGGGCGGATGCCGCGTATGTCGAAACCGGCGGCCTGGAGTGCGGCGGCGAGCGCCATGGTCGGTGCATCCTCGCCAACGACGAGTGGCAGAATCTGCGTGCCGGTCGCGGCGACGCCGCACGGCGCGAGTGCGCGTTCGGCAAAGGCGATTAGCTCGGCCAGCCGCGCGCGCCGTGCGGGCTCGTCGGTCAGGATGCGCAGGCTCTCGCGCACTGCGCTGGCGATGAGCGGTGACGGCGCGGTCGAGAAGATGAAGCCGCGCGCGCGATTGACGAGGAAATCGCGCGCCACGCGCGGACCGCACAGCAGCGCGCCTTCGCAGCCCAGCGCCTTGCCGCAAGTCCGCAGCGTGATGACGTTATCCCGGCCTTCGAGATCGGCGGCGAGGCCGCGTCCGCGCTCACCGAACACGCCGGTGGCGTGCGCCTCGTCGATCAGCAGCATCGCCTCGTGGCGCGTAGCGACCGCCGCCAGATCGGTCAGCGGCGCGCGGTCGCCATCCATGCTGTAAAGGCTCTCGACCGCGATCCACGCCCGCCCGGTCGCGCCGCCGCGCCGCCACGCGCCGATCGCATCGTCGATCGCATCGACATCATTGTGCGGTATCGCGACATGTTCGGCACGACCGAGCCGCAGTCCCTCATGCGCGCTGGCATGGACCAGCGCATCATGGACGACGAGATCGCCGCGTTGCGGCAGCGTCGCGAGCAGCGCGGTGTTGGCGGCATAACCGCTGGAGAAGAACAGGGCCGTCTCGCTGCCGAAGAACGCCGCCGCCTCGGCCTCCAGCGCCTCATGCTCGGGGTCGTTGCCGCGCAGCAGCCGC
>NZ_JARYTI010000059.1 GCF_029911635.1 Sphingomonas sp. AR_OL41
GATCTCAGGGCGGCGGCTTCGGCGCCGGCGCGCCCGTCGCCTGCGTCTTCTCGATGCACGCGACCAAGCCCTTCGCGGTGGCCGAGGGCGGGCTGATCCATTCCGGCGACAGCGCACTGATCGGACGGTTGCGCGCCATGGCGGGCTTCGGCTTCGAGCAGGGCCGCAGCGCCACGCTGCCCGGCCTCAATGCCAAACTGCCCGAGGTGATCGCGGTGATGGCGCGCGCCAAGCTCGCCGGGTTCGACGCGCTCTGCGACCAGCGCGCGGCGATCGAGCGGGCCTATCGCGAGACGCTGTCGGGCGTTGACCTTCAGCTCGTGTCGGGCACACGCCGCGCCAACCAGTTCATGGCGGTTGCACTGCCGCCGCGCCTCGCGCCACGCCGCGACGCCATTGCCGCCGCGCTGAGCGCGCAGGGCATCGGGAGCGGGCGCTACTTCAGCCCGCATCTCGGCGAGCAACCCTGGGTGCAATCGGTCGCGACGATCGAGGCGACGCCGGTCGCCGACGGACTCGCCGCGCGGTTGCTGTCGCTGCCCGTCACCGACGCGATGTGCGCGGCCGAGGCCGTGCATGTCGCACGCACGCTGGCCGACATCTGCCGGACCGAGCGGACCGCAGCCCCGGCGACGATGACGACGCCGGTGGCCGAGACGTTGCTGATCGGTGGCGGCCCGGCCGGGACGGCGATGCTGACCGCGGCGAGCAAGCACGGGCTGCTGACCGAGCTGTCGCGCGGGCTGGTGCTGGTCGAGCGCGATGCCGCGCTGGGCGGCGGGCGGCTCGGCGGCTATGCCATCACCTCGGACAGCACGGCGCAGACCTTTCTCAGCGCGGTGGCCAACAACCCGCATCCCGAACTCGCCGCGCTGGCGCAGCACCCGGCCGGCCGCACGGTCGCCGGTTATGCCGACGCGCTGGGCGTGCCGCTGTACGAGGCCGGGCCGCTGCTGCGCGAGACGGGCGAGCGATTGGGGCGGATCGTCACACAACATGGCGGTACAGTGCTCTCGGGGCATGAGGCGCTGGGCACCAGGCGCACCGCGGCGGGGCTGTGGGCGACGACGCTGCGCCGCACCGACGGGACGACGATCGAGCGGTTGTCGCGCAACATCGTGATCGCGACCGGCGGGCACCAGCCGTTCGACCGACTTGCGACGACACGGGTGGCGGGCGCATCGCTGAACGATCTCGCCGGCGACCGGCTGCACGCTTCCGACGACGTGCTCGCGCTGGGCGGGGCCGAACGCATCGCCGCGTTGCTCGCCAGCAAGCGCACCCCGCGCGTCGCGGTGGTCGGCGGATCGACCAGCGCGCTGGCGACGGTCGCGCTGCTGCTGCGCAGCCGGCCGGGCATTGCGTTTGGCGCGGGGGGCGTGGCCCTGCTTCATCGCCGCCCGCTTCGCCCCTTTTATCCTTCGGTAGAATCGGCGCGGGCCGAGGGCTTCAACGATTTCGGCCCCGACGATGTCTGCCCGGTGTCGGGCTTCGTCTATCGCCTCGGCGGCTTCCGGCTGGAGGCGCGCGAACTGGTGCTGCGGATGCTCGGTATCGACGGCCGCGCGCCCGACCCGCGCGTGCGGCTGCACCGGATTGCCGGGGACGACGACCAAGCGGCGCGCGACCGGATCGCCGGGGCAGACGTGGTGATCGGCGCGCTCGGTTATCGCCCGTTCGCGCTGCCGGTGAGCGACCGCGACGGCAGCCCCATCGAACTCGCCGCTGATCGCGGCGATGCGATGGTCGACCGGCATTGCCGCGTCACCGACGCGGCCGGCGCGCCGCTGCCCGGGTTGTTCGGCATCGGCCTTGCCGCGGGCTTCGTGCCATGGGGCGCGATGGGCGGCGAGCCGAGTTTTCGCGGCCAGGCGAATGGCTTGTGGCAATGGCAGAATGATGTCGGGCTGATGATCGTGCAGCAGTTGCTCGGCGAGCGCGCGGCGGTGGCGGCATGAGCGGGCCGATCGTCAGCGTAGTGATGGCGGCCTACAAGGGCGCCGCGCTGGTCGGCGAGACGCTCGCCTCGTTGCAGGCGCAGACGCTGACCGATTTCGAGCTGGTGGTGGTCGACGATTGTTCACCCGACGACACGCTCGCGGTGCTGCGCTCGTGGGACGATCCGCGTTTCCGCGTGATCGCCGCCGAGCGGAACCAGGGCGTGGTGCTGTCGCGCAACCGCGCCTTTGCTGCGGCGCGCGGGCGCTATATCGCCGCGCTCGACCATGACGATCTGTGCCACCCGGAGCGCTTCGCCAAACAGGTCGCCTATCTTGAGGCGCATCCCGACACGGTGCTGGTCGGCACGGCCTCGAACAATTTGCAGGACGGGGTGATCTCGCCCTCGACGCTCGCGCCGCTGACCACGCCGCCGCTGATCGAATGGCTGCTGAGGATCGAGAATCCGCTGGTGTGGTCGTCGGTGATGATGCGGGCCGACGCGGCGCGGCAGATGGCGATGTTCCAGCGCCCCGAAATGGTGTTCGCCGAGGATTACGACCTGTATCACCGCATCGCCGCGTTCGGGCGCATCGCGCGGCTCGACGATGTGCTGGTGACCTATCGCAAGCATTCGGGCAGCGCCTCGCACACGCATATCACCGCGATGACCGATCGCGCGACCGACGTGCTGGCGGCGGACTATGAGGGCGTGTTCGGCGCGGAAGCGCGGGCGATTGCCGCGCTGATCGTGCGACATGTCATGGGGCGCATGGCGGTGCCCGACCGCGCGACCTTCCGCCAGGTCGGCGAGGCGATCGCGGCGTTGCAGGAGGATTTCCTCGCGCGCCACCGCCCCGATGCGGCGAGCCGCGCGCTGATCCGCTGGGAGACGGCGCGGCGCTGGGCACGGATCGGCGAGATCGGACTGCGCAGCGGGACGCTCGGGCTGGTCGATGCGGCCGCCGTGAGGCCCGACCATCTCGGGCTGGGTTATGCCGGCATCGACGAACTGATCCTGTCGAGGATCCTGGGCAGCGCGCGCGCGGTGCGGCGGCGGTTGCGGGCGCGGGCGGCGGGGTGAGGGTCGGGGTGTTTGGCAGGCGGTACGCCTGATCCGGGATTGCGGATGGATAGGCGGATTTGAGACAGTCCAGGCATTCAGTTAGCCGCAGGCCGGAAGACCCATGGCGGACTCATGCCCGCCAAAATCCGACGGTCCTTATATAGGCAACCTCATCGCCGTCCGAAAAACAGACGGTCCGCCATAAAATACGTCCGCTTGTCGGTAGAAATCGCCCGCGCCCAGCTCCGCCCACAGGGCGCGGCGTCTGCATCCCCGCAGGTGTCGCGGCCACCTCTTCGCAGGACACGCACTTCCGAATGCGGATCCCACTTCCAGTAGCGGAACGCTGGAACATCGCCGATCACGCCACCATATAATCGATCGAACGGAGGTATCTCATGGCAGACTATCGCAAGACGGTTGAAGCGATCGGCAAGCTCACGCCGGAACAATATCGCGTGACCCAGCAGAGCGGCACCGAACGCCCCGGCACCGGCGCACTGCTCGGCAACAAGGAGCCGGGCATCTATGTCGACGTGGTTTCGGGCGAGCCATTGTTCGCCAGTGCCGACAAATATGAATCGGGCTGCGGCTGGCCCAGTTTCACCAAACCGATCGAGCCGGCCAATGTCGCCGAACTGCGCGACGCGTCGCTCGGCATGGTCCGCACCGAGGTGCGCTCCGCGCATGGCGACAGCCATCTCGGCCATGTGTTCGACGATGGCCCGCGCGATCGCGGGGGCCTGCGCTATTGCATCAACTCGGCATCGCTGCGCTTCGTCCATCGCGACGACATGCAGGCGCAAGGCTATGGCGACTATCTGCCGCAAGTGGAGGAGGTGGCATGAGCACCGAAACAGCGATCCTCGCCGGCGGCTGCTTCTGGGGCGTGCAAGATCTGGTGCGCCGGCAACCCGGCGTGATCTCGACCCACGTGGGTTATTCCGGCGGCGACGTGCCCAATGCCACCTATCGTCATCATGGCAATCACGCCGAAGCGATCGAGATCGTCTTCGATCCGGCGGTGACGAGCTTCCGCAACCTGCTGGAATTCTTCTTCCAGATTCATGATCCGAGCACCAGGGACCGGCAGGGCAACGATGTCGGCGCCAGCTATCGTTCAGCGATATTCTATACCAGTGCGGAGCAGAAGGCGGTCGCCGAGGACACCATCGCCGATGTCGATGCGTCGGGTCTGTGGCCCGGAAAGGTCATCACCGAAGTGACGCCGGCGAGCGATTTCTGGGAAGCCGAACCCGAGCACCAGGATTATCTCGAGCGCATTCCGAACGGCTACACCTGTCACTTTGTGCGGCCGGGCTGGAAGTTGCCCCGTCGCGCCGAGCCCGTGTAATCGTTCTTGCCTTCGGGTGCGGCCCCGGGTCTCACATCGGCGAGCGATGTGAGCCTCGGGCTTGGGCTTGTGGCGGCTTCGGGGGATGGCGCCGCCCCTTGGCATGACAATTTTTGGGCGCATACCTGCCGTCGCAGCTTCATGAACAAGCGCCCGCTTACGCCATTTGCATTCCCGGAAGCTGCCGGTCCGCAAGACCACCTTTCGACTCGGGCGCCCTAATATGGGCGAGTGACAGCCGGATGGGTGAGAACGGGCGCATTGCCGATCATCCGGTCGAACGCCCGTGACGACAACGATTCCCATAACCGCGCAGTCGCCACCACCGCTCTGTGAGGCCGCGACAGGATCGAGCGCCACCGTTCGCCCGCCGCAATTCACACGCACGTCCGCGACACCCAGCCCCACCGCGCCGCCACAGGCCGCCCGAAACCTGCCCCTAAAGCCATTGGACACAACGCACCCAATCGTGTGCTATACCGCCAACCGAGATTACACACCCCAACAGGAGCCCATCATGCAATCGACCCGTTTTGGCCGGCTGGCGCTGGCAATGGCCGTTTCCTCGCTCGCGCTGGGCGCGTGTTCCAAGAAGGCCGAAGAGACCGATACGACGACGACCACGACGGCGAGCACCAGCTCGACCGCGACCGACGCCGGGGCTGCGGCGCCCGCCGCCGTCACGACACCGGCGGCGAGCGGGGCACCGGCCGCCGACAATGTCGACACGGTCGACGGCACCAAGCTCGCCAGCTTCACAGGCGACGCGACCAAGGGCGGCATCGTCTTTTTGCAGTGCAAGACCTGCCACGAGATCGACAAAAACAAGATCGGCCCGATGCTGAAGGGCATCGTCGGGCGCAAGGCCGGCACGGTGGCCGGCTTCAGCTATTCCGACGCCAACAAGAACAGCGGCATCACGTGGAGCGCCGAGAAGCTGTTCCAGTATCTCGAAAAGCCGATGCGCGTCGTGCCCGGCACCAAGATGACCTATGCCGGCCTGTCCGACGCGCAGAAGCGCGCCGATGTGATTGCCTATCTCAAGGCCAATTGAGGGCCGGGCACGCGCAACGAAAAAGTCTTTTCCGTCCAAGCGATTCGCGTGGCGCCGGTCCATCCCGGCCCCATGCGGATCGAGGGAAGGGAATGACCATGCGCGCACGGCATCTGACGGCTTTTCTGGCAATGGCGATCGTCGCGGCGCCGGCGGCGGCGAGCGATGGCTTCACCCCGGATGCGGCGGCGACGTGGTCGGCGCGCAGCCTGTTGATGGCCAAGGTGATGGACGATGCGGCGGCGGGGCAGCTGAACAAGGCGAGCTTCGCGACCGCCTGTAACGGGCTCACCGGCGAGCAGATGAAACATGAATATGGCAAGGAACCGCGCTGGGCGCTGGCCGCGCAGCTGGTGATCTGTTCGGGCTATGACGGCTGGGCGGGCAAGTTCCAGGGATCGAAGAACCCCTGCGCCATGCTGAAAAAGGGGCTGAAGGAGTTGGAGGGCGCCAGCGCTGCGGACAATCCGCCCGAGGTGATCGCGGCCGGGGCGGCGTTGCGGACGACGGTTTCGGCACTGCTTGAGGCGACTGGCGACCATCGGGGGGCGTGCCACCTTTGAGCGCGCGCGCCTTATACCAAATCCCCACCGGCATAACTCTCTCAAGCCCCTCTCCTTGGGGGCTACCGCATTCAAAGATTAAGCGAGGTGGCACTTAACCTTTCTCCCCCTGTGGGCGTTTTGGCGTGCGACGGGTCGAAATGCTCCCCCGGAGCATTTCTCAATCATGCCGGGGCATGATTGACCCGGCACGCGCCAAAACGGGTGGCGCAAAGCGCCGGATGAAGGGGAGTCCCGAACGAGACGTTCGCGTGAGTCCCCCTCACCCTCCCACTGCCTTCGGCAGCGGGCCCCTCCCTCTCCCACAAGGGGAGAGGGAACTACCTTCGTGGCGGCGCGCGTGCTGCGGTTTCTCGACTTCGCTCGAAACGAACGGCGAGGTTGGGGCATCCCGCTCTCGCCTCCGCGACGGGCTGGACGGGGCCACCCTAAAGGTAGATGGTCGCGCGACGGCATCCCTGAACGAGTAGCGCATCCGATGATGGCTGACATGGCGTGCTGAAGCGCATTCTCATCGGCATCGCGGCGGTGATCGCGATCGCCATCATCGGCGTGACCGCGTTCGGCTGGCGATCGTCGATCGCGCCGATCACCCCGCCCGCGCCGGGCAGCTTCGCGCCCGCGCAGATCGCCCGGGGCGAGGCGCTTGCCGGGGCGGGCTATTGCGCCACATGCCACACCGCGAAGGGCGGCGCGGCCTATGCCGGCGGTTATGCGATAGCGACGACCTTCGGGACGATCTATTCGACCAACATCACGCCCGACCCCGAGACGGGCATCGGCACCTGGTCGCTCGCCGCCTTCACCCGCGCGATGCATGAGGGCGTGCGGCGCGATGGCGGGCACCTGTTCCCCGCCTTTCCCTATGACCATTTCACCAAGCTGAGCGACGAGGATGTCGGCGCGCTCTATGCCTTCATCATGACGCGGCCGGCGGTGCATGCCGAGGCCAAGTCCAACGGCCTGCCCTTCCCGCTCAACGTGCGGCTGCTGCAGGCGGGGTGGAAGTGGCTTTATTTCAAGCCGGGCCGGTTCGTGCCCGATGCGGGCAAGGATGCGGTGTGGAACCGCGGCGCCTATCTGGCGGAAGGGCCGAGCCATTGCGGCGCGTGCCATACGCCGCGCGGGTCGCTCGGCGCCGAGTTGCACGACAAACCTTATGTCGGCGCGGCGATCGACGGCTGGGTCGCGCCGCCGCTCGACAAGACCAACCCCTCGCCGGTACCGTGGAACGAGGACGAGCTGGTGGCCTATCTCGGCACCGGGGTGAGTCGTTATCACGGCGTCGCGGCCGGGCCGATGGCGACGGTGCCGCATGGGCTGGCGAAGTTGCCGCCGGCCGACCTGCACGCGATCGCGCGCTATTTCCTGAGCATCAACGGGGCGGAAGCGCGCGCGGCGGAAACGCCGGTGGCGATCGGCAAGGCGCTGGCCGCCGACAAGATCGGCATGGGGCGGCAATATGACCCGGTAGCGCGGCTCTATGCTGGGGCGTGCGCATCGTGCCACTTCAACGGCGGCACCGACCCGAACCCGCTGCGCCCCGACCTGGCGCTCAACAGCGCGCTGTCGCTCGACGACCCGACCAATTTGATCCGCGTGATCCTGTACGGCATCGATGCGAAACAGGGCATTCCCGGCGTGGTGATGCCGGGCTTTGCGACCGGGTTCAGCGATGGCGACGTCGCGCGTATCGCGGCTTATCTGCGCGCAACGCGCACGGGCAAGCCGGCATGGCCCGATCTCGAAAAACGCGTCGCGGCGATCCGTGCCGCAGGCAAGGGCCAGGAGTGATGACCAGCTTCACGATCAACGGCCGGACGGTCACCACCAATGTCGAGGACGACACCCCGCTGCTGTGGGTGATCCGCGACGAGATCGGGCTGACCGGCACCAAGTTCGGCTGCGGCATCGGCATGTGCGGCGCGTGCACCGTGCATGTCGGCGGGCGCGCGACGCGATCCTGCATCACGCCGGTGGCGGCGGTCGACGGCGCCGCGGTGACGACGATCGAGGGGCTAGACCCGCAGGGGCAACATCCGCTGCAACAGGCCTGGCGCGACCTGCAGGTGCCGCAATGCGGTTACTGCCAGTCGGGTCAGATCATGCAGGCGGCGGCGTTGCTGGTCGATTTCCCGGCGCCGAGCGACGACGAGATCGACGCGGTGATGACCGGCAATCTGTGCCGCTGCATGACCTATGTTCGGATCCGCGCGGCGATCAAGCAGGCGGCGGGCGCGGCGCCCGTGAAGCCAGCGGCGGCGAAACCGGTGGCGGCGGGGGCGAAGACGTCATGAGCCGCCTTCCCCCGCCCGAAACCCGCACCAACCCGCTGTCGCGGCGCGGCTTCCTCGTTGCGAGCGGCGCGACGGGCATCATGTTCGGCTTTTCCGGCGTGCTCGCCGCGATCGACCCGGCGGTGCCGGGCAGCGTGCCGGCTGACGCCAAGGGGCCGAGCTTCGCGCCGACGATCTGGTTCGGCATCGACGCCGACGGCATCGTCACGGTCAACATCATCCGCGCCGAGATGGGCCAGCATGTCGGCACCGCGCTGGCGCGCATCCTCGCCGATGAGCTCGAGGCGGACTGGAGCAAGGTGCGCATCGTCCATGTCGACACCGACCCCAAATGGGGTTTCATGGTGACCGGCGGCAGCTGGTCGGTGTGGCAGACCTTCCCGGTGTTCAGCCAGGCCGGCGCGGCAGGGCGGATCGCGCTGATCGAGGCGGGCGCCAAGCTGCTCGGGACGTCGCCGGCGCAGTGCAGCGCGCGGGCCGGCGCGGTGCATGGCGGCGGGCGGTCGATCAGCTATGGCGACATTGCCAAGAGCGGCACGGTCGCGCGGCAGTTCACCCCCGACGAGCTGGCCAAGCTGCCGATCAAGCCGGTCGAGAAGCGCACGCTGATCGGGCGCAAGACGCCGGCGCTCGATGTCGACGCAAAGACCAATGGCAGCGCGGTCTACGGCATCGACGCCAAGGTGCCGGGGATGGTCTATGCCCGGCCCAAGCTGCCGCCGACGCGCAACGGATCGAAGGTGGTGTCGGTCGACGACGGCGCGGCGAAGAAGGTGCGCGGTTATCAGCGCTATCTGATCCTCGACGATCCGTCCGACACCGTGCCGGGCTGGGTGATGGCGATCGCCGACAGCTATCCGGCCGCGATCAAGGCGGCCGATCTGCTCGCCGTGACCTGGACGGCCGGCCCCGGCGCCGATGTCTCCGAAAAGATGCTGCTCGACCATGCCGCCGACCTGATCGGCAAGGCCGATGGCGGGGTCGAGCTCGACGTGGCCGATCATCCGGCGTCGGGCGCGTTCGGCGCGGGGGCGGCGAGCACGATCGACGCCGCCTATACCACCGGCACGGTGCTGCATTTCCAGCTCGAGCCGCTCAACGCGCTGGCGTTCGAGAAGAATGGCGTGTTCGAGGTCCATACCGGCAACCAGTGGCAAAGCCTGATCCTGCCGACGCTGGCCAAGGCGCTGGGCGTGGCCGAGAGCAAGGTGATCATGCGCACCTATCTGCTCGGCGGTGGCTTCGGGCGACGGCTCAACGGCGATTATGCCGTGCCCGCGCTGCTCGCGACCAAGGCGCTGGGCAAGCCGGTCAAGATGATCCTGACGCGGCAGGACGATGCGCGGTTCGATTCGGTACGCTCGGCCTCGGCGCAGCGGCTGCGCATGGCGTTCGACGGCGCGGGCAACGTACAGGCGATGGAACATCATGCCTGTGCCGGCTGGCCGACCCAGGTGCTGGCAGGGGCGTTTCTCGCCAAGAACAAGGCGGGCGGCGCCTATGATCCGTTCGCGATTTCGGGCGCGGACCATTGGTACGCGGTCGGGCATCAGCGCGTCCGCGCGATCGCCAATGATCTCGCCAACACGACTTTCCGCCCCGGCTGGCTGCGCTCGGTCGGGCCGGGCTGGACCAACTGGGCGCTGGAAAGCTTCATCGACGAGGCCGCGCACCATGTGAAGGCCGACCCGGTAGCGTTCCGGCTCAAGCTGCTGACCGGCGCGGGCCGCAATGCCGGCAGCGCGCCGGCGGCGATCGGCGGGGCGCTGCGCCAGGCCGAGGTGGTGCGCCGCGCGGCGGCGATGGCCGGCTGGGGCGGCAAATTGCCGACCGACACCGCGCTGGGCATCGCCACCAGCTTCGGCCAGGAACGCGACATGCCGACCTGGTCGGCATGCGTCGCGCGCGTCCATGTCGACCGCAAGACCGGGGTGGTGACGGTCGAGAAGCTCAGCCTCGCGGTCGATGCCGGGACGATCGTCGACCCCGATGGCGCGCTGGCGCAGGTGCAGGGCGCCGCCTTGTGGGGGCTGAGCATGGCGCTGCACGAAGGCACGACCTTTGTGAACGGCCAGGTCAGCGACACCAATCTCGACACCTATATGCCGCTGCGCATCGCCGACGTGCCCGAACTCGACATCGCCTTTGTCGACAGCAAGGAGGTGCCGGTCGGGCTGGGCGAGCCGGCGACGACGGTGGTCGGCCCGGCGATCGGCAACGCGATCTTCAACGCGGTGGGCGTGCGGCTGCGGCATTTGCCGATCGCGCCGGCCGACGTGCTGGCAGCGCTCAAGGGCTGAGCGCGACGGCGCTGGACAGGCGACTCCCCGCGCCGCTATCGCCGCGCGATGAGTGTCATCGCCACGATCATGAACAGCGTCACCGGCCAGCCGATCCAGAAGCTGACCTTCGGCCGCATGCCCAAGCCCTGGGCGTCCTTCAACCTCGCCTCGGGCGAACTGGTCACCGCCGACCGTGTCGAGGTGGGCAAGCCCGCGCCCGGCAAGTTCATCGTGCCGGTGGCGGTGTGGGTAACGCCCAAGCAGTGACGCGGCGGCGCGGCCGCATGCAAAAAAGGTTGGATATACGTTGATATCCGCACTTGCCGCAGGCAGATTCGGCGCGCAGCAGCTTTCCTGCTACCAAGGCCGCCGGCGCGGTCGCCAGGACCATGCAGGGGGATTTCCACCGTGGACTATGAAGCGTTCTTCGCAGGCGAACTGGACACGCTGCGCGAGGACGGGCGCTATCGGACCTTCGCCGAGCTGGAGCGCAAGGCGGGTGCCTTTCCGCATGCCAGCCACCATACCGCCGACGGTGTGAGCGATGTAACGGTGTGGTGCTCGAACGATTATCTCGGCATGGGCCAGCATCCGGTGGTGCTCGAGGCGATGCACGCGACGCTCGACAAGTGCGGCGCCGGCGCGGGCGGCACGCGCAACATTTCGGGCACGACGCATGCCCATGTCGAGTTGGAGCGCGAGCTCGCCGACCTGCACGGCAAGGACGCCGCCCTGCTGTTTACCTCGGGCTATGTGTCGAACTGGGCGGCGCTGTCGACGCTGGCGGCGAAGCTGCCCGACTGCGTGGTGATGTCCGACGCGCTCAACCATGCCTCGATGATCGAGGGCATCCGCCATAGCCGCGCCGAGTGCCAGCGCTTCACGCATAATTCGCCCGAGGATCTCGACCGCCGGCTCGCCGCGGTCGCGCCGGGCCGCGCCAAGCTGGTCGCGTTCGAGAGCGTCTATTCGATGGACGGCGACATCGCGCCGATCGCCGAGATCCTCAATGTGTGCGAGGCGCATGGCGCGCTGTCGTACATCGACGAGGTCCATGCGGTCGGGCTGTACGGCCCGCGCGGCGGCGGCATCGCCGAGCGCGAGGGGCTGATGGACCGGATCGACGTGATCGAGGGCACGCTCGGCAAGGCGTTCGGCGTGATGGGCGGTTACATTGCCGCGTCCGACGCGCTGGTCGATTTCGTGCGCAGCTTTGCCAGCGGCTTCATCTTCACCACCGCCCTGCCGCCGGCGCTCGCCGCCGGTGCGGCCGCCAGCATCCGCCACCTCAAGACCAGCCAGGCCGAGCGCACGCGCCACCAGGAACGCGTCGCTTATGTCCGCCGCCGGCTCGATGCGATCGGCATCCCGACGATGGACAATCCCAGCCACATCATCCCGGTGATGGTGGGCGACGCCAAGAAGTGCAAGATGATCAGCGACTGGCTGCTCGACAATCACGGCATCTATGTCCAGCCGATCAACTATCCGACCGTGCCGGTCGGCACCGAGCGGCTGCGCATCACGCCGTCGCCGGTGCACAGCGACGGCGATATCGACCGCCTCGTCACCGCACTGAGCGACATCTGGTCGCAATGCGCGCTGTCGCGCCGCGCCATGGCGGCCTGAAGCGAGCGGCCTGCCCCGCCCGGCCGCAGGTCGTGCGCCGGGCGACAGGCGCCTATTCCTTCACCCCGCGCTTTATCCGCCAAACCGCGAACGCTACCGCCGCGATCACGATCGGCACAGCGGCTGCCATCGCGATTTCGTGCCGCAACCCCGGCACGGCGCCAAGCACGTCGCCGATCAGCGCGACGAGATAATAGCTGATCGCGACGACCGAGAATCCCTCGACTGCTTGTTGCAGGCGCAATTGCAGCTGGGTGCGCCGGTCCATCGAGGCGAGCAGGTCGCGGTTCTGCCGCGCCAGGGCGATGTCGATCCGCGTGCGCAGCAATTCGCTGGTCCAGGCCGCGCGCTGCGACAGGTCCTCGAGCCGCGCGGCGAAGGAATCGCAGGTGCGCACCGCCGGGACCAGACGCCGCTCGGTAAAGTCGCTGAGCGACTGGTAGCCGCGCACCGCGCTGATGCCGAGGCTGTTGAGCCGCTCGATGCTGAGCTGGGCATAGGCGCGCGTCGCGCTCATCCGGTAACGCGTCTGCGCCATCAGCCGGGCGAGTTCGGCCGATACATAGGTCAGCTCGTCGAGCATCGCCTCATCGTCGCTGGCACGCTCCGACACCTTGTGCGTCAAGGTCGACAACTGGCGTTCGAGGCCGGAGACCTCCGGGGTCAATTGCTGGGCAAGAGGCAGCCCGAGCAGTGCCATGTTGCGGTAGTTGCCCAGCTCCTGCAACCGCACGATCAGCTGTGCGGTCTCGTCCCCCTCCAGACCTCTGTCGAGCACCAGCAGCCGGCCGAAGCCGTCAGCGTGGAGCGTGAAATCCGACATGACGCGGGCACGCCCCTCGGCAACGTCGCAGGCGATCAGCGCCGATGCCTCGAACAACGCTTCCAGCGTCGCCCGATTGGGTTCGCGGGTACGGCGGCGTTGGACCGCGATCTGCGTCGCGCGGATCAGTTCGCCGGGCAATGCGGCGACGATCGCCGCGCAGGAGTCGAACGTCGCCGGATCGAACGGCGCGCCAAACGATCCTTCGCGGATGAAGGTGTAGCTGGCAAATTCGGTGTGCCCCTCCCAGACCAACGTAACCCCATCAAGCGGAAGCACGGCGTAGCGCGCGCCGGGTGGCAGCGCGACGCCACACCCGATCGCCAGCAGCTCGACATGCGCCCGGCTCGCCTGGGCGCCGCCTTCGCCGAGCAGGGTCACCAGCTGCATCAGGCGACAGGGGCTGGAGAAGCGCGGCAAGCGGCGGACGTGCATTTCCGCCGAGAGCGAGGCGCGCAGCGCGTGGCTGCGGCCGGTGAGATCGATCATCGCACGCTCCCGATCGGCAAAAAAAGAAGCGCGCGACCCTGGGGTCGCGCGCTTGAGAGCAGGCTGACCGCCTGCGGCGACACCGTGGACTACGGTGTCTTCGGCGTCGGCGATGCCGCCGGCGCCGGGGGTTTGTTCGCCGCAGCGGGCGCGGCGAGTTGGGACTGGACGGTCGCCGTGGCCGCCGCCTGCGCCGCGCTCGGCGCGACGACCGCGATCGGCTTGAGCGCCGGATTGTCCTTCAGCATGCTGACCCCGCCGAGCGGCTTGTTGAGCCCCTGGTGGCAGGTCAGGCAGTTCACCTTGTAGGGATCGCCCTGCGGCCCCTTGCGATAGGCGGGGAAAACGCCGGCAAGCGACGTGATATATTCGTCGTTGATGTCGCGCACCATGCGGATGCCGTAATAGGCCGTCACCCGCTGCGGCCGGCTTTCCGCCCAGGCGCCGAGCGACTGGGTATTGTGGCAGAAGGTGCAATTGACCCCGAGCGCCTTGGACAGGTGCATCATCAGGCCATAGGTCGCCTCGGCATCCTTGATCGACGCGCCGGCCATACCGGGCTGGTGCAGCGCGGTCTTGCCAGCAACACGAATCTGCGCCGTGCCCCGTAGATAGGAATCGAACGGATCATAGGGCAACGCGGCATAGGCAACCGTCTCGTTCGGGCTGTTCTGCCCGCGATGGTTACCGACGATCGAGCGCGGGTCCGGCGTGCCCTGGTCGAGCGCCCATTTATATTGCGGCACCGCATTGCCGCGATGGCAGGTATAGCAGGTGACACCGGTCGCCTTGACGTGGTTGGCCCATTTGCCGTTGATGTTGAGCGTCATCTGCAACATCCGTCGCGCGACGACCTTGGTGTATTTCTCGTCCGAAGCCATGTTCTCGGGGTTGTGGCAATAGTTGCAACCCTCGGCTGGCGGCGCGACCCATTGGCTGATCTGCGCCATGACGTGATCGAAGCGATCCTTGCTGACGCCGCCGAGCACCTTGACGTTCTGGTAGCTCGCGGCGGCGGTCGGCCCGCCATCCGCCGGCAGTTCATAGGCCGCAGCCGGGATCACCGCCTGTTTCGCCACATGGCTCAGATCGACGATCTGCTCCATGCCCGAGCCGCGAAAGCCGGTCTGCGTCGACTGCTTCTTGCCCACCTCGCAGCCGCCGAGCGACAGCGCGGCGAGCCCGCCGATCGCGGCGAGGGTGGTGTTTCTGGCCAAGCCGCTCATTTCACGCCTCCCGGCAGGGTGGAAGGATCGACCACGCCGGTGCCCGGATAACCGGGCGCATAGCCATGCTGCACCGCCCACAGATACCAGTTGTCGACCACGGTGCCGGTCAGCAAGATACCGATGCCCCCAGTCAGCGGCGTCAGCACCGCGAACCACCATGCCCAGCGGTGGATTGATTCCATCGTCGCGTTGAACCCCATCGTCCAGCGCCAGAACAGCGCCGCACGCTCCGAGGCAGTGCCACGATCGGTGATCTGCTCGAGTTCGCGTTCGCCGCCATAGCGCCCGACCGCGAGGATCGTCGCGCCGTGCATCGCGAACAACAAGGTCGACCCGTAGAGGAAGGCAATCGAGAGGCAGTGGAACGGGTTGTAGAACAAATTGCCGTAACGGATCGAGAAAGCCGCGGTCCAGTCGAGGTGCGGGAAGATGCCGAACGGCACGCTCTCTGCCCAGCTGCCCATCAGCATCGGCCGGATGAAGCCGAGCACCACCATCAGCCAGATCGCCGAGGCGAAGGCCCAGGAAACATGCGTCCCCATGCCGAGCGCGCGGGCGCGGGCATAAGTGCGTGCCCACCACAACAGCACGGATGTCGTCATGCAGAAGCCGGCGATTTGCCACCAACCGCCTTCGGCGAGCGGCACGAACAGGGTAAAGCCCCATTGCGGCCCCGGCGGCTCGAGCGCGAGCCAGGGCAGCTGGCGAACCAGCTGGATCGGGCTCCAGTTGACGCTGGCCAGCATGTTGAGCCCGGTGATCTCGAAGGCCAGGAAACCGAACAGGATCGACGCGATGCCGAGCCGGCCGAGATAGATCGGCCCCAGCTGGGCATTGCCGATCTTGCCCATCCAGTAGGAGAAGCTGCCCTTGCCGATGCGCGGGAAGGTCCCGGGCTTCAGCGGTGGGCCCATTTCAGGTATCGCGCGAAGCTGTACCTGGGTGAAAATATTCTGATAGCCTGCCATGTTCGCCCCCTCTCGCTCAGTGCCAGATCGGCAGGTTGAGCCACCAGGTCCACCATTCTGGCCAGCCGCGCGTCCACAACGGACCCGAGATGACGATGCACACCGCGCTCCAGAAGCCGGCGCTCAGCGCGAGGAACAGGCCCAGCCGGTGGATGCCGAGCGTGCCGATCGAATAGCCGATCGTGTCGCGGAAAAAGGCGTCCTCATATTCCGGCGTCTTGACCTCGCCGCCATTGGGCGGGTTGACCGCCGAGAGGATAAGACCGCCGTGCAACGCCAGCGCGAGCGTCGTAGTGAAGAAGAAGCTCACCGCGATCATATGCGCCGGGTTGTAGTGGAAATGGAGATATTGGTAGCCGGTGTTCGACACCCAATCGAGATGACTGAAGATCCCGTAGGGGAAACCGAACCCCCAGGCGCCGAGCAGCATCGGCCTGACCACGACCAGCGTGACATAGGCGAGGATCGCAAAGCCATAGGCGAAGGGGACATGATAGCCCATGCCGAGCTTGCGGCAGATCTCGACCTCGCGCAGCGCCCAGGACACGAACGCCCCGATCGCGCAGATGGTGATGATCTGCCAGAAGCCGCCGTCGCGCAGCGGCGCCAGCCCCAGCCCGTAGCTTATGTCGGGCGGCGCGATCGATATCAGCCAGGGGTTCCATGTCGGCCCCAGCGAGGCGGCATAGAAGATCAGCGCGGTGCCGAGCGCCGCGCACAGCGCGGTCGTCACCCCGAAAAAACCCACATAAAAGGGGCCGACCCAGAAATCGAAGAGATCGCCGCCGATCAGCGTGCCCCCCCGGACTCGGTATTTTCGTTCGAAGCTCAGCAGCGCCATCGCATCTCTCCGTTCCCCGGGGCATCCCCGAAGATCGTTGCCGTTAAATCGGTATCGGGGAACGAGGCCGGACCGATCGTCCGGCCTCGTCCGCCCGAGTGCGCACGGATAATGCCCCGTGCGGCGGCATCGGCCCGATCAGGGCGTCGTTGCAGCCGGAGCCGTAACGGCGGCAGGGGCCTTTCTCGGGCCATCGAGCCAATTGAACTTGTCAGTGCTCAGCAGGATGAAGTGAATCAGCAGTGCCAGCACGAACAGGAAGATGAAGAGGGCGACCAGCGCACGGCGCGGGTCGAAGATCATCCATATTCTCCACATGATGTGGTTCCTTCTCGTTATCGTATCGTCAGATGTCTGCGGTGACCCGCGTCAGAGCCAGGGACGCCAGAACCAGACGAGCACATGGGCGACCACGGCCACGGCCGTGAACCCCAGGAAGCTCGACATGAAGATCTTGTGGAATTCCTTGGCTTCCGCCTCGGTCAGGTAGGTACCGATACTTTCTCGATTGTCGCTCATCGTTCCTTCTCCAATTTGCCCGGAAGAAAAAGGGAGAGCGGCGAGCGCGCCCCCGGGCGGCATCCTGCGGGTATCGTCCCCCACGAGGATTTGTGTGGCCCCGTGCGGGGCGAAAGGCTGGTCGCGGTCATCCGCCGCGGCTCTCGGCGATGGCGAGCGCGAGGCGCTCGCGGCTGATCGATTCCTCGCCGGCGCGGCGCGCGGCGCGTTCGGCGGCGTCGCGGATGCGCTTGGCGGCGGAGATGCGCACGAGCACCGGCTCACGCTCGATCACCGCGTCGAATTCGTCCTTTGCCGCATCGTCCCAGGCGAGCGCACGCTCATGCCGCGCCGGCGTCGGCTCGACCTTGTCGAGCTGGCCGGCGAGTGGGAGGATGTGGAACAGCGCGTCGAACAACGCATTGCACACTTCCTGGACGAGATAGGTCGCCCCCGCATAGCCCATGAACGGCGTGCCGGTGTGGCGGCGGATCACGGCGCCGGGAAAGCTGGCCGGAATATACATGCCGCGCGCGCCGCTTTCGGCCATGTACATGCGCTCGTTGAAGCTGCCGAACATCACCAGCGGCGGGTTGTCGCGGATCGCGGCCTGCACTGCGGCATTGTCGGGCTTGATGCCGGCCGAACGCTGGAAGGCGAAGGCGCAGGGGAGCCCGAGATCCCCCTCCAGGAAGTTGCGGATGCCGCGCGTATAGGTCTCGGTCGCGACGATCGCGAAACTGGCGGTACCGAAGAAATCCTGCGTCACCGAACGCCACAGGTCCCAGAGCGGCTTGATCGTGGTGTGCTTCTCGCGCTCGATGAACGGCTCGGGGTCGAGCCCGGTCAGTTCGCCGAGCTTGCGCAGGAACAAGGTTGTGCTTTCGAGGCCGATCGGCGCCTGGAGATAGGGCCGCTCGAGCGTTTCGCACAGCCCGCGACCGAACTCGCGGTACATGCAGACATTGACGCCGGCATCGGCGAGCTTGCGGACATCCGCGAGATGGCTGCCGAGCGGAAAGGCCATGTTGACCTCGGCGCCGATGCCTTCGATCAGCCGGCGAATCTCGGCGAGGTCCGACGGCATGTTGAAGGTGCCGTACATCGGCCCGATGATGTTGACCCTGGGCTTCTGCCCTTCCTTGAGCGGGCGTGGCGCGGGCACCTTTTTCGGGCCGAACTGCGTCCACAGCCAGGTCAGCGCGCGATCCGCCGCCTGCCATTGATCCTCGTCGATCGTGCGCGGCAGGAAGCGCTGGATATTGGTGCCTTCGGGCGTAACGCCGCCACCGATCATCTCGGCGATCGAGCCGGTGACGACGACGGCGGGCAGATCGGGGTCGAGCGTCCGCCAGGCGCGCTTCATCGCGCCCTCGGTGCCGTCGCGGCCCAGTTCCTGCTCGCCCAACCCGGTGACGACGATCGGCAATTCGTGCGGCGGCAGCGCGTCGGTATAATGCAGCACCGAGGTGACCGGCAGATTCTCGCACCCGACCGGCCCGTCGATGATGACCTGCAGCCCCTTGATCGCGGTAAAGGCGTAAACCGCCCCCCAATAGCCCCCGGCCCGATCATGATCGAGAATCAGCGTCATACCCCCACCGCCTCCTCGGCCTTGGCGGCGGCGATGCGCTTGGCGGCGAATTTGGCCTTGAATTCGGGCCGATCGACGGGCGTTTCCTCCCACACGCCGGCGGTGGCATCCTTGCCGACACCGTCGAAAAAGGCGGACATGCGATCGAAGCGATCCTTGTTGGCCATGGCGGCGTTGACCACCATCGCCAGTGAACCTGCACCGGCCGGCCCCATCAGCGGTCGCGCCGAGATGAGGTTGGTGAAATAGAGACCGGGCAACGCCTTGGCCTTGGCATGCTGCACGACGGGCGTGGTGCCGATGGCGAGATCGGGACCAAATTCCTCGACCGCGGCAATGTCCTGTTCGAGGCTGGCGCGATATTGCACGCGGCAGCCCTTGGCCTCGAGCCATTCGCGATCGGCATCGGACCAGCGCGTGCGCGGACAGGCCGTGCCGACATAAGGCACGTCGGCGCCGCTCTCGATCAGCAGCCGCGCAACGAGCAGTTCCGAGCCTTCATAGCCCGACACGGTGATCCGTCCCTTGATCGGGCGTGCGGCGAGCGCGCCGCGGATCGCCGGGATGAAGCGGTTCTTCGACGCGTCGACCTTGTCCTGCGCGATGCCGCACGCCGCGCCGATCGCATCGAGCCAGGCGGCAGTACCGTCGGCCCCGACCGGTGCCGAACCGACCACACTACGCCCGGCGGCTTCGAATTCGCGCACGCTGGCGGTGTAGAAGGGGTGGATCGCGCCGACCACGGCACAGTCGAGCGCGGCATAAAGCTCGCGCCACTCGCGCGTCGGCACGACCGGGCCGGCGGCAAGGCCGAGCGGCTCAAGCATCAAGCCGATACCGGGCGGATCGGCGGGGAACATTTCGCCGAGCAACGTGACGGTCGGGCGGTCGGCGCGATCCTTCGGCGCCGCAACGGGTCCGGCCTCGGCTTCGCGCCGGGCATAAGCGAGCATCGCGCCGGCGAGCACATCCTTCGCCTCGGCATGCGTCGGCACGCCAAAGCCCGGTACATCGATGCCGATAACGCGCACGCCGTTGATCTGATCGGGGAGCAATTGCAGCGGCACGCCTGATGCGGTCGGCACGCACAAATTGGTCACGACGATGGTGTCGTAGAGCGCCGGATCGGCCAGCCCCTCGACCGCTTCCTTGATGTCCTCGAATAGCTTGCCAGTGACCAGCGTCTCCGAACTGAACGGGACATAGCCGACGCTGCGGCGGGCGCCGTAGAAATGCGAGGTGAAGGTCAGCCCGTAGACACAGCAGGCCGAGCCCGACAGCACGGTGGCGGTGCGCCGCATCCGTAAGCCCACGCGCAACGAGCCAAAGGCCGGGCACATCGATTGCGGCTGGTCGTGCGGGCCTTGCGGATAATCCGCGGCATAGCGCGCCAGGACGTCGCTCTTGCCGGCCTTGCCCGCCGCGTCGCGCATCGTGTCCTTCGACGCGCACCCGCCCTCGACGGGCGTGCCGAGATCGATCCGATCGGCGTTACGCGCTGGGGTTGGGAGGTCCATCCGCTCAGACCGCGTCGTAAACGATTTCGAGGCTGGGCTTGGGCACGAAGGCCGCACCGCGCATGTCGGCCTGGGTGGCCGGCTTGAGCGTATAGTCGGCACCGGTCACATCGGCGCTGAACAGACCGAGCAGTCCATCCTGATCAAGCGGCGTCGGGCGCAGCGGCGGTGCCTCGGCGACGTTGATCGCAAGCTCCTCGAACAGCGACGCCCATTGCCCGCCTGGCTTGCCGATGATCTGGTAATTGGCGGATTTCTTGCGGATATCCTCATTGGCCGGGATCGCGCACAGCGTCGGGATGCCGACCGCCTTGGCGAACGCCGCGGCCTCGCCGCTGCCGTCGTCCTTGTTGATGATCATGCCGGCGACGCCGACATTGCCGCCCATCTTGCGGAAATATTCGACCGCCTTGCAGACATTGTTGGCGACATAGAGCGACTGCAGGTCGTTCGAGCCGACGACGATGACCTTCTGGCACATGTCGCGCGCGATCGGCAGGCCGAAGCCGCCGCACACCACGTCGCCGAGGAAATCGAGCAGGACGTAGTCGAAGCCCCATTCATGGAAGCCGAGTTTTTCGAGCGTCTCGAAACCATGGATGATGCCGCGTCCACCGCAGCCGCGGCCGACCTCGGGCCCGCCCAGCTCCATCGCGAACACGCCGTCGCGCTGGAAGCAGACATCCTCGATGCCGATCTCCTCGCCGGCGAGCTTCTTGCGCGACGAGGTCTCGATGATCGTCGGGGTCGATTTGCCGCCGAACAGCAGGCTGGTGGTGTCGGACTTGGGATCGCAACCGATCAGCAGCACGCGCTTGCCCTGCTGCGCCATCATATAGCTGAGATTGGCCAGCGCGAACGACTTGCCCGAACCGCCCTTGCCGTAGATCGCGATGATCTGCGTTTCCTTGGTCACCGGACCGGTGGGCACGGGATCAGGCTCGTGGCTGGCTTCCTCGCGCAGCGGGCCTGGGTCGAGCATGCTCATAGGTTTCTCCAGTCGAGGACCATTTTCAGGCACTCGGGATCGGTAAAGGCCTGCGGATAGGCTTCGGTCGCTTCGGCGGCCGGGCGCGCGTGGCTGATCAACCCGTCGAGCCGCAGCGTACCCGTGTCGATCAGCGCGATGGTTGCCGCGGTATCGGCCGGCGTGAACTCGGCCGAGATGCGCAACCGCGCCTCGCGCATGAAGGCGGGCGGGAAAGCAAAGGACAGGCGATCGTAGAAGCCGGCCAGCACCAGCTCGCCGCCCTTGGCGAGACACGGCATGACGGCGTCGATGATGTCGGCCGCGCCGCTGGCGTCGCAGATCGTCCGATAGTCGCGTCGCGCGTCGCTTGCCGGATCGATCACGGCATAGCCGCTGGCGTCGCGCCGCGCGGCATTGGTTTCCCACACGGTCGGCGCCGGGGCGCCGCAGGCGATGGTCAGGCGCGCCAGCAGCCGGCCGAGAATGCCATGGCCGACGATCAGGTCGGGCGCGGCCCCGCCGACAATGGCATGATAAGCGGTGGCCGCGAGGGCGGTCAGAATCGAATCGCGACCGAGCCGTTCGGGCACCGGCACGGCTCGCGCCGCGGGAAGGACGACGCGGCGCGCCGTGCCGCCGAACAGGCCGCGCGCGCCTTGGTAGCAATTGGCGCCGGGAACGAAGACCCATTCGCCGATTCGCGAGCGCGCGTCGACGCCGGCGTCGATCACGCGCCCGACCGATTCATAGCCCGGCACGAGCGGATACCCCATGCCGGGAAAGTTCGGCATGCGGCCGGTCCACAGCAATTTCTCGGTGCCGGAAGAGATGCCGCTCCAGTCAATCTCGACCAGGACATCCCCATCGGTGAGCGGGTTCAGGGCGAGCGCGCGCAACGACAGGCTTTCAGGTGCCTGTAATGTTACCGCGACCGCGTCCATTGCCGCGCTCCCCTGCTGCGAGAGGCCCGTCTTGGGTCTCTTCCTCGCATGTGTCACTTTATCTAGACATTATTACATGTCAACCAGTCTAGACACTCGCCACTGTCAACGCGACGCGACAATCGCTTTGGTGGTCAGCGGCAGTGCGGTTCTGACATGCCGTGAAGCCGAGAATCCCGCCGCCTTGAGCATGTCACGAATCTCGCTTGGGGTGCGCGGTCGGCCCGATCCCATCGCCCACAGATACATGCCGAAATAGCCGTCGCCGGCGGCTTCCGCGCCGCGCGTGCCGGCCATCGGTTCGGCGATCAACAGCTTGCCACCGGCCGGCAATGCGGCGCGAATGCTGCGCAGCAAAGTCATCGCCGGCGCGTCGTCATGGTCGTGCAGCACGCGGATCAGGGTGATGAGGTCATGCCCTTCGGGCAGCGCGTCGGCGAGGAAATTGCCGCCGAAGATCGTCGTCCGTGCCCCATGGCCGGCGGCGTCGAGTCGCGCCCGCGCACGCTCGCCCACCGCGGGCAGATCGAAAAGCGACAAAGCGAGATTCGGTGCACGCTCCGCCACCGCCGCCACGAACGCGCCCTCGCCGCCGCCGATATCGAGCATGCGTCGGTGGCGATGGAAGGGATAGGCTTCGATCACCTGCCCGGCGATCAACGGCTGCGACGCCGCCATCAGCTGCGAATAGGGCGCGACCTGATCGGCATCGCCGCTGCCGCTGTCTTCGGCATAGTTCCAGTAACGCGACAAGGCGCCGCCCCCGCCACCCCCGCGCAGCAGCGCCACCGGATCGGCGAGATCGGCGTAGAGCGCGCGGTGGTGCGCGACCATCGCGGTAATGCCGCGATTGCCGAGCAACGCCGCGCCGTCCTGCCCGAGCATCCAGCGCCCATCGCCGAGCGAATCAACGAGGCGCAGCGCAGCGGCTGCCTTGAGCAATCGCTCCGCCCCTTCATGCGGCAGCGCGATCCGCGTCGCGATGTCGTCGAGCGACGCGGCACCGTCCGCCAGCGACTCGAGCAAGCGCGTCTCGACGCACGCGGCGAGTATCTGCGAATAGGTGAAACCGGCGACCAGATCGAACAGCCGCTTCGCACGGGCGCGCGCCACCGGGCGGGTGAGCATGAAGCTTGCGGCGAAGCGCTGAAAACCCGGCGCGGCGAGCACATGGTTGCGCCAGCCGCGCCAGCGCTCGGCCCATCGCGACCTGTCTCGATTCATTGACAAACCATATGTCCAATTACTTGGACAGATGATAGCATCGCGTCAATCGAAACGAGGAAGCGCATGAGCGACACGCGCGTGGTGGTGATAGGAGCAGGCGTGGGCGGCCTAGTCGCCGCGGCCTTGCTCGCCGCGCGCGGTTGCGACGTGACGGTGGTTGAGGCGGCGGGTGGCCCGGGCGGCAAGTTGCGCGCGCTCGATGTCGATGGCGCCGCGATCGATGCCGGGCCGACGGTGTTCACCTTGCGCGGGATTTTCGAGGAGATCTTCGCCGCGTGCGGCGACTCGCTCGACCGGCACCTGGTTGCCCGCCCGGCCGCAACGCTGGCGCGTCACGCCTGGGGCGGAGCGCGACTCGACCTGTTCGCCGATCCGGCGGCGAGCGAGGCGGCGATCGGCGCCTTTGCCGGCGCGGCCGACGCGCGGGGTTATCGCGCGTTCCGCCACGAGGCGGCGCGGATCTTCAACGCGCTCGACCGGCCTTTCTTGCGGGACACGCGGATCAACCCGCTCGGCCTCGGCTGGCGCATGGGCCTGGCGGGGCTGCGCGATTATGCCACGCTGCGTCCCTATTCCTCGCTGTGGCGCGCGCTTGGCGGCTATTTTCGCGACCCGCGACTCCGGCAGTTGTTCGGCCGCTATGCGACCTATTGCGGATCGTCGCCGTCCCGCGCGCCGGCCACGCTGATGCTGATCGCGCATGTCGAGGCTTCGGGCGTGTGGCTGATCGACGGCGGCATGCACGCGCTCGCCCGCGCGCTCGAGACGCTCGCGCTGCGCCAGGGCGTGCGCTTCCGTTACGGCACGGTGGCCAGCGAGATCGTCGTCACGAATGGGCGTGCCGCCGGGGTGATTCTCGCGTCGGGCGAGCACATCGCCGCCGACGCCGTGCTGTGCAATGCCGACCCGGCGGCGATCGGTGCCGGCCGCTTCGGCGCGGCGGCGGCGCGGGCGGTCCGCGCCGTGCCGCTGACCTTGTCGATGGACCAGATCCACCGGCTGCCGCGACGAACCCAGACGACGCGCCATGACTGTGTCGAGGGCTGGAGCGCGATCGGCAAAGGGACCGGGACGCCGCTCGGCGGAGTGCTGCGTGACGCGGACCTGAT
>NZ_JARYTI010000005.1 GCF_029911635.1 Sphingomonas sp. AR_OL41
GACGCCACGCTCGCGGCGCGCGCCGACCGCCTGCGCACCTCGATCGCGGTGGTCGGCGAACTCGATCAGGGCGGCGGCGGGCTGGCCACCACGCCGATGATGCTGAGCTACGCCTCGGGCGGCAGCATTCCCGGCGTCGGTGCCGCGGCCGATGCGAGCTTCGAAACCGCCGGGGCTACCTTCATGACGTCACTTGCCGGTTTGCTGGTGGTTCTGGCGGGTGTCGGCCCCTGGGCATTGCTGCTTATCGGCGGCGCGCTGGGGCTGCGCTGGCTGTTCCAGGGGCGCGAGGACGCCACCGCCGCACCCGTGCTGCCGCCGGCACCACAGGAATCAGCCGAGGGCCGCAACGTGGTGCAGCGCTGGTTCGGCCGCGAGCATCAGAACGAGGCTGAACAGGTCGACTGACGCCTGACGCCGGGACCTTCGTCCTGAAGGCCGATAATCCGCGCGGCGCTTGACGCTTTCCATGTTATGTGATGGTATAACATCCTCTTTACAGGGGGGTGTTGCGATGGGCCGAACGATCAGGATTGCGAGCATCGTGCTCGCCGCGCTGTTGACGATCGGCGTATGTGTCACCCTGGCCGTATCCAATGACCCCGGTCGCCGTGCCGTCATGGAAAAGCTCAACGCGTACGACGTACCGACGACGACGATGGCGCTCCAGTCGGCCGCCTCGCCGGGCATCGCCGCACCTGCCAACGTGCCGGACGACGCCCGCGCCGCCGCGGGCGCAGCCGAGCCGATCGCGGTCGCGGTCCCCCGTATCGCCTACAAATACGACTATGTCTTCACCTTGCCCGGCGCGGCGATCCCGGCGGCGCAGCAAGCCCATGTCGCTCTATGTGACAGGCTCGGCCCGGCGCGCTGCCAGGTGCTGGCGATGCAAAGCAAGGCCGGTGGCGACGAGCCCGCGCAAGGGTCGCTCACGCTGCGTGTCGACAGCGCCGTCGCACGGCACTTCGGCGATGCCCTGCAGGATGCCGTCGGCCGCGCCGGCGGACATGCCGACAGCCGCGCGATCGCAGCGGAGGACGTGTCGAAGGACATGGTCGATACCGCTGCACGGCTGCGCCAGCGCGAACTGCTCGTCGCGCGCCTGACCGAGGTGCTGCGCACGCACAGCGGCAAGGTCGGCGAACTGGTCGAGGCCGAGCGCAGCGTCGCCGCCGCGCAGGAGGAGATCGACCAGGCGCGGGGCTGGCTCGGCGAATTGCAGGCGCGCGTCGCCATGTCGACGATCGACATACATTATGGTGCGGTCGCGCCGCAGCCCGCCCAGGTCAGCAACACGATCGGTGATTCGGTCGCGGGTTCCGTTGCGCTCGTCGTCACCTTGTTCGGCGCGCTCGTACGGATCGCGATCTTCCTCGCGCCCTGGCTGGTTCTCGGGGCGCTAGGCTGGTTCCTGTGGCGCCGGATCGCGCGCCGTTGGGCAAGCGGGACGCATGCGCGCGAACAGCACATCGCAGCGATTTAATTCCGACTATACAGATAGGAGTTATAGAGTATCATCCACCTTCTCAGCTAGGGAGAGGTCTTGCGATGAACAAGTTCGTCTATGTCCTGCCGTTGTTTGCGCTCGCTGCCTGCAGCAAGTCCGCACCACCCGACAATGATGCTCCGCAGCGGTCTGTCGAGACCGACGTCGCTGCCCCTGCCGGCATCGCGGTGACCGCGGCGCCGGGCGTCGCGTTCAGCTATCATTACGCCTTCAGCCTCGCCGCAGCGCGAATCGCCGCCACGCAGGAGGCGCATGCCCAGGCGTGCGAGAAGCTCGGCATCGCGCGCTGCCGGATCACCGGCATGAAATATCAGCTGCTCGGCGAGAATAATGTCGCGGCGATGCTGTCGCTCAAGCTCGATCCGACGATCGCGCGCGAGTTCGGCAAGAACGCGATCGCCATCGCCCAGGCGGCCGAGGGCACGCTGACCGAGGCCGATATCACCGGCACCGACGCGGCCAGCGCGATCACCATGGCGGAGGGCGATCGGGCACGCGCGCATAGCGAAGTTTCGCGCCTGGACGGTGAGTTGACCAGGAAAGGTCTCAAGGACAGCGAACGTACCGCGCTCCAGCAACAGCGCGCCGACGCGGCGCGCAACGCCGATGCCGCGATCGACAGCGCCGCCCAAGCCCGTGCGAGTCTCGCCACCACGCCGCTCGAGCTCGAGTACAGGGCCGGCGCCGCGGTGCAGGGCTTCGATGCCAGCGCACCGCTGAAAAGCTCGCTCGCGCTGCTGATCGGTTCGGCCGAGACGACCTTCACCGTCCTGCTCGGCGCGATCGCCGTGCTTGGCCCGCCCGGGCTGGTGCTGCTGCTCGTCTGGCTCGGCTGGCGGCGCTATGGCCCGAAACGGCGGCGTCCGGTCGTACGGGAAACCGAATCCATCCCCAGCGCCTGATTGCGCCCCCGCGCGCCTTCCGATATAGCGCCCCGAACCAAGCCCCGGCGTTTGCGCGGTCCGCCCCGCGCCGCCGGGGCAGATCATTTCAGGGGTAATGCCAGCATGGCTCGCCGCCGGCAGATTTACGAAGGCAAGGCCAAGATCCTGTACGAGGGTCCGGAGCCCGGGACGCTGATCCAGTATTTCAAGGACGATGCCACCGCGTTCAACGCCCAGAAAAAGGGCACGATCAGCGGCAAGGGCGTACTCAACAACCGCATCTCCGAGCATATCTTCACGCTGCTCGGCATGATCGGGGTGCCGACGCACTTCATACGCCGTCTCAACATGCGCGAGCAACTTATTCGCCAGGTTGAGATAATTCCGGTGGAAGTGGTGATCCGCAACGTCGCCGCCGGCTCGCTGTCGACGCGGCTGGGGATCGAGGAAGGCACCCAGCTGCCGCGCACGATCATCGAATATTATTACAAGGACGATGCGCTCGGCGATCCGATGATCACCGACGAGCATATCGCCGCGTTCGGCTGGGCCAGCCAGGAGGAGATGCACGACATCGCCGACCTGGCGATCCGCGTGAACGATTTCCTGTGCGGGCTGTTCGCCGGGATCGGCATCCGGCTGGTCGACTTCAAGCTCGAATTCGGCCGCATCTGGGACAATGACTATGGCCGGGTGATTCTCGCCGACGAGATCAGCCCCGATGGCTGCCGGCTGTGGGACATGGAGACCAACGAGAAGCTCGACAAGGACCGGTTCCGTCGCGATCTAGGCGGCGAAGTAGAGGCTTATCAAGAGGTTGCGCGCCGTCTTGGCCTTTTGCCGGAAGGTGCGGACAGCGCCGTGCTCGACCTGGAGAGCCATCGCAAGCGCCGCGGAAAATGAGGCGGCGCCGGTGCGCCCGGCGCCGCGTCGACCTGATCCCGAACGCAGAATCGACGACGTCTTAGCGGCTCGTTAACCCTATCCGCTTACCAATGGCTCCCGAGATCAAGCTCTTGGGGGCAGCGACACGTCATGCGTATTTATCTTCTTCTCGCCTCGGCCGCCATGCTCAGCGCGTGCGGCGGCGGCGCCGGGGTGCAGACCGTCGGTGGCAGCGCGACCGGCACCGGCGCGGGGACGACGACCACGACGGGTACGTTCGTCGCGCCGACCGAGGTGAAGACCTATAGCGGCCTCGGCGTGGCGCAGCATTACGAATATTATACGCGCTCCGACAGCAGCGGCCAGGGCGGTCAGCTCTATGCCGGCGACGCGAACACGGTGCGCGACAGCGGCATCTCGGTGACCTACAACCCGCGCGACGCGATCTTCGACCTGACGATCCAGCGCACCAAGGCGAATGTCACCGTCACCGGGGACCGCTTCCAGGATCCGGCGCACCGCACCGATTTCGGCGGCGCGCTTCAGCCACAGGGCGGCGTGCCCAATCTCAACCTGCCGAGCGACAAGGGGATCCAGTATCTTCAGTCGGGGAGCAGTTCGGGCAACTTGCTGGCGACCTATGCCGGCGCCTCGACCTATCGCGTCGGCGACCAGGGCTATTCGTCGACCACGCAGACCTTCTTCTACCAGAAGCCCGGCACGACGACGAAATATGTCACCTATGCCGGCTATGTCCGCAACACGCTGAGCGTCACCCAGGCGACCGATGCCGGATCGTCGACGCCCTATCTGCGCAACAATTATTCGCTCGACCGCGCGCTGTTCGTCTATGGTGAGTCGACCAACAACAGCGCGGTGCCGACCAGCGGCACCGGTACCTATACCGGCGACATGCTGGCGACGGTGGTGTTCAACCCGCTGCTCGACAGCGCGCCGAACACGCCGACCTATATGCAGTGGATCAGCGGCACGCAGACCAGCACGGTCGATTTCGGCAAGAAGACCGTCGCGACGACGCTGAGCGGCACGGTCTCGGCGCCGGCGTTCGACGCCTATACCAACGGCACCGTTTCGCTGCCCGCCGGCTCGACCTTTACCGCGCACGCCAACAGCACGATCGATCTGGTTGGCAAGGGCGGCTTCACCGGCAGCTTCGCCGATGCCAGCTTCGTGCGCCCGGGTATGAGCACCTTCAACGTCGTGATCGCCGGCTCGAGCATCGACGGTGGCTTTTACGGCCCCAATGGCGAAGAGATCGGCGCGGGCTATCGCATCGTCGGCGGCACGCCCGACCAGCGCATCGACATCCTCGGTATCCTGACGGGCAAGAAATAATGCAGCGCCTGCTGGCGGCGCTGCTGGCGCTGTCCGCACTGCTCCTGACGGCCGGTCCGGCAACGGCCGACTCGATCCTCGACCAGTGCGTCGCGCAGACCTGCAAGGCGCGGCTGACCGCCGACCAGGTGCTCGACGAGGCCCAGAAGCTGGTCCTCGCCAAGCGCTTCGACGAGGCCCGCCCGCTGATCGCCGCGCTTGCCGCGGTGCCCTCGCTCCATTTCGAATCGCAGTTCCTCACCGGCTATGTCGCCGAGCAGACCGGCGACTATCACCACGCCGAGGCGATCTTCCGCGCGATCCTGGTCGACGACCCCAAGCAGACGCGGGTGCGGCTCGAGCTGGCGCGCACGCTGCTCTCGATGGGCAAGACGCAAAAGGCCGACCACCAGTTTCGCCTCGCCGCCCAGGCACCCGACCTGCCGCCCGAAATCACCCGCACGATCCGTTCGGTGCGCAACATCATCCGCTCGAAGCGCGCCTGGACGCTCGACCTCGCGCTCGGCATCGCGCCCGACACCAACATCAACAACGCGACCGGCGCCGATAGCATCACCGTGCTGTTCGGTACCCAGCCGATCCCCCTGACGCTGGGCGCGAATGCCCAAGCCAAATCGGGCGTCGGCGTCAATGCCACGATCGATTCGGGGCTACGCCTGCCGATCGCCAAGAACACCGCCTTGCTGGTCGATTTCAACGCTGGGGGCACCCTTTACAAGGCCAGCGCCTATAACGACGTGTCGGCGGAGCTGGCGGTCGGCCCCGAGGTCAAGCTGTCGGAAAAGCTCCGACTGCGCGCCGAGGGCGTGGTCGGGCAGCGCGACTATGGCGGCAGCGTGATCAGCCGCCAGGTCGGCATCAAGGGCGGCGCGGAATATAATCTCAGCGACAGCCAGCGGCTCGGCTTCCAGGTCGATGCGCGCCACACAAGGGCGTTCTTCGATCATGGCTATGACGGCTGGCAGATCGGCGGCTACGCCACCTATGAGCGTGTCGTGGCGCGCTCGATGATCGCCTCGGCCAACATATTCGTGCGGCGCGATGCGCTGGCCGACCCGGCCTATGCCAATAGCGAGATCGGCGGCGTGGTTGGACTCGGCGGCGAATTGCCCAAGGGGTTCAATTTCGGCATCAGCGCCGGGGTATCACACGCCAAATATGATGCGGCGTCGTTCTTCTTCTCGCTCGATCCGCGCCGCGACTGGCGGTACAATGCGCGCCTGACGCTGGGTAACCGCGCGATCAGGCTATGGGGCTTCTCGCCCAGCTTCAGCGTCACCTATGCGGGCAACGCCTCTTCGATCACCTATTACACGACGCAGCGCACCCGCTTCCGCTTCGCGCTGGCACGCTATTTCTGACCGACAGGGCCCGCGGGAAGGCGAGCCCTGCCCCGTTCATTCTCGCCCGTTCAGCGCCGATCGCCGAAGATGCTGAGCAGCATCTGAAACAGGTTGACGAAGTTGAGGTAGAGCGACAGCGCGCCCATCACCTGCAGCTTCGCCGCCGCCTCGGTGCCGCCATAGACGGCATATTCCGCCTTCATGCGCTGCGTGTCCCACGCCGTCAGGCCGACAAAGATTGCCACGCCGACGATCGAGATCGCCAGGTTGAACGCCGAAGAGGCGAGGAACAGGTTGACCACACTGGCGACGATGATGCCGATCAGGCCCATCATCAGGAACGACCCCATTTTCGAGAGATCGCGCCCGGTGGTGTAGCCCCACAGGCTCATGCCGAGAAACATCGATGCGGCGACGAAGAAGGCCTGGGCGATGCTGGCGCCGGTGAAGACCAGGAAGATGCTGGCCATCGACACGCCCATCACGGCGGCGAAACCGTAAAAGGCGGCGCGCGCGCCGGCATCCGTCATCCGGTCGATGCGGAAGGTGAAGAAGAACACAAAGGCGAGCGGCGCGAACATCGCCACCCATTTGAGCGGCGTGCCGAAGATGAGCGCAGTGAGTGCGGGCGTACCCGCGACCAGCGCGGCGACGATACCCGTGATGATCAGGCCGAAGCCCATGTGGCGATAAATGCCCAGCATATAGGCGCGGAGACCCGCGTCATAAGCGACGCCGGTGGCCCGCTGCCGTGCCGGAGAGGTGAAGGGCTGATTCACGACAATATCCTCAATCCATGAAGAGCTCAGGGATCGAGCAGTCTCGCTGCGGTCATCAAGGGTGGTTGGAAGTCCCCTGACGGCACCGAGCATGCTCGATGCGGTCCGACATCACGTCCGGAAAGATCCGGCCGCCAGAGGGGCCCGGCCCGCTCCCGCAATATCGTCGTCGCGGGCGCTCATTTCAAGAGCCGGCGCGGCGCGCCTAGTCCTTGACGCGAAACCCGCAGATAATGCCGAAGACGAACGCGCTGACCAGCGACAGCTGCACCCAGCCTTGCGGATCGCTCCAGCCGAAATATTGCCCGCCGAACGCGAACAGCGCGATGAACATGATCATTGCCAGCCCGGCCATGCCCGATACTCCGATACGCCCGCCCGCACCCGATCGCCTGGCGGCAAAGGCGAGGCTGATCCGCAGACGTAAATTTTGCATGAAGCTTGCCCCGCGCGCGCGGCCTCGCCATAGCGTTCGCCACCGCGCAACCGGGGAATCGGCCATGAAGCTTCGTATCGTCGTCACACTCAAGCCGGGTGTGCTCGATCCGCAAGGCAAGGCAATCCACAAGGCATTGGGTGGACTCGGCTTTGGCGGCGTCAACGACGTGCGCGCCGGCAAACTCATCGAACTCGACGTCGCGGACGATACCGACGACGCGACGATCGACGCGATGTGCCGGCAATTGCTCGCCAATACGGTGATCGAGAATTACCGGGTAGAACGCGCATGAAGACCGCCGTCATCGTCTTTCCGGGATCGAACTGCGATCGCGATCTGGCGGTGGCGCTGCGCCACGTCACCGGGACCGCGCCGACCATGGTGTGGCATGGCGAGAGCACCCTGCCCGACGGACTCGGGCTGATCGCGCTGCCCGGCGGATTTTCCTATGGCGACTATCTGCGCTCCGGCGCGATGGCGGCGCGTTCGCCGATCATGCGTGCGGTGGTCGAAGCGGCGGGGCGCGGCGTGCCGGTGCTCGGCATCTGCAACGGCTTCCAGGTGCTGACCGAGGCAGGGCTGCTGCCGGGCGCGCTGATGCGCAACGCCGGCCTCAACTTCGTGTGTCGCAACGTCGCGCTGAGCGTCAGCAACGCGCAGTCGATCTTCACCGCGCGCTACGCCCAGGGCGATGCGATCAGCCTGCCGGTCGCGCATCATGACGGCAATTTCAGCGCCGACGCTGAAACGCTCGACCGGCTCGAGGGCGAAGGCCGCGTCGCGCTGCGTTATGCCGAGGAGGTCAACGGCTCCGCGCGGCAGATTGCAGGCGTGCTCAACGCAGCGGGCAATGTGCTCGGCATGATGCCGCATCCCGAGCGCCGCATCGAGGCGGCGCATGGCGGGACCGATGGCCTGCGGCTGTTCGAAGGCTTGTTCGAGACGATCGCCGCCTGACCCTTTTCATCGCCGCGCGGACATCGCCGGCGTCGCAAAACTGTAATCGATCCGATCCGGATTCTGTTGTGCTTTGCGCGGTCGCGACGCGCGCATATGATCGGCGTAACATCCGGAATTTGCCGCATGGCAGGGTGTGACGAAGGGAGTTCGTCGTTCGGCCTTTATGGTCCGGGCGGCGTCCGTTGCAGCACGCGGGGGCGGATTTGGCACAATCTTCGACCAGGCTCGGCGCGCCGCTCGTCACCTATGGCGAGCGCCCGCACCATGTCGCGTGCAACCAGGCTTCGCCGCGCCGTTCTCCCGCCGGACGCGGCGTCGCCGCCGCGCCATCCCCGATATCCGCCCGATAGCGAGAGGCCTCACCGATGAAACGATCCGATCCGGTCACCCGCCTGACGCCCGCGGAGCAGGCGCTCGTCGCGCAGCTCGACGCCAGCAGCAATCGCGCGACCATCCTCAAGGAACTCAAGGCCAATCTGCAGACCGCGATCGAGATCGAACTCGCGACGATCCCGATCTATCTCTACAGCTATTATTCGATCCAGCGGAACGCAACGAGCGGCGAGGCGATCGACCGCGCACAGGCCTTTGCCAACAAGGCCGGCGGCGTGATCATGAGCGTCGCGGTCGAGGAGATGCTGCACATGTCGCTCTCGTCGAACATCCTGTTCGCGATGGGCGTCGCGCCGCAAATCTATCGCCACGCCCCCAAGAAATATCCGACCGGCCTGCCCTATCACAATCCGCAAGGCCCCAAGGGACCGAACGGCGAGACCGCGGTGCTGATTCCGCTCGCCAAACTGAGCTTCGAGCAGCTGTGGCATTTCCTGCAGATCGAATATCCCGAGCAATGGTCGGCGATGCCGCAGGACCGCAACTGGCAGACGATCGGGCAATTCTATTCCTATATCCGCTGCCTCATCCACACCAGGTTCGTGACGGACGCCGACTTCCAGCAGGGCGCGGCGGCGATGGCGATCCAGCCGTACAATTATTCGCCGAACAACGTCGACACGATCTATCCCTCGGGCAAGTTCGATCCGTGGAAGCCCGCACCACCCGGCCCTGCCCCGGCATGGACCACGGCTGACGGATACCCTTCCGCTGCCGAAGCCGCGCATTATCCCGACCAGGGCGACAGCCATGCCGGCCATGCCGAATTGATCAGCGTTGCGTCGATCGCCGACGCGGCCTGCGCGATCGACACGATCTGCGACCAGGGCGAGGGCTATCCGGTGCCCTATCTCGGCCCCGAGAATGACGACGACCCGACAAAGGGCGAGCAGTCACATTATGTGAAGTTCCTCAATCTCCAGGCGCATTACGCGGACTACGCGACCACCACCGAGTCGCTGCCGCTCGAACCACCCCCGCCCGCGCCCCTGCTGCCAACGATAAGCCAGGCCGAACTAAATGCCGCGGGCCTGATCGTCGCCTTTCCCGACAACCCCACCAGTGGCGGTTATCCTGCCGAATATCGTGCAATTGCAGATTTTTGCAGCGCGTGCTTCCAATATATGCTGATCATGAGCGAGACGATCTACCGCGTCCCGCCGCAGCAGCAGAAGCTGTTCTTCAACGAGGGCCTGCACCGCTCGATGATCTGGGTGCTGGACAAATATATCCGCACGATCCGCCAGATCCCGCTCGGCGGCGGGACCTTCATGGGGCCGCTGTTCGAGGATCTCGATCTCGGGCCGCGCAAGACCTCGTTCGCGGCGCTGACGAAGATCGGCACGAAGGCCATCGACGCGGCCGACAAGATCCTCAAGAAGCTCAAACCCGACGACCCGCTGGTCAGCGTGCTCGGCAACGTCAAATATTATATCGGCGTGGCAACGCCCCAGCCCAACAGCGGCGCCGGCGACGCGGCGCATCTGCCCGACGTCGCACCCTATTGGCGCGATTGAGCCACGTGATTCTCGCATTGCTCTGAAGAGGACAGGACCCATGCCTCATCCCGACAAACCCTCGGCCGCCGCAATCCCCGGCGTCCCGGTCCCCAAGCCCTACCCTTATGCCGACGCCCCGGCCTTCCCGGGCCCGAACAAGATCGGCGCGGGGCCGGCCGGCATGCCGCTGCACGCCTGTATGGGGTTGAACAGCTGCCAGGGGAGCGACCGTTTCGGTACCAGCGGCCCGCCCGGCGGCGAGCCCAACGCCTGTGCCGGCCAGGGCTATTGCTCGACCGCCAAAGACCATACCTGCCACGTTCAAAACCAGTGCCGCAACCAGGGCGGCTGCGGGTTGTACGGCACCGCCGAAGAGATGGACAATCCCGGCCATAACGACTGCAAGTCGCTCGGCTCGTGCGCGACGCCGATCAACGCCGAGCGCTTCAGCACCAACGGGCCCAATCGCGGCAAGAGCGTGTGGGCGCGCGCACGCGAAGTGTTCGAGGACAAGGCGTGGCCGGCGCTGCGTCGCGAATTGCTCGAAAAGCAGGCGCGCGGCGAGGTTCCGGCCGACCAGCCGCTCCCCGGCACGCTCGGCCATCCGCCGGCCGGCTTCGCGACGACTGGCCCGACCTATCTGTGGATCAGCGACGACAATATCGCGCGCGGCAACATGACGGCGTGCGGGTCGAGCGGGATGAGCGGCGCAGGTGGCTGCAGCTAGCGCGACGATCGCGGACCTGCCCAAGCTGGAGCTCGGACTCGGCCTGCGCAATGTCCATTTCGAGCACATCCTGACCGAATGGCCGGCAGTCGACTGGTTCGAGGCGATCTCGGAAAACTTCATGGATTCGGGCGGACGGCCGCGCGCGGTGATCCGCGCGATCGCCGAGCGCTACCCGATCGTGTTACACGGCGTATCGCTGTCGATCGGCAGCACCGATCCGCTCGATCGCGACTATCTGACCCGCCTGAAGCAGCTCGCCGACGAACTGCAGCCGGCGTGGATCAGCGATCATCTGTGCTGGACCGGCGTGCTCGGATTGAATTCGCACGATCTGCTCCCGCTGCCGCTGACCGAGGCGAGCTTGACGCATGTCGCGGAGCGCGTCGCGCGGGTGCAGGACTTTCTCGGTCGACCGCTGATTCTGGAAAACCCCAGCAGCTATGTCCGCTTTGCCCATTCGACGCTGGAGGAACCCGAATTTCTGCGTTTGCTCGCATCGCGGACCGGGTGCGGACTGCTGCTCGACGTCAACAACGTCCATGTCAGCTGCTTCAACGGCGGCACCGACCCGGATGCCTATCTCGACGCCTTTCCCTGTGAACACGTCGTGCAGATGCATCTCGCCGGCCACCAACATCATGGCACGCACATCATCGACACGCATGACCGCCCGGTGCGACCCGAGGTGTGGGCGCTGTTCCGTAGCGCCTGGGCGCGCACCGGCGGGGCCGCGACCCTGCTCGAATGGGATGGCGACATCCCGAGCTTTGCCGAATGCCAAGCCGAGTTGCGCAAGGCCGAGCGCCATATGGGCGGCGCGTTCGATACAACTGATCTCGCGCCGAGCAACATCGCGGACCGCACGCTCGTTTCAAATCCCGTGAGTTTTCTCGTCCCGAACGTGATGGCCGACGCGATATGACGGTCGATGCCGTGCCGCTCGACCAGCTCCAGCGCTGGATGCAAGGCGCGCTCGTCTTTCCGGCGCAGGTCGCAGGCGAACGGATCGACACCCTGCTGCGTTCATCCCCGGGGCTGAGCGGCGCGGCCGGGCTGGCGATTTACCAGCGCGGCTATTTCCTGCGCATTGCCGCCTGCATGCGCGAGCAGTTCCCGGCACTGTGTCACGCGCTCGGCGAAGCGCTGTTCGACGATTTCGTTGCCGACTATATCCACGTCAATCCGCCAGAGAGCTATACGCTCTACGATCTGGGCCGACGCTTTGCGGGGTATCTCGACGCCAGCCGTCCCGACCGCGATCTCGCACCCGCAGCGCGCGAGAGCTGGATCGACTTCATGATCGATCTCGCGCGCTTCGAGCGTCAGGTCTTCACCCTGTTCGATGCACCGGGGCACGAAGGTAAAGCCTTCGCCGACGAAACGACTCCCGACGATGCGCTACGCCTGCAGCCCTGCTGCGCGCTTGGCGGCTATCGCTTTCCGGTCGCGGCCTATTATCACGCGGTGCGCCAGAAGCAGGCGCCGCCGCAGCCCGACGCCGCACCGCATTTCGTCGCCATGGTGCGCACCGATTATGTGACGCGGACCGTACCGCTCAAAGCCGCCGAGCATTGCTTCCTGGCGGCGATGGCCGACGGTGGCAGGGTGGATGCGGCTATCGACGCCGTCGCGCACCATCTCGCGATTGCGGCCGAAGCCGTACGTGAGACATGGGCCGCGCCGCAGGGCGCGCGGGCGCGCTGGATTTCGTGGGGTTTCTTCATCCCTGCCGCATGAGGCCAGGGTGGTTCGCGCCTCGTTGCCGAACGCGCCGATCGTTGCGCTAGAGGCGCTCTACCGCCCGGCGCAGCTTTCGCACCAGCACCGGATCGTGCGGCACGCCGTCAAATGCCTCGCCGGCGAGCGCCATCAGCCGCACCGCACCAAAGCTCGCCGACAAGCCTTTCAGGCGCGCCGCGGCGATTCGCCAATGGTCGCCATCCTCAGCCATTTCGAGCCCGGCAAGGCCGCGCTGCACACCATCGACGAAGGCCGCGCGAAGTTCCGCGATCAGCAGCGGTTCGTCACCGACCGCCGCCGCCAAAGTCGCATCGATAGCACCAGGATCATAAGCCATGACCGACGCTAGCCCGGTGACCCTTAAGGCAAGGTTTCGCTAAATACTTCCCGTGCACGAGAAATATGGTAAATGACGGCGATGAACAGGGGGCCCCGCATTATCGATCTCCGCACCGGCGCGGCACCGCAGGCGGATGACGATCTGCTGCTGACCGAGGAATTGCCCCAGCCGCCGGCGCCGATCGAAGCGACAATGCCCGAGGAACTCGAACAAATAGAAGACGCTAGGCCAGCCGGCGGCGGTTGGGTCTGGCCCGTTCTGGGGTCGTTGGTCGCGCTTGGCTGGGTCGGCGCGATGCTGTGGCTGGCGCGCGATCGTCTCGCGCAGCTCGAGCCGGTTGCGCTGACCGAATTCGTCGCCGCGCTCTGCGTGCCGCCGGCGCTGATCGCGATCCTGCTGGTCCTGGTGCTGCGCACGAGCCGCGCCGAGGCGCAACGCTTCGGCGACGTGTCCCGCGCGATGCGTGCCGAGGCGGCCAGCCTCGAGCGCACCGTGGCGGCCTTGTCCAACACGATCGAGAGCAACCGCCGGAACATTGCCGAACAAACCACCGCGCTGATGACCATGGGCGACGGCGCGCTGACCAAATTATCGGCCATCGGCATGGGCATGTCGGAACAGGTCGGCATCGCCAACGAGCATGCGACCAAGCTCGCCGATGCAGCGACCGGCGCGCATTCGAGCCTGTCGGTGCTGCTGGCGATCCTGCCGCGCGCGCACGGCGAAACCATCGACATGGCGCGGCAGCTTGATTCGGTCGGCGTATCGGCGACGGAACGCGCCGCGGCGCTCCATGCCGAACTGAGCGCGCTGGCCGAACGTGGTCGCGAGGCCGAAGAGGTTGCCGGCGGCGCGGCCCAGAAGCTGGCGGCGCATCTGGCGCGGATGGAAGCGACCAGCGAAACCGCGGGTGCGCGGCTGGAAGCCGTTACGGGCGAGATGTCTACGGCGGTCGATGCCCTGCTCGGCCGGACCGCTGGCGCCGTGGACGAAGCACGCAAGGGCATCGCCGCGCAGGGCGATGCGATGCTCGCCATGTTGAGTGCCAATCAGGCAGCGCTCAGCAGCGCGGGCCGCGACAGCGCCGATGCCCTGGCCGAGCGTATCGCATCGATCGAGGCACAGATCGAGCGGCTTGCCGCGCGGCTCGGCGCACAGCGCGAGGCCGGCGGAACGATGCTCGGCGAACTCGACCAGGGGATCACCGCGGTCTCCGCGCGAATCGACGATCTGCACGGGCAAGGCATCGAGCGCACCCAGACGCTCGCGGCGTCGATCAGCGCGCTGGGTGGCTCAGCCGACGCGATGACCGAGGCGCTCAAGACCGGCGACGCGATGGCGACGACGACGATCGGCACGACCGAGCGCCTGCTCGTCGCGCTCGATGCGGCGGCGCGCGAGATCGACGAGACGTTGCCCGACGCGCTCGCGCGGCTCGATTCGAAAATCGCATCGAGCCGCAAGGTAGTCGGCGACGCCAAGCCGGAGCTAATGGCGCTGGTGACGGCCGCCGAGAGCACGCACGACGCGATCGAGGCGATCGCCCAGGTCATTGCCGGCCAGCGCACGACGCTCGACACCTTGTCGCGCAACCTGCTCGACACGCTCACGAGCGGCCGCGAAAAGGCCGATGCGCTGGGCGTGATGGTCGAGGAGACGATCGGCCGCACGCATCGCTTCGCCGAGGAAGCAGCGCCACGGCTGGTCGAGGCGCTGCTACGCGTCCGCGATACGGCGAGCGCCGCGGCGGACCGTGCCCGCGAGACGCTGGCAACGGTCATACCCGAGGCGGCGATGGCGCTGGAGAAGGAAAGCGCGGCCGCAATGCGACGCGCGACCGATTCCGCGCTTGCCGGCCAGATCGCGGCGATCGGCGAAGCGGCCGACGCTGCGGCCGATGCCGCAGCGCGGGCTTCGGACCGTCTGACGCAGCAGATGTTCAAAATCGCCGATTCGACGGCAATGGTCGAAAGCCATATCGAGGATGCACGCGTCGAGCGTGAAAATGCCGACAAGGACAGCTTCGCACGACGGGTGTCGTTGTTGATCGAGGCACTCAATTCCGCCTCGATCGATATCGCCAAGAGCTTCTCGTCCGAAGTGTCGGACAGCGCCTGGGCCGCCTATCTCAAGGGCGATCGGGGTGTGTTCACGCGGCGCGCCGTGCGGCTGCTCGACGCGGGCGAAGCGCGCGAGGTCGCGCGCCTTTACGACAGCGACAGCGAATTCCGCGAGCAGGTCAACCGCTACATCCACGATTTCGAGGCGATGCTGCGCGCGATCCTGGCGCAGCGCGACGGTTCACCGCTGGGCGTGACCTTGCTCTCGTCGGATATGGGCAAGCTCTATGTCGCGATGGCGCAGGCGATCGAGCGTCTGCGGACCTGAGGTTCACCGGAGCAAGCCGTGAATTCGGCAATTTCACAGGATCCGCTGCTGCCAACCGCAATGGCAGCAAGTTCGGCGGGGAAGCTATGCCTGGCCGAAGCCGCCGACGGCACGGCGCCCGAAGCCGGGGCGGCGCTCGACGAGCGGATTCGCCTCACGCTCGAGCAACGACAAGGTGCTCTCAAAGGCCGGGCGGAGCTCGACGACGTGCTCGAGCGCCTGGCTCGGCGTATCATGGCGCTCCACGCAATCGCGTGCAATCGTCTCGATTTGTTCGGCGATCAGCGCAAGCGGTTCGGCGCCGAACTGGCGCGCCTCGCCCTTCAGCGTGTGCGCGGGGATGACGATCGCAGCGGCATTCTGCGCGCGCATCGCCGCCTCGATCGCGGCGACCGATTTGACGCCGTCCTCGCGGAAATAGCCGAGAATACGGACGAATCCGGCACCCAGTTCGCTGCGCGCACGAGCGAACGCTGTCCAGTCGACCAGATTGGCTTCGTCAGTTGACACCATGGTCTCCCCGCTAGGCAACCGGAAAAAGGGTTGCGAGAGCAAGGCCGTTTTAGGCAAGATATGTAAATGAGCCGTTGACGCGGCAGCGGAAAATCGCAGCACGTCGCGTGACAAGTGCCTGTCACTACTCAAAATGTCCGATCCGGATCAAAACCGTCTCGCGGCCTTCCGGCTACTGGTTTCCGAACGGGTTTTTCGGCGCACGCAGCGTCAGGCGGATCGGTACGGCGCCGAAGCCGAGATCGCGGCGCAGGCCGTTGATGATGTACCGCTGGTAGCTCATCGGCAACTGATCGACGCGCGTTCCGAACAGCACGAAGCCGGGCGGGCGCGTCTTAGCCTGGGTGAGGTAGCGCAGCTTGATGCGCTTGCCGCCGGGCGCCGGCGGCGGATTGGTCTCGACCGCGCGCTCAAACCAGCGATTGAGCTCGCCGGTACCGATCCGCTTCGACCAGGCGGCACGCGTCTCGAACGCGACCTGGAGCAGGACGTCGAGCCCCTTGCCGGTTGCGGCCGAGACGGTGAGCAGCGGCACGCCCTTGACCTGCGACAGACCTTCCTCGAGCGCAGCGCGGACGCCGTTGAACAGCTTCGAGGCGTCTTCAGCGACATCCCATTTGTTGAGCGCCACGACCAGCGCACGCCCTTCCTCGAGCACGGCTGAGGCGATACGCAGATCCTGCGCCTCCAGGCCCCGCGTCGCATCGAGCAAAAGCACGACGACTTCGGCGAAGTCGATCGCATGGCGTGCGTCCGCGACCGAGAGCTTTTCGAGCTTGTCCTGCACCAAGGCGCGTTTGCGCATGCCGGCGGTGTCGATCAGCCGCACCGCGCGGTTGCGGCCCTCCTTGGGATCGGGCCACATCCAGTCGATCGCGATCGAATCGCGGGTGATGCCGGCTTCCGGCCCGGTAATCAGCCGGTCCTCGCCGAGCATGCGGTTGATCAGCGTCGACTTGCCCGCATTGGGGCGTCCGACGATCGCCAGCTTGAGCGGCGCATCGGGATTGTCCTCATCCTCGTCTTCAACCGCGCCTTCATCACGCGGGACATCGATATAGGGAATGAGCGCCTCGACGAGATCGGCCATGCCTTCGCCATGCTCGGCCGAAAGTTGCACCGGGTCGCCAAAGCCAAGCGACAGCGATTCGAGGATACCGCTCTCGCCCGCCCGCCCTTCTGCCTTGTTGGCAACGAGAATCACCGGGATGGTCGCGCCGCGCAGCCAGCGGGCGATTTCCTCGTCGAGCGGCACCAGACCGGCACGCGCGTCGATCATGAACAACGCGACGTCGGCCATCGCTACCGCAGCCTCGGTCTGCGCGCGCATGCGCCCGGGGAGCGTAGCGGCCGCATCCTCCTCATAGCCGGCGGTATCGACGACGCGAAATTCGAGGCCGACGAGATTGGCGTCGCCCTCGCGGCGATCACGGGTAACGCCTGGCCGATCATCGACAAGCGCGAGGCGCTTGCCGACCAGCCGATTGAACAATGTCGATTTGCCGACATTGGGACGGCCGATGATCGCGACGACGGGAAGGGATGTCATCCGACACCCCTTATCCGGTCATGACGATCAGCGATAGGCGGTGATGCGCCCCTTTTGGTCGAGCGTGTAGAGCGTCGAATTGGCGACGATCGGCCCCAGCGAGAAAGGCGCCTTGGTCTCGATCACCTGCCCGACCGTTCCCGTGTCGGTCGATGCGAAGGCGATCTCCCCCAGCGAGTTGGTCAACGCAAGCCTGCCGCCGGCCAGGACGGGCCCGTACCAGGTGATCGGGTCCTTGTGCTTCTTCTCGCTGCGATAGTGACGCAGCTGGCTGATCCAGCGCACCTTGCCGGTCGAACGCGCGAGGCACACCAGACGCGCGTCATCGGTGACGATGAACACCCACTCGCCCGACACCCACGGCGTCGACAAGCCGGCGAAATTCTGTTCCCACAGCCGCTGGCCCGAAGTGATTTCGAGCGCGACCATCCGGCCGCCCTGCCCCAGCGCGAACACCACGCCGCGGTCGATCACCGGATCGGCATCGATATCGGCGAGCGAGGACACCGAGGTGGTCACGCTGGAGCGCGACAGTGCGTCCTGCCACAGCGTGGTACCGTTTTCGTAGCGATAGGCGTTGAGTTCGCCCGAGGAGAAGCCGGCGACGACGGTACCCTGGCTGCTCGCGGGCGCGGCGACGCCGAACACGCCCTGGCTCTCGATCGACCCTTGCTGGGCCCAGCTCTGCTTGCCGTCGTTCAGATGGAGCGCATAAAGCTGATTGTCCTGGCTGAGGACATAAAGATTGCCGTCGGCGATGGTCGGGGAGCCGCGCAACGGCGCGCCTGGCTTGGTACGCCATTGCTCTGCCCCGGTCGTGGCGTTGAGCGCGACGACGTCGCCCAACCCATCGGTCCCATAGACCGCGCCGCTATCGTAGCTGACGCCGCCGCCAAAGCGAGCGGGTCGGTTGCGCTTGCTGGCCTTGGCGATTTCGGTGGTCCATAATTTGCTGCCGTCGGTCGCCTGGAAGGCATGCACCACGCCATCGACATCCATCGCGAACAGCTTGCCGTCGGCAACGACCGGGGTCGCGGCAAGGCGCTGACGGTTCGAGCCGCCATTGATTTGCGCTGTCCATGCGCGCGACACGGTGGCACCGAGTGCGAGATGGCCAGTCGCCTTCGAGGCGCTGCCACCGGGCTGCGCCCAACTGTCATTCGCCTCGGCAGGCGGCAACAGCACCTGGACATCGGCAATGGTGCGATCTGAAATGACATCGCTCTCCGAGGCGAGGATCGGAATCCGCTCGCCAAGCACCGGCGTCTTGCGATGATGGCCCTTGAGCGCCGCGCAACCGCTCAGTGCCAGCGCCGCGACGCCGACCAGCAGCATCCTGTTCCTGATCATCATTGTGCCTTCTTTTCCTGATTGACCGACGCGCCGAGCGCCGCGGCCATGTCACCCGCGCGCTTGCGGATCGATTCGGGGACGCCATCGTCGGTCGACATCTGGCTGAACAGCTTCTGGGCGAGTTCGCGGCGGTTCATCTGGATATAGGCCGCGCCGACGAGTTCGCCGGCGCTGCCGAACCACGGACTGCCCTTCTGCGCGAGCAGCCGAAGCCGATCGACCACCACTTGTGGCTTGAGCTGGTCATATTCGGCCGTGGTCTGTCGAATCAGCGCCAGGTCGCGAAACGGCTGGGCGATCGACTGATCGGCCGCAACCTCGGCGAATTTGGCGGCAGCTCCTTTGAGATCGTTCTTTTTCAACAGGGCATCGGCCTGCGCGAATCTCGCGACCGCGCGGTACCCGGGTGACCCCGACGCGGCGAGGTCAGTGTAGGCGGGTGCGGCCTGAGCGTCCTTGCCGGCGGCACTTTGGTCGTACGCGGCAAGCAGCTTCTCGCCCTCGGCGTTGCTGCGCTGCTGCTGATAATGCTGCCAATAGAGCCAGCCGCCCAACGCCGCGAGCCCGCCCAGCACAGCCAGCACGACCCAGCGGCCATAGCGGCGCCAGGCGGTGGCCAGTTGATCGCGACGCAGTTCTTCGTCGACCTCACGCAGAAAGGCTTCATTGGTATTCGGCGGAACAGCCAAGCGTAACTCCGTACGGGCGAGGGGCGGGAAAGGCGCGGACCTTAGCTTCGGCATTGCCTAAACGGAAGCGGTCAATCCTTGGGAAGGTAAATCTGCTCGACGCCCGGAAAAGTACGATCCCGGACGTCGGCGGCATAGGCCTGTGCTGCGGCCGAAATGCGGCCGGCAAGGTCATCATAGCGCTTCACGAAACGCGGCACGCGCTCGAACATGCCAAGCATGTCCTCGGCGACCAGTACCTGCCCATCGCACTGCGCGGACGCACCAATGCCGATCGTCGGGCACGCCACGCTGTTGGTGATCGCGATCGCGATCGGCTCGACAACGCCCTCGATCACAATGGCAAAGGCGCCGGCGTCGGCAATCGCGGTCGCGTCGGCGACGATCTTGGTGGCTTCGGCCTCGCTGCGGCCGCGCGCCCCATAGCCGCCGAGCGTGTTGACCGCCTGCGGCGTGAGACCGACATGGCCCATCACCGGAATACCGCGCTCGGCAAGGAACCGGACCGTGGGCGCCATCGCCGTACCGCCTTCGAGCTTCACCGCCGCCGCGCCGGTCTGCTTGAGCAGCCAGGCAGCACTTTCGAACGCCTTTTCCGGGCTCGCTTCGTAACTGCCGAACGGCATGTCGATGACGACGACGGCATGATAGCTGCCACGAACGACGGCGGCGCCATGCGCGCCCATCAGGTCGAGCGTGACGGGAACCGTCGAGGGCAGGCCGTAGATCACCTGGCCGAGGCTGTCGCCGACCAGCAGCATGTCGCAATGCGGATCGAGCAGCTGCGCGGTCCGCACGGTGTAGGCGGTCAGCATGACCAGCGGCTCACCGCCCTTGCGCTTGCGGATCGCCGGAACGGTCAGGCGCTTCATCGGCGCCGGCATCGGGTTTGCGCGGCTCGTCGCGGTGTCGATCGTGAAGGTCGTAGACATGCGGGCGATCTAGCGAGGTCACACAGGCCGCGCCAGCCTTGCCGATCCACGCGCCAAATCGGCTTGACTCGATGTTAGATATTTTTTACATTGAGTCACATAAATCATGCATGGAGCTTGTTATGTCGTTCAGGGAAAAGATCGCGTGGGTGTCGTTGGCGGGTATCGTCTTCGCCGGCATCCTGTACTTCGGCAATCTCGCGACGCATGACGCGCCGCACGCCTATTTCGTCGGGCTGTTCGTCGCGGTGATCATCGCCCAGGCTGTCATCACGGCGCTGGCCGCGATCGTGGTCGCGGTGCTTGCGCCGGCCGACGCGCGTGCGCCGCGCGACGAACGGGACCGGGGCATTGCCCGGCTAGCCGCAGGTCAGAGCTATTATGCGTTGCTGATCGGCGTAATGGCCGCGGCGGTGACGATCCATTTCGGGGTGAGCCTGTTCGGCATGCTCAACCTGTTGCTGGCGGTGATCATGCTGGCCGAGGCGTTGCGCTTTGCCTGTCAGATCGTCGCCTATCGCCGGGGCAACTGAGCCATGACCGGCACCCGCATCACCAACCAGATCCGCCTGCTGCGTTTCATGGCCGGCGAGATGACCCAGGCCGAACTGGGCGAGCGGATCAGCATGACGCGCCAGACCATCGCCGCGATCGAGGCGGGGAAATATTCGCCGACCCTGGAAGCAGCATTTCGCATCGCGAAGGTCTTCGACAAGCCGCTCGACGCGGTATTTCAATGGGAGGGGGACGGTCTGTGACCCCCCTCCCCGTCACCTGATCCAGCCGCGTCGCGCCGCGAGACCGGTGAACCACCATGCAAAGACGCCGAGCGCGACAATGAACGCCGGGAACGGTACCGTCACCATGAACCCCTTGTGGCTGATGATGTCGGTTGTCGCGAAGAGGTAGCCGAACTGTACGACAATCGCGACCAGCGCGACGAGCATGATCGGTCTGGCGATCCGGGCCCGGGCCAACAAGGCGACGCCGCCAAGCACCGAACCGAACACGGCGACGGCGTAACACCAATTATACCAGGACGGCAGCGTCGCGTAGAGCGCGCGGTCATAGGCGGTTGCGTCGCCCATCGCGTCGGCGCCGAGCTTGAACTGCATGATACAGAAATAGCAACCGATCCCGTCCCACAGGATCAGCAGCACGGCGACGAGATAATACCAGGCCGGCGGTTTCGTTTCTAAAGCCATCTCACCCTCCCCGATCGACACGCGAAACTGCGTCGAGCGGATCGGAAAGGCAAGCCGGGGTGTTACTCGACCGTCACGCCTTTCCAGAAGGCAAAGCGTCCCTTGATCTCGGCAGCTGCTGTTTTGGGCTCGGGATAATACCAAACGGCGTCGGCATTGCGCTTGCCGTCGACGACCAGCGATTTGTAGCTCGCGATACCCTTCCATGGGCAGTTTGTGTGCGTGTCGCTCGCTTCGAGCAGCGATTGATCGATGCTGTCGGCGGGGAAGTAGTGGTTGCCTTCGACGACGACGGTGTCGTCCGATTGCGCGATGATCGCGCCGTTCCAGCGTGCGGTCGGCATCGTCCTAATCCTTGATCAGCCCAGTCCGGCCGCGAGATAGGCATCCGGCTTGAACCCTACCAGTAGCGGCCCGCCGGATTCGAGCACCGGGCGCTTGATCATCGATGGCTGCGCGACCATCAGCGCGATCGCTTTTTCTTCATCGAGATCGATCTTCGCCGCATCGGGCAGTGCGCGAAACGTCGTGCCGGCGCGGTTGAGGAGGACTTCCCAGCCGACCATCCCCGCCCACGCGCGCAGTTTGTCAGGCGTAATGCCCGCCGCCTTGTAGTCGTGGAAGGCATAGCTGATGCCGTGCGCATCGAGCCAGGTGCGCGCCTTCTTGATCGTGTCGCAATTCTTGATCCCGTACATCGTGGTCGTCATCGTCATTCTTTCAGGAATTTGCCCATCGTCACGACCGGTTGCGGTTCGAGGCCCAGCGCGGCGTAGAAGGCGAGCGCTTCGGCATTGCCCTCGCGCACCATCAACTGCAGTTTCGGCGCACCGCGTTGGCGCAGCCACGCCTCGGCCGCCGCCATTAACGCGCGGCCCAGGCCGGATCGCTGACGATCGGGTGCCACCGCGAGACAATAGATCCAGCCGCGATGACCGTCGTCACCGACCATCACGCTGGCGATGATCGCGCCGGCATCGCGAACGGCGAGAATGGTCGAGCTGGCCCCGGCAATCGCACGATCGAAATCCGCGCGCGGATCGTTCCACGGACGGGTAAGACCGCACGCCTGCCACAGGGCGATGACCGAGGCCGCGTCGGACGATTGCGCGGTTTCCACTGTTAAATCGAGCATGTGGCAACCATGCCGCCCGCAAGGTGCATCGTCCAGTAACGTCGTTCGACCCGTGTTACGTCGCGGAAATTCCGTTATACCGTCGTAAAACGATAGGACTCTTGGGGGAGATGATCGGTGCGGCGATTGAGCAGCAGCATCGCGATATTGCTGGCAGGCGCGGCAAGTCCCGCGCTCGCGCAGGACCGGACCAGCGACAATGCGGTGACCCAGGCAGAGGATGCGTTCGGCTTCAGCGTCGGGCGCGAATCGCTCGGAATCTACAATGCCGGCAACGCGCGCGGTTTCTCACCCAGCGCGGCGGGCAACGTCCGGATCGACGGCCTGTATTTCAGTTCGTCCTACGACCTCAACAGCATCGTCCTCGATTCCACGAGCATCAAGGTCGGCCTGTCGGCACAGGGTTATCCCTTCGCCGCGCCAAGCGGGATCGTCGATCTGTCGCTGCGGCGGCCGCAGGGCAATGGCGCGTCGATCATCGTCAACGGTGACAGCTACAGCAGCGCCGGGATCGAAATCGACGGCTCGCTGACGCTGAACCAACATCTCGCCATCGGCTATGGCGTCACCGCCAGCCGCGTGGCTTTTCCCGACGGGACCGCCAATTTCAACCATGGCCAGGGGCTGATCGCGCAGTGGCGGCCGGCGTCGGGCGTCGAGATCGTGCCGTTCTGGACGCTCAACAACGACTATGACGACGAGGCCGGCCCGTTCCTGATTCCGGGCGGCGCCTATCTGCCGCCACTCCCGCCGGAGCATCGCTTCGACGGACCCAGCTGGGTCGATTACCGCTATACGGCCACCAACCACGGCGTCGTCGCCTCCTACGCGGCTAGCAAGACCTGGCTGGTGCGCCTCGGCGCGTTCCGTTCGGTGTTCGACCAGAAGACCGGCTACGCCAATCTGCTCGTCGACATCCAGCCCGACGGCACCGCCGAACGGATTGTCGAAGCCGACCCGCGGCTCAAGAACCAGTCGCTGAGTGGCGAGATGCGCGTGACCCACAGCATCACCGACGGACCGCGGCTTCACGTCATCCATCTCAGCGTGCGCGAGCGCAGCGCGCGGCGGCAATATGGCGGCTCCGGCGTGGTCGATCTCGGACCGGCGCGGATCGGTGTCACCGAACAGGCGCCGAAGCCCGCCTTCACCTTCGGCCCGCTGTCGCGCGACCATGTGCAGCAAACGACGGTCGGCCTGGCCTATGACGGCCGTTGGAAGGGCGTGGGCGAGATCGGCTTCGGCATTTCGCGCGCCGACTACCGCAAGAGCGTCGATCTCCCCGGCATTCCGACCGTCACGAACCGGGCTCGGCCGTGGCTGTACAATGCGACCGCAGCCGCCAACCTCTCGGCGAAACTGACGGTCTATGCGGGATATGCGCGCGGGCTCGAGGAAAGCGGCATTGCGCCGGCCGGGGCGAGCAACCGCAATCAGCCGCTGCCCGCGATCCTGACCGAGCAAAAGGATGCCGGCGTGCGTATCGTTCTCGCACCGGGCCTCAAGGCGGTTGCGGGCGTCTTCGACCTGCGCCGGCCCTATTTCAGCTTCGATGGCGGCGGCACTTTCACCCAGGTCGGCACGATCCGCAGCCAGGGCGCCGAATTCTCCGTCTCGGGCAAGCTCACCTCGCGGCTCGACCTGGTCGGCGGCGGCGTCTTCCTGCGCCCGCGCGTAGTGCGCAGCGCCAGTGCCGTCGGGGCGATCGGCGACCGGCCGGTCGGGTTGTCGAGCCATTTGCTGATCGCCAATCTCAACTGGCGCGTGCCGGGGCTGAACGGACTGTCGCTCGACGTGGCGACGGTGCACCGCGGCGCGACGCCTGCGACGACCGACAATCGCGTCATCCTGCCGGCGCGCGCGAGGGTCGATCTCGGCGGGCGCTATCGCTTCAAGCTCGCGAAGCATGACGCGACCTTCCGGCTGCAGATGAGCAATGTCTTCGACCAGATAGGTTTCGGTATTGCCGGTTCGGGCGTCTATACCGGCATTTCCGGCCGCTATGTGACGGGTTATCTCGCGATCGATGTCTGACCGGCGACCGACCTGACCCTGCTCGACTCAGGTGAAGGTCAGCGTCCCGCGACGTTCCACGAAGCGCCAGCCTTCACCCGCCACGCGCAGGAAGCGATCGGCAAAGCCACCCACGAGCGGCGCGGCGTCGGCGGCGGTGAACAGCAGCATCGCACTCGTCGCCTCAGCTTCATCGCGACCGACGACGGTGACAACGATGTTCGCGCAGACGTGCCGCGTGGTTCGGCGCGGGCGCGATTCGAAGGCAGCAAGGATCGCGGCACGCCCGATGATCGGCGCGTCGGGCGCGGTCGGGCGCGTCATGCTGCCGTCCTCGGCGTAGAGCGCCGCCACCTCGGGCCAGCGGCCCTCGTCGTTGAGCATCGCATAGAGATTGATCAGCCGCGCACAGTCCCACTCGATGGCGCGGCGCTCGTCCTCGGTCATCTCATCGGCCATCGTCATTCTCCCTTTCATTTCCCTGTCCGGTTTCGCCCTTGCCGCTTCGGCGCGACCTGATATTGTATGCCAGTGATACATATTCCGGCACTGCCGGCAACAGGAGCGCGTAGCATGAGCACATCAGACGTCGTCACATATCGGGTCGAGGACCGCATCGCCTGGGTGTATTTCGCGCGGCCCGACAAGCGCAACGCGATGAGCCCGACGCTCAACCGCCGCATGATGGAGGTGCTCGACGAGCTCGAATATCGCGACGATGTCGGCGTGCTGGTGCTCGGCGGTGAAGGCACGGCATGGTCGGCGGGCATGGATCTCAAGGAATATTTCCGCGAGACCGAATCGCAGGGCCTGCGCGGCGTGCGTCAGTCGCAGCGCGAAAGCTATGGCTGGTTCCGCCGCCTGCGCTGGTTCCAGAAACCGACGATCGCGATGGTCAATGGCTGGTGCTTCGGCGGCGGCTTTGGCCCGCTGTTCGCCTGCGATCTCGCGATCACCGCGGACGAGGCGCAATTCGGCCTGTCCGAGATCAACTGGGGCATCCTGCCGGGCGGCGGCGTCACCAAGGTGGTGGTCGACCTGCTGGCGATGCGCGATGCGATGTGGATGACGCTGACCGGCGAACTGATCGACGGCAAGAAGGCAGCCGAGTGGCGCCTGGTCAACGAGAGCGTGCCGCTGGAGCGGCTCGAGGCGCGCGTGCTCGAAGTCGCGCAGCTGCTGCTCAAGAAGAACCCCGTCGCGCTCAAATTCGCCAAGGATGCCGTGCGGCGCGTCGGTACGATGACCTATGACGAGGCCGAGGATTATCTCGTGCGGATGCAGGAAGCCGCCAACTTCCACGACAAGACCGATGGCCGCAAGGAAGGCATCCGCCAGTTCATCGACGAGAAGAGCTACAAGCCGGGTCTCGGCTCTTACGACCGGACCAAGGCGGAAGGCTGATCGCACGACAGACCGAGAGGCAGGCGGCGGAACATCCCGCGCCTGCCTCTCCGGTTGATCAGGTCGAGATCAACGCATCGAGCGCCAACGCGCCGCGTCCCTTGGCATAGACCATCACCGGGTTGAGATCGATTTCGCGGATCGCGGGTGTCGCCGCAACGACCGCGCCGAGCGCCTGGACAATCCCGGCGACGGCGGTAACGTCTGCCGGTTCCGCCCCCCGGAAACCATCGAGCAGCGGCGCCATCCGCAGAAGCCGGATTTCGGCCTCGATCTCTTCGATCGACAGGCCTGCCGGAAGTAGCCGCACATCGTGCAGCAATTCCGCAGTGACGCCGCCGAAGCCGACCAGGATCACTGGACCCCAGGCTGGATCGTTGCGCGCACCGACGATCAGTTCGACGCCGCGCTCCGCCATCTTCTCGACCAGCACGCCATCCAGAACGAGGTCCGGGCGCGACGCCGCGATATTGGCGTGCAGCCGCGCCCATCCGTCGGCGACCTCCGCCGCATCCTTCAGGCCGACGATCACGCCGCCGGCATCGCTCTTGTGCGGCAATGCTGCAGCCTGCGCCTTGAGCACCACGGGGTAGCCGAGACGCGCAGCGGCTGACTGCGCCTCCGCCACGGTCGCGGCAAGCGTGAAGGGCGGGAAGGCAATGCCCCGCGCGCCGAGCAATTCCTTCGAGCGATATTCGGCGATCGTGGCATCGGGCGCGAGCCCCTCGATTGCCGCGCCCTCGCCGGATGGCGCAGCCCCGTCGCGGCTCACCCTGCCGACGATGCGGGCGAGCGCTCGCATCGCGCGGTCAGCGGTCGGAAGATACGGCACGCCCAGGTCACGCAGCCGGGCGATGTCCTCACTGCGAACACCGCCGCCCTCGTCGACGCCCGTCACGATCACCGGTTTGGTCAGCCCGGCGTCGAGTCCGGTGGCGATGGCATCGAACTTGATCCGCGACGTCCCGATCTCGGTCTGGATCAGCGACACGACGATGGTGCCGATCCGCGCATCTTCCATCAACGCGGCCAGCGCGCGGCCATACATCCCCGGATCGACGAGGCCCTGCGCGGTCACGTCGAGCGGATTGGAAACCGGCACAAAGGACGGCAGCGCTGCGCGCAACGCTGGGCTGTCCGCATCGGTCAACGCGGGGAGCGGCAGGGCGAGCTCTTCGGTAAGATCGAGCATCATCGCCTTGAACGCACCCGATTCGGCAAGCACGCCCGTGCCACCCGACGGGAGCGTCGCGCAGCGCACCGCGATCTCGACCACATCACCCAGTTCCTCGAGCGACTGGACCACGATCACGCCGGCATGTTCGACCAAAGTCCGCATCACCGCATAGTCGCCGGCCATCGCGCCGGTATGGGTGGCGGCGCTCGCCGCGCCCGCCGCGCTGCGGCCCGGGTGGAGCAGCACGATCTGCTTACCGGCAGCCCGCGCCGCGCGTGCAGCGTCGAGGAAACGCGCGGGCGCGCGGAAATGCTCGACGATCAACGCGATGACCGAGGTCTCGGGCTGATCGACGAGATGCGCGAGATAGTCCTCGACGCCGCTCGCCGCCTCGTTGCCGGTCGAGATGTAGCAGCTGAGCGGCACGTCGCGCGCGATCATCGTCGTGGCGAGAACCGCCGCCATCGCCCCCGATTGCGATACGATGCCGACGCGGCGATCGCCCTGCGCGCGCGCTTCGGGCATTTCGATGAAGGTCAGCGAGACGCGATCGATGAAATTGACCAGGCCAAGGCAATTGGGGCCTTCGACGACCATGCCGGCTTCGGCGGCGATTCGCGCGATCTCCTGCTGGTCGGCCAGACCCTGCGGCCCATCCTCGGCAAAGCAGGCGGCGAAAACGACGGCCGCACCGACCTTGCGCCGCGCGAGTCCGCGCAACGTATCGAGCACCCCGGCGCGCGGGATGGCGAGAATCGCGGCATCGACGCCCTCCGGAAGGTCATCGACCGAGGCGATGCACGGCCGCCCGCCAATCTCGCTGCGCTTCGGATTGACCAGATGGATCGCACCGCTGAATCCCTGGCGGACGAGGTTCGCGAGAACGGAGGCACCCAGCGCTCCGGGTTTGTCGGACGCCCCGATGATGGCGATCGATGTCGGCCGCAGCAAACGATCGAGCGGTAGCGCGGCGGGCATCGCCGCGACGGCAATGTCCTCGCGTGCGCTGCTATCGGAAATTCCCATTATACTCTCCAATGAGGTGTCGCGGCGCCGGGTCGCGCGCCATGGCGTATCGATTCGATTGTGCGCCAAGCATACAATTATGGCAACCCCGGCAGCGCATTTGTGCGGTGCTAGTCGGTGGAATCCTTCGGCCGTCTTGTGCGTGCCGGCCCGACCTTGCGGAGCAGTGCGAACAGCGACCTTTGCTCGGCGTCGGTCATCCTGGCGCTCATCCGCCGATCCGAATCGTGCAGAAGCGTCAGGACGCCCGCCAACTGCTCTTCCCCATGCGCGAGCATGTGGAGCGCGTTGGTTCGCAGGTTGCGGCCCGGACGCCGTTCGATCAGCCCGCGCGCGGCGAGGCCGTTGACGAGCTTCATCGCGCTCGAGCGATTGATACTGAGCGCAAGCCCCAGGGCCGTCTGGTCGCACCCCGGATTGGCCCGGATCAGCATCAGCGCGGTCAGCTTGGCGGGAGTGAGTCCGTGCGGTTCGAGAACACGCCGCGCGTCTTCCGTCATGATCTGGAAGGCGCGTTGCATCTGGTAGCCGAGGATGTTCTCGAGGTCGTCGTCCTGCTTCATCTGTCGCCGATGCCACCTTGCCAGGATTGTATCCTTAGCGCACATAAGCGGCGATGTCGCCACGCATCGCGCGCGGCAACAAACGGACCCAGCGCCGGTTTCAGGCGCGACAAAGGAGAGCGATGATGGAGCATCAATTCCGGATGCTGGTCGACGGCCAATTAGTGGACGGCGCCAGCAGTTTCGATGTCGTCAACCCGGCCACCGCAGAGGCATTTGCGCGCTGCCCCAAGGCCGACGAGGCGTTGATCGACCGTGCCGTCGCCGCGGCGAAAAATGCCTTCCCCGCCTGGGCCGCCAAGCCGATCGAAGAGCGCGCGGCGCTCCTCATCAAGCTCGCCGACGCGATGGAAGCACGTGTGGGCGAATTCGCCAGTCTCCTGACCAGCGAGCAGGGCAAGCCGCTCGACCAGGCGATGTACGAGATGATGGGCAGCATTTACACGCTGCGCGCCTTCGCGGGGATGCGGATCGAGACCAAGACGCTGCGCGACGAGGGCGGCAACACGGTGACCGAGCACCGCACGCCGCTGGGCGTCGTCGCCGCGATCACGCCGTGGAATTTTCCCGTCATCCTGCTGATGAACAAGCTCGGGCCGGCGCTGCTGTCGGGCAACACGATGGTCGCAAAGCCGGCGCCGACCACCCCCCTCACCTCGCTGCTGTTCGGCGAGATCTGCGCCGAAATCCTGCCGCCGGGCGTCGTCAACGTCGTCTGCGACCAGAATGATCTCGGCAGCAAGCTGACCACCCATCCCGACGTCGCCAAGGTCGCCTTCACCGGATCGACCGCGACGGGCAAGAAGGTGATGGCCGCCGCCGCCCAGGGCGTGAAACGCGTCACGCTGGAGCTTGGCGGCAACGACGCCGCGATCGTGCTCGACGATGTCGATGCGCGGCAGGTCGCGCGCAAGGTGTATGGCGGAGCGATGGCCAATGCCGGCCAGATCTGCGTCGCGATCAAGCGCGCTTATGTGCCCGCGCCGATGTACGACGATTTCTGCGACGAACTGGCCAAGCTGGCGAACGAAGCGGTCGTCGGAGACGGCTCGATGCAGGGCACGCAGGTCGGCCCGGTGCAGAACAAGATGCAATTCGACAAGGTCAACGCGCTGCTCGACGATGCACGGACGCGCGGTACCGTCATCGCGGGCGGCACGCCGCTCGACCGGCCGGGATATTTCATCCCGCCGACGATCGTGCGCGACCTCGACGACGATGCACCGCTGGTGCGCGAAGAGCAGTTCGGCCCCGTGCTGCCGGTGCTGTCCTACACCGATATCGACGACGTCATCCGGCGTGCGAACGACTCCGATTACGGCTTGGGTGGTTCGGTGTGGGGCAAGGACGTTGCACGCGCCACGGCGGTCGCCAAGCGCATCGATACCGGCACGGTCTGGGTGAACCAGTATCTCGCGATCGACCCGTCGATTCCGTTCCGCGGCACGAAGCAATCGGGCCTTGGCGGCGAGCTCGGCGAAGCGGGGCTCAACGAATATACCCAGCCGCACATCATCAACGCGGTGGCACTCGAAGACGCCTGACCTACCTGCGCGCGAGGCGTGGCCCGTACGGGCCACGCCTTCGCATATATGATCTATACACAAGTGCGAAAAACCGGCACGGATACCCGACAGACTTCAAGGGACTATCTGTATGTCGATCGCCACGACCCATGTCGGCAGCCTACCGCGCGGCGCGCAGTTGACCCCGCTGCTGCTCGCACGCGATCACGGCGACCCGTATGATGCCGAAGCGTTCGACACACTCGTCCAGGCTGCCGTCGATGAGGCAGTTGCTGCGCAGGTCGCGGCGGGCGTCACCATCGTCAGCGACGGCGAACTCGGCAAGGTCGGCTATTCGACCTACATGATCGAGCGGCTGTCGGGCTTCGGCGGTCATGTCGACCGCATGTCTGCGCTCGACCTGGCACCGCTGCCCGATCTCCGCGCCAAGCTCGCGCACATCATGGGTTCGCAGGAATTCACCCGCGCCTCATGCATCGGCGAGGTCCGGCTGGTGAACCTGCAACCGCTGCACGACGATATCCGCCGCTTCAAAGGCGCGCTGGAACGACACGGCAAGGGCACCCGCGCTTTCATGAACGCGGCGTCGCCGGGGCTGATCACCGCGTTCCAGAAGAACGTCTTCTATCCCAGCCACGACGCCTATCTCGCAGACCTGGTGACGGCGATGCGCCCGGAATATGAGGCGATCGTCGCGGCCGGATTCGAGCTGCAGCTCGATTGCCCTGACCTCGCCATGTCGCGGCACACCGGTTATCAGGAAATGGACGAGGCGACGTTCCTGCGGACGATCGCCGCGAACGTCGAGGCGCTGAACGCGGCAACCGCCAACATCCCGCCCGAGAAGATGCGGATGCACGTCTGCTGGGGCAATTATGAGGGCCCGCACGACCACGATATCCCGCTGGAGCGCATCATCGACATCGTCGTGAGCGCGCGGCCCGCGACGATCCTGTTCGAGGCGGCCAATCCGCGTCACGAGCATGAATGGATCGTGTGGCGCGATGCGCGGCTGCCCGACCACAAGATCCTCGCGCCCGGCCTGATCGACACCTGCTCCAACTATCTTGAGCATCCCGAGCTGATCGCGCAGCGCATTGAGCGCTTCGCCGCGATCGTCGGCGCCGACCGTGTCGTCGCCAGCACCGATTGCGGTTTCGGCACCTTTGCCGGCTATGGCAAGATCGACCCCGCCGTCACCTGGGCAAAGCTGCGCAACCTGCGCGAGGGCGCGGATCTGGCGGCCGCGCGTCTCTGACGTGGCGGCATGGTGGCGAACGCCGCACGGCGCGGTATAGCGGGCCATGGTCGATACCGCTGCGTTTCCTGTAAAATCCGCGCTACGGACGCTCGACATCATCGAATATGTCGTCGCGCGCGACCGACCGGTGGTGGCGCAGGAGGTGGCGGCGGCGCTCACCATTCCCGTCAGCAGCCTGTCCTATCTCCTCACGACGCTGGTCGATCGCGGTTATCTCGCGCGCGCCGGACGGCGCTACACGCCGGGACCCGGGCTCGCCCGCTTGCAGACCCGCGCGAGCGGCATGGCATTGGCCGAACGCGTCGCGCCGCTGGTGCGCGCGCTGCGGCTCCAGCTCAACGAAACGACCTCCTTCTTCATCCGCAAGGGCTGGGAGGTCGAGGCGCTGGTGACCGAAACCAGCGAGCACGCGCTGCGCTACGCCGTGCAGATGGGCACCAGCACCGCGCTGCACGGGTTTGCCGCCGGCAAGGCCATTCTCGCCACGCTGCCCGATAGCGAACTCGAAGCCTATCTCACCGAGACCGAGCGCGTGGCCTTCACGCCGGCGACGATCACCGCGGCGGCGGAACTGCGCCGTGAGATCGCTGAGATCCGCCGCACCGGCATTGCCCGGACGCGCGAAGAACATACCCCGGGAATCCAGGGCATTGCCCGGGCGGTGATGGTTGGCGGCGCGGCGCTCGGGGCATTCAGCGTCGCGATCCCGTCGGTGCGCTTCGACGCGACCGTCGAGGACAATGTCGCCGAACTGCTCCGGCGCACCGCGCTCCTGCTGGAAACGGAATAGTCGCAAGCGACGCGGCGCCGCGCGGCTGGCGCAGGGTCGGGTGACCGGACGATGGGAAAGAGCGGTGACGGGATGAGAGTCGCGCCTGTTCTACCATCGCGGCGGGCGGTTTGAATCACCGACTATTCGCGCTGCCCAGTGTGGATCGCGCAAATATTGCGCAAGTCATGCGTCGCGGGGCCGGCAAGTAAATGGGGCATTTTGCGAGCCACCGGGGGTGGCGCTTGCGTACCTGTTGGATCGATGCCGGGCGATGTCCACGCGACGAAGAAGCGGCAAATGCCAACAACGCACACTGGGCCTGTTCGATGATGCAGCGGCAACCACCCGAGCCGATGACTAGGCGATACTGAACGCATTATGCGAATAGCCTGAGTTATTCTTTGATTTTATTGCCGCGAGCGTGCGGAGAATGGCGGAAAATCCAACGGCGCCGAGGTCGTGGGAGGTGGTATGTCTCATGCCTGCGAGCATAGCGCGAACGCACGCAGCATTGAATCGTGGTCATCGCGTCCGCGAGGCCCGTGCGAGGCCTGATACCGCAGCCCCGCGAGTAAGACTCGCTCAAGCCCCTCGCCTTTGAGGGAGGGGCCAAAGGTGCCCGTGAGATTCGGTATTAGTTCGGATCGTCCTATATTCCCGTTCGCCCTGAGCCTGTCGAAGGGCTGTTCTTCTTTCCAACCGTAGGAAGAAAGAACAGTGCTTCGACAGGCTCAGCACGAACGGTGATTTAGCGTGTCGGTCCGGCCAAAACGGCCGCCACCTCACGCCGGCTGGCGGTTGCGCCAGCTCTCGGCATAGCTGTCGCGCGCGACTTCCGAATAAGGCACCGGGCTGACGATTGCCTTGATCTCGGTCTGGACGTGCCGCTCGACCGTCGGCTTGCGCGTGCCGCCATTGGGCTCGCCCCACAGCAAGGTCACCTCGGTGCCCGGCTCGGCAAAGTCGGCATCGACCATCGCCAGGGTCAGCATGCGACCCTCATTGGCGCTGTAGCCGATCCAGGTCGACAGGCCGACCAGCTTGCCGTCCTTCAGCACCTGATCATAGGGGTGCATCGCATAAACCGCCGAGGGGAACTCCATGTACTTCGCGCGGTCGGCCTTGGTGAACTGCGAGCTGACGACGCGCATCAGATCCTCATTGTCGAGCGCCAGCGTCACCTTGCGGCGATGCGGCTGGCCCGCCATCCGCTCAAGCGCCTCGCGGCCGATAAAGTCATGGTCGAACTTGACGAACGGCCCGTAGCCCAGATCCCACGGGGTCAGATAATAGCCCTCGACCGAGTCCGGCACATAGCTGCCGCCGATCGACGCCTTGGCTTCGTAGGAATTGGCCGTCAGCCACTCGCGGAAGGCGCGCGAACCCTCACCGGTATAGGTCGCGGGCAGCGGCGACGGGATCCAGCCGGATTCGATCGTGTTGGAGGAATAGGTGCGGCCGCCGACCAGCGTCAGGCCGAAATCCTTGCCCGCCTCGATCAGCGCGTTACGCACCGCGTCATAGTCCGCCCAAGGGCCGAACAGTTCGTAACCCGGCTGGCCTGCCATGCCGTGACGCAATGCACGGACTTCCTTCCCGGCAATCTGGAGCCGAGTCATGTGGAAGAATTTGAGGTCCGGCGGGGTCGCGCCCATCGCCTTTTCCAGCGTCTTCATGGCGTTCGGCCCCTGAAGCTGGAAACGGTAGGAACGGCGATTCTCGGGATCGGGACGGACAGCGGTGCGTTCGTCGCGCGAGACGGTGACATCCCAGTCGCCGGTTGCGGCGTGAAATTCGATCCACTCGATCGTCGGCGCGCGACCGACGAGGTTGAACTTGTTCTCATCGAGATAGAACAGGATCACGTCACCGATGACATAACCCTCGGGCGTGACGGGGACGAACTGCTTGGCGCGATCGGGCACGAAACCCTTGAAGCTGTTGACGCCCAGATAGTTGAGCATGGCGAAGGCGTCGGGGCCCTCGACCGCCAGATCGACCATGTGGAAGGACTGGTTGAACAGCACGCAGGTATTGGCCCAGGCCTGCTGCTCGTTGCGCCAGTTGGAATATTCCGCCGGCACGCCCGGATAGACGTTGGGGCCGGATTGCTGGTTGCGCAGCAATTCGACGATGTCACCACTCGCGTCGAGCAGTTGCTGCAGGGTCTTCTCGGTCATGAAACTCTCCTCGTAAAATCGGGTTGGTCTAGAGATCGGGTGTTTTGGGTTGGCGCAACCATGCTGCGATCGCCTGGTTCAGCAATGCAGGCGCTTCGGCCGGCAGCATATGCCCGGCGCCCTCGATCACGACGAGTTGCGCGCCGGGGATGAGCGCCGCGATGGCGGCGTGCTGATCCGGCGAACTCCAGCGATCCTCGCTGCCGACGGCGACCAACACCGGGCATGTCAGCTGCGGAAGCAGGCTCTCGACCTCGGGCCGTCCCAGCAGCGCCGCGATCTGCGCCTCGAATTGAGTCAGGCCGGCCTGGATACACATTTCACGCAACGGCGCGAGAAGCGATGCCTCCTCGCGACGCGACGGCGCGACCATCGGCGGCAGCCACGAATCGACCAAGGCGGCCATGCCCTGTGCCCGGCCCAGATCGCGCAAGACGTGCCGCTTCGGCGCTTCGTCCGGGGAAGGAAGATGGACGCCGGTGCTGACGAGCGCGAGTCGCGAAACCCGCTCGGGCGCGCGCCGCACGACCTCCAACGCGACACGCGCGCCCATCGAATGACCGAGCAGTGCGAAGCGCGCCGGTGCATTTGCCAGGACGATCGCGGCCATGTCGCCAAGATCGTCGGCGACGCCATAGGCCGTGGCCGGGATCGCTTGCGGGAAGGCCGCAAATTGCGCGGCGAAGACGCGCGAATCGCACATCAGGCCAGGCAGGACGAGCAACGGCTCACCGCGCTCGGTGGCATTCTGATATTTCGCGTCCATGAAGATTTCATGTATACGAACTGAAATGGCCGCGCTAGAGGCTTTTCAAGGATCCGGTGCAGCAATCGCACGGCTCGCGAGAGGACAGTTGATGACCATCCCCGCCATTCATCCCGCCTGGTCTCGCCCGCCCAAGGGCATGGCCGACGGCTACTCGATCGAAATGACCGCCAAGGATCGCCCCGCATTGCGCGAGGCGGCCAGCGCGATCGCACCCGAAACGCCGATCGCCATCACCTTCCTGCCGGGCGAATCGATGGATGCGCGCATCGCCGCTGCGGCCGATGTCCGCGAGCTCGGCTTCGAACCGATGCCGCATCTGTCGGCACGGCGGATCACCTCGCACGAGGAACTCGAGGAAACGGTGCGCCGGACGGTGGCCGAAGCCGGCGCGCGGCGCATGTTCCTCGTGGCGGGCGATCCGCCGGTACCGGCCGGTCCATTCGCCGACACGATGAGCCTGCTGCAAACGGGCCTGTTCGAACGCTACGACATCAAGGCGATCGGCATCGCCGGCCACCCCGAGGGCCATCCGCAAATGGATGCGGAAGCGTGCTGGACCGCGCTGGAGACGAAGCAGGCCGAAATCACCCGCCGTGGCATGGCCACGCTGATCGTCACGCAGTTCGGCTTCGACCCCGACCCGTTCATTTCCTGGCTCGAGGCGTTGCGTGCGCGCGGCATCGACGCACCGGTCAGGATCGGCGTCCCTGGCCCTGCCGGCATCAAGACCTTGCTCCGCTTTGCCGCGCATTGCGGCGTCGGGGCATCGACCTCGGTGTTGAGCAAATACGGCATCTCGATCACCAAGCTGCTCGGCACCGCCGGCCCCGACGCGCTGGTCGATCAACTGGCCGCGCGGCTCACGCCCGCGCATGGCCCGGTCCGGCTGCATTTCTATCCGTTTGGCGGGCTCGCCCGAACCGTCGCCTGGATCAACGACTATGAGGCGCAACATTCATGACCCAAAGCCTGACTCTCCGCCTGTCCTGTGACGACCGCCCCGGCCTCGTCATGATGGTCGCGGGCTTCCTCACCGGACAGGGCGGCAACATCGTCGATGCCCAGCAGTTCGACGACCGGCTGACCGGCCGCTTCTTCATGCGCGTGGTCTTCGAACTAGCGGGCGAGGATAGCGCCGACGCGCTGCGTGCGGCCTTCGTCCCCGTCGCGCAGGAGATGGGCGCCGAATGGAAGCTGCGCGCCGCCCATGAGCGGCAAAAGGTGCTGCTGATGGTGTCGAAGTTCGACCATTGCCTCGGCGACCTGCTCTATCGTCATCGTATCGGCGAACTCGACATGGACGTGGTCGGGATCATCTCCAACCATCCGCGCAGCGCGATGCAGATCACGCTGATCGGCGACATCCCGTTCCATCACCTGCCTGTCACCAAGGAAACAAAGGCAGACCAGGAAGCGGCAGTGAAGCGCATCGTCACCGAGACGGGCGCCGACCTCATCGTCCTCGCGCGCTACATGCAGATCCTGTCGGACGATCTCGCCGGCTTCCTGTCGGGGCGTTGCATCAACATCCACCACAGCTTCCTGCCCGGCTTCAAGGGCGCCAAACCCTATCACCAGGCGCATGAGCGCGGCGTGAAGATGATCGGCGCGACGGCGCATTATGTCACCGCCGACCTCGATGAAGGACCGATCATCGCGCAGGATGTCGAGGCGATCAATCACGCCAACACGCCCGAAGATCTCGTCCGCAAGGGCCGCGACATCGAGCGGCGCGTGCTGGCCGAGGCGGTGACCTACCACCTTCAGGACCGCGTTCTGCTGAACGGCTCCCGCACCGTCGTCTTCCGCTGACGCGATGACACCGATCGACGGGCGCGCGATGGCGCGCCGGCTGTCCGAGTCCGTCGCCGCCGACGTCGCCGCGCTCGCCGCGCGCGGCGTTCGGCCAGGGCTGGCGGTCGTGCTGGTCGGCGAGGACCCGGCAAGCGAGGTCTATGTCGCGCGCAAGGTTTCGGAATGCGCCCGCGCCGGAATCGCCTCGTCCGAACACCGGCTCCCCGCCGACACGCCGGAGACGACGCTGCTCGCCTTGATCGACACGCTGAACGACGACCCCGCCATTCACGGCATTCTCGTCCAGCTCCCCTTGCCCGAGCAGATCGAGGCCGGCCGCGTGCTCGACCGGATCGTGCCCGAAAAGGATGTCGACGGCTTCCACCCGGTGAATGTCGGCAGGCTATCGACCGGGACAGGGGGTCTCGTGCCGTGCACGCCGCTCGGCTGCATGATGTTGCTCGACAGCGTGATCGATGACTATCGCGGGCTCGCCGCCGTCGTCATCGGCAAGTCGAACATCGTCGGCAAACCCATCGCGATGCTGCTGCTCGAACGCGAATGCACCGTGACGGTGACGCATATCGCCACGCGCGGGCTGCCCGACATCGTCCGCACCGCCGACATCGTAGTTGCCGCCGCTGGCGCGCCACATCTGGTGCGCGGCGACTGGGTCAAGCCGGGCGCCGTGGTGATCGACGTCGGCATCACCCGCGTCGACGCTGAGCATGGCCGAACCAAATTGCTGGGCGATGTCGCGTTCGACGAACTCGCCCATGCTCACGCCGCGACACCGGTTCCCGGCGGGGTCGGGCCGATGACGATCGCCTGTCTGCTGGCGAACACCGTGCGCGCGGCAACGCTCGCCGGGCAGGTCTGAGGATGACGATCATCGTCAGCGTCGAGGATCTGGCGCTGTCGGCGCGGATCGGGATCAACCCCGATGAACTCGACCGCCGTCAGCCATTGATCGTCTCAGTCGACCTTCGGCTTGCCGATAGCGTGACGGTCGCGTCGCTCGGCGACAGCGTCGACTATCGCCGCATCGTCGCCGAGGCCGAGGCGATCGCCGAACGGCATACCGGCATGATCGAGGTGTTCGCGCAACGGCTCGCCGAGCGGTGCCTCGCGCTCGGCCCGGTGCGCGACGCCACGGTGCGGGTCGCCAAGCCCCAGGCGCTGGCGCGCGGTCTCGCGGCGGTGCGGGTCAGCCTGAGCGCGGACGGAAGCTGATCGGTGCCGGCCGCGCGCGCCGCCGGCTCAGCCATCACCCCGCGCAGCGGCGCGCGCCGCCTTATAACTTTCACGCCGGGTCTGCTCGAAGGCGACCCGCTCAGCATAGCCCGCGTCCTCGGGATAGTCGCGGAATTCGGCGATGATCTCGTCGAACACGCCGCGCAGTTCGTCACGAAATTCGGGGTGGGAAAAGATGTAGAAGCGGTTCGCCGCGATCGCCTCGATCACGCGCGCGGCTATGACGTCGGGCTCCATTCCGACCTGGTGGAGCTTTTCGAGCCGTCCGACCATCTCGTCGTTGACCGGCTTGGCCCCCGCCCTGAGCGCATCGGGGCGGACCTCGTCGCTGGCGAAGATGTGGCTCTTCACCAGCCCGGGGCAGAGCACCGATACGCCGATGCCGTGCGGCGCGAGGCTGTAACGCAGCGATTCGCTCATCCCGCGCACCGCGAATTTGGTCGTATTGTAGATGCCCGGCGCAGGGCCGCAGAGGAAGCTCGCCATCGAGGCGGTATTGACGACATGGCCGCCCTGCCCGTTCGCCTTCATGCGCGGCACGAAGGTCATCACGCCGTTGATGACGCCGTGCAGGTTCACCCCCATCACCCAGTCCCAATCGTCGAACGACGAATCGTCGATCGTCTGAAAGAGGTTGATGCCGGCATTGTTGAACAACAGGCTGACCGGACCGAGCTTTGCTTCGACCTCGTCCGCCGCCGCCGCGAACGCGTCGCGCGACGCCACGTCGAGCTGGACGCCGACCGCTTCCTGATTGTCGAGCGTCTTCAAGGCAGCGGCGATCGCGTCCTCGCGGATGTCGGCGATGGCGACCTTGCAGCCCTGCGCGAGCAACGCGCGGGCCAGGCCGAGACCGATCCCGTTGGCGCCGCCGGTGACGAAGGCCGTGCGGCCCGCCAGATCTTTCATTTCGTCTCTCCTGATGATCCCGGGGTGCTCGATCGCCCGAATTTCGTTGCGCGGAATTGTATTCTACACTTACAGTTTGCCAAGCCAAAACGACGCGTCGCCCGAGCGATGCGCGATTAGGAGAGGACGAGAATGGGCATCGCGCACGCCGCCGCCGCCACCGAAATCCTGGCGAGCGAGGAAATGGCGATCGTCGAGGGATCACCCGCCTCGGCGCGGCAATGGTCGCCGCCGGGGGCAGCCTATTGGGCGCTGTTCGTGATCGTGCTGGCGACCTTCCTGACCTTTTTCGACCAGGTCGTGTTCGGCATGCTCGCGCAAAGGATCAAGACCGATTTCGGCCTGACCGATTCGCAACTCGGTTTCCTGGCCGGGCCGGCGAGCATCATCTGCTATCTGTTCATCGGTATCCCGCTGGCCCGGCTGGCGGACATCTTTCCGCGCAAATATGTGCTCGCCGGCGGGGTTACCGTAATCGGCGTGATCACCGCATTGGGCGGGATCGCTCAGACCTTCACCCAGTTTGTCGGGACGCGCGTGTTCCTGGCGGCCGGCGGTTCAGCGCATGCGCCCTCATCCTATTCGCTGCTGGCCGATGCCTTCCCGCCAAAGAAACTGACGCGCGCCTTTGCGCTGTTGCAGTTCGGCTTCATCGGCGGCGTCACGCTCGGGCCGATCGTCGGCGGCATGCTGATCGGCATGACCGCGCACTGGGCGCCGACCTATATCGGCGGCCTGAAGATTCTCGGCTGGCAGTGGATCATGGTGTGGATCGGGATTCCCGGGCTGCTCGTCGCGCTGCTCTTCCTGACCGTGAAGGAGCCCTTGCGGCTGGCGCCGCATGCCGACGCCGCCCAGCCGCCCCAAAATGCCTCGCTCGGGCGGCGCCTGCTGACCTTTAGCGGGTTCGATGCGGCGCAGGCGATCCATGCCAAGCGGCGCGTTTATTATCCGCTGTTCGCAGGTCTCGCGCTCAGCGCGATCGAGACGTTCGGGCTGCAATTCTGGCGCGTCCCCTTCATGATTCGCACCTTTGGCTGGAACGAGGCGCAGATCGGCGCGGTGATGGGGAGCATGATCCTCGTCGCCTCGCTGATGGGCCTGCTGCTAGGCGGCATCTTCGTCGAATGGCTGGCCAAGCGCTACAAGGACGCGAACGTCCGCGCCGCCGCGATCCTGTTCGGCTGCGTCACGGTCTGTTCGATCGTCTCGCCGCTGATGCCCAATGGCTATCTGTCGCTCGGCGTTATGAGCCTTGGCGCGATGTTCGGCATCGCCGGTGCCGTTCCGCAAAATGCCGCGATCCAGCGCGTCGCACCCAACGCGATGCGCGGACAGGTGACCGCGATCTACCTGTTCATGTTCACCTTTTTCGGCGCGATGGGCAGCTTCATCGTCGGGCTGGTGCAGGACCTGGTGATCGGCAACGAGGCCGAATTGTGGAAGACGCTGGTGATCACCGCCTCCGTCCTGCTGCCGATCGCGACCTTGTGCATGGTGCGCGCGATCCGGCCCTATCGCGAGGAAGTCGAGGCACTCGAAGCGGCGGGCCGTTGACAGGCGGGCGCGGACAACGCAGATTGTATGCAACGCATACATATCGATTTGCACAATTCCTTGGAGAGATGACATGGCCGACGCCGACCGCATCGCGAAGCTCGAACACAGCCTGGAAGATCTGTCGCGCCGCCTGCAGCAGCGCGAGGACGAGCTCGACATTCGCAAGCTCCAGTATCTCTACGGCTATCTGATCGACAAATGCCTCTACAACGAGACCGTCGATCTGTTCACCGACGATGGCGAAGTGTGTTTCTTCGGCGGCGTGTGGCGCGGCAAGGAGGGCATTCGCCGGCTCTATGTCGAGCGCTTCCAGAAACGCTTCACCCATGGCACCAACGGCCCGATCGACGGCTTTCTGCTCGACCACCCGCAGCTTCAGGACATTATCGACGTCGAGCCGAACGGGGTGATTGCCCATGCACGCGCACGCTCGATGATGCAGGCCGGGCGGCACAAGGATTTCGCCGATCCGACCAACCCGCTGCTCGCCGCGCGCCAATGGTGGGAAGGTGGCATCTACGAGAACACCTATGAGAAGGTGGACGGGGTGTGGCGGATCAAGATCCTCAACTACATGCCGCAATGGCACGCCGACTTCGACAGCGGCTGGGCCAATACGCGCCCCGAATATGTCCCCTTCCCTTCCGTCATCTATCCCGAGGACCCGACCGGCCCCGATGCGCTGGTCGAGGACCATTGGCTGTGGCCGACGCACAAGGTCGTCCCGTTCCACATGAAGCATCCGGTGACCGGCAAGGATATTGTCCCGGAGCGCTGGCAGGGCGATATCGATCGCGAGCAGGCGGCGAAAGCTGCCAAGGTCGCGGCGGGCGCCTAGCCTTCCCACCGACCCGACACTGTCGGCACGGTGCCTGTCGTAGCGCCAGCACGCCTTTCGAGGGTGCTGCGCTGGACGGGCCGGTCGCCGGAAAACGCAAATGAGGCGAGCGCGATGACCTATCCCGAACTTTACATGATCATCGATGGCGAGCGCGTCTCGGGTGGCGGGCGGCGCACCCACGCGGTCGTCAATCCGGCGACCGGCGAGACGCTTGCCGAGCTGCCGCTCGCCGACGCCGCCGATCTCGATCGCGCGCTCGACACCGCGCAGCGCGGTTTCCGCCGCTGGCGGAACTCGACCCCGCATGAGCGCGCCGCCGTACTGCAGGGCGCCGCGCGGCTGATGCTGGAGCGGCAGGACGCGCTCGCCCGTGTCGCGACGATGGAGGAAGGCAAGACCTTCGGCGAGGCGAAGATCGAAGTGCTGATGAATGTCGGCCTGTTCAACTTCTATGCCGGCGAGGTTTTCCGCATCTATGGCCGCACGTTGGTCCGCCCGACCGGCCAGCGCTCGACCGTGACGAAGGAGCCGGTCGGCCCGGTCGCCGCCTTCGCGCCGTGGAACTTCCCGCTCGGCAATCCCGGACGCAAGCTCGGCGCGCCGATCGCGGCGGGCTGCTCGGTGATCCTCAAGGCGGCGGAGGAAACGCCGGCTTCGGCGCTCGGCGTGCTGCAGTGCCTGCTCGACGCTGGGTTGCCGCCGGAAGTGGCGCAGGCGGTGTTCGGCGTGCCCGATGAAGTCTCACGGCATCTGCTCGGCTCGCCGATCATCCGCAAGCTCAGCTTCACCGGGTCGACGGTGATCGGCAAGCATCTGGCGAAGCTCGCCGCCGACGACTGCAAGCGCACGACGATGGAACTTGGTGGGCATGGGCCGGTGCTGGTGTTCGACGATGTCGATGTCGATGCGGTGCTCAACACGGTCGTCACGTCGAAATATCGCAATGCCGGCCAGGTCTGCGTCTCGCCGACGCGCTTCATCGTCCAGCAGGACGTGTTCGAGCGTTTCCGCGACGGCTTTGCCGAGCGCGCGCGGCGCATCGTCGTCGGTGACGGGCTCGATCCCGCGAGCGTGATGGGGCCGATGGCCAACCCTCGTCGTCCTGACGCGATGGAGCGGTTGATCGGCGATGCCACCGCCAAGGGCGCAAAGCTCGACGCGGGTGGCGAGCGGATCGGCAATCGCGGCTTCTTTTACCAGCCGAGCGTGCTGTCGCAGATCCCGCTCGACGCGGCGGTGATGAACGAGGAGCCCTTCGGCCCGCTCGCCTTGATCAATCCCTATGCCGATGAAGCAGCGATGATCGCCGAGGCCAACCGCCTGCCCTATGGCCTCGCGGCCTATGCCTGGACGCGCGACGCGCAGCGCCAGCGCCGTATCGCGCGCGAGATCGAAAGCGGCATGGTCGGCATCAATTCGATGATGATCGGCGGCGCGGATTCGCCGTTCGGCGGGGTCAAATGGTCGGGCCACGGCTCGGAGGACGGCCCCGAGGGGCTCGACGCCTGTCTCGTCACCAAGGCGGTACACGAAGGATAGGATCGGTTGGAGGACTCCACGACATGACCCATGAGCTCAAGACCGGCGGCGATCGCGGTTATCTGCGCATCGCGACCGAGGAAGCCTTTGCCACGCGCGAGCAGATCGACGCCTATCTGCGGATGGTGAAGGCCGGGACGGCGGACAAGGGCATGACCTCGCTCTGGGGCTTCTACGCCCAGTCCCCGTCGGAGCGCGCGGTCGAGATCATCGAGCGGCTACTCGATCTCGGCGAACGCCGCATCGCCGACATGGACGCGACCGGCATCGACGTGGCGATCCTGTCGCTGACCTCGCCGGGCGTGCAGCCGCTGCTCGACGTGAGCGAAGCCACGGCGATGGTGCGCCGTGCCAACGACTATCTTGCCGAGCGCTGCGAAAAATATCCGACGCGCTTTTTCGGCATGACCTCGATCGCGCCGCAGGACCCCGCATGGTCGGCGGAAGAGATCAAGCGCGGCGCCGGTGAACTCGGTTTCCGCGGCGTGATGGTCAACAGCCATACGCTCGGCCACTATCTCGACGAGCCGCAATTCGACCCGATCTTCCGCGCGCTCGCCGACACCGGCCAGCCGCTCTACATCCACCCACAGACGCTGCCCGACAACATGATCGGCGGCCTGATCGACGCCGGGCTCGACGGCGCGATCTTCGGCTTCGGGGTGGAGACCGCGATGCACCTGCTGCGGCTGATCACCACCGGGATTTTCGATCGCTATCCCGAGCTGCAGATCGCGGTCGGGCATGGCGCCGAGGCGATCCCCTATTGGCTGTATCGCATGGATTACATGCACAAGGCCGGCGTGCGCTCGCAGCGCTATGCCCGCCTCAAGCCGTTGCAGAAGGACCTGTTCGGTTGTCTGCGCGAGAATGTGCTGGCGACGACCAGCGGCATGCCCTTCCCGCCGGCAATCAAGCTGATGATGGAGGTGATGGGCGACGATCGCGTGATGTACGCGATGGATTACCCTTACGAATATGTCGCCGACGAGGTGCGCGCGCACGATCTGCTTGAGGTAAGCGATGCCGCCAAGAAGAAGCTGATGCAGACCAACGCCGAGCGCGTGTTCAAGCTGTGACGATCGCCGCGCCGATCCGTTCCGGCGCGTGGTATGCGCTCATTCTGGTGGCGGCGACGCAAGCGATCAGCCTGCTCGACCGCAACATCCTCGCGATCCTGGCGCCGAGCATCAAGGCGGATCTCGGCATCGGCGATTCCGAGATGGGGCTACTTTACGGCACCGTCTTCGCCTTTTTCTATGCCCTGTTCTCGCTGCCGCTCGGCCGCCTGGCCGATGGCTGGGTGCGCACGCGGCTGCTGGCGATCACGATCTTCTTCTGGTCGATCGCGACCGGGCTCGCGGCGTTTGCCGGGGGCTTCACGCTGCTGGCACTGTCGCGGCTGGGCGTCGGCATTGGCGAAGCGGCGTCGCAGCCCGCCGGCACCAGCCTCGTTTATGACTATTTCCCCAGTCGCCAGCGCGGGCTGGTGATGGCGGTGCTCGCCGCGGCGATCGCGATCGGGCTCGGTGGCTCCTCGATCCTCGGCGGCGTGACCGCACAGTGGTGGGATACGCGCTACCATGGCGGCGGCGCGCCGTTCGGTTTCCATGGCTGGCAGTTCGCCTTCGTGGTTGCGGCCCTGCCGGGAATCCTCATCGCCTTGCTGATGTGGCGGCTTCGCGAACCCGAACGCGGCGCGATGGACCGGATCGCGACGCCCGTGGATCCGCATCCCTTTCGCGCAAGCTTTCGCGTTCTCGGGGCTGTGACGCCCGTTGCCAACTGGGTTGCGCTCGGACGCGCCGGCGCCACGCGGCGCGACTGGGCGATCAACCTCGGCCTGCTTGCCGTGATCGTCACGGGCTTCATCCTGATCGTGCGCTGGGCCGACGGCTTTTCCCCGCGCCCGCCGATCGTCCTTGGCGGTCTGGCGATCAGCCCGCACGCTTTGCAATGGGGCGTGATCGGCTTCGGGCTGTACGTCGTTCTCAACCTACTCCAGGCGCTGCGCCGCACCGATCCACCGGCCTTTGCGGTGATCGCGACATCACCTTCGCTGATCTTGTGCATGCTGGTCGGCGCGCTGCAGTCGGTGATCAACTACGGCAATATGAGCTTCACCCCGTCCTTCATCATGCGCTCCTACGCGCTCAATCCGGCCGAGACCGGCCTCAAGTTCGGCTTGCTGGCAACCGCGCTGGGCATCATCGGCCCAATGATCTCAGGCCCCCTGTCCGACTGGGTCAGCGCGCGCTGGCCGGGCGGCGGCCGCGTCTGGGTGACGATCGTCGCGCTCGGCATATCGCCGCTGATCGCGCCCTGGGTCTATGCCGCGCCGACGGCGAACGACTTCTACCTGCGTTTCACGCTGTTCAGTCTCGCGCTGACGATGTGGCTGCCGCCGCTCTACGCGGTAATGTACGATCAGGTGCTGCCGCGCATGCGCGGGATTACCGCCAGCCTCTATATCGTCGTGTCGACGATCACCGGGCTCGGCATGGGGCCGTATATCGTCGGCATGGTCAGCGATGCATCCGGCAATCTCGGCCATGCGATTCTGACGGTGAACTGGGTCGCGATCCCGATCGTCGTGATGCTGGTAATCCTGGCGTCGCGCGTCCGCCGCGACCATGCCGGCCTCACTGACCGCGCGCGCGCCGCGGGCGAACCGATCTGACCCGTCAGGTCACCCGCCACACCCACAGCTTGATGCCCAAAGCATAGCGCGCACCTGCGCAGACGAAGATGCTGCGGTTGAGCCAGTCATATTTGCCGACCGGCGCGATGAATTCGGGCACGGTGCGGAAATAATATTCGGCCGGGTCGACATCCTCGCCGCGTGCCAGCCGCTGCATCACCTCGGCCGGGCCGTGACGCAGCCCGCGGTTGCGGATCTGGATTACGACACCGTCATCGGTCTCGATCGCATAGGTCGCATCGGCGACCGTCACGCCATCGGCGCGCGTGACTTGCCAGTCCGCCCCCTGGCCGAGCAGGCTGCCGCGAATGTTCGGCCCCTCGACGGGACCCGAGAAGATCGGGATGATCCGCCGCGTGCCGTCATAGGTCTGGCCGATCGGTATCGCCTCGCCCAGTGCGCCGCCCGCTTCATAGACGAATTCGAGGCCGGGCTTGATCACGCCGCCAGCCCGATCTCATCGGCATTAGCCCAGTTGCCGTGCAGGCCGAAGCGCAGGCGGATCGGGATGCGGATCTCGGCGATCGGCCCCTTCTCGATGTCGAGCGCGTCGAACAGCAACAGGTCGGAGCGGTGCTCTTCCAGACGGTTGCACACCTGAACGATCCAGCCATCGCCTTCCGGCGCGTCGTCGCCGCGCGGAATGAAGCATGGCTCCTGCAACGACGAGGTCGGGCCGCACCACCATTTCTGCTCGCGCTTCGTCTCATGGTCGACCAGCCCGAGCGTGTTCATGACGAAACCGCCCGCGCTGCCGCCCTTCAGTTCGACCGGCTTGGTCGGGTCGATCACCAGCATCCAGCCGTAGCGATAGGACAGGCCGGTGCGGCGATCGTCGATGCGCGGGAATTCTCCCATCATGCCGGTGAGCCGCTCGAAGCTTTCGAAGTCGTCCGAATTCGACGCCATGTCGACCGTCCAGCGCGTCAGGAAGCTGGCGGATTCCTTGCCGTTGAACGGCGCGCCGTGGATGTCGGGAAAGAACGGGAACATGTTGTTCTTCGCCTCGGGCGTGTCGAAGTGGATCTTCGTGCCCTCCTGAAACGCGTTCATCACATGGCTCGCGAAGCAATTGTCGCGCCTGAACCAGCGGATGTCGGCGGCCGTCGCGTCGGCGCGGCGTGGCAGCACGCCGAGATAGACCGGCAACGTGGTATCGAAGCCGAAATGCGGCAGCCCCTGTTCCAGCCGCTCCCAGTTCGAGGTGCTCGGCACGACGTGGAACAGCGCGTAATCGGGCGTGATCGCGAAATCGTGCATCATCGCGTAATAAGGCAGCTCGAACCACAGCTCCTGCTTCAGCACCCCTTCCGGCGATACGACATAATAGGTCATGTCACGCGTCAGCACGCCCTTGGCGGCATAGCCGAAGGCGATCATGTCGCCCGTCTCGGGATCGATCTTGGGGTGCGCCGTGAAGGTCTGCCCGGTCATCGCGCCGTTGAACCAGGTATAGCCCTCGGTCTCCAGCGTCGCCGGATTCATCACCAGCGCCGGCGAATCCTCCTTCAAGGCATAGAGCTTGCCGCCATAGACGAAGGCGTTGGTGTTCGCGGTGCCGCGGATCTTGCCCTTCACGCTCTCGTCGTCGGTCAGCGGATTGCGATAGGCGCCGAACAGGCCCTTGCCCGCTTCATGCTCGAGCTTCCACTTGTCGGTCTGCGCCCAGCGCTGCCGGAAATCGACACGTCCGCCATGGAAGCGGAACATCGTGATCATACCGTCACCGTTGAACGCTATGTCGTCGCCAAGGTACGGCGGGAACTGCGGATCGGGCTGGACGCGGTAAAAGGCGCCGTCGAGTTCGGCCGGGATAATGCCCTTCACATCGAGATCGGCGATGTCGGCTTCGACACGCGACGGCGTGTTGAACCCGGTGAACGCAGCTGTGTCGGGAAAATGCGTCATGGCCGATCCTCTCGATTCTATCGTTGCCGACTTTGTATGTAAGACGAACAATATTTTCAAGCACGCGCATTGACGCTGCGCCATGAAACGCTCAAACTGTTAGTATGAGTTACCAGTCTGAGACGATCGACGAGAAGCCAGCGGAGGAAGCCGACATTGGCGATATCGACCAGATTGTCGGGTTTCACATCCGTTTGGCGCATGGCGCGGTCTATCGGCACTTCACCGAGACCTTCGCCGACCTCGACCTGACGCAGAAGCAGGTCTCGGCGCTGTGGCTGATCGACGATCATCCCGATATCGCCCAGGCGGATATCGGTCGCCGGCTACAGATGGACCGCGCCACCGTGATGGCGATCATCAACCGGCTGCAAAAGCGCGGCTTCGTCGAACGGGGCGCCTCGACCGGCGATCGGCGGCGCCAGACACTTCACCTGACGCGATCGGGGCATGACGCGTTGCTCAAGGCGCGCGCCAGCGTTCTCGAGCATGAGGCATGGCTGAAGGCGCGCTTCAACGACCGCGAACTCGCCCAGTTCGTCAAACTGCTGCGCCGAATCCACGAGTAACGTGACCCGACAAGGCGCGCGCCGACCGCGGCGCGCCTGACGTCAATCACTATCCCGGCCGAGATAGTCCGCAAATCCATCGAGCCGCGCCGCGCCCAGCGTCGCGAGGCGCGCTTCCGCCTCCGCCAGCGCGGGCAGTTCGGCCAGGTAGAACGCCGCTGCCGCCGCGAGACGCCGGCCGGTTTCGTCTTCTCCGGCAAAGCGGACCAGCCGCAACGCGATCCATCCACCGACCGCAAGGCCGCACAGTTCGAGGAAAGCGGTCGCGCCCGCATCGGCATCGCGCGCCGTGTCGCGCCACCCGCCGACCGTCCGCATGACGTCTTCCAGCCGATCGAACAAGCCAGCGACAGTACGCGAACGCGGATCATCGATCAGATCGCCACGCGCCGCCGAGAGGAATCGATTGAGCCCCTCGCCACGATCCCGCCACAGCCGCCGATGCACCATGTCGATCGCCTGGATCCCGCTGGTCCCTTCGAAGACCGCGAAGACGCGCGCATCGCGCAGTCGCCGCTCGACCGACCATTCGCGGGTGTACCCCGCGCCGCCGAGCACCTGCAGCGCGCCGCTCGCCACATCGAATGCCAGCCGCGCCGAGATATCCTTGGCGAGCGGCAGGAGGAATTGTGCCAGCGCCAGCCATCCAGCGCGATCGGCCTCGGGCGCGCGCTCGCCGAGGTCCATCGTCACCGCCGCAACCAATGCCAGCCCGCGCGCCACTTCCACTCGCCCGGCCATGCGCAACAATTGTCGCTGGACGTCGGCGTGCGTCACGATCGGCACGGGCGTAGCCGCCGGATCGCCGCCCTGACGACGGTCCCGGGCATAACCGAGCGCGGTGGCGAGCGCGGCTTCCGCGACGCCGACGCCTTGCGGGGCGCACGACAGCCGCATCAACAGCATCATGTGGAACAAGGTCTGGAGTCCGCGACCCGCTTGACCGATCGGGATGGCGTGCGCTTCCTCGAAGCCGAGCACGCAGGTCGGCGAACCATGCAGGCCGAGCTTCTCCTCGATCCGTCGCAGCGCCACACCATTGCGCGTGCCGTCGTCATGGCGATCGGGGACGAGGAACAGGCTGAGCCCGCGCACGCCCGGCTCGTCCGAAGAGCGCGCGATTATGCAATGCCCAATGCGCGCGGTGAGATCGTGGTCGCCATAGCTGATCCAGCATTTCTCGCCGGTGACCCGCCACGATCCATCATCATAGCGCGTGGCGCGCGTTCGCACGCGACCGACATCCGACCCTGCCTCGGGCTCGGAGATGCAGATCGTCGCGGCCCATTCACCCGATGCGAGCTTCGGCACCCATGCTTCGCAGGTCGCCGCGTCGGCAACCCCGGCCAGCATCGCCGCGGCGGTACGGTTCGGCGTCGCGAGCATCGTGAAGGCGCAGGACGCGCGGTTGAACAGTTCCTCGCACGCCGTGGTCAGGACGAGCGGCAGGCCCTGCCCGCCCGAGGCTTCCGGCAAGGCAAGCGTAAGCCAGCCATCACCGGCAAAGCGTGTCCAGGCGTCGCGGTGCCCCGGCGCGCAGACGACGCGCCCGTCTTCGACGTTGGCGCCGACGCGATCGAGCGTCGCGTCGAGCGGATCGATCACACCCTCGGCGAACCGTGCCGCCTGGTCGATGATCGCGCGCCAGGTCTCATGATTCACGCCATCCGGCATCGCGTCCGCCAGTTGGTCGAGAAACGGTACGATCGACAGATGGCGGACAAGCGCCTCGACCTGGCGCGGATAGGACATCAATCCGCCCAGTAGAGCCGCATCGGATTGTCGACGAGCAGCAGGTGCTGGAGCTCGACGGTCGGCGCGATGCGCGGGATCATATCGACGAGCGCGCCGTCGTCGGGGATCGCGTCCTGCATATTGGGGTGTGGCCAGTCGGTGCCCCACAGCACACGCGTCGGATAATCGGCGACGAGTGGCGCGACGGCACGCGCGAAATCATCCCATGGCGCGCCGGCCGGGTCGAGCCGATCGGGGCAGGTTGCCTTGAAATGCACGTCGTCGCGGCTGTCGAGCAACGCCCGGAACGCTTGCATGTCGGCGCCGTCCGGCCCCTGACGGACATCGGGCCGCCCCATATGGTCGATCACCAGCGGAACCGGGATCGCATCGAGGAACGGGCGCAGTTCCGCCAGGATATCTGCCTCGAAATAGACCACAACGTGCCAGCCGTCCGGCAAGCGCCCGGCAACCTCGAGAAACCTGTCCTTGGGAGCATCGTCGACAAGCCGCTTCAGGAAGTTGAAGCGAATGCCGCGAATGCCGCCCTCGTGAAGCGCGGCGAGTTCGCGATCGGAAATCGCCGGGTCGACCACCGCGACGCCGCGCGCACGACCGCCCGAGCGGGCGATCGCATCGAGCGTCGCGGCATTGTCCGTGCCGTGGCAGCTCGCCTGGACGATGACGTTGCGGGCGAAGCCGAGCCGATCGCGCAGGGCGAACAGCATGTCCGGCCCGGCGTCCTGCGGCAGATATTTGGCCTTGGCACTGAAGGGGAAGAGGTCAGCAGGGCCGAACACATGGCAATGCGCATCGACCGCGCCGGCGGGCGGCACGAAGCGCGGGCGCGAGGGCTCCAGGGTCCAGCTGCGAATGCGCCCTGCGGCATCGGTGCTCATGCGAATACCTCCCCGTCCATCAGCTTGCGGGCGGTGCGCAGCAGCGCCGCCGTCTCGACCGCGCCATCCGCGTCGGTGGTGAGGACGCAGGTCATCTCGCCGGTCGGATGTTCGACCGACAGCGTCTTGCTCGCGCCTTCGGGCACCACGGCAACCTCGGCGGCGGGCGAGCCGGCGATCATGCAGGCGGTCGCGACGCTCACCGCGCCGAGCACGCCGATCGTGGCATGCGCGCGGTGCGGAATAAAACTGCGTACGGTTACCGCGCCACCATGTTTCGGGGGGGCGACGAGCATCATCTTGGGTACCGACTTGTCGGTGACATCGCCCAGATTCATCATTGGCCCGGCCTTGAGCCGGATCGCCTCGATCCGCGCCTTGAGCTCGGTCGCTGCATCGAGCGTGTCGCGATCCTCATAGCCCGTCGACCCAACGTCGCTCGCCTTGAACACGACGCACGGCATGCCGTTGTCGATCAGCGTGCACCGCACCCCTTCAATCTCGTCCGCCGCATTGCCGGTCGGGAGCAGCGCACCGCACGACGAGCCCGCCGTATCGCGGAATTCGAGCGGCACCGGCGCCGCCGTGCCGGGTACGCCATCGATCCGCGCATCGCCCGCGTAGGTTACCGTGCCGCCGGGCGTCGCGACCGTCGCGACGGCGATCTGGCCGGTATTTTCCATATGGATCGCGACCCGCGTCGTCTCGGCACCGGCCGCGACCAGACCGCGTTCGATCGCGAACGGCCCGACACCCGCAAGCATGTTGCCGCAATTCTGACTGTCCGAGACGATCGCCTGATCGACGAAGACCTGCAGGAAGAGGTAATCGACATCGACGCCGTCGCGCGCCGAGCGCGACACGACCGCGACCTTGGAGGTGAGCGGATCGGCACCGCCCATGCCGTCGATCTGGCGCGGATCGGGCGACCCCATTACCCGCAACAGCTCCGCATCGCGCGTCGCGACATCGGCGGGCAGATCGTCGGCGAGGAAAAAGGCGCCCTTCGACGTGCCGCCGCGCATCCACATGCACCGGATGCCGTCACTCATAGCGCAGCCCCAGCGCCTCCAGCTTGCCGCGCATGTCGTAAATGTCGAGCCCGAGTTCGCCTGCGGCGAGCCGGACACGCTTCGACTCTTCCGCCGCTTCGCGCGCCTGCGCCTTGGCGAGCACCGCATCCGCATCGGCGCGCCGCACGACGCACACACCATCGTCGTCGGCAACGATCACGTCGCCAGCCTCGATCTGCGCGCTCGCACAGACGATCGGTACGTTGACCGAGCCGAGCGTCGCCTTGATCGTCCCCTGCGCGAATACCGCCTTCGACCAGACCGGGAAGCCCATGCGCGTGAGGTCGCGCACGTCGCGTACGCCCGCATCGATCACCAGGCCACGACAGCCACGCGCCATCGCAGAGGTGGCGAGCAGGTCACCGAAATAGCCATCCTCGCACGGGCTGGTCGGGGCGAGGACGAGGATATCGCCCTCGTGCAGTTGCTCGATCGCGACATGCAGCATCCAGTTGTCGCCCGGCGGGGCAGAGATCGTCACCGCTGAACCAGCGATCCGTGCGCCGGAATAGATCGGCCGCATATGGCTGGCGAGCAGCCCGATCCGGCCTTGCGCCTCATGAACGGTGGCGACACCGGCGGCAGCAAGGCCGTCAATCGTCTCCGCCGAAGCGCGTTGAATATTGCGGACGACGCGTCCTGCCATGGCTGCTCTCCTTGTCTTTCTCGCGGCTACCCCCGCGCGCGACGGGCCGCCCAATCCATATTGCGCGCAGCACATAAGTTTTTGCTATGTCTATCGCATGACGATGCCCCTGCCCTTCGACCTCAACCTGCGCCATCTCCGCTCGCTATCGGCGGTCGTCGAGCACGGCACGTTGAGCGCCGCCGCGGCGCGGGTCGGGCTGTCGCAGCCAGCGCTGACGCAAGGATTGTCAAAGCTCGAACGCCAGCTCGACCGCGTCCTGTTCGACCGCCGCCCGGACGGACTCGCACCGACCGAGGCAGGACTGGTGATGGCGAGCCGTGCCGCCGCCGCCTTCACCTATCTGGGGTCGTCCAGCCGGGCGCGCACCGCCGGACGGGGTTTTTCGCGCCCCGAACAATTGATGACTGCCACCCAGCTCGAGGCGTTCCTGCACGTCGCCAATGCCGGCAGCTTCGTTGGCGCGGCCGCCGAAAGCAGCCTGTCGCAGCCGGCGTTGCACCGAGCGGTGCGCGATCTCGAACAGGTGACGGGCGTGCCCCTGGTCGAACGGCGCGGGCGCGGCGTCGCACTGACGGCGCACGGTCAGCGGATGGCACGCGGCGTGCGGTTGGCCGAGCGCGAGATCGCCGCGGGGATCGCCGAGCTCTCCGCCGATCCCGCCGGTACGGGCCGGATCGCGATCGGCGCGATGCCGCTGTCGCGCGCGCTGATCCTGCCGCGCGCGCTCGCCGCGTTCACCCGCGCGGCACCGGGCGTCGCAGTGGATGTCATCGAGGGATCGTGGCGCGAGTTGATTGACCCGTTGCGCGACGGTCTGCTCGACATGACGATCGGCGCGCTGCGCGACACGCCACCGCCAGGGGTGGTCCAACGCGCCTTGTTCTCCGATCGCCTCGCGGTGGTCGCCCGCGCGGGCCACCCTCTTGCGGGCATTACGGCGCCGACGCGCGACGACCTTGCCGGCTTTCCCTGGATCGTCGGGTCGCGCGAGACCCCGCTTGCCGCGCATTGGCACCGCCTGTTTGCGGGGGGCACCCTGCCGACCGCACCGATCGCCTGCGGATCGGTGATGGTGATCCGCGGATTGCTGCAGGACAGCGACCTGCTGACGTTGCTCTCTCCCGATCAGGTCGCGCTGGAGATCGATGCCGGTCTGCTGACCACGATCGGTCCACCGCTCGCCGGCAGCCTGCGTACGATCGGCCTGACGACGCGTGCCGACTGGCGCCCGACGACCGCACAGCGCCGGCTCGTCGCGTTGATCGAAGCGGCATCCTCGGAGGTCGCAATTCGGGAAAACGAATAGCCGCCAACGCATTCCGATTGGCGTCGCCGCACCCTCGCCCGGTAGCACCGCCGGCATGGAGAGCGGCATTACCTTCATCGGGTTCGGCGAGGCGGGCATGGCGTTCGCCGATGGCAGGGCAGCCACCGGCGTGCGCGGCTACGACCGCAAGCTCGATGACCCGGCGACGCGAGCGGCAAAGCTTGCCGACTTCGCCGCATGCCGCGTCAACGCGTGCGACACTGCCGAGGCGGCACTCGATGGCGCGGGCGTCGTCCTGTCGCTCGTCACAGCGGATCAGGCCCTCGCCGCCGCCAGCGCCGACGCTCCCTTCCTCGCGCTCGACGCACTGTGGCTCGACATGAATTCCATCGCCCCCGATACGAAGCGCGCCGCTGCTGCGCTGGTCGCGCCGCACGCGCGTTATGTCGATGTCGCGGTGATGGCGCCCGTCCATCCCGCCCGGCGCGACGTTCCGCTGCTCGTATCCGGCCCGCATGCCGAGGCAGGTGCGAAAGCACTGGGCAGTCTTGGCTTTAGCAATCTGCGCATTGTCCCCGGCGATATCGGCGCGGCCTCGTCGATCAAGATGATCCGTTCGGTGATGGTCAAGGGGATCGAGGCGCTGTCCGCCGAATGCGTCCTCGCGGCCGAAGCCGCCGGCGTGCGCGAGGCGGTGATCGCCTCGCTCGATGCGAGCTGGCCCGGCGCCGACTGGGCGCGTCGCTTTGACTATAATCTCGACCGCATGATGGTCCACGGCCTGCGCCGTGCCGCCGAGATGGAGGAGGTCGTCAAGACGCTCGACGCGCTCGGCACCGGTGCCACGATGACGCGCGGCACGGTCGCGCGGCAGCGCGACATCGGCGCACGACGCATCGCGCCGGCTGCCGATCTGGAGGGCAAGCTCGCCGCCTTGGGGAATACCCCGCAACCGTCCGCCGCTGCGAGGGAGCAAGCCGCATGATCATCGATTGCCACGGCCATTACACGACCGCGCCGGCGGCGCATAACGACTGGCGCGAGGCGCAAAAGGCCGCGTTCAAGGCCGGAACCGCAGCGCCCCTCTATCCCGAGATTTCCGACGACGAGATCCGCGATACGCTGGAAGCGAACCAGCTGCGTCTGCTGCGCGAGCGCGGCGCGGACATGACGATCTTCAGCCCGCGCGCCTCGGCGATGGCGCCGCATGTCGGCGACGAGGGCGTCGCCACGGCATGGGCGCGCGCCAACAACGACCTGATCCGGCGCTGCGTCGATCTCTATCCGGACATCTTTGCCGGCGTGTGCATGCTGCCGCAAAATCCCAAGGCCGACATGGCGGGCTCGATCGCCGAGCTGCGCCGCTGTGTCGAGGAACTCGGTTTCATCGGCTGCAACCTCAACCCCGATCCGGGCGGCGGGCACTTCACCGCCCCGCCACTGACCGATCGCTTCTGGTATCCCTTTTACGAAGCGATGGTCGAGCTCGACGTGCCGGCGATGATCCATGTGTCGGGATCGTGCAATCCCGGTCTCCATGCGACCGGCGCCTATTACATCGCCGCTGACACGATCGCCTTCATGCAGCTGATCGAAGGTGACCTTTTCGCCGACTTCCCCACCCTGCGCTTCATCATCCCGCATGGCGGCGGCGCGGTCCCCTATCATTGGGGTCGCTATCGCGGCCTGGCCGATATGCTCAAAAAGCCGGCGCTCGACGGTCATGTGATGAACAACGTCTATTTCGACACCTGCGTCTATCACCAGCCGGGTATCGACCTGCTCGCCGATGTGATCGACACCAAGAACATCCTGTTCGGCAGCGAGATGGTCGGCGCGGTGCGCGGCATCGATCCGACCACCGGACAATATTTCGACGACACCAAGCGTTACGTCGACGCGCTGCCGATCAGCGACGAACAACGCCACGCAATCTACGAAGGCAATGCGCGCCGGGTCTTCCCCCGCCTCGATGCCAAGTTGAAGGAGAGAGGCAAGTGACCGGCCCCCGCGACATCCACCAATATCTCGCCGAGTTCGAGGACATCCCCGGCACCCGCGTCTTCACCGCGAAGCGCGCGCGCCAGGGCTATCATCTCAACCAGTGCGCGATGAGCCTGATGAAGGACGAGAATCGCCAGCGCTTCCGCGCCGACGAAAGCGCCTATCTCGACGAATGGAAACTGACGCCCGAGCAGAAGGACGCGCTGCTGAAGCGCGACTATAACCGGCTGCTCGATCTCGGCGGCAACGTCTATTTCCTCGCCAAGGTCTTCTCCACCGACGGGCAGAGTTTCGCGCAGGCGGTGTCGACGATGACCGACATGAATTTCGCAGATTACACCAAGATGATGGTCGCGGGCGGACGTTCGCCCGAGGGCCAGCGCTCGATCAAAGAGGGCCGATAGACATGGCACGCATCACCGCCGGCGTGGCTTCGAGCCACGTCCCGCTGCTCGGGGTCGCCGCGGACACGGGCAAGGACGCCGACGATTATTTCCGCCCGATCTTCGCCGGGTACGACTGGACCCGCGCATGGGAGAAGACCGAGAAACCCGACGTCGTGATCCTGGTCTATAACGACCATGCCTCGGCGTTCGACATGAAGATCATCCCGACCTTCGCGATCGGTTGCGCCGAGTCCTACAAGCCGGCCGATGAAGGCTGGGGACCGCGCAAGGTGCCCGATGTCGAGGGCCATCCCGATCTCGCCTGGCACATCGCGCAGAGCCTGATCCTCGACGAATTCGACATGACGATCATCAACGAGATGGACGTCGACCACGGCCTCACCGTGCCGCTGACGATGATGTACGGCGCGCCCGATGCGTGGCCGACCAAGGTCATCCCTTTGGCCGTCAACGTCGTCACCTATCCGCCGCCCTCGGGCAATCGCTGCTGGGCGCTCGGCGAAGCGATCGCGCGCGCCGTGGCGAGCTTCGAGGAGGATCTCAACGTGCAGGTGTGGGGCACCGGCGGCATGAGCCACCAGCTTCAGGGACCGCGCGCCGGGCTGATCAATCGCCAATGGGACAATATGTTCCTCGACGGTCTGATCGGCGAGGACGACCATCTGCGGCGCATTCCGCACATCGAATATCTGCGCGAGACCGGCTCAGAGGGCATCGAGATGGTCATGTGGCTGATCATGCGCGGCGCGATGGGCAAGCGCACCCGCGCTTTGCATCGCCACTATCATGTGCCGTGCAGCAACACGGCGATCGGGCATCTCGTCCTCCGCCCCGACAATGGCGAGGGATATGACATGACCGGCAGCGATGCCGATCAGGCCATCGCGGCCGAATAACGACACCTTCCGTCAACCTATCGCTGCCCCGCTGCGAGGCGGGGCACCTTTACAGACAGGACTTGCGATCATGACCCTGCGTATCGCGCTGGCAGGGGCCGGCGCCTTCGGCGAGAAGCATCTCGACGGACTGAAGAAGATCGATGGCGTTACGGTGACCAGCCTGGTCGGCCGCCGGCTCGAGCCGACCCAGGCGATCGCCGCGAAATACGGCATCGGGCACGCCTGCACCGACCTTGCCGACAGCCTGGCGCGCGACGATGTCGATGCGGTGATCCTGTGCACGCCGACGCAAATGCACGCCGCGCAGGCGCTGCAATGCCTCGAAGCGGGCAAGCACGTCCAGGTCGAGATTCCGCTCGCCGACAGCCTCGCCGACGCCGAGGCGGTGCTGGCGAAGCAGCAGGAGACCGGCCTCGTCGCGATGGTCGGGCATACGCGGCGCTTCAACCCGAGCCACCAATATCTCCACCGCAAGTTCGCCAGCGGCGAGGCGAACGTCCAGCAGATGGACGTCCAGACCTATTTCTTCCGCCGCAAGAACATGAACGCCAAGGGTGAAGCGCGGAGCTGGACCGACCATCTGCTGTGGCATCACGCCGCGCACACGGTCGACCTGTTCGCCTATCAGGCCGGGCCGATCGTCGCCGCGAACGCGCTGCAGGGACCGATCCATCCGGAACTCGGCATCGCGATGGACATGTCGATCCAGCTGAAGGCCGAGAGCGGCGCGATCTGCACGCTGAGCCTGTCGTTCAACAATGACGGGCCGCTCGGCACCTTCTTCCGCTACATCTGCGACAACGGCACCTGGATCGCGCGCTATGACGATCTGGTGACGGGCAAGGAAGAGCCGGTCGACCTGACCGGCATCGCGGTTTCGAACAACGGCATCGAGTTGCAGGACCGCGAATTCGTCGCGGCGATCCTCGAGGGGCGCGAGCCCAACAGCTCGGTCGCGCAGGTGCTGCCCTGCTACCGCGTGCTCGACCAGCTCGAGAAGCAGCTCAACGCATGAAGACGCAGGTCGCGATTATCGGTGGTGGCCCGGCCGGCCTGCTGCTCGGCCATCTGTTGCGGGCGGCGGGGATCGATTGTCTGATCGTCGAGCGCCAGTCGCGCACGCATGTCGAAGGCCGCATTCGCGCCGGTGTGCTGGAAACCGTCACGACCGATCTGCTGCGGCAACTGGGCATCGACGCCAGGCTCGACAGCGAGGGGCTTGTGGAGGCGGGATTTAATCTCGCCACCGACGATCAGGTCATCCGCATCGACATCGCCAAGCTGACCGGGCGGCATGTCACCGTCTATGGCCAGACCGAGCTGACGCGGGACCTGATCGACGCGGCGCCGGGTCGCGGCCTCGATATCGTGTTCGAAGCGGCCGATGTGGCGATCCATGGCATCGACGGCGACGCGCCGTTCGTGACCTGGACCAAGGACGGCGTGGCGCAGCGGGCTGATTGCGAATACGTGGCCGGCTGCGATGGATTCCATGGTCCGTCGCGCCGCGCGATCGGTCCGGGCGCGGAATTCGAGCGCGTCTATCCGTTCGGCTGGCTTGGCATTTTGTCAGATGTCCCGCCCTGCCATGACGAACTGATCTACGCCAACACACGCGACGGTTTTGCGCTGGCGTCGATGCGCTCCAAGACGCGCAGCCGCTATTATATCCAGGTCCCGGTCGACACCCCGCTGGCGGACTGGCCCGAGGAACGGCTGTGGGACGAACTCGAGCGCCGCTTCGCACCACTCGCCACGCGGCCGGTGGTGCGCGGTCCGGCGCTTGAGATATCGATCGCGCCGCTGCGCTCCTATGTCTTCGAGACGATGCGGCGCGGGCGGCTGTTCCTCGCCGGGGACTCGGCGCACATCGTGCCGCCGACCGGCGCCAAGGGCCTCAACCTTGCCGCGTCCGACGTCGCCTATCTCGCCGAGGCGCTGATTGCGGCGACGACGCGCGGCGATGCGTCGGGGATCGACGGTTATCAGGCGCGGGCACTCTCCCGGATCTGGAAGGCGGAGCGGTTCAGCTGGTACCTGACCAAGCTAATGCACCGCTTCCCCGAGGATGGCAGCTTCGAGCACCGCATGCAGGTCGCCGAAATCGACTATGTCGCCAATTCGGTCGCGATGCAGACCGCCATCGCGGAGAATTATGTCGGCCTGCCGCTCTGAACGCGCGCTCAGGTCGTTCTATTTCGCGCCCTCGAACCGCAATGTGACCCCGGCCAGCGCGAACGCCGCCACCAGCGAGCCCAGCCCCAGCGCGATCGCAACGCCAGCGAGCGGCAGTCCGGCGGCGAACAGATAACCCGCGAGGATCGGCGAGAGTGCGGCGCCCCCGCGTCCGACGCCGATCACGAAGCCGGTACCCGTCGCGCGCACATGCGTCGGGAAGGCCCGCGCGAAGATCGTATATAGGCCAACCAACGCGCTGTTGGTGAACAGCCCCGAAACGCATGCCAGCGCGGCAAGTCCGCTCAGCGAGCGAACGCCAGCCGCACCGAACAGCGCGACCGTGATCGCCGACATTGCCAGCACCGCGATCGTCATCGGCTTTAGCGCGAAGCGCTGCGCCAGCAGGCCGAAGATCGCGCCGCCGACCGCTCCGCCGACATTCGCCCAGACTAGCACGGTTGCCGCCTGCGACGCAGGAAAACCGATGTCGACGACGATCTTGGGCACCCATTTGAGAATGAAATAGAAGCTGACGACGTGCGCGAAATAGGCCAGCGTCACAAGCAAGGTCGTGCCGCGCAGTCCGGGCCGCAGGATATCGATGATCGACCCGCGATCTTCCTCTGGCGTCGGTATCGGCAGTGCATCGACCGGGCCATGCCCCATCCGCGCCAGCGTGCGGTTGACGCGGTCCAGCGCCCCGGCCGGACGCCGGGCGATCAGGAATTGTACCGGCTCGGGGACGAAGAACCACACCAGCGGAATGAAGCCGGCGGTAATCAGCGCGCCGAATTCGAACACCAGCCGCCAGTCGCCGCCCTTCAGCAGGACCGACGAAATGGCGCCGCCGATCACGGCACCGATCGGGTAGCCGATCACCATCAGCGCCAGCGCCACGTTGCGGCGACGCACGCTCGCGAACTCCGCCGCCGCGGCGTTGATCGCGGCGAGCATCCCGCCAATGCCGAGTCCGGTCAGCACGCGCCAGATCGAAATCTCGAAGATGCTGTGCGCAGTCGTCACCATGAACATGCCGAAGACCATAACGACGAGGCAGCCGAGGATCGTCCGCCGCCGCCCGATGCGGTCGGCAACGCCACCCAGCAACACCGAGCCCAGCGCCATACCGATCAACTCCATCGACAGCACGACACCGAGCGCGGCGCGATTAATGCCCCATTCGGCGGCGATGCCGGGCGCGGCGAAGCTGATCGACAGCACGTCGAAGCCGTCGAGCGCGTTGAGCCCGACCGTGATGGCTATCGCGGCCATCTGCAGCCGGCTCATTGGCGACTCATCGACAATGGTACGTGGATCGCGGTTCATGGTAGCATCCTGATCAGGCACCGACATCAACGCGACCCTTGCCCGGCGAGAACTGCACCAAAGCGCGGGTGCGCGAAATGCATCGGCACGTCCTGCCGATGCGGCCAGGTCTGGCGGATCTGCTCGGCGGGCAGGATGACATCGGGCCCGGTCGGATCCGCGGGAAAAAGGACCGCTGCCGGCTGGAGATGCGCCACGGTATGGGCGAGCCCGGTTTCATAATCGCCTTGCCACTGCATCATATAATCGAGCCGCTTGATCTTCCACACGCCGTCCTCGCGGACATAGTCGTTTTCATAGATGCCGGCTTCCCAGAATTGCTGCGGCATGAAATCGGGCTTCTGGTCGATGACGCTGTCGTGCCAGCCGCCGAGGAGCATGCCGCGGAAACGTCCCTTGGCCGTCTGCCGGTCGGGCGCGATGGTGATGATGTCCTGCATCTGGAAATGATCCAGAACGAGTCCGTCGACCGGCCCCGGGCGCCCCTGCGTGAACCGCCCCGCGATCCAGTCGCCATAGAGCCGCTTGACGCCGGCATGGCCGTGATATTCGCCCGACAGGAACACGACGACCCCATCACGCGCGAACAACTCAGCCACGTCATCCGGCCGATTGAAATCGATGTAATAGCCATAGGCCCAGTGCAGTCGGCGGATAGCGTTGAGGTCTTCAAGCTCGCCGACCCGCTGCTCCAGCGCATCAAAGCGCTCCTCGAGCGTCGAAACCGCTTCTGGCATCATCCCTGCTCCTGATATATTTGTATGCGAAACTAACGAATAAACGGCTCATGGCGAGAGGGAAAATCATGACCTGGCAAGGCAAGGTCGCGTTCGTGACGGGCGGAGTTTCCGGTATCGGCTTCGGAATCGCGCGCGCCTTTGCCCATGCCGGGATGCGCCTCGCATTATCATATCGCGACGAAGCCCACCGCGCCGAGGCGGCACGCTGGTTTGCCGATTCCGGCCATGAAGCGCCGCTCTTCCTGAAGCTCGACGTGACCGATCGCCAACGCTTCGCCGAGGTCGCCGAGGAGATCGACGCGCATTTCGGGCGGCTCGATATCCTCGTCAACAATGCCGGTGTGAGCGTGTTCGGGCCGACCGACGAAGCCAGCCATGCCGATTACGACTGGATCATGGGGGTGAATTTCGGTGGGGTCGCCAACGGGCTCGTCGCGCTGTTGCCGCTCATCAAGCGCAGCGGCCGTGGCGGCCATGTCGTCAATGTCGCCTCGATGGCGGCGTATCTCTCAGGACCGCAGGCCGGCATCTACACCGCGAGCAAATTCGCCGTTCGCGGACTGACCGAATCGCTGCGCTACAATCTCGCCCCGTACGGCATCGGCTGTTCGCTGATGTGCCCCGGCCTCACTCGCACGAATGCCTGGGACAGCGCGCTGAAACGCCCCGACACCTATGCGAGTTCGGGCTTCGCGGCGCTCGACCGCGACGAGCTGGAGACATTCGGCACGGCCTTTCTGGCCGGGATGGACCCGCTCGAGGTCGGCGAGAAAACGCTCGCCGGCATGACGCGCAACGATGCGGTGATCTTCACCCACCCGGAATTTGCCGAGGATTTCCGCGAGATCTACGAAGCGAGCATCGCCGCGCTGCCCGACGAGCCAGTGCCGGAAGGACGACGCGAGATCGAACGATTGCGCCGCGCCGCCGCGCGTGCTGCCGCTTCGGGCCAGGCAATCGGCCTCTCCGACCTGACCTAGAACCAATAGGCGATCGCGCGCATCTCGATCGACGCACGGGGCGGCACGTCGGCCGGGCAATCCGGATCGTCGAACGCGACGTGGGGTACCGAGTGTGCGCGCGCGGGATCGCTGTCATTGGTCTTGAACATGATCACCTCGTCGCGCCCGAGATCGCGAAACCAGTGCCAGCGATGGGTTTGCGAATGCGCAACGACCAGCCCCTCGAACGACCAGACATCCTCGCCGTCGCGATCGAAAACGGCGTCCGCCGCTAGCAGGTCGCCTTCGCTGACGCTGCGCGCATCGCACAGCGCAAGCGGCACGTCCTGCGGCGCGGGAGAGAGCGCGCGCCAGATATTATAATGCGCGATACGACGCGCCGGCGGGCGCCCCTCGGGGTGCGACCGGGCGGAAAACTGCGTCGCCGTCGCATCCGAAATGTCGATATGCGCAAAGCGCGCGGGACGGGAATTATCGAGCGCACCCGACAGCGAGGATCGTTCGGCGAATCGCAACACACCGGCGCCCGTAACCACCACCGCTTCGGCACCGGTGACGTCACGAACCAGTGACCCGATCTCGTCGGGATGGATTTTTGCGACCTCGGCCGCGTCGGCGAAATCTGCAACCGCGCTGCGGTGCGGCACCAAAGCAAACCCTTGCGCATCGAGCGACGTCGCCAAGGCACGCGACTCGATGATCGTCATCGGCGTCGGCGAGAGAATGACGGTATCTCTACTCGAATCATTGGCGAAATACCGCATCCGCGGCTGATCTCGCGCCACATAATTGATCATCGCCTCCATCGCGCGCCACCCTCTTCTCGATCCCGATGACCAATGCTGCGCAGCATTTCCGCAACAAGCAATTGGGGATCCGCCAAGGCAGGAAGTGCTTATAGTGGTAGTTTCGCTACTTCTTGTCCGCCACCTTTTGGTATGTCTTACTGACATCGAGGCGGCACTGGCCGGCTCACTAAAAGCCACGATCCATCAAAGGACGGGCTTACCAGATTCATGGGGGAGGAGCTTTGATGCACCATATTATCCACACCCGCAGGTTCACGCGCTTGCTCGCGTCCGCCTCGCTATCGAGCCTGTTGCTCGCCACACCGGCGCTTGCGCAGACGCAATCGACGCCGCCGGCCACACCGCCGGCAGATCAGGCCGCCGCCAGCGATCAGACGACGACCCAGGATATCATCGTCACGGCGCAGTTCCGACAGACGCGGCTGCAGGACACCCCGATTTCGATCACCGCGGTCAATGCCGCGGAACTCGAGGCAAAGAACCAGACCAATCTCGCCCAGGTCGCCGACACGGCGCCGAACGTGTCGCTCAAGCCGCAAGGCGCGTCGTTCGGCCCGTCGATCGTCGCCTCGATCCGCGGCGTGGGCCAGAATGATTTCAACCCGGCCTATGAGCCCGGCGTCGGTATCTACATCGACGATGTCTATTATCCGCAACTGACCGGCGCGGTGTTCGACCTGCTCGATCTCGACCGCATCGAGATCCTGCGCGGCCCCCAGGGCACGCTCGCTGGGCGGAACTCCGAAGGCGGCTCGATCAAGATGTATTCGAAGAAGCCGACCGGCGAGAATGGCGGCTTCGTCGAGGCGACCTATGGTTCGCGCCACATGATCGGCGTGCGCGCCGCCGCCGATTTCAAGCTCACCAACAATCTGTTCGGCCGCGTCTCAGGCGTGTTCAAGCAGCAGGACGGCTTTGTCGATCGTATCGACTATGGCTGCGCCAATCCGGGCAGCGGCATCGCATCGACCCGCTCGCCGGGCGATTGCCGCATCAGCCGGCTGGGCGGCGTTGGTTATCAGGCGGTCCGCGGCATGCTGCGCTGGCAACCGACCGACGCGCTCGAGGTCAATTTGATCGGCGACTATACGCACGACGAACACACAATCGCGGGCGAAGTGTTGCTCGCAACCTCGACGCTCAACACCCCGAATCTGAACGCCGCAGCGGGTGTTCCATATGATAACCGCTTCATCTGCGGCGCCTATTGCAACTACATCACGACGGGTCAGCCGGCCGGCACATGGGTGCCTCCGATCCCCGTCGATCCCTATAATGCCGCCGGTACGAAGCTCGCCGCGACCTCGGGCACCGACCGCAGCCTGTACAATGGCTGGGGCGTATCGGGGCAGATCAACTATCAGCTCAACGACGCGATCGCGCTCACATCGATCACCGGCTACCGCTCGTTCGATACGCGGTTCGATTCCGACGACGATCTGTCGCCGGCCAATGTCGGCTTCGGCGAGAACCACCTGACCAACTGGAGCGTCAGCGAGGAAGTGCGCGCCAATGTGAAGCTCTCCTCGACGCTCAACTTCACGCTCGGCGGCTATTATTTCAAGCAGAAGTCGGTCTACGATTCGATCCAGGACATCCGCTATGTCCCGGTCTATCCGCTGCAGTTCCGTCAGCCCGACCCGACGTCAGCCGACGCCAAGGCCGTTTTCGCGCATCTGTCCTGGGAGCCGATCACCGGCATGACCTTGAGTGGCGGCATCCGCTATACAGATGAGTCGAAACAGCAGACCTATTACCGGCTGAATTACGACGGCACGGTCAACGCCTTCCTCGATCCCGTCGGGGCGGCCTATGGCATCGGCTATTCGGGACCCGATACCAAGAACAAATTCGGTGGCGGCACGGTCACCTCACTGTCGGGCCTGACCGCGCAATATGCCGCCAAGCGGTGGGACTACCGCGCGGCGATCGACTATCGCTTCTCACCCGCACTGCTGGTCTATGCCTCCTTCTCGACAGGCTTCAAGGGCGGCGGCAGCAACCCGCGGCCGTTCAATACCAAGCAGGTCATCCCGTTCGCACCCGAGCAGCTGAACGCATATGAAATCGGCTTCAAGGCGGATCTGTTCGATCGCAAGCTGCGCTTCAACGTTTCGGGATTCATCAACAAGTACAAGGATATCCAGATCCCGGTCAGTTCCTGCCCGGACGCGCCATGTGCTGCACGGCTCAATGCCGGTGCCGGGACGATCAAGGGCTTCGAAGCCGAGTTGACGGCGTTCCCGGTTCCCGGTCTCTCGATCGATGCGTCGCTCAGCTACCTCACCTTCGCCTATGATCCGAACTCGCTGAACGCGGCCGCCACCTATCCCACCAATGCCGGCGGCATTCTGCCGAACGATCCCACGACCGTCCCGCCGTGGAAGGCGACCTTCGGTGCGCAGTACAAGATCGACCTCGGCAATGCCGGGAGCCTGACGCCGCGCTTCGACGTCAACTATCAGGCCAAGCAATATACCGGCCCGACCGTCGTCAGTGGGACGCGGCTCCTTAACTTCATCCCGTCCTACACGCTGGCCAACGCGCGGCTGACATGGACCAATGCCGACCAGAATCTCGACATCTCGCTTGCGGCGAACAACCTGTTCGACAAATATTATCTCCTGACGATCTTCGATCTACGCGGCGCCGGCGCCGGCTTCCGCAAGGGCCGGCCGGGAACGCCGCAGGAGTTCTCGATCTCGATCAAGAAGAAGTTCTGACCGCCCATTTCCGGGCGATCTGGCGGGGCGGCCCTTATCGGCCGCCCCCCCCTTTTGACCCGGTAACTCAGGCGCCCACCGGCCGCGTTGCCGGCAGACCAAAGGCGATACCCCCGAATGACCGCCGAAACCGATCGCGTTACGCTCTATCATTGGGAGCCCAACGCCAATTCGGGCAAACCGATGCTCACGTTGTTTGAGAAGGGCGTCGCTTTCGACAGCCACTATCTCGATCTGCTCAATTTCGACCAGCACAAGCCCGATTATCTGGCGATCAACCCGCTGGGGACGATCCCCGCCATGACGCATGGCGACCGGGTGCTGACCGAATCCACCGCGATCATGGAATATGTCGATCAGGCCTTTGCCGGCCCGCGACTGATGCCCGACGACCCGGTCGATCGCTGGCGGGTGCGCTGGTGGATGAAATTTATGGACCAGTGGCTCGCGCCGAGTTTCTCGATGATCGGCTGGAGCGTCTTCGTCGGCCCCTCGGTGCGGCAGCGCGATCCAGCAGAACTCGACGCCGCGATCGAACGCATTCCGATGCCCGAGCGCCGCGTTGCCTGGCGCAAGGCGATCAGCGGTGCCTTTTCGCCCGAGGAGATGGCTGAATCGCAGCGTCGTGTCGCGCTGGGTATCGGTTTTCTCGAACAAGCGCTCGGCGAGCGTGAATGGCTCGCCTCGGACAGCTACAGCCTTGCCGACATCAACGGCTTCAACCTTGGTTATGCGCTGCCGCTGTCGCAGCCGCATCTCTCAAACGACGAGCTGACACCGAACATCATGCGCTGGCTGCGCGCGATCTATGCCCGCCCCGCCACCCGGGCATGCTGGGCGATGGGCCGCACCGACATGGCGAAGCGCGTGAAGATCCTGGAAAGCGAGCCGGCATGAACATGATCCTCTATCACGGCGAGCCGAATGGCCCGTCGCTCACCGTGCTCGCTGCCGCGTTCGAAAAGCAGGTCGACCTGACGCTCGTCGGGATCGATCTCGCCGCCGGCGAGCGCCATGGCGGCACCGTACCGCGCGCCATGGAGGTCGATCAGTCGATCGAAGGCGAAGGTCCGGTGCTCGTCGTCGACGGCACACCGATGGCCGACAGCATATTCATTGCCTGCTATCTCGACGATCTCGGCACCGGCGCGTCGCTGCGACCCGCCGATCCCTATGCCCGGTGGCAGACCATGGCGTGGTGTCGTTATGTCATCGAGCGCATCGCCCCGGCCGCCGCTTATCTTGGCCTGAACCACACCCCACCACGGGCCGTCCCGGCCGGCATCGCCAGCATCGACCTGGCGGATCGCTGGCGCGATGCGGTCGAAGGACGTTTCGACCAGGGCAAGCTCGACGACAGCCGCAACAAAATCGCGCAGGGCGTCGACAAGGTCGAGGCGCAACTGGCCGACGGCTGCGCGTGGCTGATGGACGATTTCAGCATCGCCGATCTCGAAAGCTACGCCTGGCTGGCCGGCATGCCACAGCTGACCCCCGAGGCGTTCGCTTCCCATCCGCGGACCACAGCGTGGCTCGATCGGGTGAAGGCGCGGCCGTCGGTCGCGCGCGCCCTCGCGCTCGCAACCGTGCCCGCGCCTGAAACTGTCTGGGCGCCAGGCCCCGAAATCAATCGCTGGGGCTGAGATGCGCTCGATCGACTATTTCGACCAGGGTCACGATGTCGACCCCAATCGTACCGCGCTTGTCGACGTGGCCAGTGGCGAACGTCTGACGTTCGCCGAGGTCAAGTCGCTGACCGAGCGGATCGCCGCAGCGATGTATGCGGCCGGCTTCACCAATCAGCAGCCGGTCGCGCTTTACGGCCCCAACAGCGCCGCGATCATGGTCGCTCTGCTGGCGATCTGGCGCGCCAACGGCCAATGGGTGCCGGTCAATACGCGCAACGCGATCGATGCGAACGCGGCGTATCTTTCCTATGTGCGCTGCGGCTGGATGTTCTATCATTCGAGCATGGCCGAAGACGTGGCGGTCTTGCGCGAACGCTGCCCGACCCTGACCCATTTTGTCTGCCTCGACCGATCGATCGGCGACGACCCGTCGCTTGATGCGTTTATTTCGACCGCGGCAGCCACGGCGCTGCCTGATTTCTCCGATCCCTTCGGCGCGCCGGACGACATTGTCGGTCTGTTCCCCACCGGCGGTACGACCGGGCCATCAAAGGGCGTTGTGGTGACGAACCTGGGCTGGGGCACGATGCTCGAAACCCTCGGCGCAGCCGTCGGCAGGGAGGTCGAGAACCCCGTTTCGCTCGTCGTCGCGCCGATAACCCATGCCGCCGGACCGGTCGCGCTCGGCACGATGGCGCTCGGCGCGACGCAGGTCATCCTTCCCGGCTTCGATGCGGACCAGGTGCTGCAGACGATCGCGCAGCATCGCGTCACGCACATGTATCTGCCGCCGACCGCGCTTTACGGCGTGCTCGGTTCATCCGAACTGGGGCGACAGGACGTTTCGTCGCTACGCTATTTCATTCTCGTCGGCTCGCCAGTGTCGCCCGAAAAACTGCGCCAGGCCGTCACGGTCTTCGGTCCTTGCATGTGCCAGGCCTATGGCCAGGTCGAATCGCCGATGATCACGACATGGCTCCCGCCCGAAGTCGTCGCAGCCGCCGCGCGCGGCGAACATCCCGAGCGGTTGGCAAGTTGCGGCCGTCCGACGCGGTCGGTGCAGGTCGGCATCATGGACGATGACGGCAATTTGCTGCCCGATGGCGAACGCGGCGAGATTGTCGTGCGCGGCGTGCTGGTATCGAAGGAATATTTCGAGATGCCCGAGGCGACCGCGGAAGCGCGCCTGTTCGGCTGGCACCATACCGGCGACGTCGCCTACCGTGACGCCGATGGCTTCTACTATATCGTCGATCGCAAGAAGGACATGGTCGTGACGGGCGGTTTCAACGTCTTCACCGCCGAGGTCGAGGCGGCGATCACGGAGCTGCCAGAAGTGCGTGAATGCGCGGTGATCGGCATCCCGCACGACAAATGGGGCGAGGCGGTCCATGCGATCGTCGTCGCGGATGCGATCGAGGCGGAGGCTATCATCAGCCACGCCAAGGCGCGTCTGGGTGGCGTGAAGGCACCCAAGACCATCACCTTCGTCGATGACATCCCCCGGACACCGACGGGCAAGATGGACAAGAAGGCCTTGCGCGCTGATTATTGGCGCGGTGACCGGCTGGTGAATTGAGCAGGTACGGGGCGAGAGGATGTTGAGGATGAGGCGATCGACGGGGAGACCTGGCGCGGCACTGATGGCGAGCACCGTGCTGGCTTTGGCTCTGGCTGCCTGTCATGCGACCGCCCCGTCAGGCCCCACTGTCGCGATCTTGGCGAAGAGCGGCGTGACCGACGCCGGGATCGCCGCCCCCGAAAGCGGCGAGTGGCTAAGCTACGGTCGCGACTATAGCGAACAGCGCTTCTCGCCACTGACCCAGATCAGCAGCGACAGCGTCGGCCAGCTTGGCCTTGCCTGGTCGGCGGACCTGGAAACCGCGCGCGGCCAGGAAGCGACACCGCTGATGCACAATGGCACGCTCTACGTTTCGACCGCGTGGAGCATGGTCAAGGCCTATGACGCCGCGACCGGCAAGGCAAAATGGTCCTACGACCCCAAGGTGCCGCGTGCCACGCTGGCGCATGCATGCTGCGACGCGGTCAACCGCGGCGTCGCGCTCTATGGCGACAAACTCTATGTCGGGACGCTCGACGGCAGGTTGGTTGCGCTGGATCAGGCGACCGGACGGGTCGTGTGGGAGAAGGTCGTGGTCCCTAACCAGACCGACTATTCGATCACCGGTGCGCCCCGCATCGTCAAGGGGCGGGTGCTGATCGGCAGCGGTGGCGCGGAATATAAGGCGCGCGGTTATCTCGCGGCGTTCGACGCCGAAACCGGTGCCGAGGCGTGGCGCTTCCACACCGTACCCGGCAACCCCGCCGATGGTTTCGAGAACAAGGCTATGGAGGCCGCAGCCAAGACCTGGACCGGGGAATGGTGGAAGCTGGGCGGCGGCGGCACGGTGTGGGATTCAATCACCTACGATCCCCGGCTCAACCTCGTCTTCTTCGGCACCGGCAATGCCGAACCCTGGAACCCGGCACCGACGGGCCGGACCGGCGACAGTCTCTACACCTCGTCGATCGTTGCGGTGGATGCCGACACCGGCGCCTATGTCTGGCATTTCCAGGAGACGCCGGAAGATCGCTGGGACTTCGACAGCGACGCCCAGATCACCGTCGCCGACCTGACCATCGACGGCCAGCAGCGCCGCGTGCTGCTCCACGCGCCAAAGAACGGGGTGTTCTATGTGATCGATGCCAAGACCGGACAGTTCATCTCCGGCAACCCGTTCGTCCCGGTCAACTGGGCCTCGTCGTTCGATCCCAAGACCGGTCGTCCCGCGATAAACCCCGCCGCGCGCTACGAAAAGTCGGCGGCGCCGTTCATCGGCCTGCCCGGTGCCGGCGGCGCACATAGCTGGCAACCGATGAGCTTCAACCCGAAGACCGGACTGGTCTATCTGCCGGCCAACATCGCTGGTTTCCCTTATGCGGCGGCCAAGGACTGGAAGCCGTCCGATATCGGCTTCCAGACCGCGCTCGACAGCGCCGCCACCGCGATGCCTGCCAATGCCGATGCGCGGGCCGGCGCGATGAAGGCGACGACCGGCGCGCTGATTGCCTGGGACCCTGTCGCAGGCAAGGTCCGCTGGACGGTGCCACAGGTCGGCCCGTGGAATGGCGGCACGCTGACCACCGCCGGCAATCTCGTCTTCCAGGGCAATGCCGAGGGCCAGTTCGTTGCCTATAGCGCCGACAAGGGCAGCAGGCTGTGGTCTTTCCCCGCCCAGACCGGGATTATCGCCGCGCCGATGACCTATGCCATAAACGGGCAGCAATATGTCGCGGTCCTCGCCGGGTGGGGCGGTGTCTGGGACATCGCCACCGGCGTGCTCGCGCGCAAATCGGGTTCGACGCGCAACATCAGCCGGCTACTGGTCTTCAAGCTCGGCGCCAAGGGCGCCCTGCCCCCGGCCCCGCCGATGACCAAACTCGTGCTCGATCCGCCCGCCTTCCACGGCACGCCCCAGCAGGTAGCGCGCGGCGGGCAACTTTATGGCCGCTACTGCAGCGTCTGCCACGGCGATGCCGCGGTGGCCGGCGGGCTCAACCCCGATCTCCGGCATTCGGGCGCGCTCAATGCTGCGGAAACGATCCGCACCGTGGTGATCGACGGCGCGTTACACGAGAACGGCATGGTCTCGTTCAAGTCGGCGTTGACCGCCGCCGATGCCGAGGCGATCCGGCAATATCTCATCAGCCGGGCGAACGAGGACAAGGCGCTCGAACTCCGCACCAAGCCCGCGCCCCGTTAAGCGACGATAGGAAATTCAGGAAAATGGCGATCGACCTCTCCAAAATCTCTGCGATCGACGTCCATGTCCATGCCGAGGTGTCGTGCCACGACCCCGAGGATCCGGTCATGGCGAAGTTCTTCGACGCGGCCTCCACCTATTTCAAGGCCGACCGCAAGCGCCCGACGATGCCGGAGACGATCGCTTATTATCGCGAGCGCAACATCGCCTTCTGCCTGTTCACGGTCGATGCCGAATGCGGCATGGGCACCAAGCGGATCAGCAATTACGAAGTCGCCGAGATCGCGGCGCAAAATGACGATATCGTCATCCCCTTCGCCTCGATCGATCCGCACAAGGGCAAGCTCGGCGCGCGCGAGGCGCGCGACCTGGTCGAGAATTACGGGGTCAGGGGTTTCAAGTTCCACGGCATCGCGCAGGACGCGCACCCGGCCGACCGCATGGCCTATCCGATCTATGAGGTGATCGCCGAACACAAGCTGCCGGCGATCTTCCACACCGGCCATTCGGGCATGGGAACGGGCATGCCCGGCGGCGGCGGGCTGCGACTCAAATATGGCCAGCCGATCCTGATCGATGATGTCGCGGTCGATTTCCCCGACATGAAGTTCATCCTGGCGCATCCAAGCTGGCCATGGACCGACGAGAGCCTGTCGATGGCGCTGCACAAGGACAATGTCTTTATCGACCTGTCGGGATGGTCGCCGAAATATTTCCCGAAGCAGGTAATCCAGTACGCCAACACCCAGCTCAAGCATAAGATGATGTTCGGCTCCGACTGGCCGCTGATCCGGCCCGAAAAGTGGATCGACGCCGCCAAGGAAGCCGGTTTCCGCGACGAGGTGCTGCCGCTGATCATGAAGGACAATGCGGTGCGCGTGCTGGGGCTCGGATGACCGGTTTCGCCGGTCGCCATGTCGTCGTGACCGGCGCGTCGTCGGGCATAGGCCGGGCGACCGCCATCCTGCTCGCCGCGCGCGGCGCCAAGGTATCGCTCATCGCGCGCCGCGCGGAAGCGATCGAAGCGGTACGCGCCGCGGCCGACGGCGAGACCTTTGCTGCACCAGCCGACGTCTCGCACCGTGCAGCATTGCTTGCAGCATTGGCCGCCGCCGAACTGGCGTTCGGCCCGATCGACGGCCTGTTCGCCAATGCCGGGACGGGCGGCGCGTTCGCGCCGTTCAGCGACTATGACGACGCGGTTTTCGAAGCCGTGCTGCGGACCAACCTCCTAGCGCCCTTCTGGGCGATGAAGCAGGTCCTGCCCGGCATGATCGCACGGCGGCGCGGTGCGATCCTCGTGACCGGCAGCCTCGCCAGCGAGCGCGGCATGGCGCAAAATCCGGGTTATGTCGCCTCAAAGCACGGCGTACTCGGTCTCGTGCGTGCTGTGGCGATCGAGGCCGCGCCGCACTGCGTCCGCGCCAATTGCATCGTGCCCGGCTTCATCGAAACCGAGATGCTCGCCAACCTCGGCGAAGGCGCGCTCGCCGCGATGAACGCGCGTACCCCGCAGGGCCGCACCGGCCGGCCGGAGGAGGTGGCGGAGGTCGCCGCCTTCCTGCTGTCCGACGCTGCCAGCCATGTCACCGGCCAGTCATGGGCGGTCGATGGCGGAATCCTCAACACGCTTTCCGTCTAGGACCAAGGCATGGCGCTCAAATATTATCACGCCGAACCGCTCGCCAATTCGCTGAAGTCGATGGCGCCGCTGTTCGAGAAGGAACTTCCTTTCGAGAGCGTGTACGTCAACCTGCACAAGTTCGAGCAGCATGAGCCGTGGTTCGTCGCGATCAATTCCGAAGGCCAGGTTCCGGTGCTCGATCACGACGGATTCATCGTCACCCACAGCACGGTCATCAACGAATATCTCGAAGACGCCTTTCCCGATGCGCCGCCGCTCCGTCCCAACACGCCACAGGGCAATGCGCGGATGCGCTACTGGAACAAGTTCGTCGACGAGCATGTCATGAGCCATGTCTCGATGCATGGCTGGCACCGCATGGTCGGCATCATAGCGCGCAAGATCGAAAGCGGCGACTTCGAGGAAATGATGTCGCGCATCCCCCTGCCCGATCAGCGCGCAAAGTGGAAAGCGGCGCGATCGGGCTTCTCCGACGAGCAACTGGCCAATGCCACCGCCAAGATCGAATACGCGCTCGACAAGGTCGAGACCCAACTCGCGGCCACGTCATGGCTTGCCGGGGAAAGCTACACGCTCGCCGACATCAATTTCTATGCCCATTGCGGCATGATGGTCGAACGGATGTTCCCCGAAATGGCCGTGGCGACGCGCTTCCCCCGGCTGGTCGCATGGCGCGACCGCGTTACCGCCCGCCCGGCGATGCAGATTGCGCTGGCCATGCCCGACCACACCGAGCCCGGCCTGCGCACCTGGTCGGGCCACGCGCGCTGAGCGCTAAGCGCCGAAGAAGTTGAGCTCGAGCACGACGCCCTCGGGGTCGGTCACGAACAGCTGCCGCAGATTGGCAGCCGGCACCTCGTTGCAGCGATAATCCATCCCCAGCGCGACAAGGCGCGCGACCACCGCATCGCGGCCGACACAGCGGAACGCGACATGGTGCAACGCGCCGGTCGGACCGGGCGCCATGTCGCGATCCATCAGCCGCGGCGCGTCGAGGCCGTTGAGGTGCAGCACGGCACGTCCGTTGTTGTCGTACATCCACCGCGCGGTTTCATGGGTCAGCGGCGGCGGCGCGGGGCGCGAGTCGAGCGCGAGCAAATCACGATAGAAGCCTTCCGCTCGGTCGAGATCCGCCGTCACGATGTTGATATGGTCGAGCGCTTCCACCGTCATTTTGTCATCTCCCCTCTCCGCAAGCCGTCGCGCCGCACCACCGCACCTCACGATATTCGTTTGCGTCGCATACAACTTATTCTATGAGGAGCCCATGGGCTTTGCTCACAGCCGGGAAACGGCTGTGAGGCGTACAAGGGAGATGATCGATGGCAAACAATCTCGAATCGGTGCTGAACGCGGCGGGCAATCCCGTCGAAATGCTGCGCAACTCGCAGCTCGGCGCCTATGTCTATCCGGTCGTTGCGGCCGAATTTCACAACTGGCGCAGCGAGCAATGGGCGTGGCAGCATAGCGCCGTGCTGTTCGACCAGTCGCACCACATGGTCGACCTGTTCATCCGCGGCCGCGACGCGCTCAAGCTGCTGACCGAGACGATGATCAATTCGCCCAAGGGGTGGACGGTCAACAAGGCCAAGCAATATGTGCCGACGACGCCCTATGGCCATGTCATCGGCGACGGCATCATCTTCTGGCTGGCCGAGCAGGAATTCGTCTATGTCGGCCGCGCCCCCGCCGCGAACTGGCTGATGTTCCAGGCCGAGACCGGCGGCTACGACGTCGAGATCGTCAAGGACGATCGCAGCCCGTCGCGCCCGATGGGCAAGCCGGTGAAGCGTATCAACTGGCGCTTCCAGATCCAGGGCCCCAACGCCTGGTCGATCATCGAGAAGCTCCACGGCGGTCCGCTCGAACAGCTCAAATTCTTCAACATGAGCGAGATGAACATTGCCGGCCGCAAGGTCCGCACGCTGCGTCACGGCATGTCGGGCGCGCCGGGTCTGGAGATCTGGGGGCCCTATGACGAGCAGGAGGAAATCCGCGCCGCCATCCTCGAGGCAGGCAAGGAATTCGGCATCGTGCCGTGCGGCAGCCGCGCCTATCCGTCGAACACACTCGAATCGGGCTGGATCCCCTCCCCGCTCCCCGCCATCTACACCGGCGAGAAGTTGAAGGCGTATCGCGAGTGGCTCGGCGCCGACAGCTATGAGGCGACCGGCTCGATCGGCGGCAGCTTCGTCTCGGAGAAGATCGAGGACTATTATCTCAACCCGTGGGAGCTGGGTTACGGCCCGTTCGTGAAGTTCGATCACGATTTCCACGGCCGCGAGGCGCTTGAGGCAATCGATCCCGCCGCGCAGCGCAAGAAGGTCACGCTCGCCTGGAACCCCGATGACATGGCGAAGATCTTCGCCTCCCTGTTCGACCCCGATGGCGACCAGTACAAGTTCTTCGACCTGCCGCTCGCCAACTATGCCTCGTCGAACTACGACGTGGTCAAGGACGCGTCGGGCAAGGACGTCGGTGTCTCGATGTTCACCGGCTACAGCTTCAACGAGAAGAGCGCGCTGAGCCTGGCGACGATCGATCCTTCGATCGAGGTCGGGACCGAGGTCAAGGTCGTGTGGGGCGAGCCGAATGGCGGCACGCGCAAGACGACGGTCGAGCCGCACAAGCAGCTCGAGGTGCGCGCGATCGTCAGTTCGATCCCCTATTCGCGCGTCGCGCGCGAAACCTATCAGGAAGGCTGGCGCACCACCCAGCCGGCGTAAGCCGATAATGCCGGGCAGCGTCACGCTGCCCGGCACGCTACGGCCAGCAACGCGGCGAGCCGGATCAGCCCTCCACCGGCTCCTTCTTCTGCCCGCCCGGTACGCCATGCGCCGCCCGCGCCTCATATTCCGGATCGTCCTCGGGGTTGGCGAGCGCGGTCATCACGCGTTCGTGGATTTCCTCCAGCGTGCCGCGGAACTCGGGATAAGGCAGGATATAGAGCTGGTCGTCCTCGACACCCTTCACGACATAGCGGGCGAGCGTCTCGGGCTCCATGCCGACCGAGATGACGCGCTTCAGGTGCGCGAACATCTCCGGGTCGGCGCCGTAATAGCCCGTGTTCTGCAGATGCGCCGGCCGCGTCAGCACCGCCTCATGGATGTTGGTGTTGACCGCACCGGGGCACAGCATCGACACGCCGATCCCATGCTCGGCGAGGTCGAGCGCGAGGCATTCGGAAAGGCCGCGGATCGCCATCTTCGACGTGCAGTAAATCCCCGTCCCCTTCAATGCGACGAAAGCCGACATCGAGGCGGTATTGACGATATGCCCGCCATTGCCGCGCGCGATCATGCGCGGCACGAAGGTCTGGATGCCGTTGATCACGCCGCCGAGATTGACGCTCAGCTGCCAGTCCCAATCGTCATAGGTCGCCTTTTGTAGCGGCCCGAAGATCGACACGCCCGCCGTGTTGAACAGCAGTTCGACCGGCCCGAGTTTCGCCTCCACCGCATCGGCCGCCGCCCCATAGGCGGCGCGATCGGTGATATCGAGCTTCACCGCCATCACCTCATGCTCGGTGCCCGCGAAATAGGCCATCGCCTCATCGAGATGGTCCTGGCGGATGTCGGCGATGGCGACCTTGCACCCGGCCTCGGCGAAGACCTTGGCCTGGCCCAGCGCCACGCCGGAGCCGCCGCCGGTGATGAAGGCGGTGCGCCCTGCGACCCTGGTCATGCCCCCGCCCCCGGCAGCGTGACGGGCGTCGCGGTGCGCCGCGCCAGCTGGTCTTCGAACTCCTTGTTGCGCAGCAAAAAGCCGATCGCTTCGGCGCGTTCTTGGTTGATCTCCTCGTCGGGCATCGAGGCGAGGATTGCATCGAAGCGCGTGCGCATCCCCGCAGCGAATTCGGGATGCGTCAGGATGTAGAGGTCGTTGGCGCGGATGCCGGCAAGCACGCGCTCGCCGACCTCGTCCGCCGTCATCCACAGCGGGGATACGGCGCGCTTGCCCAATTCCTCCTCGCGCGCGCGGTAGCCGCTGTCGGCCTTGAATGCGTCGGGGCGCAGTTCGCCCGACATCGCGATGTTGCTCTGCACCGGGCCGGGCATGAACGCGGACACGCCGATATTCTCGGCCGCCAGCTCGCCGCGGATCGCTTCCGACAGGCCCAGCACCGCAGCTTTCGCCGCCGTATAGGTGGCCGAGAAGGAGATCGGCACGAGCGCCGACTGCGACGAGGTCGTCACGATCTGCCCGCCCTCGCCATGCGCCTTGATGCGCGGCAGGATCGTGACGAGGCCGTTGATCACGCCCCCGAAATTGACCCCCATCGCCCAGTCCCAGTCGTCGTAGCGCGCGTCGACGATCGGTCCCATGATTCCGACGCCGGCATTGCCGATCAGCAGATGGATCTTGCCGAAGCGCGCTTCGGCCTGGTCCGCGGCACGCGCGAAGCCGGGACGATCGGTCACGTCGAGCTGCACCGTCTCGACCTGCGCGTCCGCGCCGAGCGACGCCTTCGCCTCGGCGAGCGAACTCTCGCGAATATCCGCGATCACCACATTCGCGCCCGCCTTGACGAGCGCGCGGGCAATGCCCAGCCCGATGCCGTTCGCGCCGCCGGTGATGAACGCGGTCTTGCCGGTCACGTCCGCCATCGGCGTCGTGCCTGGTGCAGCCTCATGGGCCATGATTTTCCTCTCCCTCGTTATGTGTACGTGCTTAGTGTTTGAGCCCGAGCATCTCGCGCGTCTCGTCGACACTGGCGACATCGCCGCCCAAGCGGTCGACAAGGTCGACGCCCCAGCGGACCAGATCGGCATTGTCGGCTGCCTGCTGGCCGCGGCGCAGGAAGATCGTGTCCTCGAATCCGACGCGAATGTTGCCGCCAAGCAGCACCGCCTGCGCCGCCATCGGGAAGGAATGGCGGCTGACGCCAAAGCCGGTCCAGCGCGCGCCGCGCGGCAACTGGTTCTTGCTGTACATCATCGCCTCGGGGGTCGCCGGCAGGCCGTATTTGGTGCCCAGCACGAAGGAATAAGGCGCGTTGGCGGGCAGCGCGCCCTTCGCCATCAGATCGTCGGCGAACACGAAATCACCCGCCTCAAAGCATTCGATCTCGGGCAACACGCCCGCATCCTGAATCATGTGCCCCATGCGGGTGATCATCGGATCGAGATTGATCGCAACGCCGCCCCATAATTGCATCGTGCAGATATCCACCGTGCACATGTCCGGCTTGAGGTCGAGGATATGCTCGAGCCGGCGCTCGGCGGTGAACATCAGCGTTCCTGGTCCGGCCACCGCCGGGTCTTCGTCGCTCTGCATCCAGGTACAACCGGGGCCGGTGGTGACGTTGAGGATCACCGCGTCGTTCTTCGCCCGGATCAGGCCGACGACCTCGCGATAATCGTCCAGCGCCTGGCTCGGCACCCCCGTATCGCGATCGCGTTCATGCAGGTGAATGATCGCCGCCCCCGCCTCGGCCGCGGCAAGCGCTTCGGCCGCGACATGCTCGGGCCGGAACGGGAAATTCGGATGATTGGGGATCGGGGAACTGCCCGTAACGGCACAGGTAATAAAGACCTTGTCGGGCACGCTTACTCTCCTATGGCGAGCGGGACACCGGCTCGCGCTACGCAATCGGGAGTCGCAGAAGCCGTTCGATCGGACTAGACGGTTCGCTGTGCCATCATTGGGAGTAACTGGATAAGTCATGGCGCGAAGCGAAGAACTCTCCCGCTTTCTCAAGTCGGTCCGGGCGCGCCTGTCGCCCGCCGATGTCGGCCTGCCGGTCGGCGAACGCCGACGCACCAAGGGGCTGCGTCGCGAGGAGGTGGCTGCACTCGCCGGCATGAGCGTCACCTGGTACACCTGGTTCGAGCAGGGACGCGACGTCCAGCTGTCGGTGCCGATGATCGAGCGCCTCGGCCGCACGCTGCGGCTCGACAGCAACGAGCGCGAATTCCTCTTTGCGCTGGCGCAACATCGCCCCCCGCCGCTCGAGACGCAGACCGACGAGGATATCCGCCCAGCGACGCAGCACATGATGGACAGCCTGTCGATTCCGGCGCTGGTGATCATCGAGGACTGGACCGTGATCGGCTGGAACGCACTCGTCGCCCGTGCCTTTCGCGATTATGGCCCGTTGCCGCGCAGCGAGCGCAACCTGTTCAAGATCCTGATGCTCGATGATCGCTATCGCACCGACAGCGCGCATTTTCGCGAGATGGCACACCGCCTCGTCGCACGGTTCAAGTGGGATTATAGCCGTACCTCGAAGCCGGAGATCTTCGACGAGATCATCACCGAGATGATGGAGAAGAGCGAGCTGTTCCGCGAATGCTGGAGGGAATCCGAGATCCTTCCCTATTTCGAACACGTCAACACCGCGCTCATGCCTGGCGTTGGCGACATCGGCTTCTGGCACTCGTCCTATGTCGTCGAGGGCGCGCCCGGCCAGCGCCTGCTGCTGTTCGCCCCACTCGACAAGGCAAGCGCCGACCATCTCGCACAACTGGCGGAAAGCGTGCGCTAGCGCCGACGCTCAGCCAGGCTCGGTTCTGAGCCGGTGGCCGCTTACCGCGGCACCGGCATCGCGCGGCAGGCGCGCGAACAGCGGGATCGCCATCGCGCCGGCTGCGGCGAGGCACAGGATCGCAACGCGATAATCCGCGAGCGATCCCGCGCCGCCCCCTTCCCCGACCGCCAGGTTGACCAGCAGCGACGCGAGCGACACGCCCAGCGCCGCCGAAAGCGCGTTGGCGAGATTGTTGAGCACGGTCGCGCCGGCAAACTCTTCCTGCTCGACGTCGGCGAAGGTCAGGGCCATCATCCCGGTAAAGGCAATCGAGCGCGCCGCGCCCACGACCAGCAGGGCGAAACACAACAACCAGAACGGCATCGCGGGCTGGAGCAACTCGATGCCAGCAATCCCGACGACCATCGTCGCGGTGCCCGTGACCAGCGCGTTACGGAACCCCAGCCCGGTGATCGCGGCGCCCGCAATCGGCTTGAGCATCAGGTCGCCGAGATTCTGCGCCAGCAGCAGGACACCCGTCGCGACCGGCGACAGCCCGAAGCCGACCTGAAAATAGAGCGGCAACAGCAGCGCCTGCCCCATGAACGGCAGCCGCATCAGGAAGCCCGCACCGAAGGCGATGCTGCGGAAGGTGCCATGGCGCAGCGCGGCGAGCGGCACGATCGGCGCTGCCGCGCGACGCAGGTGACGCACGGCAAGCGCACCCGTCACCCCGGCGGCGACGGCGAGCAACGCCGGCGCATGCCATGCGGCGGGGTGTGCGCCGAGTCGCTCCATCGCGAGGACAGCGCCGGCCAGCGTCGTCGCGACGAGTATGAAGCCGCGCAGATCGAAGGGCGCATGCGTTTCGGCGCGCAGGTCAGGCACCATCCGCCAGACGAGCCCGATGCCGATCGCGGCGAGCGGCAGATTTATGAAGAAGATATACTGCCAGCCCAGCCCGGCGGTAATGAAGCCGCCGAGCGGTGGACCGATGACGGGCGCGATCAGTGCCGGCGTCGTGCTGATCGCCATCATCTGCACCAACTGGCGCTTGGGCGTGACGCGCAGCAGGACGAGGTTGGCCACCGGCACCATCAGGCTGGAGAAGAACGCCTGCAGCGCGCGCGCCGCGACGAACCCCGTCAGGGTGGTACTCGCCCCGCAGAGCAACGAGGCGAGCGCGAAACCGAGGATCGCCGCCATCAGCACCCGTCTGGTGCCGAGCCGCTCCGCGACCCAGCTGCTGATCGGCAGGAACATCGCCGAAACGAGCAGATAGGCCTTGATCCCGACGCCGAGATCGACCGGCGCGACACCGAAATCGCGCCATGTACGGCAGCGCGGTCGAGATGATCGTCCCCTCCAGGATTCCCATGAACATCACGACCGCCACGACGATCGCGATTGCACGCGGGGCGGGAGAGCCGCCCGGGTGCGTGCTCAGGATGCGAGCGCCGCTGGCCTGTGACGACCGAGGATCAGGTCGCTCGCCCGCTCGGCGATCATGATCGTCGCCGCATTGGTATTGCCCGAAACGATCCGCGGCATGATCGACGCGTCCACGACACGCAACCGCTCGACGCCGTTCACCCGCAATTCGGGATCGACCACCGCCGTCGGGTCGCTCCCCATGCGGCAGGTGCCGACGACGTGGTAGAGCGTTGATCCCGCCATCCGTGCATAGCCGAGCATCGCTTCATCGGTGTCGCCGAACGGGTCGCCCGTGGTCGCGAGAAAGGGCGTGATCGCGGGCTGCGCCATGACCTTGCGGATGAGCTTGACCTGCGCGACCGCGACCTGCTGGTCGATCGGATCCGACAGATAGTTGGGCACGATCGCGGGATAGATGGTGGGGTCGTTCGATCGGATATGGATATGCCCGCGCGATTCCGGGCGCACCTGGCAGGGCGTACACGTCACGCCGGGGGTGCGTTCGAGGTCGAAGGCCTGCTCTTCATTCTGCTTCTTGAGATCGACCGACGCCGCCATGAGATGCAGCTGCACGTCGGGGCTGGCGAGCTCGGGCCGCGTCCGGGTGAAGGCGACGACGTGCGCGACCGCGTAGCTGAGCAGGCCCTTGCGGGTCAGCGCATATTTGGCGACTTCGCGGGCCAGGTTCCAGCCATGCGCCATCTGGTTGACGGTGCGGTGCCCCGGCTTCACCGGCCATTGCGCGCCGATCATATAATGGTCCTGCATGTTCTCGCCGACGCCCGGTGCTTCATGCAATGGCGCGATGCCGTGCTCGCGCAGCACGGCGCCACGGCCGATGCCCGACAGTTCGAGCAGTTTCGGCGATTCGACCGCGCCGGCCGCGAGGATCACCTCGGCATGAGCACGGGCGCGCACGATGCGTCCATTCTGTTCGAACTCTACCCCGACCGCGGTCTTGCCTTCGAACAGGACGCGCTGGGTCAGCGCTCGCGTCTCGACCCGCAGATTGCTGCGCCCTTCGACCGGGTGGAGATAACCGACGGCTGTCGAGCAGCGACGGCCGTTCCGGGTCGTCAGCTGGAACCAGCTGACGCCTTCCTGATCGCGGGCGTTGAGATCGGGCAAATAGGGGATGCCCGCCTCAACACAGGCATCGAGCAGCGCCTGGCTGACCGCGTTGCGCTCGGGGAAATCCGCGGTGTTGAGCGGCCCGCCGCTGCCATGCGTGTCGCAGGCGCCGCGTTCCTGATTCTGCGCGCGGCGGAAATAGGGCAGCACGTCATCATAGGCCCAGCCTTGGCACCCCATCTGCCGCCAGCCGTCATAATCCTCTACCTGGCCGCGAACATAGAGCAGGCCGTTGATCGAAGAGGAGCCACCGAGCACCTTGCCCTTGGGCCATTTATGGACGCGTCCGTCGGTCCCGGCATCGGGCTCGGTCTCGTACAGCCAGTTGACCTTGGGGTCGTTCAGCGTCTTGCCGAAGCCGATCGGGGTGTGGATCATCATGTTCGAGACGAACTGGCGCGGTTCCCGGAACGGCCGATCGTCGCCGCCCGCCTCGAGCAGCAGCACGCGGTTGCCCGGCTCGGCGGAAAGCCTGTTGGCGAGCACACAGCCCGCGCTGCCTGCGCCGACGATGATATAGTCGGCCTCGATATCGTAGGAAACGCTCACGAAAAATCCCCCGTTAACCGGCAGTCAGTTGCTGAAAAAGGCGATCGCGCGGAACTCGTAGCTCTCGCGAATATGGGCATCCGGCCGACTGGTGTCATGGAAAGCGGTGTGCGGCGCGCGCCACGCCCGGCCATGATCGCTGTCGTGGAACTTGATGAAAATGACCTCGTCGGCGGTCATGTCGGGGAAATACCACCAGCGATGCGCGAGATTGTGGTGGAAAATCGTCGCGGCGGCCATGTCCTCCTCGCCCTCGATCGGCGCGAACAGCGCATCGCCCTCCGGTATCTCGTCGACATCGACCTTGACGTTGGCGACCGCATCCTCCTCGCCGACGCTGCCGAATTCGCACAGAGCGAGTGGCCAGTCCTGCGGTGGCGGCGAGAAGGTACGCCACAGGCTGAAGGCGATGAAGCGGCTGAACCCCGGCCCGCCCGGCACCGCCTTGTCGTACAGCCCGCGCGCAATGCGGTGCGCGGTCGCGGTGTTGAAATCGACATGTGCCTCGGCCGCCGGCGGCTGAATCCCCGCCCCCGAAATGACCGGCGAGCGCAACTGCCCGCCCATCGGCACGACGAGGTCGCAGCCGGTCAGCGCGCGGGCGACGGCGGCGACCTCGTCCGGATAGGCCTTCACCGCCACCGGGTCGCGAAAATCGGCTACCGCGCTCGGCTGACGCGACAGGCAGAACCCGTGCTCGTCGAGCGTGAAGGGCTTTGGCGCCAGGCGCGCGTTGCGGATCGTGACGGGATAGGGTTGGTAGACGCCGGTGTTGACCTCGCGGCCCGGCGCCCAGAAGCGTCGGTTGATCCGCGAGCTCGGGATCAGATAATCGATCGTCGTCTCGACTGCCTCGGGCGCACGGCTGGGCTGCACGATCGTCGCCATGGTCATCCTCTTCTTTCGAACAGCGCCCGCACCGCATCCGGCACGCGTTCGGCGCGCAAGCCGGCGGGGCGGTCGGGCGCGGGCACGGTCCACACGCGCTTTTCGGTACATTCGACGCAGCTTTGCCCGTCACGCGAAAGACGGTGCCGGATCGTGAAGCTGCTGTTGCCGAAATCGGGCGCGGCGGTTTCGACCAGCACGTCGTCGCCATAACTGCAGGTCGCAAGAAAGCGCCCCGACACGTCGACCATCGGATAACCCGCGACGTTCATCGCGGCGAGCATATCGCGCTTCTTCGGCAGCCCTGCCGCCTCGAACAGCAGCACGGTGCTTTCGCCGAAGATATCGAAATAGCGCGGCGCGTAGACGATACCCGCAGGGTCGCATTGGCCCCATTCGATGCGGACGGTGCGTTGGAAAAAGGGCGTCACTGCGCGTCAGGCCAGGATATTCTTGCCCTGGGTGACGGTCTTTTCCGCCATCTCCTCGGCCCTGGGCGGTTCTGGGACGAGCAGCCCGCGCTGGACGGCAGGCCGCGCGCCGATCTCGTCATACCAGCGCAGGAGGTGATCGAACCCGTCCATCGGGACTTGCGCCCATTCATGGCCGCGCACCCAGGGGAAGCAGGCGATGTCGGCAATCGAATAGTCGCCGGCGAGATACTGGTTGTCGGCAAGTCGCCGGTCCATCACCTCGAACAGCCGCTGGCTCTCGCGCACATAACGGTCGATCACCTTGGGAAGTTTGTCCTCGAAATAGCGATTGAAGACCGTCGCCTGCCCCATCATCGGGCCGAGCCCCGACATCTGCCACATCAGCCACTGGATCACCCGGCTTCGGCCATGGACGTCCTTGGGCAGGAAGCGGCCGAACTTCTCGGCGAGGTAGATCATGATCGCGCCGGATTCGAAAATCGCGAAATCGCCGTCGTCATGATCGATCAGCGTCGGAATGCGCCCATTGGGGTTGAGCGCGACGTACCAATCCTCCTTCTGGACACGATTGGTTAGCGAGATCGGCGTCACCTTGTACGGCACGCCCAGTTCCTCGAGCAGGATCGCGACCTTCCAGCCGTTCGGGGTCTCGGACGTCAGCAATTCGAGCATCTTGTGCCTCTCCCAGGGTCCCGCGCATCTTGGCGATGGCCGGGCGAGGTCTGGATCGGGCAAAGTCGCCGGCCGGGCAAGACGACTGCCGGCGCTATCATTGCGAGTGACAGGCTGGGCATTGCGAGTGACAGGCTGGGGTCGCGGCGCCGTTAGTCCGAATGATAGTATAGCCAGACGACTTGTGGTTGCCCTCCCCGACCGTCACCAACCGCGTCAAACGGAGAGGAAACCCGATGCTGACCCTGTACAGCTTTGGCCCGGCGGCCAATTCGCTGAAGCCATTGCTCGCGCTCTATGAAAAGGGGCTCGATTTCACGCCGCGCTTCGTCGATCCGACCCGCTTCGAGCATCACGAGGATTGGTTCAAGAAGATCAACCCGCGCGGCCAGGTCCCGGCGCTCGACCATGACGGGCACATCATCACCGAATCGACGGTGATCTGCGAATATCTCGAAGACGCCTTTCCCGATGCGCCGAAGCTCAGGCCGACCGATCCGGTCGCCATCGCCGAAATGCGCGTCTGGACGAAATGGGTCGACGAATATTTCTGCTGGTGCGTCTCGACCATCGGCTGGGAGCGCATGATCGGCCCGATGGCGCGCAAACTGTCGGATGAGGCATTCGAGGAGCAGGTAAAGCGCATCCCGGTGCCCGAGCAGCAGGTGAAATGGCGCAGCGCCCGTGCCGGCTTCCCGCAGGAAACGCTCGACGAGGAGATGCGCAAGATTCGCGTGTCGGTCGCGAAACTCGAAGCGCGGCTGGCGGAAAGCCCGTGGCTTGCCGGCGACAGCTATACGCTGGCCGATATCTGCAACTTCGCCATCGCCAACGGCATGCAGTTCGGCTTCGCCGATGTCGTCAACAACGAGGCAACGCCGCACCTCGTGGCATGGATCGAGCGGATCAACGCCCGCCCCGCCGCGCAGACGATGTTCGCGAAATCGAAAAGCGAGATGCCCGTCCGCCAACCAGCCCCGGCGGTCTGAAGGACGCATCGGATGGCACAAGACAACCGCATCACCCTCTACGATCTTCAACTCGCCTCGGGCTGCACGATCAGCCCGTTCGTGTGGCGCACCAGATATGCGCTCGCGCACAAGGGCTTCGACGTCGATCTCGTTCCCGGAGGCTTCACGGGCATCCTCGATCGCACCGGCGGGCGTTCCGAACGGCTGCCCGCGATCGTCGACGACGGAAAGTGGGTGCTCGATAGCTGGCTGATCGCCGAATATCTCGACGAGACCTATCCCGACCGGCCGATGCTGTTCGAAGGACCGAGCATGAAGGTGCTCACCAAATTCATCGATGGCTGGCTCTGGCGCACCGCGATCTCGCCATGGTTCTCCTGCTACATCCTCGACTATCACGACCTGTCGTTGCCGCAGGACCATGACTATGTCCGCACGACGCGCGAGAAGTGGTTCCTCGGCGGGCGGACGCTCGAGGAATCGCAGGATGGCCGCGAGGATCGGCTGCCGCTCGTCCCGCCCTTGCTGGAGCCGCTGCGCCAGTTGTTGCGCGAGACGAAATGGCTCGGCGGGGATACGCCCAACTATGCCGACTTCACCGCGCTCGCGGTGTTCCTGTGGGCCGGATCGGTCGCGAAGACGCCACCGCTGACCGAGGACGACCCGCTGCGCGACTGGCTCGACCGCGGATTCGACCTATATGGTGGCCTGGGGCGCCACCCGGGCATGCACAGCCTGTTCGGGCTGCAGCTGCGCGACGGCGATCCCGCGCCGTTCGTCAAGGATGGCGGCGGTGCCGCGCCGGCCCCGCTCAATCGCGGCGCGGGAACGGTGCCCGCGCCAAAGTCTGCGGCGAGCAACTAGATGGAGAGTAAGAGCGTGGGATGGAGCGACGAGCCGGCCGGTGGAATGCTGCGGATGTATCACATCCCCGGCTGCCCCTTTTCCGAGCGGGTCGAGCTGCTGCTCGACCTCAAGGGGCTGTCGACGATCATGGCCGACCATGAGATCGACATCTCGAAGCCGCGACCCGACTGGCTGCTACGCAAGACCCGCGGCACCACCGCCCTGCCCGCGCTCGAACTGGAGAATGGCGAGACCTTGAAGGAGAGCATGGTGATCATGCGCTATTTCGAGGATCGCTTCCCCGAACGGTCGGTCGCGCGACGCGACCCTTATGAGCATGCGGTCGAGGCTATGCTCTGCGCGACCGACGGCGCATTCACCGGCGCTGGTTATCGCATGATCCTCAACCGCGATCCCGCAAAGCGTGAGGAGCTGAAGGCCGAGGTCGATGCGCAATATGCCCGGCTCGATGATTTCCTGCGCTATTACGCGCCCGACCGCGATTTCCTGTTCGACGCATTTGGTTGGGCAGAGGTCGCCTTCACGCCGATGTTCAAGCGGCTGTGGTTTCTTGACTATTACGAGGCGTACCGGATTCCGCAGCATCTGACGCGCGTGCTGCGCTGGCACGAAGCGTGCGTCACGCATCCCGTCGCCGAGCGGCATCACGGGCACCGCGAGTTGATGACGCTCTATTACGATTATGCCCAGGGCGGCGGAAACGGGAAGATTCCCGAGGGACGCACCATATCCAGTTTCACGCTCGATCCGGCCTGGAACACGCGCCCGATGCCGCCGCGCGAGAAGTGGGGCACCCCCGCCACCGACATCGCGCTGGGGCTGATCCCCGCCTGACATTTCCCCGAGAGGACGATTACATGAAGAGCTACACGCAGAATTACATCGACGGTCACTGGGTCGACAGCAAGGGTGGCCGCAAGCACCAGGTCATCAACCCGGCAACGCAGGGCGTCGCCTCGGAGATCGTGCTTGGCACCGCCGCCGATGTCGACGATGCTGTGGTCGCCGCGCGGCGCGCCTTCGAGACGTTCTCGCAGACGACGAAGGCGGAGCGCATCGCGCTTCTGCAGCGCGTGATGGAGGAATATGGCAAGCGCGTGCCCGACATTGCCGAAGCGATCGCCACCGAGATGGGCTGCCCGATCTCGATCGCGAAAACCGCGCAGGCCGGCTCGGGCATGGGCCATCTCGGCAACGCGCTGAAGGCGCTGCAGGACTATCACTTCAGCGAGAAGATCGGCGACAACACCGTGGTCCGCGAACCGATCGGTGTCGTGGCGCTGATCACACCGTGGAACTGGCCGATGAACCAGATCGTCGCCAAGGTCGGCCCGGCGCTCGCCGCGGGCTGCACGATGATCCTCAAGCCTTCCGAGGAAGCGCCGAGCTCGGCGGCGATCTTCGCGGAGGTGATGGATGCCGCTGGCGTACCGGCCGGCGTGTTCAATCTCGTCCAGGGTGACGGCGAAGGCGTCGGCACCGCGCTGGCCAAGCATCCCGACATCGACATGGTGAGCTTCACCGGGTCGACCCGCGCCGGAATCATGGTCGCGAAGAACGCGGCGGACACGGTCAAGCGCGTCGCGCAGGAACTCGGCGGCAAGTCGCCCAACATCATCCTCGAAGGGACTCCGCTCGACAAGGCGCTTCCCGGCGGTGTTGGCGGCGTGCTGCTCAATTCCGGTCAGAGCTGCGTCGCGCCGACGCGGATGCTCGTCCATCGCTCGCAGCATGACGAGGCGGCGAAAATGGTCGGCGCAATGTTCGCCGCCAAGGCTGTCGGCGAGCCGTTGACCGAGGGCGACCATATCGGCCCCGTCGTCAACGAGAGCCAGTGGAACCGCATCCAGGGGCTGATCCAGAAGGGTATCGACGAGGGCGCCACGCTCGTCACCGGCGGCACCGGCCGCCCCGACGGCTTGGACACCGGCTTCTACGTCAAGCCGACCGTGTTCTCGAACGTGCCCCCCGAAATGACGATCGCGCGCGAGGAAATCTTCGGGCCGGTGCTGGTGATCATGCCGTATGAGAATGACGATGATGCGGTGCGCATCGCCAACGACACGCCCTATGGCCTCGGCGCCTATATTGCCGGTGATCCGGCGCGCGCCAAGAAGATCGTCCCGAAGATCCGCGCCGGCGCGGTGTTCGTCAACGCCGGCGGCCTCGCCTTCGACATGCCGTTCGGCGGCTACAAGCAGTCGGGCAACGGCCGCGAGTTCGGCAAGTTCGGGCTCGAGGAATTCCTCGAAGTGAAGTCCGTCATCGGCGCCCTCCCCGAGGACGAGCCGGTCGCGGCCTGAATGATGAGGGCGGCGCGGTCCCGACCGGGGCGCGCCGCTCGCCTTCAATAACCGACGGTAAAGCGCTGCCGCGAATGCTTCGGCGTCTCGATCTCATCGAGCAAAGCAACCGCATAATCCTCATAGCTGATATGGCTCTTCCCGTCGGCTGCGGTCAGCAACGTGTCGGTGCCGAGGCGGAAATGCCCGGAACGCTCGCCGGGGCCGAACATCATCGACGACGACAGATAGGTCCAGTCGAGCGTGGTTTCGCTGCGCAGCATTTCCAGCGCGGCGCGCGCCGGCGTCGCCTCGGGCTTGATGAAATCTGGAAAGTCGGGCTGGTCGAGCAGCACCTTGCCGGGCGCGATTTCCAGCGACGCCGCACCGCCCACGACGAGCAGCCGCCCGACACCCGACCGACGCACCGAATTGAGCGCCTTGGCGAAATCGGTGTTGCCGAAACGCACCGTCAGGACCACGACGTCACTGCCCGCGATCGCCGTGGCGGTCGCTTCGGGATCCGCCAGATCGGCGGTCTTCCACGTCACGCCGTCTTCGGTCGCGGTGCCGGCGCTGCGCGCCACGGCCGTCACCCGATGCCCGCACCGCAGCCCTTCCGCGACGAGCCGCTGCCCGACATTGCCGCTCGCGCCGACGATTGCGATATGCATGTCTTTCCTCTCATTTTCGTTTGTTCTACATACGATATCGTCAACGACGCCCAACGCAAGGCGCGGGATTCAGGAGAGCGACGATGCGCGAATTTCCGCAGACCATCCATTTCATCGGCCTGAACACGCCGCTGCGGATGGAGAGCTCGATCCGCAACCTCCCGATGATCGGCCACCTGCCGGCGGAGATCCGCGGCGCCTTCTTCCGCGCGGTGCCCGACCCGGCGCATGTGCCGATGCACGACGACGATGTCGCGCTGTCGGGCGACGGCATGATTTCGCGCTTCCGCTTCGAGGACGGGCAGGTCGATTACGACATCCGCTATGTCGAGACCGAGCGCTACCGGCTCGAACGTGCCGCGCGACGCGCGTTGTTCGGCCGCTACCGCAATCCCTTCACCGACGACCCCGAAGTTGCCGGCCGTGACCGCACCGTCGCCAACACGACCCCCGTCTGGCACGCCGGTCGGCTGTTTATGACCAAGGAAGATGGCCTGGCCTATGAGATCGACCCCGAGACGCTCGACACGATCGGGCGCTGGGATCTCTACGGCGCGCTGAAGTCCGAAACCTTCACCGCGCATCCGCGCGTCGATCCTGTTACCGGCGAGATGTTCTTCTTCGGTTATGAGGCGAGCGGACTGTGCAGCCGCGACATCGCCTATGGCATCGCCGACCGCGACGGCAACCTCGTTTCCGAACAATGGTTCGAGGCGCCCTATTGCGCCAGCGTGCACGATTTCGCGATCACCGAGCGGCACGCGATCTTTCCGATCTTCCCGACGACGGCCGATCTCGATCGGCTCAAGGCCGGCGGGGCGCATTGGGCGCATCAGCAGGATCTCGAAAGCTGGGTCGGGATCATGCCGCGCTACGGCAAGGTCTCCGAAATGCGCTGGTTCAAGGGTCCCAAAGGCGTCTCCGCCTTCCATCTCGTCAACGCTTATGACGCGGGCGATCTGGTCCATCTCGACCTGTGTCTGACCGACACCAATGCCTTCGCCTTCATGCGCGAGGCGGGCGGCATCCATCGCCAGCCCTGGGAGATAGAGGGTGCTTTGACCCGCTGGACCTTCGATCTTACCCGCAACGACGACAGCTTCGAGGAACGCCCGATCGGCCCGCCGGGCGACCTGCCGCGCGTGCGCGACATGGATCAGGGCAGGCCCTACCCCTTCGTCTTTTATTGCAGCATGAACCCGACCGGCGGCCCGCCGCTGCCCGGTGGCCCGGTCGGCGCCGCCTTCAACGCGCTGGTGCGGCTCGAACCCGAAAGCGGCCGTGTCACGACGATGGCGCTGCCGCCGGAAATGGCGATCAGCGAGCCCGTCCACCTGCCCGCCGCAGTCGAAGGGCATGACGGCTGGTTGCTGACGGTGGTCGACCGCCGCACCGGCGAGAGCGCGTTCGAGTCCGAGCTTTGGGTGATCAACGCCGGCGACATCACCGCCGGCGCAGTCGCGCGCGTGCCGCTGCCGGTGAGGCTGCGACCACAGGTCCACGGCGCCTGGGTATCGGCAGATCAACTCGCTCACCGCGCGGCCAGGCCGGTCACCGCCTGACGAGCCTTCAGGTCAGGCGCCGGAACGCGCCGGGCCCGGTTCAATTGACACGGATCACGACCTTGCCGAACAGATCGGCCGAAGCCTGATACTCATAGGCCTGCCGCGCCGCGTCGAAGTCGAAGACGCGGCCGATGACCGGCTTGATCCCGGTCACGTCGATCGCGCGGTTGAGTGCGATCGCCATCGCCGCCGAGCCGACGAAGATGCCGCGCAGGCTGGCGCCCTTGAACATCAGCGCGTGTGGGCCGGTTTCGCCCTCACGCGTCAGCACCCCGATCAGCGCGACCTCGCCGCCGAAGCCGACCGCCGCCATCGATTGCTGGAGTGTGCCCGCGCCGCCGACCTCGACAACGTGATCGACCCCACCGCCGGCCAGTTCGGCCGCCGCGGCGCCCCAGTTGGGGGTCGTGCGATAGTTGATCGTCGCGTCGACACCGAGCGCGCGGATGCGGGCGAGTTTCTCGTCGGACGACGATGTGGCGATGACGCGCGCGCCGGCCGCCTTGGCGATCGATAGCGCCAGCAGCGAGACACCGCCGGTCCCGAGCAGCAGCACGCTGCGGCCCGGCCCCACGGCACGCGGCCCCTCCATCAGCGCGTTCCAGGCGGTTACCCCAGCGCACGGCAAGGTCGCAGCTTCCTCAAACGACAGGCTTTCAGCGATCGGCACGATGCCATATTCAGGCAAGACGACATATTCGCTGAGCATACCCGGCGCGGGCACCGCGCCCAACGCCACGCCGGGATTTGGCACGGGTGGACCCGCGCGCCAGTTCTGGAAGAAAGTGCCAGCCACGCGATCGCCGGGCTTCGTCCCGAAGACGCCCGGCCCGACCGCCTCGACGATACCGGCACCATCGGACAAAGGCGTAATGTCACGGTCGATCGAACCGCCAAAATATTGCCCCTGGACGATCATCTGATCGCGATAGTTGAGCGAGCAGGCATGGACGCGGATCAGCACCTGACCCGGGCCGGGGCTCGGCTTGTCCTGCTCGACCATCGCCAGATCATCAAGCGAGTGCGCGCCGGCGCGCAGTTGCCACATCCGCATATGCTCTCCCAACTTTTCGCTTTGTACCGGCTGAAATCTGTCGCTAGATTGTATGTAAGGCAAGCGGTTTGACAAGCTGCACGAAGGGGATGAACGTCGCGATGAAGACTGTGCCGCAGGCGACCATTCCCTCGCGTGACAGCGACGAGCCCGTCGCGCTGCAACTCGTTGCGGACACGCTCGAAGCGCGGCTGACCCAGGCGATCGCCGATCTACGCGCATCACCGGCGGACCCGGCGACCCGCGACGAGGCCTTTCGTCACGCCTGTCGCCGCGACGCCATCGCCACGATCGAACGCGCACGTGCGATCGGCCTGTTCCGCCGCGCGACATCGGGGACCAAGGTAACGGCCTGTCAGAAGCGCGCCTGAACCGTGGCGCGGCCAAGGGCCCGCTCGCTTGATCGCGGACGGTTCGGATTTTGCGCTGATTGCTTTGAACGCACTCCGTTTTCCCTGCCATTGGTCGCGCATTTTTTTATTTTCCCTGCCAAATCATACTTATCGCTTCATTACTGATACTTAGCGCAAAGCTGGCAGGGAATTGGCAGGGAAAGCGCGCGCACCGAAACAGGGCACGACGCGGCGACGACGGGACGCGCCCGCGCCAGCGTTGCATGCTTCACGGTAGAAAAGAGCCGGCGCGATCATGCCATGTCCGCCGGGCGGTTGAATCGCGGGATTCGGCATAACGTACCGCGCCCAAGGCCTCGAACGTCACTCCCACTCCATTGTCTGCTCATGGTATAATGTGTTGAAATAGAACAGAAACCATTACCGCGCAGGACCACATTCTGACTCGGGAACCGACAAAATGTTACGCTGTCGATGTTAAAGAAAGAGTCCGACGAAAATTCATTTTCAGCTTTCACCAACGATCGGTGTCAGTCGGTAGTATTTCACTTTGTACCCGGCCACGATATGCCAGACTCAGCGTTTTCGAAAAGCCGTCAGCAGAGCATATCTGCACATCGCGTCGGAACCGAGTCACTCCGCTCTATCCATCCGACCTGTTCCCATACCTCAGCAGCGGTGCGGCCAGATGCCGTCCTCAGAACAACAGCAACCGAGAGCCCATATTCGAGCCCGCTCAACGGCGAGCATAGGAGCGGCGTTTTCGCCTCTGCCGGTTGCGCCCCAATACTCTTCGCACCAGCCACGAAATTCGACAGCGGCACCGGCTGGCCGAGCTTCGATGACCATCTCCCGCATGCCGTAGCCGAGCGTTCGGACACCGATTTCGGGATGACACGAACCGAGGTTCATTGTGCCCGATGCGCGGGGCATCTCGGGCACGTCTTCAACGACGGACCCAGGCCCACCGGCCCGCGCTACTACATGAACGGTGCCGCCCCGCGTTTCAGCGCGGCCTGACGGCAAAATGCACGCGCCGGTGTAACCAGACGCCGGGTCGCGACGAACATCCAGGCGGTGGCCACCGTCTGGAGATTCCCCGTCATGAACAGCGCGACGAGGATATGCTTCGACTGCACGCAATGCGGGCGATGCTGCCACGATCTGCGGCTCACGCTGAGCCTTGACGAGGCGATCGTCTGGGCCGGCAACGGCCATCAGGTCCAGCTGCTGTGCGAGGCGATCCCCTGGCCGCGCGACCCGTTGCCGGACGAGCGCGAACTTGCCAGCCGGCGTGACACCTCCTTCGCCGTCGAGATCGGCGGCATGCCGTTTCGCGTCCATGTGATGCTGGTGGCCTATCATCAGGGGGCGTGCCCGCATCTCCAGTCAGACATGCGCTGCGGCAATTATGCGAACAGACCCCGAATCTGTCGGATCTATCCGCTCGAAAGCCGCCCGTTCACGCCGATGGCGCCGGCGTCCAGAAAATGCCCTGACGAGGCCTGGACCGCCAAAGCCCCTGTCCTGCTGGAGGACGGCGTCGTCGCCGACCGGGCCGCGCAGGAGATCGTGGCGGCACACCGTCAGGCACGGATCGACGACACGGCCGCACTGGAAGCGGCGTGCGCCCAGCTCGGCATCTCGGACGCCGCCTTTGCCGGCGATGGCATGGCGGTCCATGCGCCCGCCCCTGCCATCCTGGCGGACAGCCTGGGCCGGGCGCGCGCGGCCTCCTATGCGCTCGCCGGTATCGGCCATTGGGAGATCGTGACCAACCGGCAGGCGACGCTCGAGTTGCTGCGCGAGGCTCAATGCCCGGCGCGTCTGGTGTCATCGGCCGCGGCCTTTCTCGGGTCGTTCGAACCCGATTCATGATCAGCCGGCCGGATCGGTCAGCGATCGACGCCGCAGCAGCAGATAGGCAGCGGGCACGACCAGCATCGACAGCAAAGGTGCTGTGAGCATGCCGCCGATCATCGGTGCCGCTATACGGCTCATCACCTCGGCACCGACGCCGTGCCCGATCAGGATCGGGAACAGGCCGGCAAGGATCACGGCCACCGTCATTGCCTTGGGCCGCACGCGGAGCAACGCGCCTTCGCGGATCGCTTCCTCGGCCTGGGCGGCGGAAGGCTCCGGCCCGCGGGCCGCGAGTGCCTGTTTCAGGTAGATCAGCATCACGACCCCGAACTCGGCCGACACGCCGGCGAGCGCGATGAACCCGACCCCGGTCGCGACCGACTGGTTGTAGCCGAGCAGATAGAGCGTCCAGACACCACCGGTCAGCGCGAACGGCAATGTCGCCATGATCAGCACCGCTTCGTCGAGCCGTCGGAACGTCGCGTAAAGCAGCAGGAAGATGATCAGCAGCGTCGCCGGTATCACCAGCTTCAGCCGTTCAGCCGCACGCTCCAGATATTCGAACTGGCCGGTATAGGCGATGCTGATGCCGGGCGAGAGCTTCACGCCCTGGGCGACCGCCTTCTGGATGTCACCGACCACCGACGCCAGCGCCCGTCCGCGCGTGTCGATATAGACCCAGCTGGTCGGCCGGCCATTCTCGCTGCGGAGCATCGGCGGCCCCTCGGTCACGCGGATGTCCGCCACGGTGCCGAGCGTGACCTGCTGGAGCGACGGCGTCAGCACCGGAAGATTCTGAAGCGCATCGACGCTGTCGCGCAGTTCGCGCGGATAGCGCAGGCTGATCGGGTAGCGCGCCAGGCCGTCGACGGCCTGGCCGACCGTCACGCCGCCGATCGCGCCCGACACCATGCTTTGCACGTCGGCGATGTTGAGCCCGTAGCGCGCGGCCGCCGCGCGATCGATCTTCACATCGATATAGCGCCCGCCGGTCAGCCGCTCGACGAGCGCCGAGCTCACGCCGGGCACGTTCTTCGCCACGCGCTCGACATCGCGCGCGACCCGGTCGATCTCGGCGAGATCCGATCCCGATACCTTGACCCCGATCGGGCTCTTTATGCCGGTTGCGAGCATGTCGATCCGGTTGCGGATCGGTGGCACCCAAAGATTGGCGAGACCGGGCAGCTTCACCGTCCGGTCGAGCTCCTCGACCAGCTTTTCGAGCGTCATGCCGGCGCGCCACTGATCGCGCGGCTTGAACCGGATCGTCGTCTCGAACATCTCGAGCGGCGCCGGATCGGTCGCGGTCTCGGCGCGGCCGGCCTTGCCGAACACCGACTCGACCTCCGGCACCGTCTTGATCAGCCGATCGGTCTGCTGGAGCAGGCGTGACGCCTGCGCGGTCGAGATGCCCGGGAGCGCCGAAGGCATATAGAGCAGGTCGCCCTCGTTCATCTGCGGCATGAACTCGCTGCCGAGCTGGCTGACCGGCCAGGCCGTGGTGGCGAAGACGAGGGCGGCAAGGGCGAGCGTGGCCCTGGGCCGCAGCATCACCCAGTCGAGTGCGGGGCGATAGATCGCGGTCAGCCAGCGGTTGATCGGATTGCTGCGTTCGGCCGGGATGCGGCCGCGGATCAGCCAGCCCATCAGCACCGGCACCAGGGTCACCGACAGCAAGGCCGCGCCCGCCATGGCATAGGTCTTGGTGAAGGCGAGTGGCGCGAACAGCCGGCCTTCCTGGCCCTGGAGACTGAACACCGGAATGAACGAGAAGGTGATGATCAGCAGGCTGAGAAACAGCGCCGGCCCGACCTCGCTCGCCGCGGTCGTGATCACCCGCCAGCGTTCCTCGCCGGCGAGTGTTTCGCCGGGATGGTCGTGCGCCCAGCGTTCGAAATGCTTGTGCGCGTTCTCGATCATCACGACGGCTGCATCGACCATCGCGCCGATCGCGATGGCGATCCCGCCCAACGACATGATGTTGGCGTTCACGCCCTGGAGGCGCATCACGAGGAACGCGATGAGCACGCCGATGGGCAGCGTCAGGATCGCGACCAGCGCCGAGCGCGCGTGCCACAGGAATAGCGCGCAGACGATCGCAACGACCAGGAACTCCTCGAGCAACTTGCCCTGGAGATTATCGACCGCGGCATCGATCAGCGCCGAGCGATCATAGGTCGTTACCAGCTCGACGCCGGCCGGCAGGCTGCGCTTCAGTTCCTCCAGTTTCGCCTTCACCGCACCGATCGTCTCGCGGGCATTCTTGCCCGAGCGCAGGATGACGACGCCGCCCGCGACCTCGCCCTGGCCGTTCAGCTCGGCGACACCCCGCCGCATTTCGGGCCCGATCTGGACTGTCGCGACCTCGCCGAGCGTTACCGGCACGCCGCCGGCCGCGGTCTTCAGCGGCACGCCCCGGAAATCGTCGAGCGTCTTCAGATAGCCGCTGGCGCGAACGGTATATTCCGCCTCGCCAAGCTCGACGACCGAACCGCCCGCCTCCTGATTGGCGCGCATCAGGGCATCGCTCACCATCGCCTGGGTGACGCCGTAGGACACCAGCTTGGCCGGATCGAGCACGACCTGATATTCACGGACCATGCCGCCAATCGCCGCGACCTCGGCGACCCCGGGGACGCTTTTCAATTCGTAGCGCAGGAACCAGTCCTGGATCGATCGCAGCTGCGACAGGTCATGCCGGCCGGTCTTGTCGACCAGGGCATATTCATAGACCCAGCCCACCCCGGTCGCATCGGGTCCGAGCGAGGCGGTCGCGCCCGCCGGCAGGCGCCCCTGCACCTGGGATAGATATTCGAGCACGCGACTGCGCGCCCAATAAAGGTCGGTGCCATCCTCGAACAGCACATACACATAGCTGTCGCCCGTGAAGGAATAGCCGCGCACCACCCGAGCACCCGGCACCGACAGCATCGTCGTCGTCAGCGGATAGGTGATCTGGTTCTCGACCAGCTGTGGCGCCTGGCCGGGATAGCTGGTGCGGATGATGACCTGGACGTCGGACAAATCGGGCAGCGCATCGATCGGCGTCGAGCGCACCGCGACCAGCCCGGCCGCCACCAGCACCAGCGCGGCGAGCAGCACCAGGACGCGCATCCGCACGGCCCCGCGAATGACCGCCGCGATCATCGCCGCGCGCCTGCACGCGTCATCGCATCGCCGCCAAGCGGCCTGGCGTCGATCCCGCTGAGGTTCGCCTCGGAATCGAGCAAGAACTGCCCCGAGGCGACCACCTTCTCGCCCTGGACGAGTCCGGCGAGGATCTCCGTCCTGCCGCCCCCTTCCCGGCCGATCCGCACTTCCACCGGCCGGTAAAGACCAGCGGCGCCGGCAACCATCACGAGCACCCGCTTCCCGGTCCGGATAACCGCCTCGCTCGGCACCAGCAGGCCCGAGCTCCCCTCCCCGCCGATATGGACGGTCGCAAACATGCCCGGCCGCAAGCGGCGGCCCGGATTGGGGAGCTCGATCCGCACGGTCAGGGTGCGGCTGTCGATCTGGGCGGTCGGCAGGATCGCGACCACCCGGCCGGCGACGTTTTCGCCCGGGAAGGCGGTCAGCTCGGCGCGCACTGGCCGCCCGACCCGCAGCAGCCCGGCCTGGGCCTCGGGCACAGCGGCATTGAGCCAGATGGTCCCAAGCCCTGATATCTGCGCCAGCGTCTGGCCGCTGGCGAGCGTCATCCCGGCACGCACTTCGAGTGTCTGGATCACCCCGCCGATCGGAGCGCGGATCGTCGTCATCCCACGCCCGCCGGGACCGCCCGCGCCGAGCAGGCGCAGGCGATCGCGCGCGGCGGCGATCAGCGCGGCGTCGCCGGTGCGGCGCACCGCCTGATATTCGACCTGCGCTCCACCCCATTCCGGCACGAGCATATCGGCGAGCGGGGCGCCAGCCGCGATCACGTCGCCCGGCGCGCGCGCATAGACGCGCTGCACGAACCCACCTGCCCGCGCCTGGACGATCGCGACATCGCGCTGGTTGAAATCAAGGCTGCCGGTGACGGTGAGATCGGACGCGAGCGTGCCGCGCTCGACGGTCGCGAGACGGATGCCGAGACTCTGCACTGCCGCCGGATCGACACCCACGCCGGGCGGCTCCCGCCCCGCGTCCCCGGCGGCATTACCACCTTCAGCGTAGCGCGCGACCAGCTCCATATCCATGAAGGGCGACTTGCCCGGCTTGTCGAAATGCTGCGCGGGCACCATCGGGTCATAATAATAAAGGACCTTGCCGGGCGTGCCCGCCGGCAAAGTCGTGGACGCAGCGTCGGGCGCGGTCAGACGGGCGGCGGCAAAACCGATCGCGCCGCACGCGACGATGGCGAGCGCGACCGCGCGGCCGGCCGGGTTGGTCGGGATGAGATCGCGCGGCGTCATCGCGTTTCGCTCCGATAGGTCAGGGTGAGCCGCGCGCCGTCGATGGCGACCAGCGCCTCGCGGTCGAGCGTCACCAGCAGGGCGTCGGCCAAGGCGATATGCGCCTCGACCACATCGACGAGGCTCGCGCGGCCCGCGCCATAGCTCGCCGTTTCGAGATCGACGCGCTCGCGCGCCAGCGGCTCGAACGTCTCGCGCGCACGCATCCACTGCGCATGGTGCATCACATGGTCAGCGATCGCGGTGTCGAGGCCGGCGGCCAGCGTGCGCCGCGCCGCCTCGCGCTCGGCCCGCACCCGGTCGGCATCCGCCTGCCGCGCCGCGATCAGCGGTTCCTGCCGATGCCGCTTGAACAGCGGCAGGCCGATCGTCACGCCCGCCGACACATAGTCGCCAAAGCGCGGGTCACGGCGCTGATAGCTGAAATCGACCCCGAAATCGGGCCGCCGCCCGGCCTGGGCAAGCCCGACGTCCGCCTCGGCCTGGCCGATCCGCGCGGCAATGGTCGCAAGCACCGGGTTCGCATCGAGCGCGGCGCGGAGGAGCGGGCCATCGACCGCAAAATCAGGCATCGCGCCGGCAACGACCGGCGCCGCGTCGCCGGTCCACCGGACAAGATCGGCGCGCGCGCGCGCAACAGCCGACACCAGCTCGTCGCGGCGGTCGGCGAGCATGGCAAGCGACTGCCGCCCGGCCAGTATCTGTGCCGGCCTGGCGCGACCGGATGCGACCGCACCCGGCGTCGTTGCGACAAGCCCGTCGAGCCGCGTCCGCACCGCATCGAGCGCGGCCAGCCGACGCTCCGCAAAGGCGAGCGTGATCCAGGCGACTGCGGTCTCGACCTCAACGGTGCGCGCCTCGGCCAGTATCTCCGCATCGGCCGCGGCGATATCGGTATCGGCCCGGGCCTGCTGGGCGTGGCGCTTGGCGAGGTTGGGAAAGTCCTGCGACACGCCGATGCGTGCCCAGGTGAAATTGTCGCGCGACGGCGCGAACGCCAGCGGCCCCGACACTGGAAAGCTGTCGGCGCCGAGCGACAATTTGGGATCGGGAAGCGCTCCGGCGGCCAGGCGTGCTGCCCGGCTGGCATCTGCCCCCCGCGCGCTGGCCTGGAGCGACGGGGCATTGGCGCGGGCGCGGGCAAGCGCCTCGTCAAAGGTGAGCGGCCCGGCCTGCGCCGGAAGGGCCACAAGAGCGGACGCGGCCAGCGCCGCGCCCAGCAAAGGGTATCTGATCATGAGAATCCCGATCGGTATCGGCGCCTGGGCGCGGAAGGCGAGATGACCGGCGGGGCCTGCGCCCCGCCGGTCGGTCGTCAACGTGAGGCGGGAATCACGAGACCTGGGAGGAGGGCATTCCGGCAGCACGGCCGGATTTGCTCATGCGGTGATCGCATGATGCCATCCGGTCGCCGGCCGACGAGGGTCCGACCCAGGCGCGGCGCGGCGCCGCGATCGGTGCGCGTGGTCCGGCTTGCCGGGCGGCGCGCCATTCGAAATGGCCCTGGTCCGGCGCCGTGGCTTGTGCGGTTGAGGCCAGAGCGGGCGTGGCGGACAGAAGGGCTACTGCGGCGACAATCGCCATGGTGATGGGATTCGACATGATGTTTCCTTGATCTGAGTATGGTCGCCGGTCGCGCGCTTCGAGACGAAGCGGCACGATCGACGGATTCCGGGTGTCAGATCAGGAAGCTGGGCGGGTCGGGTTCGGGGCCGTAGGAACGGCCGGACAAGGCGGCAACAGCCGCAGGACCGTGCGGGACTCGACCAGCGGGCCCCATCGCGGCGAGCGGCTCGGTCGGTGCGATCGCCGCTGGCGTCGCACAGCCCATCGCGGCGATGCACTGCCAGGTCATTTTCTTGCACGGGGTGCCATCGGGCATCGCGCCCGTCGCCATGTCCATGCAATCCATCCCGGCCATCGACGCCTCGGCCGACAACATCGCAACCGCCGGCCCCATCGCCATCGCGGTCGACTGGCCGGCCAACCCGACAAGGGCCAGGCTCAGCAGGAAAAGGCGCAGGATGCGGGTCACGATCCGCCCAAGCTGAGGTCAGCGATGCGGGAAGTCAATTCGGGAAGGCCGACGAGAGCGCACCATCATCCCGCTCTGGTGCTCTTTCGACCACAACCGCGCGAAATCAGCTGCCCGTGCGGTCGGCGTGCTTGGGCATCGAACGGTGCCGACGTCATTCGACGACGATCATCCCCGTCATGCCCAGTGATGCATGCAGGAAGTGGCCGCACTTCAGCGGATAGGTCCCGGCGGCGGGAACGAGAAGGACGTCGCGCGCCTCACCTTTCCGCAAGGACACCTTCCCACCGCCGATGACACTGCGGTCCCGGTCAAATATGGTTGCCGCACGAAAGAAATCCGGCGCGGTGACGTCGTGCCCGCCAGATCCGACATTGGCGAAAATGCAGCTGATAGACATGGCCGGAGCGCAGGCGAAGCTCGGACGGCGCAAAGGCGAAATTGCTCAAGGTCACTTCGACCCGCTCGGGCTTCGACCAGTCCGGGACGGGCACGGCAGCACCGAGTGCCAGGCAGGCAAGCACAAGCAGCGCCGCCCTGCACGCGGCGTCACGATAATGACGGCCCGGACCTCCGATCACGATGCCGCCCGCGCAAAGGCCTGGTGGAACAGCTCAAGGTCGCCCGGATCGATGTCCGACACCGCCCAGAATTCGAGCCCGCCGCTCGTCCAGCGCACCAGACTATAGCCTTCGCGCCGTGTCGCGATCCCGACCGGCGACGAGAAGGTGTCTGCGGGGATCACGAACAGATTGATGGTGTGCAGCCGCCGATGATAGACAATCGCTGGCACGACCCGGCCATCGAGATAGTCCAGTCGCCCGCCGACCAGCGGAAAGCCCTGTGGCGCCAACTCGGGTACCGGCGGTGCGAAATCTATGCGCCCGTTGAACCAGGGTTTCACGACATGACGGTTCGAGGTCGCGACATCGGTCAGGTGGTTCGCCAGCAAGGAGCGCACATGGCTCGCGACCAACTGGTCCTGGGTCGTGCCTGTCGTGAGTTGCGGCACGGCGACGAGCAGCGCCAGGCTTGCCGCCATCGCGCTGAACGCCCCGCCTGCCAGCCACGGACCGGTCGAACGGCCGCGGCGCGGCACGTTGCCCAAAACGCGCCCGGGGCGTTCAGCGGCGATGCCGGCCTCAATTCGCGCGCGCAGTGACGTTGGGGCCCGGTGCTGCACTGCCGGGTCGCTGACCTGGGCGTGCACCGCCCCCAATCGAGCGAATTCCTCGGCACAGCCGACACAAGTCTTCAGATGCGCCTCGATCGCGACGCTGTTCACCGCATCCAGTTCGCCGTCGAGCAGCGCGTGAAGCTGGAGCAGCTGATCCTCGCACGCGTTCATGCGCGTTCCTCCCGCTGCGCGTCCGGCTGGGGCAGAAGCAATGTCGCCAGCATGTCGCGCGCCCGCGCCAGGCGGGACATGACGGTCCCGATCGGAACCTCGGTCACTGTGGCAATCTCCCGGTACGATAACTGGTCCATTTCACGCAGGACAAGCGCCTCCCGGAACGGCTCCGGGATGGCGGCGATGACGGTACGGACATTCTCGACTTCCTCCTGCCGGAGCACGGCAGCTTCAGGCGATTCCCCGTCATCGGGATAATTGTCGAGTGCCGCCGCCTGGCCCTCGGTCAAGCCGGCATGGTCCACCAGGACGCGGCTGCGGCCAAGTTCGGCGCTCGCCCGGTCGCGCCAGCAATTGCGCACGATCGCGAACAGCCACGCCTTGGCCGACCCGCCCTGATAGGTTCCGAACGCCCGGAAGGCGTTGAGAAAGGCTTCCTGGACGATGTCCTCGGCCGCTATCGGGTCTGTCGCCAGATAGCGCGCGAGGGAATAGGCCGCATCGAGATGCGGCAGCATGACCTCGCGAAAATGCCGGGCGCCGTCGGACGCGGCGGCGTCCGCCGCCCGCGCCCGCCCGCCAGGGACGAGCCGGGGCCGGAAGATGCTGCCGCGCCTGCTCATCATGCCACGCCACCGCGCATCCGCGCGCCTCCCTCAAGCCGAGACAAGAACCTTGCCCGTCATATGTGGGTGGAGCGAGCAGAAATAGGCATAGGCGCCCGCCTTGGTGAAGGTGAAGCTGAACGTGTCACCGGTGTCCAGGACCTTCGACTTGAACAGCTTCGTGCCCGAAGCGACAGTGTGCGGGATGTCGTCGTCATTCACCCAGGTGACGGTCTGGCCGACTTTCACCTTCAGCGCCTGGGGACCGAAGGTGAAGTTCGAGATATGGACCATCGGCGCGGCGGTGGCCGCCTGCGCGGCCACGGGACGACTGGCGACGGGCGCTGCGACGACGCCGACGAGCGCGGCAAGCAGGACGATAGAACAGCGGAACATGATAATAATCTCCGGGATCAGGCAGAAAGCGTGTTGTCGACGAGCGCGATCTGATGCTCGCCGCGCTTGAAGGTCGCCTCGGTTATGCCGAGCAGGCCGCGCAGCTGCCCCGCCGGCACGACCTGCGGGCCGGGCGACGGCGCGGTCCCGGGCATCGGCTGCGGAAAGGCGGTCGAGCGCGCGGTATGGAAGATCATGTTGCCTTCCACCTTCTGGGCAATCTGGTGGATATGGCCGTTGAGAATCGTGACCGAGCCGAAGCGGCGTAGATGGGTCAGTGCCTGGGCGGCGTCATCGGTACCCCAGCCCCATTCGGCGTAGAGCATCCATAGCGGGATATGCGCGAAGATCACGATCGGGGTCGAGGAGGCATGACCTGCCAGATCCCTGGCGAGCCAAGCGATCTGCTCGGCACCAAGCCGCCCTGCCCCGCCCGGCTTCAGGTCGGCGACATTGACCAGCCCGACAAAATGGACGCCCTTATGGTCAAAGCTGAACCAGCCCGCCCCCTTGCTGCCCTTGCCGTAGCGGGCGAGGAACGCCTTGCCATTGCCTTCGTCGAGCATGTCGTGCTCGCCCGGAACATGGAAAGTCTGGATGCCGGCTTCCTTCAGGATCTGGTCGGCATCGTCGAACTCCTGGTCGCGTGACAATTGCGTGATGTCGCCGGTATGGATGATGAAGTCGGGCTTTTCGGGCATCGCGATCACCTTGGAGATGGCCTCGCGATAGGTCGCCCGCGCATCGGGATTGGCGGGCTTGGCGAAGCCGACATGGCTGTCGCTGAACTGCAGGAAGGTAAAGCTCGGAACGGCATTGGCGCCAGCGCCCTTGCCACCGAGCATCGTGCTTGAGGCGACGCCGCCGGACATCGCCCAGAGCGCGCCGGTCCCTGCCCATGCCATGCACCTGAGGGCATCGCGGCGATCGGTCGGCTTGTCGAGAAGGTCCATGTCAGCGCTCCAGATGGGGGTCGGAGAGCAAGACGGGAGATCGTCGGCGTTTATTCCCCAACCGTACGAAAAAGTCGGTTTCGACTTCCTGCCGGGCATTGAGCAGCAGGCGGGCGCGGGACGAAATCGGGAAATAAAGGCAGCGAAATAAAGTGGCTCGACCGGGTGCGCGAAACTATGCAGCGACGCGCGCTGCTATTCACAAGGGGGCACCGCTAAGGTGCGCAGCGTCTCCAACCGATCCATGGGTATCCCGATTTACGCATGAGTGAAGTGCAAAATGACCGGATTATCGCGGGTTGGCAAATCGAGCATCTCTAATGGCGCAGGCAGCAGGCAGTAACCAGCGGCCCGCGCCGGAGTACGCTCGCATGTCTCGTCTGACCATCCACGCACGTGTAGCGCCCGACGCCTCATCGCTGCCGCGGAGGTATCGACCTGTGCCCGGTCGCCTCATGCTCGTGAGCCATCCGCTGTGCCCCTACGTCCAGCGCGCCGTCATCGTGATGACCGAGAAACAGATTGCGTTCGAGCGCCTCGACATCGACCTAGCCGACAAGCCTGCCTGGTTTCTCGCGCTCTCGCCGACGGGAAAGACACCACTTTTGAAGGTGGGCACAGAACATGCGCTGTTCGAGAGCGCGGCGATCGTCGAATATCTCGACGAAACCTGCGGAACGCCGTTGATGCCCGCCAATCCCGTCGAACGCGCAAGAGCCCGCGCGTGGATTGAGTTCGCATCGGGCACACTGGCGGATATTGCGGGGCTCTACGCGGCGCCCGACGAGCCAGCCTTCGCGAACAAGCGCGCGGCGCTCGGTCGGCGTTTCGGCCAGATCGATGCCGCACTGTCCGCGCCATGGTTTGCGGGGGAGCGGTTCGGGCTGGTCGATGCTGCCTTCGCGCCGGTGTTCCGATACCTCGACGCCTTCGAGCACCTTGCTGGCCTTTCGCTCGCGGACGGCCTCGCCCGGCTTGAGGCTTGGCGTCTTGCTCTCGCCGGACGGCCGTCGGTTAGAATAGCCGTGGCGCCGGATTATCCCGCGCGGCTTAAGCATTTCCTGCTCGCGCGAGGCTCGTTTCTGACTCGCATCGTCCTCGAACATTCGCAGGCGATCGCCGACGCCTAGTGGTCCGATTCTGACATTTGCTAGCGTTTTCGGCTAGGTTGGTCGCGACCCCGTGCCCCATGGTCGCGAACGCACAAGGTGCGCTATCGCTAAGTCAGGGCACCGCGTGACAACGACGCCCCGGAAAATGGCCTGCCGGCCTTCAGCCGTCATACGGAACGTTCTGGGCGACAAAGGCCGTCATGGCTGCGGCGCGCTCTGCCATCATCGTGCGGATGTGCGGGCGTTCATCCATGAAGGCCATGTAATCGACCGCCAACGGGAGGTGGCGCGCAAGCATGTCCTCGCTATAGATCGCCGACGATGCCAGCCTGATCATGGTGAAATGGACATAGGCGACGCAGTCCGCAGCCGTAAACGTCGCGCCGAAGATATAGGGCGAGAATTTCGCGAGCCTGCCTGCTGCCGTCAGGCCCACCGTCAGCCGCTCATGTGCTTCGCGCTTGGTCTCGTCCGACACCGTGCCGCCGAAAAAGCATTCCTTGTAGAGACGACGCGCGACCCATTCGGCATTGAGTTCGAGATGCTGGATCAACTCGCGGCACTTGGCACGCTCATACGCCCCGGCCGGATAGAGCGGGATCGCCGGATAGCACTCCTCGAGATATTCGAGGACCACCTGCGATTCCGAGAGACCACCATATTCGGTCTCGATGAAGGGGATCTTGCCCAGCGGGGACGCCTGCAGGAAACTGTCGCGCTCCCAGGGATAGACCACCCGTTCCTCGAACGGGATCTGCTTTTCGAGCAGGATCAGCTTGAGCTTGTTGTAATAGTTGCTGACGCCGAAGCCGCACAATGTGATCATTGGATTCGCCCCCGCGATCGTCAGACAGGATGATAGTACACCAGTGATGCCGTCCTGGCCCGTTCAATCGACGAGCGCACCATTTCCTCGAACCCCGGCGGCTCGGCGCAGACCTTTCATGATCTTCAGGCGGTGGCGCGATCGGCCTCGCCGGAAAGCCCGATATGCGACCGCGCGGTCAGGTCCAGCCCTCCAAAATGCTCCCGCGCGGCCTCGACGAACGCGCGCACATTCACCGACGCCCGGCGATTTGCCTGATAGACGAGATGAACCGGAAGAGGCGGCGGGGCAACATCGTCGTGCAGCGCAACCAGCGTGCCGGCAGCGATCGCATCGATCGCCTGATAGGACAGCACGCGAGCAATCCCCATGCCGTCGACCGCTGCGGCGATCGCTGCGTCGGCGGTGTTGACGATGAGGCGCGGCTCGATCCGGATTGCGGGCTTACCGGCGGGCCCGAACCGCCATTCAGGTGCCCGGTCGATCTCGGCGAACGAAATCAGGTCATGGTCGTGCAGCGCGGGGATGTTTGCCGGCATGCCGCCTGCGGCGAGGTAGGCGGGACTGGCGACCAGGATACGCCGCACCTCGGCGACCTTGAGCGCGTGGAGCGAACTGTCGGACAGGTCACCGATGCGGACCGCCACATCGATTCCCTCATCGACCAGCCGGACCACACGGTCGATCAGCGTCAACGAGACCTTCAGACCCGAATGCGCGCGTAGCAGGCGGTTCGCCAGGGGCAGGATATGCAGCCGCCCAAAGGTGACTGGCGCCGTGATGACGAGCGCCCCGCCAGGCGTCGCACCGTCCCCCCGCAACGACAGTGCCGCGTCGTCGAGCTCGGTCAAAGCGGCGCGACAGCGCTCCAGATAGGCTGCACCCTCCTCGGTCAACCGGACCGACCGGGTCGTCCGGCGCAGCAGCGCCGTGCCCAGCGACGCCTCGAGCGACGCGACGGCCCGGCTCGCCGCGGTTGGCGATATACGCATGTGGCGCGCAGCCTCGGCGAAGCTCGCCAGGTCGGCGACCGCGACGAAGGTGCGCAACTCTTCCAGTCGGTCCATGATTATCCCGATATTGGCATGAGTGAAATGTACGATGAACGGATTATCACAAGAAACCAGAAATGACATCTTCAATGGGCAGACGGCATCCAGCCGCTCGACCCGGAGAAAATCGCATGTCCCGCCTCGCCATCCCCGCCCGTGAAGATGCCCCCGCCGCAGCCCAGCCGCTGCTCGACGCCGTCGAGAAACAGCTCGGTGTCGTCCCCAATCTGTTCCGCCTGGTCGCCACCAGCCCCGCCGCGCTCGAAGGCTATCTTGGCCTCAATGCGGCGCTCGGTCGCACGCTCGATGCCAAGACCCGCGAGCGGATCGCCATCACCATCGCCCAGGCCAATGGCTGCGACTATTGCCTCTCGGCGCATAGCTATCTCGGACTGAACCTTGCCAAGATCGACGAGACCGAGATCGCATTGAACCGCGCTGGCCATTCGGGCGACGCCAAGGCGGATGCTGCGGTCGTGTTCGCCCGCCAGGTGCTCGCCGCACGCGGCAAGGTCAGCGACGCCGACATCGCCGCCGTCCGCCTCGCCGGGTTCAGCGAAGCGCAGGTGATCGAGATCGTCGCCTCGGTCGCGGTCAACGTGCTGACCAACTACATCAACAACGTCGCCGAAACCGACATCGACTTCCCCATCGTCCTGGCAGCGCAAGCCGCCTGATCCCCTTGCCGTCGGCGGGTTCCCCCAACGCCCCCCCCGCCCGCCGACGGCATCCCCTGCTGCGGAACCGCTCATGCCTTATGGCTTCCTCGACATCGCGACCACGCCGAGCGTGCATGCGGCGCAGGTCGCCCATGGCAGCGCCGGGCTGTACGAGAAGGTCGGGGCGAACCGGGCGTTCGATCGCTTCGGCCCGACCGAGAAGGCGTTCATCGCCGCGCGCGACAGCCTCTACATGGCGAGCGTGTCGGAGACGGGCTGGCCCTATGTCCAGCATCGCGGCGGCCCGCCCGGTTTCGTCAAAATACTCGATGACAAAACGATCGGGTTCCCGGATTTTCGGGGTAACCGACAATATATCAGCCTCGGCAACACCGCGGTGAACGACCGCGTCGCGCTGATCCTGATGGACTACCCAGCCCGCAGGCGGCTGAAGCTCTATGCCCGGATCGAGGCGCGCGACCTCGCCGCCGACGCTATCCTCGCCGAGAAGCTCAGCTTGCCCGACTATCGCGGCGTACCCGAGCGCGCTTTCCTGCTTCATCTCGAGGCGTTCGACTGGAACTGCCCGCAGCATATCACGCCGCGCTTTGCCGAGAGCGAAATCGCTGCCGCGGTCGCCCCGCTGCACGCTCGCCTCGCCGAACTCGAAACCGAAAACCAGGCGCTGCGCGACAGGCTCGCTGCCCGTGGAGACTATATATGACCGTCGAACTTCCCCGCGCGCCGCTGCCGCCCTTCACCCGAGAGACCGCGCTGCTCAAGGTCCGTGCGGCGGAAGACGCCTGGAACAGCCGCGATCCGGCACGTGTGGCGCTCGCCTACACCGTGGACAGCGAATGGCGGAACCGCGACCGGATACTCAGGGGGCGTGCCGAGATCATCGAACTGCTCACCGCCAAATGGGCGCGCGAGGAGGAATATCGCCTGGTCAAGGACCTGTGGGCGTTCACCGACAACCGCATCGCTGTCCGATTCCAATATGAATGCCGAACCGACGGCCAATGGTATCGCTGCTACGGCAACGAGCAATGGGAGTTCGCCGAGAACGGCCTGATGCGCCGGCGCGAGGCATCGGTGAACGACGTGCCGATCGCAGCGACCGATCGGCGCTTCCTGTGGGTCGGTCCCGCCCCGCGGCCCCAGGGTCACCCCGGCCTGCTGGGCGTCGGTTGATGGCCCGGGCGACCCGCATCGTTGCCGTGTCCGGCAGCCTTCGCCGGCAGTCGGTCAATATGGCACTGCTCCGGGACATCGCGGCGCGAGCGCCCGCCGGCGTTGCCGTCGAGATCGTGTCGCTCGATGCGCTCCCGCCGTTCAACCCCGATCGGGAGCCGGACCTGCCGCACGCGGTCGCGGCGTTCCGCCGCCGTATCGCCGCCGCCGATGCACTGATCATCGCCAGCCCCGAATATGCCCATGGGGTCAGCGGCGTCATCAAGAATGCGCTCGACTGGCTGGTCTCGTGCGAGGATTTCGCGGGCAAGCCAGTCGCGGTGTTGAACGCCGCGCCGCGCGCGCACCACGCCGATGCCGCGCTGCGCGAAATCCTGTCGACCATGGCGGCGCAGATCGTCGAGGAAGCCTCGATCACCGTCCCGCCACCGAACGCCGCGCCGTCCGTAGCGGCGCCGTTTCACCCCGGTGTCGGCGAAACGCTCACCAATGCCCTGGCTGCGCTCGTCGCAGCCGCGCGCCGGACCATACCGGGCGAGATATCCAACGACAACGCAAGCGAACAGGAATCCGACCAACACGCTCCAGCCAACAAGGGAACAGGACAATGACCATGATGCGCGCACTCAAGCTGCTATCACCGCTGTTGCTGATCAGCGCCGCGAACTCGAGCGATACGGCACGCTATAACGGCGCCGGCGAACTCGTGGTCCCTGCCAATTATCGCGACTGGATCTTCCTGACCTCGGGCCTGAACATGAACTATGGCGACGAGCCGATCGCGGGGCACGACACCTTCGACAATGTCTTCGTCGATCCGGCTTCCTGGCGCGCCTTCAAGGCGACCGGACGCTGGCCGCAGGGCACGATCTTCGTGAAGGAAGGGCGCCGCGGCGCGACCAACGGATCGATCAACCGGACGGGGCAGTTCCAGACCGAACAGCGCGCCTATCTCGAGCTTCACATCCGCGACGCGAAGCGCTTTCCGACCGGCTGGGGGTTCTTCGAAGTCGCCGGCGACAAGCCGGCAAAAGTGCTTCCCACCTCGGCGAGCTGCTATGCCTGTCACCAGCAGCACGCCGCAGTCGAGACGACGTTCGTCCAGTTCTACCCGACGGCCAAACCGATCGCGGTAAAAGCGGGCACGTTCGATGCCAGCAAATAGCCCGCCGCTGGTCTGGACGACCCTCCTGCGCCGGGCGCGGCGATGGTCGCCGGGAAAGCCGACAGAGCGGGCCGGGGCGCCCATCGGTGGCGCGGCATCGGCAGCAGGCGAAGCAGCGGATCCCCCGCTTCCTTCCGTGCTCGTGCCCCGCGCCTTCTACCGCCACCGATTGCCCACGCGACTCTGGCACTGGACGAACGCGGTGACGCTCACCGTCATGCTGATGAGCGGCCTGATGATCTTCAATGCCCACCCCCGGCTCTACTGGGGACAGGCGGGCGCCAACAGCAATGCGCCGTGGCTGGCGATCGGCCCGACCGCGCATGGCGGGCACCTCGTGGTCGGTCCCATGGACGTACCGACCGGTGGCGTGCTCGGCCGCTGGCGGGACCAGCACGGCGTCGAGCGAACCCGCGCCTTTCCCTGGTGGCTGACGATCCCGTCCGGCTACAGCCTCGCCGCCGCGCGCCGCTGGCATTTGTCCTTCGCGTGGATCCTGGTGCTCGCCTCGCTCTGCTATCTGGGCGTCGGACTCGCCAACCGGCATCTCGCGCGGGACCTGATCCCCGCAAGGCGCGAGCTGTCGCCGCGCCACATCTGGTATGATGTGGTCGAGCACGCCAAACTCCGCTTTCCGACCGGTGCCGCGGCGATGCGCTACGGCATCTTGCAAAAGCTCTCTTATGGCGGGGTCGTGTTCGTGATGATCCCGCTGGTCATCCTGACCGGCATGACGATGTCGCCATCGTTCGACGCGAACTTTCCGGTGCTGGCGTTCATCTTCGGCGGCCGGCAGTCGGCCCGGTCGATCCATTTTCTCTGCGCCTTCGGGCTGGTCGCCTTCACCGTAGTCCATCTCGTCATGGTCGTGCTGGCCGGGCCGCTGAACCAGATCCGGTCGATGCTGACCGGACGATTTGTCATTCCTGTATCGGAGGACGAGACATGATCACACGCCGCTCACTCATCGGCTCGCTCGGCGTATCGGCCGGCGGCCTGCTGCTCTCGGGCTGCGACCGGATCGCCGCCACGCCGGCGGCGCGAGGCTTCTTCGAAGGATCGGAAACACTCACGCGCGATGTCTCGCGCCTGACCGGGTCGCGCCACGCGCTCGCCCAGGAATTCTCTGACGCCCAGATATCAGCAACCTTTCGCTCGAACGGCACCAGTCGCCCCGGCAATGCGGACTATGCCGAGCTCGCCGCGAACGGCTTTCGCGATTACCGTCTCAGGGTTGACGGGCTGGTCCGCCGGCCGCTGACCTTGTCGATGGACCAGATCCACCGGCTGCCGCGACGAACCCAGACGACGCGCCATGACTGTGTCGAGGGCTGGAGCGCGATCGGCAAATGGACCGGGACGCCGCTCGGCGGATTGCTGCGTGACGCGGACCTGATGCCCGCCGCGCGCTATGTCGTGTTTCATTGCGCCGACGATTACGGTTCGAGCAAATATTATGAGAGCATCGACCTGCTCGACGCGTTCCACCCGCAGACGATCATGGCCTGGGGATTGAATGGACACGCTCTGCCGATTGCCAATGGCGCCCCGCTCCGCCTCAGGGTCGAGCGCCAGCTAGGCTACAAGCACGCCAAATATGTGATGCGCATCGAGGTGGTGGACAGCCTGTTGCGGATCGGCGCCGGCAAGGGCGGCTATTGGGAAGACAGCAACGACTATGCCTGGTTCGCCGGCATCTGACAGCCCCGGCGCGACCGGCAATGCGACATGGTGACCTGAGGCGAGCAAGGCCCGGACGGACCGCCGAGCTACCGTGTCGCGGCCCACTTCGACCACTGTAACCGATCGACCGCAATCGGCGAACTAGACGGCGAGACCCAAGGTAGGGCGGGCGAAGGATCGCGATGTGAACGACACCTCAGGGAGTGGCGGCGCAAGCCGGCTGCGCTGCTTCGACGTCGCGCGTCGTCTCGAGCAACCTGTTTCTACCCCGTTGCGGCTCCAGCTCGACAGCCGTCCAGCTGCGGCGCTCGCGGCATTGCTGCCACTGCTCGGATGCGGCGAAGAAGCGGCCGGCATTGCATTTGACGGCCTTGCCGAATGCCATTCCGGGGATGATCGCGCCGCCCCGACCCTTCGCGCCATCGCCGAGGAAGAACGCCTGCACGACATGCTGATCCGACAGCTGGAGCGCGGCCTGCCCGAGGCAAGGCAGGACACGTTTCAGATCGAATCCGCACGCCGTTTTCATATCGGACTGGTCCGCGGCGGTGCCGCGCTGCACCTCGCCCGGATCGCGGCGCTTGACGCCGCCGTCTGCACGATGTTCGGCCGACTGCTCCGGCCCGGGGGGCCGATCGCCGCCGACCCCGAGGTCACCTCGATCCTGCGGCGCATCCACCGCGACGAAGCACGCCATGTGCGAGTGGCGCGCAGGCTCGCGCTCGAAACGGGATCGGCTCCGGCGCTGCGCGACGCCGCGGCGGCGGCGCGCGACGGTCTTGCCGATATCCTGCTGCTCGCCCGCGACGCCTTTGAGGATATGAAGGTCGATCCGGCGTCGCTCGGCCGCGACATCAGACGGCTGCCGGATGGGCTGCTCGTCGCATGAACGCCTCGACACTCCCGGACCGGGCCTGGCTGTCGCGTGGAAGGGTCGCTGTGCTCGGCACAGGCCAAGCCTTGCCCGGCCCGGCGCTTTCGACCGATCTACTGCTCGACCGGATCGCCGCGCGGTTCGATCTTTCCCGCCGCCGCGAAGCGCTGGCGGTAGCGCGGCGCATGGCCATCGATACCCGTCATGTCTGCCGCGATTTCACCGCCACAACGGAGGCCGCCCGACCGGGCCAGGCCAATCCCGACCTGGCGGCCATAGCGGTCGCCCGGGCGCTGTCGGACGCAAATCTCGCGATCGATGATATCGGTTATCTGATCGGTCATACCGCGACCCCATTCCAGCCGCTGCCCGGCAACATCGCCTTTGTCGCCGATCGGCTGGACTATCGCGGCCCGCATATCGAGTTGCGCCAGGCCTGCGCGGGCTTTGCCAACGCCCTGATGATCGCATTCGGACTGCTGGCGGCACCAAATGCCCGGCCGGTGGCGATCGTCGGCTCGGAGACCGGCTCGCTGTTCTTCGACCCGGGCAGGATTGCGGAAGATTCAGGGCAGCTGGTAAATATGGTGCAGATGGGCGACGGCGCCGGCGCGATCATCCTTGGGCCGACGACGAGCACCGGCGACAGTATCACGGCCGCATGGTTCGGCGCGGTCGGCCTCGGCCGTGCGCCGGGCCTGCAGATGCGCGGCGCGGGCGCCCGCGAGTTCGATCACGACTTTGTCGCGATCCTGTCGTCGGGCGCACTGCTGTTCGATGCCGGCAGGGACGCCGCGGCCCGGCACGGCGTCGCGCTCGACGCGGTCGACATGATCATTCCACACCAGGTGAGTGGCAGGATCGGCATGCAGAGCGCGGCGCATTTCGGCCTGCCCGTCGAGCGCTTCTTCGTGAACGCCGACCTGTTGGGCAATACCGGTTCGGCGGCGATCTGGCTTGCGCTTGCCCAGCTTCGCGAGGCTCGCCCCGCAATGGGCACGCGCGCGCTCATCCTCGGCGCCGAGGCGACCAAATATATGCATGGCGGCTTTGTCTATGAGCATGGCTGAGCCGCTGATCGACGTCGCCGGCCTCGCAAAAAGCTACGGCTCACGCACGGTGGTGCGCGATGTGACGCTGCGCCTGATGCCGGGCGCGATCGTCGGCCTCGTCGGCGCCAATGGCGGCGGCAAGACAACGACGCTGCGCATGTTCGCCGGACTGCTCCGCCCAGACCAGGGCGCCGGCAGCGTTCTGGGCGACGACATCCGGTCGACCGCCGCCGCCCGCCGTGCGCGGGTCGGCTATATGCCGCAGCGGCTGTCGCTATACCCCGAGCTGACCGTCGCCGAAAATCTGCGCTTCCGCGCCGACGTCCATGGGCTGGTGAATGCAAGAGACCATGTCGCGGCGACGGCGGCGCGCTGGGGCCTCGACCCCGTCCTCGCGACACGGTTCGAGCGCCTTTCCGGCGGCTGGGGCCGGCGCGTGCAGTTCGCGGCGACGATGCTTCACGCACCACCCCTGTTGCTGCTCGATGAGCCAACCGCGGGGCTCGATGTCGTCACCCGTACCGACATCTGGCGCTGGCTGATCGAACTGGCCGGGCGCGGCCATAGCGCCGTCATCGCGACACACGACCTGGCCGAGGCCGAGCGCTGCCCCATTATCCTGCACTACCGAGACGGTCAGGTGGAGGGCCCGATCGCGCCGTCGGAGCTGATCGAAAAGAGCCGGACCGCGACGCTCGAGGCGGCGGTCGCGGCGCTCGCACCGGGCGCGAAGCCGTGATCGCGCTGCGACGCATCGCGGCGGTCGCCCGTATCGAGCTGCTGCGGCTGATGCGCTCCCGCACGACCTTCACCTTGCTGGTCTTGGTGCCCGCGCTGCAGGTCCTGCTGTTCGGCTATGCGATCCGCCCGATCGCCGTGAGCGTCAGCGTCGCGGTCGCCGCGCCAACACCCGCCAATGCCGCCGAGGCAGCCCGGGCGCTGCACCGCCTGCCGGGGCTGACCGTCATCACCGGGCCGTCGGGTCCCGGCTCGGCTGAAAAGGCTGTGCGCGACGGTCGCGCGCTGATCGGCCTGGAGGTGCCGGCGCTCCGCACCTTCGCTAATCAGACCCAGGTCCAGCGCCCCTTGCGGATCGTCGTTGACGGGACGAACGCCGCGCTGACCAATGCCGCGGTCGCGCGGATCGAGGCCGGCTATTGGCGCGGACTGGCCGAGCGCGCGGAGGCCGCCGATAACGGTCCCGGCATCGCCGTGGAGCGGCTCTACAACCCCGATGGGCGCGCCGACTGGACTTTCCTGCCATCGCTGATCGGCGTGACGGTAATGATCGCGATGGTCATGCTCGGCAGCCTGAGCCTCGCGCGCGATCGCGAATCCGGCAGCTGGGAGGGGCTGCTTGGCCTGCCGATAGAACCTGCCCAGACTTTACTCGGCAAGCTCCTGCCCTATGCAAAAATCGGCACGGCACAGGGCCTGCTGGTCCTGGCAGCAGGCGTCATGATGTTCGACCTTCCGACGCGCGGCAACGTCGGCGCGCTGGTCCTGTTGCTGCCGCTGTTCGCAGCGGCGCATGTCGCACTCGGCTATGCGATCTCGGTCAGGGCAAGAACCCAGCTTGCGGCACTGCAGGGCGCCGTCGCCTTCTACCTGCCCGCGATGCTCCTGTCGGGCTTTCTCTATCCGTTCGAGACGTTGCCCTCATGGGCACGCTGGATCGGCAACGCCTTCCCGCTCACCCATTTCATCCGCGCCGCGCGCGCGGCATTGCTGCACGGCGCGGGAGCCGGCGAGGTGCTGGCGCATGGCTGGCCGATGATCCTGTTCCTGGTAGCCGCGGGCGCCGCCGCGCTGCTCGCGCAGGCGCGCCGGCTTGACTGACCCGGCACTGTAACCGGACCGCCGGTCACACCGAATGGGAGGTGAAGACCCCGCAGGGTCGATCCGGGAGATTCACCATGTCGTTCCTTCGCGCCGCCGCCATCGCCCTTGCCGCACCCGTCGCGTTTGTCGCCGCGATGCCGGTACAGGCCGCCGAATTCGCAGATTTCGACCGCACCGCCTTCGAGGCGGCGCAGGCGCAGGGCCGCCCGATCCTGCTCGACGTCCATGCCTGGTGGTGCCCGGTTTGCGGATCGCAGGCGCGCACGATCAAGCGCCTCGCGACGCCGGAGGCCTATCCCAAACTGATCGTCTTCCGCATCAACTATGACAAGCAGAAGGAGGTCTGGCGGAGCTTCGGGGTCACCAAACAGGCGACGCTGATCGCGTTCCACGGCCGCCGCGAGACCGGCCGCATCGCGTTCATGACCGACAAGGCGAAGATCGCCGACCTCATCGCCTCGACGGGCCGCTGATCCGTGGCGAACGGTCTCAGTCCCCTGCTTGCGTTTGCGGCCGGCGCGCTCACGATATTGTCACCCTGCGTATTGCCGCTGGTGCCGATCGTGATCGGCAGCGCCGCCCAGCGCCATAAATGGGGGCCGTTCGCGCTCGCGCTCGGGCTGGTCGCGTCGTTCACCCTGGTCGGCTTCGCGGTCGCGGTGCTCGGTGCCTCCTCAGGGTTCGACGGCGAGATCGTGCGCCAGACGGGCGCCGTCATCCTGCTTCTGGTCGGCGCCCTATTGCTGGTGCCCCAGGCACAAGACCTGCTCGCGCGTGCCGCGGCACCGCTCGCCGGCTGGGCGGGTCGCCGGCAGTCGGGGCTCGAGCGCTTTGGACTGGCTGGACAGGCGGGTATCGGCGTGCTGCTCGGGCTGGTGTGGAGTCCCTGCGTCGGGCCGACGCTCGGTGCAGCGACCGTGCTCGCCGCCCAAGGACAGAACCTGGCCGAGGTCGCGCTGGTGATGGCAGCGTTCGGGGTCGGCATCGCAACCATGCTGCTGCTGATCGCGACCGCGACGCGCGGCTTCCTGTCGCGCTGGCGCGGCCGGCTGATGAGCACCGGCCAGGGCGGCAAACGCGTGCTCGGCGCCCTTCTCATCCTGGTCGCCCTGCTCATCCTGACCGGTGGCGACCGGATGTTCGAGGGGCTGGTGGTCAGCCTCTCGCCCGACTGGCTGACCGATCTGACGACCGCCCTCTAGCCACCGACACCGGCCGCCTTTCTCCCATCCCCACAAGCACTCCCCTTTGTCTGCAAGGAACGCTCATGTCTCTTTCCCGCATTCTCCCGCTCGTCGCCGCCCTGTGCATCGCCGCCCCCGCCACGGCCCAGCCGGTCAGGCCGTTCAGCCTCGCCGCGCTCAAGGCCGCGCAGGCGCATGGGCAGTCGGTGCTGGTCGATGTGTTCGCGCCCTGGTGCCCAACCTGCCGCGCCCAGGCGCCGACAATCGACGCGCTGGCGACCGAACCGGCCTATGCCAAGTTGCTCATCCTCCGGCTCGATTATGATCACCAGACGGCAGAGAAAAAGGCGCTCGGCGTCACCCGGCAGAGCACCTTGATCACCTATCGCGGCACGAGGGAGACCGGCCGCGTCCTGGGCATCACCGATCCCACCCAGCTCAGGTCGTTCGCGGCGACCGCGTTCCGCTAGGGGCGCCGCGTCATGTTCACCCGCCGCAGCGCGGTCGTCGCGCTTGGCATCGGCATCGCCGGTGCCGCCATCATTGCGGATGCGCGCGCGGCGCCCAGTTATGATGATCCCGACGACCTCTACCAAGCGCTCCGCGACCAGCCAGCCGAGCGGATCGTCCTGCCGGGCGGAGAGATCGCGCTGGTCTTTGCCGATGGTGCCCCGGGGCTCGATCGCGACCGCGTTCGCGCCTGGGTGCGGGAGGGCGCTGATGCGGTCACCCGTTACTTCGGGCGCTTTCCGGTAAAGCATTACGGCCTGCTCGTAATCGCCGGCGACGGCGACGCGGTCGGCCACGCCACGACGTTCGGCTATGCCGGATCGGCGACACGGATCTATGTCGGACGGTCCGCCGACCGCGTCGCCTTCGCGCGCGACTGGGTCCTAACGCATGAGATGCTGCATGCCGCCCTGCCCGACCTGCCGCGGCGCGCGCTCTGGCTGCAGGAAGGCAACGCCACCTATGTCGAACCGATCGCCCGCGCACAGGCCGGCTACCTTTCGGCGAGCGAAGTCTGGCGCCAGTCGCTGGCCGGCATGCAGAAGGGCGAACCCGAACCGAATGATGGCGGCATGGACGGCACGAGAAGCTGGGCCAGGCTCTATTGGGGCGGCGCGACCTTCTGGCTACAGGCAGAAATCGACATAGCGCGTGCGAGCGCCGGCCGGCACTCCCTGCAGGACGCAATGCGCGCGATCAACCGACAAAGCGGCGGCAACAGCGCCGACTGGACGCCCGAGCAGCTGATGGCTGCCGGCGACGCCGCGACGGGCACCGAGGCGCTCAGCCGCCTCTACACGCGCTTCGCCAGCGAACGCGCCACGACCGACCTGGGCGCCCTGTTCGCGCGCCTTGGCGTGGTTGAGCGAGGCGGTTGGGTGATGTTCGACGATACCGCGCCGCTCGCCGAACTACGTCGCAAGCTCACCCGCCCACGCGCCGGCTGACCTGGGCCGCCAGAGTCGGCGCGCCTCGCGGTAAGACGGTCGCGACCCGTCAAGCCGTCGGCCCGGCGCAGCACCGCAGCATGCGCCTGCCGATCAGGGCAACAGCACCAGCTTACTCACGGTACCGCGTTGTTCGGACGCCCAGTGCGCCTAACCCATACGCTCCAGCGGTCAGGAGCCGCAGATCGTGACGCTCAGCTCGCCGCACATGGTGAGGTCGAACATGGTCAGGTCGAACAAGGCGCCGAGCTCGGCGCTGAGGCTCGCCGGGGTCAGCTGCAGTGCAAGCGCGAACCCGGTCGCGCGGACAACCGGGCTCCCGCTACAGACGGCGGGCGGACGATTCAGGTACGGAGCGCCTCGAGCACGGACGACATTGCGATGAGGCAAGGTTCGCCCGCCACTTTCTTCCGCACGAAGTACTTGACCGTGTACGCAAGATTGCGGACGAGCAGTATCGGGGCTCAGCGCGGAACGCGATTTCAGCGATCGGGTGGCCGAGGCGTTCGAAGCTCTTATGGGAGATCGCATTTTGTCCGACACCAACGCAACGCGCGCACAACTCGATGAACGAATCGCGATCATCGAGGATAACCTGCGTGACCTGGTGGAACAGGCGGCGGCCTATTCCGGCGGCAACGACGAGGAGCGGTCCTCAGACCGCATCGCCGCACAGCAACAGGAACTCGACGCCTTGAAGAAGGAGCGCGACGCGCTGCGCTGATGACGTGCGGCCTGCCTCGATCGCATTGACACAACAAAAGTGCTGGCCTGGGGATGATCCCGAAGTTCGACGAGCGCGGCTATCAGCCCGCGGGCCAGCTTGATGCGAGTTGGTTGGAGTTTGCCGACCGCTACGCGATCACCGACCATCGCCGGGCGCTGACTGTTACCAAGCAGCAGCGCGACCGACTTACGGAGGCGCTGGCGACGCTGGGCGACCGGCGCACGGTTGATCCCCTGCAGCGCGCCCGGATCGCCGCGCTCGAAGCGGATATCAGCAAGCTCGATGCCGAGGTCTCGCATTATCTCGCGGCCGTCTCGGGCCAGTTGGATTTCGGCGGCATCGGGCATGTCGCAACCGTGGGCGACGACCTCATATCAGCGCGGATTGCGGTGGGTCTTTCACAGGAGGAGTTGGCCGCCAGGGTCGGCTCCAGGGCCCAGCAGATCCAGCGTTACGAGCGCGACCATTATATGAAGGCAAGCCTGAAGACGCTGACCAAGGTCGCCTCGGCAATCGTCGCGTCGCACCGCGAGCGCGAAGAGGAGGCGCGCGTCGCGCAATAGGCCGACGTTTCGGCCTATTCAGCTAGCCGCGACGGCGCCGATCGGCACGATCACGCGGGTGTCCAGCCGGACCAGCACGGGCGGCCTCGGCGGGTGCCCATCGGCGGACCGAGCCGAGCGAGCAGAACCCGCGAACCGGCCAGCATTTTTGCCGGTCGTGCGGAGAACGACGCCCGCTACAGACGGTGAGCGGCAAGGATTTTGCCACCGCTGCCCTCCTGCACAAGCACGGCCTCGCGCAGGCCGGTTGGGGGTAATTGGGCGATCCGGTAGGATTGCGCGCGGCCGGTCCACGTGCCGAGTGCTTCGAGCGAACGAACGACATTGCGGTGCGGCAGGGTTCGCCCGCCGTTTTCGCCAGCACGGATCGGCACCAGCTGGGTCCGGGGATCGTAGCGAACCAGCCAGATGGTCGCCGCTCGGGCGGCGCTCCCGGCGGCAATGGTCACGCCGCCGGCGGTGCTCGAGATCGCCGGACCGGCTTCGCCGCGGCCGCTGCGCCGGATGACCGCCGCGAGCTGCTGCGCGTCATTGCCGACCACGGTATCGCGACCATCCACGATCACTTGCGGCGTCGCGACCTGGCCACGCCCGCCGGCGCGGGCATAGTCCCATTGCCGCGCGGTGAAAGCGGGCTGCGCGAAGGTGTCTTTCCAGCCCAGCTGATCCCAATAGGTCACGGCGAAATTCAAGGCGAGGATATCGGGGCGATCGGCGATCGCGTTGAGGTTCGCATTCGCCGGCGGGCAGCTCGAGCATCCCTGGCTTTCGAACAGTTCGACGACCGTCGGGTGCGCCGCATCCGCCGCGCCTGCGGCGGCCGGAAAGAACGAACCGGTAGCGACCAGCAGGGCCGCCAGCGTGGTGCCGGCACCCGCGGCCAGGCTCAGGCGAGGGGAAATTCCAGTCATCAACATTCTCCGGCTTGCGAAAGGGAATGGCGCAATGCCGTGACATCGCGCCGCGCGCCGGTGCGCCCCTGGCGAAGACCCGCGCGACGAAAGCTGCTGGGATCCGCGCCGTAGGCGGCGGCGAAGGCACGGCTGAAATGGCTGCGGCTGGCAAAGCCGATATTGGCGGCAATCATCTTAACCGGGAGCCGGGTGCCGCTCAGCAGATTCGCGCCTTGCTGCAGGCGCGTCCGAGCGACGAAGGCCATGGGTGTCATCGCGAGGGTAGCGCTGAACTCTCTCGCAAAGGCGGACCGGCTCATCGAGGCCACACCGGCGAGGCTGGACACATTATGGGGCGCCGCCGGATTGGCGATCACCGCAGCGATCGCCTTGCGGAGGCGCGGGTCGCGAAGCGCGCCGAACAGACCTCGATCTGCTTCGCTGCGGGAAAGCGTCCGCCGCAACGCCATCACGATGCAGACCTTCATCAGGGCGTCGGCCAGTGTTCGCGACCCATATTCCGCGCCTGCAAACTCGGCGACCATCAGGCGACAGCTGTCGGCGATGAACGGAGAGTCGCCCAGGCCCTCGATGATCGGCCGGGCGACCGAGTCCAGGAGTCCGAACGTACCGCTCACCCGCGCCGCGATCGTGCCGGTTGCTATAAACAGGTCCTGATCGGCACCGAACTCCGCGGTCCCCGCGCCAGGCTCAACCTCGCTGGCCGGCCTGATCGTACGCTCAAGACCGGGTGGCAAGAGTATCAGCGTGTCCCGTCCGCACAGGATAACAGGCTGGCAGGCAACCTCCAGGCACATCGTCCCGACAAGAACATAATAGACCTCGATACCTGCGCCGCGGTTCCCGGTGAGCGCATGCCCGCGCTTCAAAGTCAGCGACAGGAAGCGTTGCACGGAGACGCGCATTGGCGTCAGCATCATGTCGAATTCGGATTCGTTCATCGGGTCCTCCGAACGACAACTTCGTCAGCGCGGGGCCGTCGGTTACAGTTGCCGGTCGATCCCGAACAATTTGTCGGGCGACCAGGCGCCGCCGCCCCGCGCGATCCGCGTAGGCAATGACACCGCCGAACTGAGATGTGTCGACCAGGCATCGGGACAGACCAAGATCTCGATTGCCAGCGTCATGCCGAGACGTCGTGCGACGATCGTTGGGGGGACGACGATCGCCGCACGGGAGGCGGGAGACCGCAGGCGAACGGTCTCGATCGTCATCCGCGGGAGGGCGAGGTGCGGTTACAGCGAAAGCCGCGATAGTATCTTCGCCCCGCGAGACAAAAGAGGTCTCGCGATTTGGACGGTTCAATGTAACCAGCGGGCGAGACGGCGCGAATGGACATCAGGAGTTCACGTGCCGGCGACTGAACAACAACTGCGGGCGATGATGCTCGGCGGTCTCTCCGGAGACGCCAAAGCATATCGGGCTCTGCTCGATATCCTCGCACCGTTGCTGCGCTCCTTTTTTAGCCGCCGCCTTCGCGGCGCCGCGGAAGATGTCGAGGACCTCGTGCAGGAAACACTCATTCCTCTCCACACCAGGCGTGCAACCTACGACACAAGCCAGCCCTTCACCGCCTGGGCTTATGCGGTCGCACGCTACAAGATGGTCGACCATTTCCGCCGACGGCGGGTGACCGTTTCGATCGAGGGACTCGAGGAGATCCTGGCGGCCGAGGGGTTCGAGGACGCTTTGTCGGCGCGGATGGACGTCGACAGCCTGCTCGAGACGCTCCCGCCAAAGCAGGCGCGCGTGATTCGCGAGACCAAGGTCGATGGCCTCAGTGTCGCCGAAGCTGCCGACCGCAATAATATGAGCGCATCCGATGTGAAGATTTCGGTGCACCGCGGACTGAAATCGCTCGCCGCCCGACTGGGACTTTCGTGATGAACACCGATGACCTGATCGCTTCGCTCACGGCCGGCGTCCGCCCGCTCGCGCACCACGCGGTCGAGCGCCGCCTCGGCGCGGCACTTGCCCTTGGCGGCGCGATCACTGCGGTGATGGTGGTGCTCGGCCTCGGCCTGCGCGCCGATTTCGCGACCGCCGTCCATGGCTACGCCATCTGGATGAAATGGGCCTATACGCTGTCGCTCGGCGTGATCGCGATCCTGGCGACGCGCCACCTCGCCCGGCCGGAGGCGACGCGCAGCGACTGGCTATGGCTGCTCGTCATACCCGTTGGCCTGCTCGCCGCCATCGCCGCGACCGAACTCGCCCGCGCACCGCAATCGCACTGGCTGGCGATGTGGCTCCGCGACAGCTGGCGGCAATGCTCGATGCGCGTTCTGATATTGTCGGTGCCGATCTTCGCCGGGTTTATCTGGGCGTTCCGGCGCTTTGCGCCGACACGGCTGCGCCTGACGGGCGCTGCGGCCGGGCTCGCATCGGGTGGCTGCGCCGCGCTGCTCTACAGCTTCCACTGCGGAGAGACTTCCGCTGTCTTCGTGCTCACCTGGTACACGCTGGGCATGGTCGCCGCCGCGGGCCTCGGGGCGCTCGCCGGGCCGCGCTTGCTGCGCTGGTAGAAATTCGTGCGGCGCGGGCTGTAACCTGATCGCCCGCGCCACCGAATGGGAGAGTGCCACTTCGGCAAACCTATTCGGAGACAAGCTCATGATCAGTTTCAAAGCCGCCAGCATCGCCAGCAGCGTCGCCCTCGTCGCGATTGCCGGCGTTGCGGTAGCGGCACCCGCCCAGGCCGCCGGCAAGGTCGTTCACTGCTACGGCGTGAACAGCTGCAAGGGCACGTCGGACTGCAAGTCGGGCGCACATGAGTGCAAGGGCCAGAACGAGTGCAAGGGCCAGGGCTTCAAGGCGCTGACCACCAAGGCCTGCAAGGCACAGGGCGGCAGCCTGACCGAGCCGAAGTAATTTCGCAGGCCCGGACTCCCGGTCGGGCCAACGACACCGGGGCCATCCGATCGCAAGAGCGACGGAGTGGCCCCGTGCTGTCCCCTTTTTCCGCCTCTGATGGTGAGCCCGATGCCCGAGCCTATCGCGCCTTTCCGCGGCTTCGGCCTCGGCCTGCGCCCACAACATTATGACGACTTTCTGACGCGGCCGCTGCCGCTCGATTTCGTCGAGGTCATTTCCGAGAATTTCATGGTCGATGGTGGCCGCCCGCTGGTGATGCTCGAACGCATCCGCGAGCGCTGTCCGGTCGCGCTGCACGGCGTGTCGATGTCGATCGGATCCGCCGACGGCCTGGACGAGGAACATCTGCGCCGCCTGTGCTCGCTCGCCGACCGGATCGATCCGCTCTGGGTCTCCGATCATCTGTGCTGGACCGGTTATGGCGGCTTCAATTCGCACGACCTGCTTCCCCTGCCCTATACCGACGAGGCGATGGAGGTGGTGTGCGCCAATATCCACCACGCCCAGGAAGCGCTTGGCCGCGCACTCGTCATCGAGAACCCGTCGAGCTACCTCACCTTTCCTGGGTCGAACCGGACCGAATGGCAATTCATCGCCGAGATGGCAGCGCGTACCGGCTGTTATCTGTTGCTCGATGTGAACAACATCTTCGTAAGCGCGAGCAATCACGGCTTCGACCCGATCGCCTATCTCGACGGCATTCCCGGCGATCGGGTGCGCCAGATGCACCTCGCCGGGCACAGCCAGGGCAAGAACCTGCTGATCGACACGCATGACGCGCCGGTGCCTGATCCGGTCTGGGCCCTTTACGCAGAGGCTTGCGCCCGGTTCGGTCCGACGGCGACGATGATCGAGCGCGACGACCGCATCCCACCGCTCGACGACCTCCTGGTCGAGCTTGCCATCGCCCGCGAGATCGCCGGCGTGCGCGAGGCGGTCGCCGCATGAGTCTCGCCAGCATGCAGCGCGATTTCACTGCCTGGCTGGTCGATGCGCCGAACCATGTCGCGCGCCATCTCGGCGCGAGCGCTGAAGACGGGCTTGCCGTCTATCACCATGCCTATCGTGCCCAGCTGGTCGACTGCCTGCGCGACACTCATGAGAAATGCGCCGCCTGGCTCGGCGAGGATGCGTTCCAGCAGGCGGCGCTGCACCATATCGAACGGCACCCGCCCAAGAGCTGGACGCTCGGCCGCTACGGCCACGACTTCGCCGCGTCCCTCTCGACGCTTTATCCCGATGATCGCGAAGTCGCGGAGCTGGCCTGGCTCGACTCCACGCTGCGACAGGCATTCGATGGTCCCGACGCCGCGCCGGTGGATCTTGCCACCTTGCCCGAACTCGACTGGGAAACTGCCATCCTGCGCTTCGTGCCGACGCTGACGATCGGCCGGTCGCTTACGAACAGCGCGGCGATCTGGTCGGCAATCGCCCAAGGGGAGACCCCGCCAACGGCGGAGATGTTGCCGCGCGCGGGCGCGCTGCTGGTCTGGCGCCGCGACCTGTCGCCGCATTTCCGCAGCATCGAGGCGCACGAGCAAATAGTGCTGACGCTCGCCCTTGCTGGCAGGCCCTTCGGGGCGCTGTGTGGCACTCTGGTCGATGAACTCGGAGAAGAAGCCGGGGCGGCCGCGGCCGCCGAGCTGCTCCGCACCTGGCTTGGTGACGGTCTGATCACCGAGATCGCCTGACCCTAGCGGGTTCAGCGCTTGCCCACCGGGTTCCCCCGGAAACCCGCGCGATCAGCGCGTTGCTCATCGACCAGGATCGGCGCCGTATCGAGCGTGAGCAGGCGCTCGGTATAGCCGCGGAGATAGCCTTCGCGCTCCGCCGCGCTGATACGACCCGGCCCGTAGACGACAAAGGGTTCAATCACGCCGAACCCGGTAAAGGCGAAGATGCCGCGATGGATCGGGAACAATATGTCCTCGATTCTCGCATAGACACCATCCTCCGAGTAGACATCTTCGAGACCACCGACCGACACCGCGCACATCGCGCGCTTGCCGGCGAAGAAGCCGCCCTCGAACCAGCGCCCGCCGCCATAGGCGCGACCGACGGCGAACACCCGGTCGACCCAGCCCTTTAGGATCGCGGGTAGCCCGAGCCACCAGATCGGGAACTGGAACACCAGAATGTCGCACCAGGCGAGCTTGTCCATCTCGGCCTGGAGATCGGACACGAAGCCGCCATTGGCGCTGGCATGCGCCTCCTCGGTCTGCTGGCGCAGCTCAGCGGGGTTGGCGATGGTCACGAAGTTCCGGCGGTCCGACACGGGGTCGAAGCCCATGGCGTAGAGATCCGACACCTTCACCTCATGCCCGGCGGCGGTCAGCGCCGCGACGCCGGCGTGCAACATCGCGCCGTTAAAGCTGGTCGGCTCGGCATGGGCGAAGACGATCAGAACACGCATCCAGGCCCTTCCATCACGATGGTCGCAATTTCTCAGGCAATGCCGGCAAGGGCAAGCACCGCTTCCATTCCCGGCGCGACGATCGCCGGGCCCGGCTCGATCGGCTCTCGTGGCACGCCGAGTCGGTTCACCCAGGCAGTGCGGTAGCCGAACCAGGCGGCACCGGCCGCGTCCCAGCCGCCAAAGGCGGCAAAGCCAATCCGCGACTTCGGCAGACCGAACGCGTCGATCGCCATCCCATAGGCCGCCCTGGCGGGCTTGAACTGGCGCACACGATCAGTGCTCAGCACCTGCTCGAACAGCTCAGCGATGCCGCTGCGCGCCATGTTGGCGCGCAGCGTCGCCTCGCTGAGGTTCGAGAGAAAGGCGAGCCGGATACCGGCGACACGCAATTTCACCAGCGCCGGGCGGACGTCGGGCCAGATATCGAGCTGGGCATAGGCGCCGACCAGCGCGCTGCGGTCGCGGTCGCTGAGCGCGAGCTGCAGCGCCTCGGCGGCGTAGCGCAGGGACGCATCAGCGAGCGCGTCGAACCCGGCATATTGCCCGGCTGACGTGTACAGCCAGGCATAGCCGAACAGCTTGGCGTTCCACTGCTGGGCGAGCGCCTCGCCGCGATCGGGAAACAGCCGTTTCACCAGCGCGCTTACCGGGCGCGGGTCGAATATCGGGAATCCGTCGAAGGCGATGGCATCGACGATCGTGGCCGGCGCGGCATGAGCGATCGCGGGCAGGACCGCCGCGCCCAGCGCTAGCGCACCGATCGCGTCACGGCGCGAGAGCGAAGCTGAGGTTGGATGGTCGGACATAACTGGCTTTCTTCTGGTCACAGGGATCTGGTCTCGCCGCCGTCCATCCGCAGGCTCGATCCGGTCATCCAGCGGGCGGGTGGCGACAGGGCAAAGGCGATGAGCGCGGCGATGTCCTCGGGCTGGCCGAAGCGCGTGATGCTGGCCTCGCGGGCATAGACGTGCAGTGCGTCCTTGAACGGGAGACCGCGCGCGGTGGCGAAATGTTCGATCATCGCCAGGCGCCGGCCGGTCATGACCGCGCCGGGGAGGATCGTGTTGACCTGCACATCGTCAGCGACACCGCGGTCGGCAAAGGCCTTGGCAAGGCCGGAGATCGCGGCATTGATCGCCGAGACTCCGGCGAGCAGCGCCTTGGGCGCCTCGGCGGTCGCCCCCGACATGAAGATCAGCGAGCCACGCGACGCCACAAGATGCGGCCAACCCGCCGTGGCGAGGCGGCGCGCGCCGTGGAATTTAAGCGCCAGCCCGTCCTCCCACTGCGCGTCGGTCATCGCCAGCAACTCGGCCTGCGGCACGGCCCCGGCGATGTTGACGATTGCATCGATCGTCGCGGCTCGCGCGAGCGTGCCCGCGATCACGTTGGCGGCGGCATCCAGATCGCGCAGATCCTGCACGATCGGCAGCGCCTTTGCCCCTGCCGCGCGGATATGCGCGGCGCTATCCTCTAGATCGGCTTCGCTGCGGGCCACCGCGACGACGAGGTCGAAATCCTCCGCCAGGCGGATCGCGGTCGCGCGGCCGATGCCGCGGCTCGCGCCGGTGACGATGACGGTGCGAGGCGCATCCATCACCGCATCGCCCGATCGACGAGCAGCGTGTCGGCGAACTGGCGGAAGCCGGCGAGCTTGCCGTCGCTGACCATCCAGAGATGCGCGAAGGCGGCATTGAGCGTCTTTCCCGTGGTACGGTGAACGCCGCCATAGCGCCCGGTGGCGATAACGACGTCGCCCGCGTCGAGGATGGTTGCCGGCGTGACCGCCAGATGCTCCCAGTCGGCCAACATCGGCGCGAGAATCCCTTCGGCGACCGCCGCTGGGCCGCGCCCGGTCGCCCGATAGGGCCAGCCGTCCATGCCGACCCAGCTGATATCTTCCGCCATCGTGCCCAGCGCGGCCCCGGCATCACCGGCGGCCAGCGCCGCATAAAAGGACGCGACGGCGTCGCGATTGCTGCTCATGTCTTTCAATCCATCTGACGGTCCCGCAGCGCCGAAAGCATGTTCGGACAATAGCGGGCGAACCGGAACAAGGGGTGCGTTGCCGGCGGGTTCCAACGGGGGACGGAACCGCACCGGCAACGCTTTGCCGGACAGGAGGTGGGTGTCAGTGCCCGGCAAAGGCGATCTTGATCTCGCTCGCGACGAGCGGCACATTTTCCTCGAGCGCGAAGTGGCCGCCATCGAGCCAGACGAGCCTGGCCTTGGGCAGATCCTTGGTGAACGCCTCGGCGCCGGCCGGAATGAAGAACGGGTCGTTCTTGCCCCATACGATCAACGTCTTGGGCTGGTACTGCCGGAACGCGGCGTGCCAGCTGTCGTAGAGCGCGACATTGGTCTTGTAGTCGGCGAGCAGGTCGAGCTGATTGGCATCGGTACCGGGCCGATCGAGCAGTGCTTGGTCATGCACCCAATTGTCCGGGCTGATGGCCTCGAGGTTCTTCGCGCCGAAGCTGTACTGGAACTGCGTCGTCTCGGGCTTGAAGAAGGTCCGCGCCGCCGCCTCGGTGGTCGCGTCACGCTTGGCCCAGAGCGGCAGGAATACCTGCTTGGGCATGTCGCCGACGCCTTCGAGATAGCCATTGGCGTTCTGGATCACGAGGCCCTTCACCCGTTCCGGGTGTGCAGCGAAGATGCGGAAGCCGATCGGGCCGCCATAATCCTGCATGTAGAGCACATAGGAGGTGAGGTGCAGCTGATCGAGCAGCCCCGTGACGTGCGCGGTCAGGTTGTCGAAACTATAGGTGAATTCGGTGTTCGACGGCGCGGCGGACTGGCCGAAGCCGATATAGTCGGGCGCGATCACGTGGAACTTGTCGGCCAGCGCCGGGATAAGCTCGCGGTACATATGCGACGAGGTCGGAAAGCCGTGGAGCAGCACGATGGTCGGCGCGTCGGGGCGCCCCGCTTCGCGATAGAAGACCTTCAGGCCATCAACCGTCGCGGTGCGGTAGAAGGTCTGCGTCGATGCAGGTGCGGCGGGCGCGGCTTCCGCCGGGAGCGGGGTCGCGGCCAGCAGGCCGGCGGCTGAGGTTGCCAGCAGCGCGGCGGCAGTGGAACTGAGCGGATTGGTCATGGGGCTTTCCTTGTAACCGTTGTAATGACATTTAATCGGTGTCGCTTTAAAAGCCACCTGTCAAGACCGAATTTATCGGTTACAGCTGAAAATCGTCGCCACCCGGCGACGGACACAGGATGCCATGCCGATGCGCCAGGAGCCGTTTTCCGGAGAATTTCGCGAGGGGATGCCTTTCCTGGGCGGCAGCCTGTGGATCGACTTCGTCAACACCACGCCCGTCATCAAGGGCGTCACGCTCGACCTGATCGGCGACGCGTCGGCGCTGGCAGCTTGGGCCAAACAGGCCAATATCGCCCCCCACCAATCTGGCGCGCCCGAGGATCCGGCCGCACTGCATGAACTGCGCACGGAGCTGGCCGATGCGTTCGACCTGCTCGCGGCGTCGAAGCCGCTGTCGGCGGACCTGATTGCAACGATAAATCACCTGATCGAGCACTCGGCGATCAGGCGCCGGCTCGCCGATGCCGGAGCCACCACCACGCTGGACGAACATGTCGAACTCGCCGGCCCGCCGGTGGCAAGCGCGGTTGCCTGGGATTTCGCGCAGTTCCTGGGCGACTATGATCATCAGCGGCTGCGCCACTGCGACAACCCGGCCTGCACCATGCAGTTTTACGATGTCGGCAAGAACAACCGTCGACGCTGGTGCACCATGTCGCTGTGCGGCAATCGCGACAAGGTGGCCCAGTATCGCGGGAGGAAGGCGGCGCGTCGCCCCGATTAAGCCGGGGTAACCGCCAGGCGCGGCTTCGGGCGCGGTACCGCATAGCCGAGAAATGCGCGCAATCGGGGTGGCGTGGGCCGCGCGCTCGAATGAACCAGGCTGGGTGATGGTAGTTCGCCGCGCGACGGCGGAAAAGCCGCTACCCTCAGCCACTGCGACGAACGCAGCCATTGCTCCAAATCGACGCATATTATCTTCCATTTTATGGAAGGATAGTTCTCGCAGGTGGACAATACACAATCAGATCGGAAGGCTCCACATCCGAGACACCAGCGATGAAACGGGTGCGCCCGTGACCGCGCCTGCCCACCCCTTCCGCCATCAGTGAGTTCGATGATGATGATGAAATTTGCTATGGCCGCAGTCGCGGCCGCCCTTTTGCCGTCCGCAACCCTTGCTAACACGCCGGCCACTTCGACCCCGTCCGCGGTCGCGGTGGCTCCCGTTGTGACCTACCACAGCGCCAAGGTACGCGGCCTCGACATCTTCTACCGCGAGGCCGGGCCGGCCTCGGCACCGACCATCTTGTTGCTTCACGGCTTCCCCAGTTCATCGCACATGTTCCGCGACCTGATCCCGCTTCTGGCCACGAAATATCATGTGATAGCGCCGGACTATCCCGGCTTCGGCCATTCGAGCGCGCCATCCCCCGACGACTTCACCTACGACTTCCCGACGCTTGCCAATGTCGTAGACGCGTTCACGACGACCATCGGGCTGAAGCGCTATGTCCTGTATATGCAGGATTATGGCGGCCCGGTTGGCATTCGCCTGGCGATCATGCATCCCGAGCGCGTCCGCGGTCTGGTCGTGCAGAACGCCGTCGCCAATGTGGAAGGGTGGAATCCGCAAATCGTCGGCAATTTCGCCCCTGCCTGGAAAAACCGCACACCGGAAACCGAGAAGGCGTTTCGCGGCGCCTTCGCGCCAGAGGCTACCAGGTTCCAATATGTCGAGGGCGTTTCGCGCACCGACCGGATCGACCCCGACGCCTGGGTCTTCGACCAGACGCTGATCGACCGTCCGGGCAACGACCGGATTCAGATCGAGTTGCTCTACCAGTATCAGCACAATGTCGAATTGTACCCGCAATGGCAGGCGTTTCTGAGAGCCAAGCAGCTGCCCGCACTGGTCGTGTGGGGCGACAATGATCCGATCTTCACCGTCAGAGGCCGCGACCTGTTCAAGACCCTGGTCCCGTCGACCGAGGTTCGTTCGTACCAAGCCGGTCATTTCGCGCTTGAAACGCATGCGCCCGAGATCGCGGCGGCGATGCTGGCCTTTCTCGACAGCCTGCCTAAGGCATCTTCGCGATGAGACTGCGCGCATCGGCGGGTGGTGGCCAGATTGCCCCCCGTCGCTCGCGGCGCGCCGGGCGGTCAGCCGAACAAACGGCCGGCCGATGCTGCCGCCCTGGACGATCGTCGCGAACATCGTGACGATAGAGGCCGCCGGCAGCGCGACCGGGTGCGCCGACCCGTCGGGCAGACGAGGCGCGCCCGCTATGCCGCGCCTCCCAGGAACGACGCTGCGGTGGTGGGTAGGAAGGCACTGCTCGATTGCCTCCGCGGTGGAAACCGCGCCGCGCCGCGCTAGTGGCTTCCCGATGAAGACTTCGCCCAGTCGGGGGGCAAGACCGTCGGCGCCGCCGTCAGGCGAGATTGCTGCCTGCCGTACGTCCCCGAACGTTTTCGATAAAAAATACTTATTTTATAAATACTTGTGGTCAGAAGTGCGATCGTAGCCGTAAGTCCTCAAACGCTCCGAATCATTCCCACTCGATCGTGCCCGGCGGCTTTGAGGTATAGTCGTAGGTTACCCGATTAATCCCGCGCACTTCATTGACGAGCCGCGTTGCGACGCGCGGCAGGAAGTCGCCGGGGAACTGGAACGCCTGCGCGGTCATGCCGTCTGTCGAGGTGACCGCGCGGAGCGCGAGAACGTTGTCGTACGTCCTGCCATCACCCATGACACCAACGCTGCGCACCGGGAGGAGCACGGCGAAAGCCTGCCAGATAGTGTCGTACAGGCCCGCCGCGCGAATCTCCTCGAGATAGATCGCATCGGCCTTGCGCAGGATATCGCAGCGCTCCTTGGTGACCTCGCCGGGGATGCGGATGGCGAGGCCCGGCCCCGGAAAGGGGTGACGACCGACGAAGATTTCGGGCAGGCCAAGCTCGCGACCGAGCACGCGGACCTCGTCCTTGAACAGCTCGCGCAGCGGCTCGACCAGCGTCATGTTCATGCGCGCTGGCAGCCCGCCGACATTGTGGTGGCTCTTGATCGTCACCGACGGGCCGCCGGTGAAGCTGACGCTCTCGATCACGTCGGGATAGAGCGTGCCTTGGGCGAGGAATTCAGCGCCGCCGATCTTGCGTGCTTCCTCCTCGAAGATGTCGATGAACGCGCCGCCGATAAACTTGCGCTTGGCCTCGGGGTCGGTGACGCTGGCAAGGCCGCCGAGGAACTTCTCCGATGCGTCGACATGGACCAGCGGGATATTATAATGGTTGCGGAACAGGCTGACGACCTGATCTGCCTCGCCGGCGCGCATCAGGCCATGGTCGACGAACACGCAGGTCAGCTGCTCGCCGATCGCCTCGTGGATCAGCACCGCCGCCACCGCACTGTCGACACCGCCCGACAGGCCACAGATCACCCTGCCCTTGCCGACCTGTGCGCGGATGTCGGCAATCTTGGCAGCACGGTACCCCGCCATCGTCCAGTCGCCCTTGAGGCCACAGACATGGCGCGCGAAATTGGCGATCAGCTTTGCGCCATCGGGCGTGTGCGCGACCTCCATGTGGAATTGCGTGGCATAATAGCGCCGCGCATCGTCGGCGACGACCGCGATCGGCGATCCCGGGCTGACCGCGACGGGCCGGAAACCCGGCGCAAGCTCGACGACCTTGTCGCCATGGCTCATCCACACCTGGTGGCGTTCGCCGATCGACCACAGCCCGTCGAACAGCACGCAATTGTCCTGCACCTCGATAAAGGCCTCGCCAAACTCGCCGGCTTCGCCGAGCACGACCTTGCCGCCGAGCTGCGCCATCATGACCTGTTGGCCGTAGCAGATGCCGAGCACCGGCACGCCCGAATCGAAGATCGCCTGCGGCACGCGCGGGCTGCCCTCGTCATGCACCGAGGCCGGGCTGCCCGACAGGATGACGCCCGCCGGCTTCATCCGCGCGAACACGTCGGCGGCGGTCGTGAACGGGGCGATTTCGCTGTAGACCCCTGCCTCGCGCACGCGGCGCGCGATGAGTTGGGTCACCTGGCTGCCGAAATCGACGATGAGGATCGAGTCGCTGTGCTGGGTCATGCCGCCGGATAGCAGATGCCGCGCGACGCGGAAGTCCCCGCGCTATCGAATCGGCTCTACCGCCATGCCGGTCCAGTGCGCGGCAAAGGCCCAGTTGTCGGCGGCTTCGGCGATGATCTTGTCGGTCGGCTTGCCCGAGCCATGGCCGGCGCGGGTCTCGATCCGGATGAGGCGGGGTTTCTGGCCGAGGTCGAGCGACTGGAGCATCGCGGCATATTTGAAGCTGTGGCCGGGTACGACGCGATCGTCGGTATCGGCCGTTTCGACGAGGATCGCCGGATAGTCGCGGCCCGCGCGGACATTGTGGTAGGGCGAATAGGCAAGGAGCGTGCGAAAATCGTCTTCCCGCGACGGATGACCATAATCGTCGACCCAATAGCGCCCCGCCGTGAAGCGATCGAAGCGCAGCATGTCCATCACGCCGACCTGCGGGATCGCGGCAGCGAAGAGATCCGGGCGCTGGTTGACCACCGCGCCGACCAGAAGCCCGCCGTTCGAGCCGCCCTGGATGACCAGCTTATCTTTCGCAGTGACGCCCTGCGCGATCAGATCCTCGGCCGCGGCGATGAAGTCATCGAAGACATTCTGCTTGTTGGCGAGGCGGCCACCGTCATGCCAGGCCTGACCATATTCGCCGCCGCCACGCAGATTGGCAACGGCGAGCACCCCGCCCTGTTCGAGCCAGGCAAGCCGCGTCGCCGAGAAGGCCGGCGGCAACGACACGTTGAAGCCGCCATAGCCATAGAGCAGGGTCGGCGCCGGCCCCGCAGGCAGGTCATTCCGGCTCACGATAAACATCGGAACACGGGTGCCGTCGCGGGATGCATAGAAGCGCTGTGTCACGGCATAGCGCGCGGGGTCGAAGGCAACCTTTGGCTCGGCCCAGGGCGTCGTTGTGCCGGTCTCGACATCGTAGCGATATATTGTCGCCGGCGTGGCGAAGCTGGTGAAGGCAAAGAAGGTTTCGGGGTCGCGGTCATCGCCGCCGAAACCGCTGGCGCTGCCGATGCCCGGTAGCGGCACGAGCGCCTCGAAGGTGCCGTCGAGCGCATAGCGGCGGACCTCGCTCTTCACGTCAACCAGATAGCTGGCTAGAAGCTTGCCCCCGACGATCGACGCGCCGTCGAGCACGGCCGTGTCTTCCGGCACGATCACCTCGAGCGACGCCGCAGCGTCGGGCACGCTCAGGTCGGTCGCGACGATCCTTAGCCGGGGTGCATCCTTGTTGGTGACCCAATAGAATTTCGCCCCGACATTGCCCGCAAGGCTCCACTGGTTCTCCAGCCCAGTGAAGATCGTGCGCGGCTCCGCATCGGCACGCGTCAGATCGACGACGGTGACCTCATAGCGATTGTCGGTGCCCTCATGCGTCGTGATGACCAGCCAGTCGCCATCGTCGGTGACCTGCGCGCTGTGGCCGCGTCGCGGGGCCTCCGGCGTGGCATAGACCAACCGGTCAAGCGTCTGCGCCGTCCCGATGCGGTGGAAATGGATTTCCTGATTCTCGTTGAGCGCCTGAAAGGCAGCACCCTCGGCCGGCGCGGCAAAGCGCGAGTAATAGAAACCCGACCCGTCTTTCGCCCAGGCGAGATGGGAGAACTTCACCCATTCGACGGTGTCAGGCAGGATCTCGCCGGTGGCGACGTCCATGACCTTGACCGTCCGCCAGTCGCTGCCACCGTCCTGCACGGCGTACAGAATCTTGCCGCCATCCTCTGACGGGACCCATTCGGCCAACGCCATGGCGCCGTCCGACGACCAGCCATTGGGATCGATCAACAGTCGCCCGGCGATATCATCGCGCGATTCACGCACGACGAGAACCGCCTGATTCTGCAGCCCACTGTTGCGCGCGTAGAAATAGCGACCACCCTTCTTCACCGGCACGCCGACGCGCTCATAGTCGATCAATGCGGTCAGCCGGGCCGCGAAGATGTCGCGACCGGGGAGCGTCGCGAGATAGGCCGCAGTGACGGCATTCTCGGCTTCGACCCAGCGCCGCACCTCCGGATCGGTGCGGACGTCGTTCTCGAGCCAGCGATAGGGATCGGCAACGGCCGTGCCGAAATGCTCCTCGACCACGTCATCGCGGCGCGTTTCGGGATAGGCGATCGAGTCAGACATGGAAGGCGCGGCCTTTGCATTGATCCGCGGCGCGAGGCGCAACGGCGATGCCCCTCATATCGAGCGCGGCACGTTGACGAACAAGCGCCACCCACGAAAAAGGGCCCCGCTTTCGCGAGGCCCCGTCAAGATCGGCGATGCTGCGGTACTCAGGCCGCGTCTTCGTAATCCTCGTCGTTCATCACCGGGCCCGAATCCTGGCCCTTGGCGGTGACGTCGCGATCGACGAACTCGATGATCGCCATCGGCGACGCGTCCGACTGCCGGATGCCGGCCTTGATGATGCGGGTGTAGCCGCCGTTGCGATCGGCGTAGCGCGCCGCCAGCACGTCGAACAGCTTCACCAGCTGCGCATCGTCGAGCAAGCGCGCATGCGCCAGGCGACGGTTGGACAGGCCACCCTTCTTGGCGAGCGTGATGAGCTTCTCGACATAGGGGCGAAGTTCCTTCGCCTTGGCGACGGTGGTGGTGATCTGCTCGTGCTTGATCAGTGCGGCCGACATGTTGCGGAACAACGCAATGCGATGGGCCGAGGTACGCTGCAGCTTACGGCCGCCTACGCGATGACGCATGGTAACTTCCTTCGTTCGTTCGGGGGCCGTGTCAGGTACCCGGGACCAGGTGGCGACGGAGAGGCCACCCAAAAAACCGTCATCCCGGCCCAAGCCGGGATCTCACTGAGGAGAGCGTCCGGCCCGAACCACGCGATCCCAACTTTCGCTGGGATGACGCAGAACGGGCCGAGCGGCTTACCCCATGATTTCCTGCTCGAGCTTCTTGGCCATCTCTTCGATGTTCTCGGGCGGCCAGCCGGGGATTTCCATCCCGAGGCGGAGACCCATGCTCGACAGCACTTCCTTGATCTCGTTGAGCGACTTGCGGCCGAAGTTCGGCGTGCGCAGCATCTCGGCTTCGGTCTTCTGGACCAGATCGCCGATATAGATGATGTTGTCGTTCTTGAGGCAATTGGCGCTGCGCACCGACAGTTCGAGCTCGTCGACCTTCTTGAGCAGATAGCGGTTGATCTGCTGTGTGTCGCCCGACACCTCGCCGGCAGCGGCCGGGGCGGCGTGGCCGACCGGTGCAGCGCGCGAGACGAGCGAATCGTCGAAGTGAACGAACAGCGCGAGCTGGTCCTGCAGGATGCGCCCGGCATAGCCGACCGCGTCATCAGGAGTGATCGTGCCGTCGGTCTCGACGGTCAGCGTGAGCTTGTCGTAATCGAGCTCCTGCCCGACGCGGGTGTTCTCGACCTTGTACGACACCTGGCGCACCGGCGAGTACAGCGCATCGACCGGGATCAGGCCGATCGGCGCATCGGCCGGGCGGTTGGCGATAGCGGCGACATAACCCTTACCGACATCGGCGGTGAGCTCCATGTTGAGCGTCGCGCCGTCGTCGAGATGGCAGATCACCAGCTCAGGGTTCATCACCTCGATGTCGCCCGAGACGGCGATGTCGCCGGCCTTCACTTCGGCAGGACCGGTTGCGGAGAGCTGGAGGCGCTTCGGCCCCTCGCCCTGCATCTTGAGCGCGATCTGCTTCACGTTGAGCACGATGTCGGTAACGTCCTCGCGGACACCCGCCAGCGACGAGAATTCGTGCAGCACATTCTCGATCTTGATCGAGGTGACGGCGGCACCCTGCAACGACGACAGCAACACACGGCGCAACGCGTTGCCGAGCGTCAGGCCGAAGCCACGCTCCAGCGGCTCGGCGACGAAGGTCGCCTTGCGCTTCTGATCGCCGCCCGGCTTCTTTTCGAGGCCGCTCGGCTTCTTCAATTCCTGCCAGTTCTTAGCGTTGACGGACACGGGCTTCCCCTATCTAGGGCCGGAGCGGGGGCTTGCTCTGGCCGTGAAAATCGCCCGCGCAGCGTGATCAATCGCGCGCGGGCCGACGAAAATCAGACGCGACGGCGCTTGGACGGGCGAACACCGTTGTGCGGGATCGAGGTCACGTCGCGGATCGACGTGATCTGGAAACCGACCGCCTGCAGCGCACGCAGCGCCGACTCGCGACCCGAACCCGGACCTTTGACCTCGACCTCGAGCGTGCGAACGCCATGCTCGGCGGCCTTCTTGCCCGCGTCTTCCGCAGCAACCTGTGCCGCGTACGGCGTCGACTTGCGGCTACCCTTGAATCCCATCGTGCCGGCTGACGACCATGAAATGGCGTTGCCCTGGGCATCGGTGATGGTGATCATGGTGTTGTTGAAACTGGCGTTCACATGCGCGACGCCGGACGTGATATTCTTGCGTTCACGGCGCCGGATGCGCTGAGGTTCGCGTGCCATAATGGAATTCCTGACCTGGTTTGCTGAAGAGCGAGCGGCGCGCGGCCGCCCAGCGTCTTACTTCTTCTTGCCGGCGATCGGCTTGGCCTTGCCCTTGCGGGTGCGCGCATTGGTGTGCGTGCGCTGGCCACGAACCGGCAAGCCCTTGCGATGGCGCAAGCCGCGATAGCAGGCGAGATCCATCAAGCGCTTGATGTTCATCGCGGTTTCGCGACGCAGATCACCCTCGACGGTGTGATCGGCATCGATCGCTTCGCGAATCTGCAGCACTTCCTGATCGGTCAGGTCCTGCACGCGACGCTCGGCTGCGATGTTCAGCTTGTCGGTGATCTGCTTCGCCTTGGCGGGGCCGATACCGTGGATGTAGGTCAGCGCGATAACGACGCGCTTATTGGTCGGGATATTGACCCCGGCGATACGTGCCATGAAAATTGTTCTCCTAGCTCCACAGGGCGCATGGCAGCGCACCCCATCTCAACGCGTTGCAAACCGAAACGCAAGATACCGGCGAGCGCAAACAAGCGCCGCCGGAAACCGGTGTTTCGGAATGATCATCAGTTAAGATGCGACCGGGCTCCTGTCAAGCGGCGAGCGGCGCACGGACATGGCAGGGTGACCAATTCCTTATCCGGCCGGCCGAATAGCTCAGCGTAGCTAAGGCTATTATAGCAGCGGCCGCAGCCGTGTCACGTTGATCGCCCATCAGAGCCGCTGTGATGACCAACATCAATGAGGCTCCCGACGAGCGCGCTAACCCAGCCAAAAAGGCCAGAAGCGACAGAACTTCGCGTCCGGCTGGTGATAAAACCACCCAACCTTGCGATGTACCCGCCGGCTGGACGGCAAAGACTAACCTCGCCCTACCCTGTCCTGCCCTTTCAGGCCGGAATGATGATCGCCGCCTTCAAGCCTGGCGCATTGTCGCCAAGTTCAAAGCGTCCGCCATGCAACCGCGCGACCGCGGCAATCAGCGACAGACCCAGGCCTGCACCCGGGGCGCTGCGTGCATTGTCGAGGCGCCCGAAGCGACTGAGCGCGTGCTCGCGATCTGCGTCCGCAATACCGGGCCCACGATCCTCGACCTGAAAGCGAACATCGCCATGCTCGCTCGAAAGCCGCAAGGTTACTTCCCGGCCCACCGCGCCGTGACGTAGGGCATTGTCGATCAAATTGGTGATCGCCTGCGTCATAAGCTCACGGTGGAGCGTGATACGTAGCGGATGAAGTTCGATCACGGTGGTGAAGGTCAGTCCGGCTTCCTCGGCGACGGGCTCGTAAAGCTCGGCGATTTCCTCGACCAGCGCGGCGGGATCGATGGTGGCGAAGCGATCGCGCGAGACCGACTCGGCGCGACTGATCTCGATCAGCATCGTCAGCATGCGCATCACGAGATCGGTCTCGACCAGCAGCCCGCCGAGCGCGGCATCGCGTTGGCCCGGGTCGGTCAACAACACCGCGGTTTCGGTCTTGGTGCGCAGCCGTGCGAGCGGCGAACGCAAGTCGTGCGCGAGGCTGTCGGTCACCACGCGCAACTCGATCATCAACCGCTCGACCTTGTCGAGCATGCCGTTGAGCCGGGTCGCGAGCCGGTCGAACGCGTCGCCCCCGCCTGGCGCACCGACCACGCGGCGCGAGAGGTCGCCGCCGGCGACACCCTCGATCGCATCGGCGACGCTGTTCAGGCGACGACCGACATAGCGTGTGACCACCAGGCCGCCGCCGATGCCGAGCGCCAACGACAGCAAGGTCGCGGCGAGCATCGCGCTGGCAATGCCCCGCTGCTCCTGTTCCCAGTCGTCGAGCAGGCGTCCGCTGACGAGCCAGTTCGGGCCGATCGGGCGGACCGAATACCCCGCCTCCCGCTCGGACCAGGGCGGCGCGGCGCCCATCATGCCCATGCGGAAGGTGGTCGGTGCCGGCGAGCCCGAGACGGTGATATCGTCGGGCCCCACACCGGCGAGCCGCTGTCCGCTGTTATCGACGACGGCAATCACCAGCGAACGATCACCGGGCGCGCGCGCCTCATCGATCGCGCGGGTCAGCGCGCCGATGCCGCCCGAACGGTACACCGCCACCAGCGCGTCGGATTGTTCGATCGTGTCGCGGCGCAGCGCATCGAGCGCATGGTCGTGCACCTGTTGCCAGACGAACGCCACCAGGACGAGGTTGGAAATCAAGGCCAGGCCGATCGCCAGCAGCGCGATGCGCGCGGTAACCGACAGGCGCATCGACGGGGTTATGCCTCGACCGACAGGCGATAACCGGCGCCGCGCACGGTGTGCAGGATCGGCGCACCAAAGCCTTCCTCGATTTTGCGACGCAACCGACCGATATGGACATCGACGACGTTCGAACCCGGATCAAAATGATAGTTCCAGATCTTCTCCAACATCATCGTGCGCGTGACGACCTGGCCGGCATGGCGGGCGAGATATTCCAACAGGTTGAACTCGCGCGCGCCGAGCGCAATCGAGCGCCCTTCGCGCGTCACGGTACGTCCGAGCAGGTCGATTTCGAGGTCACCGACAACGAGCCGGGTCGGCTGGGCATTGACCGGGACATGTTCGGAGCGGCGCAGCAGCGCCTCGACCCGCGCGGACAGTTCGGCGAAGGAGAAGGGCTTGACGAGATAGTCATCGGCGCCGGCGCGAAGCCCGTCGATCCGGTCGTCAACCGTTGCCAGCGCGGACAGGATCATCACCGGCGTGCGGATGCCGGCGGCGCGGATCGCACCGATCATCGCCACCCCATTGAGGCCGGGCAACATGCGATCGGCGATGATCAGGTCGAAGATGCCCTCGGTGGCGAGGAAAAGACCATCGCGGCCATCGGCACAGGTCTCGACCGAGAAGCCGGCTTCGCCCAAGCCCTTGGCGAGATAACTCGCCGTGGCGGCATCATCCTCGACGATCAACAGCTTGCGGGTCATGGGTGACGTTTCCGAAAAGAACGGCAAGCCTATAAGGAAATGAGGCCGGCGGAAAGCGAACTCCCCGCCGGCCTTCGGTGTCCCCGGGAGTGCGGACACCGAACTGACAATCTCTTCGACCGCGTGCATCGGCGATGCCCCCTCTTTAGGGCGACGCTGCGCGCCCGGCGATGAAGCCGGCATGAAGAAATTGTCATCGCCTCGCGTTCGGGGCGGCGCGGGTTATTTTGCGGTCGGCGGCGGCGCCTCGGCGGCCTTTTTCAGATTGATCATCTGCAAGGCCAGCACCTCGTCGACCTTGGGCGCCAGCGTGTCTGCGCCGGCGCGTACATAGCCACCGACGACATAGGTCATGGTGATCCGCGTCGCGTTGGCCCCTTCCTGATCGAGCTTGAAGGTCAGGGTGCCATTGACCGCCTCGGCCTGGAGCGGACCGAGCCCGCCGACGAGTCGCATCATCCGCGGCGGCTGAATATAGACGATATGAGCGTGCTCGATGCTGCCCTTTCCGGGGAGGCGCTCACAGAAACACCCGGTGGCCTGGCTGTCGAGATAGAGGTTCGCGCTATCGCCGGAATAGGTATGTTCCTTGTCCCACCAGCGTTGCGGCGCGCGCAGCGTTTCCCACACCTGCGCGATCGGTACGTCGGCGGTGATGGCCTGGGTTATCTCGAAACCCGCCGCGCTCGACTGGGTCACTTCGGCCGGCGCGGCGGCGCCCAAGGCCAGAAGCGGGGCGGCAAGCAAGGCGTAGCGGAACATTCGAACCTCCCCGTGACGTAACGAGGGCATACTACCGCCGACACGGGCTCTTCGTCATCCCCCGCGGGCGCCTTTCGATGTGGTTATTTGGCCGCGTCGAGAATCGCCGCGATGGCCTTTGTCACGACGTCGATATCGGCCATGCCGTCGACACGCGCGAGCAAGCCTCGCTCCTGGTAGATCGGAATGATCGGCTCGGTCTTGGCGCGATATTCGGCCATGCGCGTGCGCACCGTTTCCTCATTGTCGTCGGGACGCCGTTTGAAGTCGGCCGACCCGCAGACATCGCAAACGCCGGCGACCTTGGTCTGCTTGAACGTATCGTGATAACCCGCGCCGCACTTGGCGCAGGTGAAGCGCCCGACGATCCGTGCGACCAGCGCGTCCTCGTTGACTTCGAGCTCGATCACCTTGTCGAGCGTCCGACCGCGCTTCGCGAGCAGCGCGTCGAGCTGCTCGGCCTGCGCCGCCGTGCGGGGATAACCGTCGAAGATCACACCCTGCTTGGTGTCGGGCTGGTCGAGCCGCTCGCCGATGATGCCCGAGACGATCGCGTCGGAGACAAGTTCGCCCGCCGCCATAACGGCCTTGGCCTGAAGACCGACCGGCGTGCCCGCATTGACGGCCGCGCGCAACATGTCGCCGGTCGACAGCTGGACCATGCCGCGATCGGCTTCCAACCGGCTCGCCTGCGTGCCCTTACCGGCACCAGGCGGACCCAAGAGAATGATGTTCAAGCCCCTGCTCCCTTGCGGCGCGCGTCGCTCTTAGCGGAGACGCCCACCCTTCAATTTCGCCTTCTTGATCAGGTCACCATATTGGTGCGCAAGCAAGTGGCTCTGGATCTGCGTGACCGTGTCCATCGTCACGTTGACGACGATGAGCAGGCTGGTTCCGCCGAGATAGAACGGGATCGCCAGCGCCGAGACGAGATATTCCGGCACCAGACAAATGACGGCGAGATAGGCCGCCCCGATCACGGTGATGCGCGTCAGCACATAGTCGAAATAATTCTCGGTCGCCTTGCCCGGGCGGATGCCGGGGATGAACCCGCCATAACGCTTGAGGTTCTCGGCGGTCTCTTCCGGATTGAACACCACGGCGGTGTAGAAGAACGAGAAGAACAGGATGCCACCACCATAGAGCAGCATGTACACCAGCGAACCGTGCTGGAGATACTGGTTGAGCGTGATCACCATATCGTTCCACCAGCCCGTGCCGCCGGGCTTGCCGGCGAACTGGGTGATCGTCACCGGCATCAGCAACAGCGACGAGGCGAAGATCGGCGGGATGACGCCGGCGGTGTTGAGCTTCAAGGGCAGATGGCTGCGATCGGCCTGCATACCGCGCTGCGTCTGTCGCTTGGGATACTGGATCAGGATGCGGCGCTGCGCGCGCTCCATGAAGCAGATGAACAGCACCAGCGCGACGACCGCGACGACGATGCCGATGAAGCGCGTGGTATCGAGAGAACCCGAACGCCCGCCCTCGGCAAGGTTGTAGAGGTTGGTCGGCAAATTGGCGACGATCCCCGACATGATGATCAGCGACATGCCGTTGCCGATGCCGCGGCTGGTGATCTGCTCACCGATCCACATCAGGAACATGGTGCCGCCGACGAGCGAGATGACCGCGACGATGCGGAACAGCATGCCGGGGTCGACGACCGCCGGATGGCCCTCGTTGACGCCGTAAGCTTCAAGCCCGGCGACGAGGAAATAGCCCTGCACCGCGGTCAGCGCGACAGTGCCGTAGCGGGTATATTGGTTGAGCCGCTTGCGCCCGCTCTCGCCTTCCTTCTTGATCGCGGCAAGCTGCGGCGACAAGGACGTGGCAAGCTGCACGACGATCGAGGCGGTGATGTACGGCATCACGCCCAGCGCGATGATGCTCATCCGCTTGAGCGAACCGCCCGAGAAATTGTTGAAAAAGTCGAGCACGCCGCCATTGGTCTTGTCGGCGAGGAAGCTCAGCTGCGTTGCGTCGATGCCCGGCAGCGGGACATAGGACAGCAGCCGGAACACGATCAACGCGCCGATGGTAAACCATAGGCGCTTCTTGAGATCGGTCGCCTGCGCGAATTTTGACAGGTTGAGCCCGGAGGCCATCTGGTCGGCTGCGGATGCCATTATGGTGTTGGTCCTGAAACAAGAACGGCGGAGATGCGTTGTCCGCGCCCCCGCCGCTCATATAGGCGCCCATTCGGCCTTGTCTAACCCCGGCGACAAAAAGGCCGGGACGAAAAGTTACTTGGCCTTGGCTGCCTTGGCAGCGCTGGCCGCGTCAGCCGACTTCTCGGCCTTGACGGCGATGCGCGCGAGACGGGCCTTGCCCTTCTTGGCAGCAGCCTTTTCAGCCGCCGGCACGTGCGGGATCACCGCGACCGAACCGCCAGCCTTCTCGACTGCCTCGACCGCGCCCTTCGACGCGCCGTTGACCGAGAAGCTCAGCTTGGCGGTCAGCGTGCCCTTGCCGAGCAGCCGCACGCCGTCCTTGCCGCCACGCGCCAGGCCAGCGGCCTTCAGCGTCGCGTGATCGATCGTGGCGTTGACGTCGAGCTTGCCGGCATCGATCACCTTCTGGATCGCACCGAGATTGACTTCGGCGAAGTCGCTGGCGAACACGTTGTTGAAGCCACGCTTCGGCAGACGCATGTGGAGCGGCATCTGGCCACCCTCGAAGCCGGCGATCGAAACACCCTCACGGCTCTTCTGACCCTTGTGGCCACGGCCACCGGTCTTGCCCTTGCCCGAGCCGATGCCGCGTCCGACGCGCATCTTGGATTTGCGGGCGCCCGCATTGTCGCGGATTTCGTTCAATTTCATGTCGTGCACTCGCTTTCGCTTTTGTCGCGCATCTCCCGCGTGCGGGAGAAAATATTGGGGGATTACCAACCTGCCCTCTCCCGCGAACGGGAAAGGGCCGGGGGCTTATTCGGAGACCGACACCATGTGCGCAACCTTGCGGATCATGCCCCGAACCTCAGGGGTATCCTGCAGCTCGCGCGTGCGGTTCATCTTGTTGAGGCCGAGACCGATCAGCGTTGCGCGCTGGTCCTTCTCGCGACGGATCGGCGACCCGGTCTGGGTCACCGTCACCGTCTTGCCGGCGGCTTCCTGCTTCTTCGCCATCTGTCTTACTCCACGATCGCTTCGGCGTCGGCCTGGGCGGTCTGTGAACCACCACGGCCGAGCAGATCGGCGATCTTCTTGCCACGGCGCTGTGCCACGGCCTTGGGCGAGGTCTGCGAGGTCAGAGCCTCGAAGGTCGCCCGGATCATGTTGTACGGGTTGGACGTCCCGACCGACTTGGTCACCACGTCCGCCACGCCCAGGCTCTCGAACACCGCGCGCATCGGGCCGCCGGCGATGATGCCGGTTCCCTGCGGTGCCGAGCGCAGCGTCACGCGGCCGGCACCAAAGTGACCATTGCCGTCATGATGCAGCGTGCGACCTTCGCGCAGCGGAACGCGAACCATCGCCTTCTTGGCAGCGGCCGTCGCCTTGGAAATCGCTTCCGGCACTTCCCGCGCCTTGCCATGACCGAAGCCGACCCGGCCCTTGCCGTCGCCGACGACGACGAGTGCCGCAAAGCCGAAGCGCTTGCCGCCCTTCACCGTCTTGGAAACGCGATTGATGTGGACGAGCTTTTCGATCAGCTCTTCGCCGCCGTCATCGCTGCCGCCACGACGATCGTCGCGACGCCCGCCGCGGTTGCCGTCACGGCCACCGCGATTGCCGCCGCCGGGACCGCCGCCCGGGCCGCCACGACCACGACCGCCACGCGGGCCACGACCCGGACCGCCCTGCGGCGCATCCATCGGGGCGCGGTCGGTAGCAGCCTGGACTTCCGGCTGGTTGGTTTCGTCGGCCATTCTTAGAACTCCAATCCGGCTTCACGCGCGGCTTCCGCCAGCGCTTTGACGCGACCGTGGAACAGGAAACCGCCGCGGTCGAACACGACCTGCGTCACGCCGGCCGCCTTGGCTGCTTCCGCAACACGCTTGCCCACCTCGGTGGCCGCGGCAACGTTCGAGCCGGCCGTGCCGCGCACGTCCTTTTCCAGCGTCGATGCTGAAGCGACCGTCGTGCCCTGCGCATCGTCGATCACCTGGGCATAGATATGCTTGCCCGAGCGATGCACCGAAAGGCGCGGACGCTGGCCACCCCGCGCACGGAGCGCGGTGCGATTGCGGCGGCGCCGCTTCTCGAACAGTGACATTCCCTTGGTCATTATTTCTTCTTCCCTTCCTTGCGGAAGATGAACTCGCCTTCGTACTTGATACCCTTGCCCTTGTAGGGCTCAGGCTTACGCCAGCGGCGGATTTCGGCGGCCAGCTGGCCAACCTTCTGCTTGTCGGCGCCCGAGATCTCGACCGTCGTGTTGTCCGGGGTCTTGACCTCGAGGTCGGCCGGCACGTCGATATTGACGTCATGGCTGTAGCCGAGCTTCAGGTTGAGCACCTTGCCCTTGGAGTCGGCGCGATAACCGACGCCGGTGATCAGCAGCTTCTTGGTGAAGCCGTCGCTGACGCCCGTCACCAGATTCTGCACCAGCGTCCGTTGCATGCCCCAGAACGCGCGCGCGCGCTTGGTGTCGTTGGCCGGAACCACCGAGATGCCGCCGTCTTCCAGCGTGTAGCTGATTTCTTCGCGCATATTGAGTGCGAGGGTGCCCTTGGGGCCCTTCACGCTCAGCACGCCGCCGTCGATCGAAGCGGTGACACCGCTCGGGATCGCGACCGGCTTTTTACCGATGCGGCTCATCAGAATACCTCCGCGAGCACTTCGCCGCCGACATTCTGCTCGCGCGCTTCCGCGTCAGACAGAACACCCTTGGGCGTCGAAACGATGGTGATGCCAAGGCCATTCATGACGCGCGGAAGTTCCTGCGAGCCGGAATAGACACGACGGCCGGGCTTCGAAACGCGCGCGACGTGCTTGATCGCCGGCTGCCCTTCGAAATATTTCAGCTCGATGCGGATGCCCTTTGCAGGCCCCATCTCTTCTTCGCTGTAGCCGCGGATATAGCCCTCGCGCTGCAGCACGTCGAGGACGCGAGCACGCAGCTTCGACGCAGGCGAAAGGACGGAGTCCTTGCGCGCACGCTGGCCGTTGCGGATGCGGGTGAGCATGTCACCCAGGGGATCGGTCAATGCCATCTCGTGATCCTTACCAGCTCGACTTCGTAACGCCGGGGATCAGGCCCTTGTTGGCCAGATCGCGCAGCTGAATACGGCAGAGGCGGAACTTGCGGTAATAAGCGCGCGGGCGCCCGGTCAGCTCACAGCGATTGCGGATGCGGGTCGGGTTACCGTTGCGCGGAATTTCCGCCATCTTGAGGCGCGCGATCAGACGCTCGCCCTCATCGAGCGAGGCATCCTTTGCCTGCGCCTTCAGCTTCGCATAGCGGCCGGCATATTTCTTCACCAGCAGCTTGCGACGCTCGTTCTTGTTAATCGAACTCAGTTTCGCCATCGACTTAAGCTCTCTTCCTGTCTTAGGAAATCAGCAGCTTACGCTGCCTTCTTCTCTTCGGTTTCGATCGGGAACGGGAAGCCGAACAGACGGAGCAGCTCGCGCGCCTCGTCGTCAGTCTTCGCGGTCGTTGCCACGATCACATCCATGCCGCGCATCTGGTCGACCTGGTCGTAGCTGATCTCCGGGAAGATCAGCTGCTCTTTCAGGCCACAGGCATAGTTGCCGCGCCCATCGAAGCTCTTCGGGTTCAGCCCGCGGAAATCGCGAACGCGCGGCAGCGCGATCGTTATGAAACGGTCGAGGAACTCGTACATGCGCTCGCGGCGAAGGGTGACCTTCACGCCGATCGGCATACCCTCGCGCAGCTTGAACTGCGCGATCGACTTCTTCGCCTTGGTGACGACAGGCTTCTGGCCGGCGATCAGCTGCATTTCGACAGCGGCCTTCTCGACCTTCTTCTTGTCCTGCGTCGCCTCGCCCACGCCCATGTTAAGGACGATCTTGTCGATCCTCGGCACTTCCAGCGCGTTCTTGTAGCCGAACTTCTCGGTCATCGCCTTGATGATCGTGTCGTCGTAAAGGCCCTTCATCCGGGGCTTGTAGCTGGCATCAGCCATCGATCGTCTCCCCGGTCTTGACCGCAACGCGGACCTTCTTGCCGTCCTTGGTCTCGAAACGAACGCGGGTTGGCTTGCCGTCCGCGGTCACGTGCGCGACCTTGGAAATGTGCATCGGCGCTTCCGCGCGCTTCAGGCCACCCTGCGGGTCACCCTGGGTCGGCTTGGTGTGGCGGATCGCGACGTTCACGCCCGATACGACGACCTTGCCGTCCTTCGGCATCGCCCGGGTCACTTCGCCGGTCTTGCCCTTGTCCTTGCCGGACAAAACGATGACCTTGTCACCCTTCTTGATCTTTGCGGCACCCATCACAGCACCTCCGGCGCGAGCGAAATGATCTTCATGTGCTTCTTGCCGCGCAGTTCGCGCACGACCGGGCCGAAGATACGGGTGCCGATCGGCTCCTCGTTCTTGTTGACCAGCACCGCCGCGTTCGAATCGAAGCGGATCACCGAGCCATCGGCGCGGCGAATGTCTTTGCGCGTGCGAACGATGACGGCACGGTGCACGTCGCCCTTCTTCACGCGGCCGCGTGGCTGCGCTTCCTTGACGCTGACGACGATGATGTCGCCGACGCCGGCCGTGCGACGCTTCGAGCCGCCCAGCACCTTGATGCACTGCACCCGCTTCGCGCCGCTGTTGTCAGCGACGTCGAGATTGGACTGCATCTGGATCATCGATCCGCTTCCTTCTCACTCTGGGGCCGATTGCTGACCGGCACCCGCCTAAAATGGACGCTTACGCGTCGACGTCGACCCGCTCCGGCGTCGCATGGGTGTTAACCCGATCGATCACCTTCCAGGTCTTCAGCTTGGAAATCGGGGCGGTCTCTTCGATCCGCACCGTCTCGCCGGCCTTGTACTCGTTGCCCTCGTCATGGGCATGATACTTCTTCGAACGACGGATGATCTTGCCGTAGAGCGCATGCTTGACCTTGCGCTCCACGTTCACGACCACCGTCTTTTCGCCCTTGTCGGAGACGATCACTCCGGTCAGCACGCGCTTCGGCATGTCTCGTTCCTTACTTCGTGGCCGAACGCGTACGAGCGTTCTGCACGGTCTTGATGCGGGCGATGTCGCGACGGACCTCACGCACCCGGCTCGGCTTTTCGAGCTGGTTGGTGGCGGCCTGGAAACGGAGGTTGAACGCCTCGCGCTTCAGATTGCCGAGCTCGTCGCCCAGCTGGTCGTCGGTCTTCGCGGTAATGTCGTCGATGCGGCTCACTATTCGCCTCCCAGGTGCGAGGTGTCGCCGAGACGCGCCACCACCTTGGTCTTGATCGGCAGCTTCATCGCCGCGCGGCTGAAGGCTTCGGCGGCCAGCGGGCCGTCGACACCGTCGAGCTCGAACAGGATGCGGCCCGGCTTGACCCGTGCAGCCCAGAATTCCGGCGAACCCTTGCCCTTGCCCATGCGGACTTCGGCAGGCTTGGCGGAAACCGGAACGTCCGGGAAGATGCGGATCCACAAGCGACCCTGGCGCTTGATGTGCCGGGTGATCGCACGACGCGCGGCCTCGATCTGGCGCGCGGTGATACGATCAGGCTCCATCGCCTTCAACCCATAGGAGCCGAAGTTGAGCGCCGCGCCACCCTTGGCATCGCCATGGATACGGCCCTTGAAGGCCTTGCGGAACTTGGTGCGTTTTGGTTGCAGCATGTCTCGTGTTCCTTAGCGGGCCGGACGGACGCCGGAGGTTTGCGCCTCCATCATCAGCCGGTCCTGCGCCATTGGGTCATGGCCGAGAATCTCGCCCTTGAAGACCCAGACCTTCACGCCGCAAACCCCGTAAGAGGTGTGCGCGGTGGCTTCGGCATAATCGATGTTCGCCCGCAGCGTATGGAGCGGCACGCGACCTTCGCGATAGCTCTCCGAACGCGCGATCTCGGCGCCGCCGAGACGGCCGCCGCAAGCGACGCGGATGCCCTCGGCACCAAGCCGCAGCGCCGACTGCACCGCACGCTTCATCGCGCGACGGAAGGCGATACGACGCTCAAGCTGATCAGCAATGCCCTGCGCGACGAGCTTGGCGTCGACTTCGGGCTTGCGGATCTCGACGATGTTCAGTGACACGTCGGACGACGTCATCGAGCCAAGCTTCCTGCGAAGCTTCTCGATGTCGGTGCCCTTCTTGCCGATGATCACGCCGGGGCGCGCGGCATAGATGGAGACGCGGCACAGCTTGGCCGGACGCTCGATGACGACCTTCGAGATGGCAGCCTGCGGCAGCGTCTCGACGATGTACTTGCGGATCCGCAGATCCTCGAGCAGCAGACGACCATAGTCGGCGCCGTCGGCGTACCAACGGCTGTCCCAGGTACGGTTGATCTGCAGGCGCAGGCCGATCGGATTGCTCTTCTGACCCATTATGCTTCTTCCTGCTCGCGCACGACGATGCGCAGACGGCTGAACGGCTTGAGGATGCGGGTCGACTTGCCGCGACCGCGCGTGGCGAAACGCTTCATCGTGATCGACTTGCCGACCGACGCCTCGGCGACGACGAGCGCGTCGACGTCGAGGTTGTGGTTGTTTTCCGCATTGGCGATCGCCGAGGCGAGAACCTTGCGCGCGTCGATCGCCATGCCCTTCGTCGAGAAGGCCAGGATGTTCATCGCGTCGCCGACCTTCTTGCCGCGGATCAGGCCCGCAACGAGGTTCAACTTCTGCGCCGAACCACGGATCTGCGTGCCGACCGACAAGGCTTCCTTGTCACCGACCTTGCGGGGGGATGCTGGCTTAGACATCAGCGCTTGCCCTTCTTGTCCGACGCATGACCCGGGAAAAACCGGGTCGGCGCGAATTCGCCGAGCTTCATGCCGACCATGTCCTCGTTGACCGAGACGGGCACGAACTTGCGGCCATTATAGACGCTGAACGTGAGACCGACGAACTGCGGCAGGATGGTGGAGCGACGCGACCAGGTCTTGATCGGAGCGCGGCCACCGGCGTCCTGCGCGGCTTCTGCCTTCTTGAGCAGGTGAAGGTCCACGAACGGACCCTTCCAGACGGAGCGAGCCATGGGTTAGCCCTTCTTCTTGGCGTGACGCGACCGGATGATCATCTTGTCGGTCGACTTGTTGTGACGGGTGCGTGCACCCTTGGTCGGCTTGCCCCATGGGGTGACCGGATGACGGCCGCCCGAGGTCCGGCCTTCACCACCGCCATGCGGATGGTCGACCGGGTTCTTGGCGACGCCGCGGGTCAGCGGGCGCTTGCCCATCCAGCGGCTGCGTCCGGCCTTGCCGAGGTTCTGGTTCTGGTTGTCTGGGTTCGACACCGCGCCCACCGTCGCCATGCAATTGGCGTGGATGTAACGCTGCTCGCCCGAATTGAGGCGAACCATCACCATGCCCTTGTCGCGACCGACGATCTGCACATAGGTACCGGCCGAACGTGCGAGCTGGCCACCCTTGCCGGGCTTCATCTCGACGTTGTGGACGATCGTGCCGACCGGCATCTGGCCCAGTTCCATCGCATTGCCCGGCTTCACGTCGGTCTTCTTGCTGGCGATGACCTTGTCACCGACGGCGAGACGCTGCGGCGCGACGATATAGGCGAGCTCTTCGTCCGGATACTTGATCAAGGCGATGAACGCGGTGCGGTTGGGATCATATTCCAGGCGCTCAACGGTGCCTTCGACGTCCCACTTGCGGCGCTTGAAATCGACGATGCGATAACGCTGCTTGTGGCCGCCGGCGATGCCGCGCGAGGTCACGTGACCCTTGTTGTTGCGCCCACCGGTCTTGCGCTTGCCTTCGGTCAGCGCCTTGATCGGGCCGCCCTTGTGCAGGCTCGACTTGTCGACGAGGATAAGTCCGCGTCGTGCCGGGCTGGTCGGATTATAATGCTTGAGAGCCATTACTGAATCCCCGTCGTCACGTCGATGGACTGGCCATCCTTGAGGGTGACGATCGCCTTCTTGATGTCAGAGCGGCGATACGGCGCGCCCTTCCACTTCTTGGTCTTGCCCTTCTGGACGATCGTATTGACGTTCGTGACGTCGACCCCGAACAATGCCTCGACCGCAGCCTTGATTTCAGGCTTGGTGGCGTCGTTCGCGACCTTGAACACGACCGCGTTCTGCTCGGAAAGCAACGTGGCCTTCTCGGTGATGTGCGGTGCGACGATCACGTCATAATGACGGATGTCGACCGACGTCTTTGCCTTCTTAGCCATGGAAGCGCGCCTCCAGCTTCTCGACCGCAGCGCGCGTCAGCACCAGCGTGTCATGCTTCAGGATGTCGTAGACATTGGCGCCGGCGGCCGGCAGCACATTGATCTGCGACAGGTTGCCCGCGGCGAGCGCGAAGCTATTCTCGACCATATCGCCGTCGATCACCAGTGCCTTGCCGAAGCCGAGCCGGGCGAGATCGGCGGTAAGCGCCTTGGTCTTGCCGTCCTTGACCTCCAGGCTGTCCATGATGATCAGCGAGCCGGCCTTGGCGTGGCTCGACAGCGCCATCTTCAGGCCCAGCGCGCGGATCTTCTTGTTCAGCGAAGGATTGAAGTCACGGACGCGGGCGCCATGTGCCTTACCACCACCGATGAACACCGGAGCGCGGCGATCGCCGTGACGGGCGGTACCGCCGCCCTTCTGGCGACCGAACTTCTTGCCGGTGCGGGCAACGTCGGCGCGCTCACGCGTGCCACGTGCGGTCGCACGACGCTTTTCGAGCTGCCAGGTGACAACGCGGTGCAGAATGTCGGCGCGGGGATCGAGGCCGAAGACCTCGTCGCTGAGCTCGACATCGGCAGCGGCTGCCTTGGCGTCGAAGGATTGAACCTTGACCTTCACGTTCAGCCCTCCTGGCCTTCGGCCGCTTCGGGAGCATCCACCGTCTCGGCGGGTGTCTCTGCGGGTGCGTTGTTACTGTTCGCGGCGGCCTTCAGGCCGGCGGGATACGGAGCCTCGGCATGACGCGCGATCTTCACCGCGTCCTTGACGATCAGCCAGCCGCCCTTCGAGCCAGGCACGGAGCCCTTCACGAAGATCAGGCCGCGTTCGACGTCGGTGCCGACGATCTCGAGATTCTGCTGGGTGCGGTTCTTGTCGCCCATGTGGCCGGCCATCTTCTTGTTCTTGAAGACCTTGCCCGGATCCTGGCGCTGACCGGTCGAACCGAGCGAGCGGTGCGAGACCGAAACGCCGTGGGTGGCGCGAAGACCACCGAAGCCCCAGCGCTTCATGCCGCCCTGGAAGCCCTTGCCCTGGGTGACGCCCTGGATGTCGACGATCTGGCCGGCGACATAATGGTCAGCCGAGATTTCCGCGCCGACGTCGAGGATCGCATCCTCGGAAACGCGGAATTCGACCAGCTTCGCCTTGGGCTCCACTTCGGCCTTGCCGAAATGGCCACGCTGCGGCTTCGAAACATTCTTGGCCTTGGCGGTGCCAGCGCCAAGCTGGACGGCGGTGTAGCCGTCACGTTCATTCTCGCGGACGGAGACGACCTGCAAGCCTTCCAGGGAAAGGACGGTAACCGGCACATGCCGACCATCATCCCGGAACAGGCGGGTCATCCCCATTTTCTTCGCGATCACGCCGGTACGCATGATCCATTCTCCTCACAGAGGCACCTGCGGGACATCCCCAGGTGCATGTCAGCCCGGTAAAGCGAAGCGAGCCCCCGTCCCGGGCTGGGTGTCCCTGCAATGCAGAAACGTGACGGGAGACGCTGTCCTGGCTGCCGAAGCCGCCAGCGGTATCTCAAATTGTCGCGCGTCGCAGGACCGCAAGGTCGACCGCGTCGCGCTGCCCCTTAGGCGAGCTTTATCTCCACGTCAACGCCTGCGGCGAGATCGAGTTTCATCAGCGCATCGACCGTCTGCGGCGTCGGCTGAACGATGTCCAGCATACGCTTGTAAGTGCGCACCTCGAACTGCTCGCGCGACTTCTTGTCGATGTGCGGGCCGCGGTTGACGGTGAATTTTTCGATGCGCGTCGGCAAGGGGATAGGACCGCGAATGAGCGCTCCGGTACGGCGTGCCGTATCGGCGATGTCGCCGGTGGCCTGATCGAGCACACGATGATCGAATGCCTTCAGACGAATCCGAATATTCTGCGTTTCCATAACCCTACCGATGCGAAAGAGCGGGCCGCCTGATGACGGCTCTTGCTGTGTACATAAAATGGCAACCGCCCGACTCCCTACAGGGAATCGGGCGGAGGCAGTCCTCTATTACTTCGAGATCGCGCTGACAACCCCTGCGCCGACGGTACGACCGCCTTCGCGAATGGTGAAGCGCTGGCCAACGTCCATCGCGATCGGTGCGATGAGCTTGATACCCAGTGCGACGTTGTCGCCCGGCATCACCATCTCGGTGCCCTCAGGCAGCTCGATCGTGCCGGTCACGTCGGTCGTACGGAAGTAGAACTGCGGGCGATAGTTGGCGAAGAACGGCGTGTGACGGCCACCCTCGTCCTTCGACAGCACGTACACTTCCGACGCGAAGTCGGTGTGCGGCTTGATCGAGCCGGGCTTGCACAGCACCTGGCCACGCTCGACCTCTTCACGGCCCACGCCGCGGATCAGCGCGCCGACGTTATCGCCAGCCTGGCCCTGATCGAGCAGCTTGCGGAACATTTCGACGCCGGTGACCGTGGTCTTGCGCACGGTCGGATGGATGCCGACGATCTCGACTTCCTCGCCGACCTTGACGATGCCGGTCTCGACGCGGCCGGTGACGACCGTGCCGCGACCCGAGATCGAGAACACGTCCTCGATCGGCATCATGAACGGCTTGTCGAGCGGACGCTCGGGCTGCGGGATATATTCGTCGACCGCCTTCATCAGCGCGAGAATCGCTTCCTTGCCCAGCTTGTCGTCGGAGCCGGAGAGCGCAGCGGTTGCCGAGCCACGGATGATCGGAATGTTGTCGCCGTCGAATTCACGCTTCGACAGTTCCTCGCGGATTTCCATCTCGACCAGCTCGAGGATTTCCTCGTCGTCGACGAGATCGACCTTGTTGAGGAAGACGACCATCGTCGGAACGCCGACCTGCTTGGCGAGCAGGATGTGCTCCTTGGTCTGCGGCATCGGGCCATCGGTGGCCGCGACGACGAGGATCGCGCCGTCCATCTGGGCAGCGCCGGTGATCATGTTCTTCACATAATCGGCGTGACCCGGGCAATCGACGTGCGCATAGTGGCGCGCTGCCGTCTCATACTCGACGTGCGCGGTCGAGATGGTGATGCCGCGCTCGCGCTCTTCCGGCGCCTTGTCGATGTTGGCGAAGTCGACGGCCGTACCGCCGGTCGTCTCGGCCAGAACCTTCGTGATCGCAGCGGTCAGCGACGTCTTGCCATGATCGACGTGGCCGATCGTGCCGATGTTGAGGTGCGGCTTGTTCCGCTCAAACTTTGCCTTCGCCATTTTTCCTACCTTCTTGATCGAATACCGGGGGCGCTAAGGCACCGCACGGACGCGGCGCCATAACGAGTGTTTTCAGGTTACGCCAGCTTTGCCTTCACTTCATCGGCAACGTTGGCAGGCACTTCATCATAATGCGAGAACTGCATGCTGTACTGCGCACGGCCCTGGGTGAACGAGCGAAGCTGGTTCACATAGCCGAACATGTTGGCCAGCGGCACGATCGCGTCAACTGTCTGCGCGTTGCCGCGGCTGTCGGTGCCCTGGATCTGGCCACGACGGCTGTTCATGTCGCCGATCACGTCGCCGAGATAATCTTCCGGCGTCACGACCTCGACCTTCATGATCGGCTCTAGCAGCTTGATGCCGGCCTTCTGGGCGGCTTCACGCATGCAACCACGCGCGCAGATTTCGAACGCGAGCGCCGAAGAGTCGACGTCATGGTATTTGCCGTCGAGCAATTCGACCGAGAAATCGATGATCGGGAAGCCGATCAGCGATCCGGTCAGCGCCGTCTCGCGCATGCCCTTCTCGACCGACGGGATATATTCCTTCGGGACGTTGCCGCCCTTGACCGAGTCGATGAACACGAAGCCCGTGCCGCGCTCGCCCGGCGTGACCTTGACCTTCACTTCGGCGAACTGGCCCGAACCACCCGATTGCTTCTTGTGGGTGTAGCTAAGCTCGACCGGCTTGGCGAGATATTCGCGATACGCGACCTGTGGCGCGCCGACATTGGCCTCGACCTTGAACTCGCGACGCATGCGGTCGACGAGAATCTCGAGATGGAGCTCGCCCATGCCCTTGATGATGGTCTGGCCGCTCTCGGCGTCCGACGACACGCGGAACGACGGATCCTCGCGGGCGAGGCGATTGAGCGCGATGCCCATCTTCTCCTGGTCGGCCTTGGTCTTCGGCTCCACCGAAAGCTCGATCACGGGCTCGGGGAATTCCATCCGCTCGAGGATGATCGGCAGGTTGGCCGCGCACAGCGTGTCACCCGTCGTGGTATCCTTGAGACCCGCCAGCGCGACGATGTCGCCGGCGAATGCCTCCTGGATGTCCTCGCGGCTGTTGGCATGCATCAGCAGCATGCGGCCAACCTTTTCCTTCTTGTCCTTGACCGAGTTGAGCACCTGCGATGCCGTCTCGAGCTTGCCCGAATAGATGCGGGCAAAGGTCAGCGTGCCGACGAACGGATCGTTCATGATCTTGAACGCCAGCGCCGAGAAGGGAGCATTGTCGTCGGCCGGACGCGAATCCTCGTTCTTGCCGTCGAGGCTGAGGCCCTTGATCGCCGGCACGTCGAGCGGGCTCGGCAGATAATCGACCACGGCGTCGAGCAGCGGCTGCACGCCCTTGTTCTTGAACGCCGACCCGCAAAGCACGGGCACGAACGAGAAGTTCAGCGTGCCCTTGCGGATCAGCTTCTTCAGCGTCGCGGCGTCGGGCTCATTGCCTTCCAGATAGGCTTCCATGATGTCGTCGTCCTGCTCGACGGCCATCTCGATCAGCTCGGAACGAGCGGTCGCGGCGGCATCGGCCAGGTCGGCGGGAATTTCCTGATATTCGAACTTCGCACCCAGCGACTCTTCGAGCCAGATGATCGCGCGGTTCTCGACCAGATCGACCAGGCCCTTGAAATCGCTCTCGAGGCCGATCGGGAGATACAGCACTGCCGGACGCGCGCCGAGGCGGTCCTTGATCATCTCGACGCACATGTTGAAGTTCGCGCCGGTGCGGTCGAGCTTGTTGACGAAGCACATGCGCGGCACGTGATACTTCTCGGCCTGACGCCACACCGTCTCGGACTGCGGCTCGACGCCGGCAACGCCGTCGAAGCATGCCACGGCGCCGTCGAGCACGCGCAGCGAACGCTCGACTTCGATCGTGAAGTCGACGTGCCCGGGGGTGTCGATGATGTTGATGCGGTGATCGTTCCAGAAACACGTCGTCGCGGCGGACGTGATCGTGATCCCGCGCTCCTGCTCCTGCTCCATCCAGTCCATCGTCGCGGTGCCCTCATGGACCTCGCCGATCTTGTAGGACTTGCCGGTGTAGTAAAGGATGCGCTCGGTCGTGGTCGTCTTGCCGGCATCGATATGGGCCATGATGCCGATGTTACGATACATGTCGAGCGGATGGCTGCGGGCCATGGTCGGTGTTTCCTTGAGAATGTAGAGAGCCGGGATCGCCGGCCCTCCACTATATAGCTATGATAACCGTCGGCAAAAGGGCCGGCGATCGAGCTCCTACCAGCGGTAGTGGCTGAACGCGCGGTTGGCTTCGGCCATGCGGTGCGTGTCTTCGCGCTTCTTCACCGCGTTGCCGCGATTGTTCGACGCGTCGAGCAGTTCACCCGACAGGCGGGCCGCCATGGTGTTCTCGCTGCGCGCACGGGCAGCCGTGATCAACCAGCGGATCGCCAGCGCCTGGGCGCGCTCGGGGCGCACCTCGACCGGGACCTGGTAGGTCGCACCACCGACGCGGCGGCTGCGCACCTCGATGCCCGGCTTCACATTGGCCAGCGCCTCGTGGAACACGCCGATCGGATCCTTCTTGGCGCGCTGCTCGACGGTCGAGAGTGCACCATAGACGATCAGCTCCGCGACGGACTTCTTGCCGTCGAGCATGACGCTGTTCATGAATTTCGAGAGAACCTCATCCCCATACTGGGGATCAGGCAGGATGACCCGCTTTTCGGGCCGACGACGACGTGCCATTTCAATCTTCCTTCTAAACTTCAGCCATATTGAGGTCGGCTATCAGAGCCGACCGGCTTACTTCGGACGCTTGGCGCCGTACTTGGAACGCGACTGGCGACGATCCTTGACACCCTGTGTGTCGAGCACGCCGCGCAGAACATGGTAGCGAACGCCGGGAAGGTCGCGAACGCGGCCGCCACGGATCAGCACCACCGAGTGCTCCTGCAGGTTATGCCCTTCACCCGGGATGTAGCTGATGACTTCGCGCTGGTTGGTCAGGCGAACCTTGGCCACCTTGCGCAGAGCCGAGTTCGGCTTCTTCGGGGTCGTCGTATAGACGCGGGTGCAGACACCGCGCTTTTGCGGGTTCTGTTCCATCGCAGGGACCTTTGACTTGGCCTTCTGCGGATCGCGGCCCTTGCGGACCAGCTGGTTAATCGTCGGCATGAAGCCCTTCACCTTTCACGTGGTTACTTTGCTGGAGCCAAACAACGGGAATAGCAAAAGGACCACGGCGGCCTTTCGACCCCCCGGGTCCGGGTGCATCCAGCAATGTTCAAGCGCGCCTGGACAAGGAACAAACCCTGTCCGGACGGGCGCGCCTATACAGCGTGACTCGGAGGTGGTCAATGGCGGCACGGGACTTGATCTCGGGCCGCGTCGGTAAGATGGGTCGCGTGGGATCGTCACGCATCCCGCAAGCGAACCCTGTTATGCACAACCCTGCCCTTCCCGCCAACGATTCTTCGCGACGATGAAACCATGGCTCACCTTCGGGCGCCGTCTTGGGATGACACTCGCCTATCGCACGCTCAATGCCGTCGCGCGCATCACGGGCAGCGGCGGGCTGGGCGTCAAGGCGCTGGTGGTCACGCCGGGCGGTCGCATCGTTCTGGTGCGGCATTCTTATATGGCGGGCTGGCATTTCCCCGGTGGCGGCCTCAAGCGCGGCGAGACACCCGAACAGGGCATCATCCGAGAATTGCGCGAGGAAATCGGCCTCGTGAGCTGGACGACGATCGGCCAGAGCGACGAACCCAACGATAATGCTGACCCCAACTGCACGGGCCCTGCCCTCTTCATCGTCACCGGGGCGGACTATCGCTTCCGCGCGAACCTGGAAATCGAGGCGACCAGTGAGTTTTCACCCGAGGCACTTCCCCAGGACTGCCCGCAATCGGTACAGCGCCATGTCGCATGGTGGCAGGCCGGCAAGGCGCTTGCGCTGTGAGCGACCAGCCCGTTGGTGCAGCCTTGGCCATGACGCTTGGCTTTGCTTGAGCCCAAAGGATATATGACAGCGGTGACATATGATCTCCTCATCATCGGCGGCGGCATCAATGGCTGCGCCATCGCGCGCGAAGCGTCGCTGCTCGGTCTCAAGGTCCTGCTGATCGAGCGCGACGACCTCGCCGCGCATACCTCCTCGGCCTCGACCAAGCTCATTCATGGCGGGCTGCGCTATCTCGAATATTATGAGTTCAAGCTCGTCGCCGAGGCACTGCGCGAGCGCGAGCGACTGGTGAACGCGGCGCCGCATATCATCCGCCCGCTCACCTTCGTCCTGCCGCAGGAAAATTCGCTGCGGCCATGGTGGATGCTGCGCATCGGCCTTTACCTTTATGACTTCCTCGGCGGGAAGATGTCGCTGGCGCGTTCGCGCGGGCTGCGCCGCAGTGACACCGCCTACACAGCGCCGCTCAAGGGCGGCCGCAGCGGCTTCGTCTATTCCGACGCACAGGTCGACGACTCCCGCCTTACGGTGCTCAATGCGATGGACGCGCGCGACAACGGTGCCGAGATCGTCACCGGCATCGCACTGGAGAGCGCCCGACGCGAAGGCGGTGTCTGGCGCGCCAGCCTGTCCGACGGTCGCACGGTCGAGGCGCGCGCGATGGTCAATGCCGCGGGTCCGTGGGTCCACCTGCTGCTCGAGCGGCTCGGCGTGAACGCGAAGAGCAATGTGCGCCTCGTCAAGGGCAGCCATATCGTTGTGCCCAAACTCTATGAGGGCGACCACGCCTATATCCTGCAGCTGCCCGATCGCCGCATCATCTTCGCGATTCCCTGGCAGGGCCAGACCGAGATCGGCACAACCGATATCCCGGTCGACGCACCCGAAGATGCGAAAATTGACGCCAGCGAGATCTCCTATCTCTGCGATGCGATCAACACGCACTTCATCAAACAGATCAGCCCGGCCGACGTCACCGCGACCTGGTCGGGCGTCCGCCCGCTCTATGACGACGGCGCGAGCGAAGCCAAGGAAGTGACGCGCGATTACGTCCTCGAGCTCGACACCAGCGGCCCGCCGCTGCTCAGCGTGTTCGGCGGCAAGATCACCACCGCCCGCCACCTCGCCGAGGAAGCGATGGGCAAGCTCGGACCGGCGATCGGCGTTCAGCCGCATCAGGTCACGCGGATGCGGGTCTTTCCGGGCGGGGCGATTGCCGGTTTCGATCATTTCCTCGCCCAGGTTCGCCTGACCTGGCCGTTCCTAGGCGACGCGCGCTCGGCGCGCATGGCGCACGCTTACGGCGCAATGCTCGGCGAGATGCTTCACGGTGTGAAGGACGAAGCCGGCATGGGCCGCGACCTCGGCGGCGGCCTGACCGAGATCGAGGTACGCTGGATGCGCGACCGCGAATGGGCGCGCAGCGCAGCCGACGCGCTTGATCGCCGCAGCAAGGTAGGCCTGACGCTCAACGCCGCCGAGCGCAGCACATTCGAACACGCCTGGACGGCCCTGGCGTGATCCGCGTCGCCGCGCTCTACCGCTTCGCGCGCTTCGACGACCCCGCGGCATTGCGCGATCGCCTCGCCGACTTGTGCACCGATATGGAGATCAGGGGCACCCTGCTAGTCGCCCATGAGGGCATCAACGGCACCATCGCCGGCGCGCCCGACGCGATCGACCATGTCGTCGCCGAGCTGCGCGCCCTGCCCGGCTGCGCCGATCTCGACGTCAAATGGTCGCAGGCGCCGACGATGCCGTTCCTGCGCATGAAAGTGCGCGTGAAGCGCGAGATCGTGACGATGGGCGTGCCCGACCTCGACCCGCTGCAGGGCACCGGCGACTATGTCGCGCCGGGCGACTGGAATGCGCTGATCGCGCAACCCGGCACGTTGCTGATCGACACGCGCAATGATTATGAGGTCCGGGTCGGCACCTTTGCCGGCGCCTTGGACCCAGCCACGTCGAGCTTTCGCGACTTTCCGGCATGGGTCGAGCAGCATCGCGCCGAGATCGCTGCAGCAGACCGCGTCGCGATGTTCTGCACCGGTGGGATACGCTGCGAAAAGTCTACCGCCCTGCTCAAATCGAAGGGGGTATCCGAGGTCTTCCATCTCAAGGGCGGCATCCTCGCCTATCTCGAACAGGTGCCGGCAAGCGACAGCCGATGGGAGGGCGAGTGCTTCGTGTTCGACGAGCGCGTCGCGATCGGCCACGGACTGACCCAGGGGTCGCACAGCCTGTGCCGCGCGTGCCGGATGCCCGTCAGCCCCGAAGACCGGGCCTCGCCGCTTTATGTGGAAGGCATCTCCTGCCCGGCCTGCCACGCCGAGCGCGATGACGTCCGCCGCGCCGGCTATGCCGAGCGCCATCGCCAGGTGAAATTGGCCGAAGCGCGCGGCACCGCCCATGTCGGTGCTCGGCCGCCGGTCACGACAGATCGATAGACCCGCCACGGTCGCTAATCGCCGTGCCGTGCAACTGTTCCGCCCGCCCAGCGTTGGGGTGATGTAGATCAAGGAACATTTAATGAAAAAACAGATTCTCGCGGCCTTGCTGGCTGCCGCCGTCATTACCCCAGCGGCAGTCGTTCCGTCGGCCGCCGTCGCCCAACGCCATAACGACGACCGACGCGGCGACGACAGGCGCGGCGATGACCGGCGCGGGAATGACGGTCGTGGGTACGACAATCGCTGGGATGGCGATCGCAACGATCGCAACTGGAACCCGTCCGACCATTACCGTACCGGCAATTACCGCGAGCGTCGCCTCAGCCGCAACGACCGCATCTATCGCGGCAATGACGGTCGCTATTATTGCCGTCGCAACGACGGCACGACCGGACTCGTGATCGGTGCGGTCGCGGGGGGTGTGCTCGGCAACGCGATTGGCGGCAACACGCTCAGCACATTGCTCGGCGGCGCGGGCGGCGCGATGCTTGGTCGTTCGATCGACCGCGGCAACATGCGCTGCCGTTGAACTTAAGCAAGGCGCGGACTGCAAGGTCCGCGCCGCCTTCGGCCTTCAGCGGCTAGCGCGCCATTTGTACCAGGCGATTACGGCCATCCCCGTTAGCCCGACCGCCGCGACCGCGTAATAGCCCCATTGTTGTTCTGCCCATGGGTTTGGCTCGAAACAGGCAACGCGTACGACCAAAGCGATCTGGAACAGCGCTGCGACTACGGGCAGTGACCACGGCATCGCCACCAGCGAAGCGCGCCGGAAATCGGCACCCGAGACGCCCTGATCGATCTGCACCCGGCGATCCAGCGCCCGCGCCGGCGCGGCGCGAATCCACCACCATGCCGACATGAAAAACACGACCAACACGGTCGTCGCCACACCCTCTTCGGCACCGTTGAGGGGGCTTGGCAGCGAGATCGGAAACAGCGCCAATCCACCGAGGGTGACGATGGTGGCGAGCACCATACCCCAAGCCCAGCGAAGGATGGCGCGGTCGAACGTCGTGACGAAGCGATCGCGCTCGGCAACCGTCACCCGGATTCCCGGCCCGCGCTGCCCACGCCGGTAGACGTAACCGTCACGCTCCGGCGTAAACTGTGCCGCAAAGGCCTGTTTGACCCGCGCGAGATGAACCTCGGCGAACACCCCGCGTTCAGTAGGCCCGCGCGATCAACACGCGCTCGACCGCGGCTTCACCGGTAAAAACACACAGGCCATCCGCCGCTTCCGCATCGACCGGCACGTTGCGCACGGTCAGCTTGAGCGCCTTGAGCCGCTCGACCACCGCATCGAGCACCGCACCGGTCGGCTTCGACCATTGCACTTCCAGCCATCCGGGATTCTTCACCCCTTCCGCGAAATGCTGCTCCACCGCCGCAAAATCCTCGGCCTGGGCGATGTTGGCACGCAGCCGCATGCCCGCCTCGGCGTGCAATGCCGCCTGGATATCGCCCAGCATCGCGGCTGCATCGGCGACGAAATCGCTGCGCGCGACGATCGCGCTGTCGAGCTTGCCGTCCTCGCGATAAAGCCGGTCGCGCCGCACCACCGAGACATTGCCGCCCGCGACATCGCGGCCACCGACCTCGACGATGATCGGCGCGCCCTTCTTGACCCAGCCCCAGCGCTTGGTCGCCGCCTTCGCCGGCTTGAGATCGAGCAGCGCGCGCACCGGCTCGCCCAGCGCCGACTGCGCGGCGAGTTCGGCTTGCAGGCCCTTGCAATATTCAACGATCGCCGCGTCCTCAGGCTGGTCGCGCAGCATCGGCACGATGACGATCTGCCACGGCGCGACACGTGGCGGCACGCGCAGACCGTCGTCGTCGCCGTGCACCATGATCACCCCGCCGATCATCCGCGTCGACACGCCCCAGCTCGTCGTATTGGCCAGTTCGAGTTCGCCCGCGGCATTCTGGAAGCGGATATTCTGCGCCGACGCGAAGTTGGTGCCGAGGAAATGCGAGGTGCCCGCCTGGAGCGCCTTGCCGTCCTGCATCATCGCCTCGATCGAATAGGTTGCGACCGCACCGGGGAAGCGCTCATTCTCCGGCTTCTCGCCGGCGACCACCGGCAGCGCGAGGCAATCCTCCGCGAAGCTGCGATAGACTTCGAGCATCTTGAGCGTCTCTTCGCGCGCCTCCTCGGCCGAGGCGTGCGCGGTATGGCCTTCCTGCCACAGAAACTCGCTGGTGCGCAGGAACATGCGCGTGCGCATCTCCCAGCGCACAACGTTCGCCCATTGGTTGATCAGCACCGGCAGGTCGCGCCACGACTGCACCCAGCGCGCAAACGCCGCGCCGATCACCGTCTCCGATGTCGGCCGCACGACCAGCGGCTCCTCCAGCTTGGCCGACGGATCGGGCACCAGCCCGCCCTTGCCGTCGCTGATCAGCCGGTGATGCGTGACCACCGCCATTTCCTTGGCGAAGCCCTCGACATGCTCCGCTTCCTTTTCAAAATAGGACAGCGGGATGAACAGCGGGAAATAGCAATTCTCGTGGCCCGTCGCCTTGATGCGATCGTCGAGCAGGCGCTGGATCCGCTCCCAGATGCCGTAACCCCATGGCCGGATGACCATGCAACCGCGCACGCCGCTCTCCTCGGCGAGGTCGGCCTCGGCAATGACGGCTTGGTACCAGGCGGCGAAATCGGCTTCGCGGGTGACGTTGAGGGCGTGCTTGATCATTTGACGAGCGCTTAGCGACAACCCAAGGCGGGTCAATGGGTGGCACAGCGCACAATGAAGACCGAATCCTGTTCGCGGTGACGATCCGCCTCGTCTCTGCGGCAATCTTCGCCGGCATGAACGCGCTGATCAAACTCGCCGAGGGTGGCGGTGCACATCTCGCCGAGGTGATGTTCTTCCGTCAGGCTTTTGCGCTGCCGGTGGTGACCTTGTGGATCGTGATGGGACCCGGGCTGGGCTCGATTCGCACGGCGCGAATCGGCGCGCATCTGTCGCGCACCGCACTGGGGCTGGTCAGCATGGCCTTCATGTTCTCGACCATCCTGCTGCTGCCGCTGGCTGAAGCGACGACATTGCAATTCACCTTGCCGATCTTCGCCACGATCCTCGGCGCGCTGCTGCTGCGCGAGCCGACCGGCTGGCATCGCTGGGGCGCCGTCATCGCCGGCTTTGTCGGCGTGGTCATCGTGACGCAGCCGGGCACCGGCCACATCGCCAGCCTCGGCATCGTCACCGGCCTGCTCGCCGGCCTGCTCAGCGCCGGCGTGTCGATCCTGCTGCGCCAGATCGGCCGCACCGAGAGCGCTGCGACGACCGTTTTCTGGTTTTCCGCGCTTTCCGTACCCCCGCTGGGGATCATCTTCGCCTTTTACGTCCAGCCGCACGCGCTATCGACCTGGCTGCTGCTCATCGGCGTCGGCATGACGGGGGGCGCCGCGCAATTGTGCATGACGGCCGCCTTGCGCGCCGGGCCCGTCTCGCTGGTGGTGCCGATGGACTATACCGGGCTGGTCTGGGCCGCGCTGTTCGGCTGGCTGCTGTTCGGCGCGCTGCCCGACACCGCGACCTGGTTCGGCGCACCGGTGATCATTGCCAGCGGCCTCTATATTGTGTGGCGCGAGCACCGCCTCCACCGTGAACGGATCGAACTCGCGTCGGCACAGGGCTGATTTTCAGGCGCGCGCGGCGTCCAGCAGCCGCTTGGCGCGAAGATACATTTCGACCCGGGTCATGGTAAACAGACCCAGCGCCAGTGCGGCGAGCGCATCGGTAAGGACGGCGACATTGACGTGAAGCGCCTGCGTTCCGGTCTGCGCCACGAACTTCACAGCGAACAAGCCGACGAGAAAGACGATCGCCGCGTACGACCCCTTCTGATTGATCGCGTGGGTCTCAGGATCGACGTGGATTTCCATCAACTTGCCGCGCTGCCAGCCGATCGCGCCACCAACGACTAGCATGGCGCCGCAGATCGCCCAGCCGACCGGGCTTGGCGGCCCCTTGATGTAGAGGAAGGCGACGAGCAGCAGGTAAATCGCCGGCACGATCCAAAGCCGCTCGATCTTCAACGGCCGCATCTGCGTCATGCGCCGCGCGCGCAACGCCAGGATGACGCCGGCGATGACGATCGGGATGATGTACTGCCAGATACCCGGCGCCTGATGAACCTGCATGCAAACTGCCCCCTGACCGAAACAGCGGTGTCATAGCAGGCTAACCCACCGGTATTCCAGCCCTATTCGGCGGCGACCGCCAGCGCGGGATCCTTCCACACCAGCACCGGCTTGCGCGCGGCGAGCGTCTCGTCGAGCCGGCTGCGCGGGGCGAAATGCGGCGCCGATTTGAGGCTCGTATCGCCAGCCTTGGCGCGCTCCGCCACCGAGCGCAGCGCGCCGATGAACTGGTCGAGCGCCGCCTTGCTCTCGGTCTCGGTCGGCTCGATCAGCATAGCGCCATGTACGACGAGCGGGAAATACATCGTCATCGGATGATAGCCCTCATCGACCAGCCCCTTGGCGACGTCGATCGTCGAGAAACCCTCGGCGAGATTGTCGTCCGAGAACAGGGCTTCGTGCATGCACGGACCCGCCGCGCCGAACGGTGCATCGAGCGTCTTGTCGAGCGAGCGCAGGATGTAATTGGCGTTGAGCACCGCATCCTCGGCCACCTGGCGCAGCCCATCCGCGCCGTGGCTCAGAATATAGGTCAGGGCGCGCGTGAACATGCCCATCTGGCCGTGAAAGGCGACCATGCGGCCAAAGCTCTGGCCGTGATGTTCGCCCGCCGTCTCTTCCTCGATCAGCACGAAGCGGTCGCCCTGCCGTTCGACGACCGGCAGCGGCGCGAACGGCGTCAGCGCGGCGGAGAACACCACCGGCCCCGACCCCGGCCCGCCGCCGCCATGCGGGGTCGAGAAGGTCTTGTGCAGGTTGATGTGCATCGCATCGACACCGAGATCGCCCGGCCGCACGCGTCCGACGATCGCGTTGAAGTTCGCCCCGTCGCAATAGACGAACCCGCCCACGGCATGGACCGCGTCCGAGATCGTCTTGAGGTCGCGCTCGAACAACCCGCAAGTATTGGGGTTGGTGATCATCACGCCGGCGACATCCGGCCCGAGCCGCGCGAGCAGCGCGGCGGTGTCGATCCGGCCGTCGGCATTGGCGGGAATGTCCTCCACCGCATAGCCGGCGAACGCCGCCGTAGCGGGATTGGTGCCGTGCGCGCTCTCGGGCACGAGGATGGTCTTGCGATGCCCCTCGCCGCGCGCCGCCAGCGCCGCCTTGATCGCAAGGATACCGCACAGCTCGCCATGCGCGCCGGCCTTGGGGCTCATCGCCACCGAGGCCATGCCTGTCAGCGTGACCAGCCAGTGCGCCAGCTGGTGGATCACCTCCAGCGCGCCCTGCACCGTGTCGATCGGCTGGAGCGGATGGACGTCCGCAAATCCCGGCAGCCGCGCCATCTTCTCGTTCAAGCGCGGGTTGTGCTTCATCGTGCACGAGCCGAGCGGAAACAGCCCGAGATCGATCGCGTAATTCTGCCGCGACAGCCGCGTATAGTGCCGCACGGTTTCCGGCTCGGACAGGCCGGGCAAGCCGATCGGCGCGGTGCGCATAAGATTACCCAGTCGCGACGCGGTCGGCGCCGGGGCCGCTACCTCGACACCACTGGTATCGGTCGAGCCAATCTCGAAGATCAGCGCCTCTTCGAGCATCAGCGCCTTGTTGCCGGTAAAGGTCGGCGCAACCTGCTGGCCGGCTGCGGGGCGCTCCGGGCGCCAGCCGCTCGGGTTGACGGTCATGACAGCACCTCCTCGAGCGCGACGGCAAGCGTTTCGATATCCTCCGGCGTCACCGTTTCGGTGACCGCGACGACCAGTCCCTCGGCCAGCCCCGCCTCACCCGGATAGAGTCGCCCGAGCGACACGCCCGCCAGAATGCCGTTTCGCGCCAGCTGCTGTACCACCGGCCGCGCCTCGACCGGCAGTTCGAGCGTGAATTCGTTGAAGAAGCCGTCATTGACCAGCCGGACACCAGGCACCCGCGCCAGCCGTTCGGCCGCGGCCACGGCATTGTGATGATTGGTCGTCGCCAGTGCGCGCAGCCCGGCCTCGCCGAGCAGAGTCATGTGGATCGAGAAGGCCAGCGCGCACAGGCCGGAATTGGTGCAGATGTTCGACGTCGCCTTTTCGCGACGGATATGCTGCTCGCGCGTGGACAGCGTCAGCACGAACCCGCGCCGGCCATCGGCATCGACCGTCTCGCCGCACAGCCTCCCCGGCATCTGCCGCAGATATTTCTCCTTGCAACCGAACAGCCCGACATAGGGCCCGCCAAATTGCAGCCCGACGCCGATCGACTGCCCCTCGCCAACGACGATATCGGCGTCCATCTCGCCCGGCGACTTGAGCGCGCCCAGCGCGACCGGCTCTGTGACGACCGCGATCAGCAGCGCCTTCTTCGCGTGGCAGGCATCGGCCAGCGGCTTGAGGTCGGCGATGCGCCCGAGGATGTCGGGATACTGCGCCACGACGCACGACGTATCGTCGTCGATCGCCGCGATCAGCCGGTCGATATCGGTTTCGGCGCCCAGCGTCGGCGTGGCGGTGTCGAGCTGGTCGCCGGTGAACTTCGCCATGGTACGCGCGACCGAGACATAATGCGGGTGGAGCCCCGAAGACAAAATCGCCTTGCCGCGCTTGGTCACGCGCCGCGCCATGCCGATCGCCTCCCAGCAGGCGGTCGAGCCGTCATACATCGAGGCATTGGCGACGTCGGTACCAAGCAGCCGCGCGACCTGCGTCTGGAACTCGAACAGCATCTGCAGCGTGCCCTGCGCGATCTCGGGCTGATACGGCGTATAGGCGGTGAGGAACTCGCCGCGCTGGATCAGATGATCGACGCTCGCCGGCACGTGATGCTTGTAAGCGCCGCAGCCGAGGAAGAAGGGCGCATCTCCTGCTGTCAGGTTCTTGCGCGCCAGTTTCGTCATATGGCGCTCGACCGACAATTCGCTGGCATGCATCGGCAATTCGCCGATCGGCCCGTCGAGCCGCGCTTCGGCGGGCACGTCGACGAACAGGTCGTCGATTGACGCGGCGCCGATGACGGACAGCATGGCCGAGCGATCGGCGTCGGTGAGAGGCAGGTAACGCATCTTGTTGCTCCCCCCTCCCCTTCAAGGGAGGGGCTAGGGGTGGGGGAGTGCGGCAAAATGTCCCGCGGCGATTGCGCGCGGCACTGCCCCACCCCAACCCCTCCCGAACGGGAGGGGCAAAATCAGCTCACAGCTTCGCGACGAACGCCTCATAGGCGGCTTCGTCCATCAGGTCCTCGACCTCGCTCGGATCAGACAACGTCAACTTGAAGAACCAGCCGTCACCTTCCGGCTCCTCGTTGACGAGGCCCGGTGTGTCGCTGAGCGCGGCATTGCCTTCCAGCACGGTGCCCGACACCGGCGTGTAGACATCCGAGGCGGCCTTGACCGATTCAACCACCGCGGCCTCGTCGCCCTTGGTCAGCACCTTGCCGTCCTCGGGCACCTCGACGAACACAATGTCGCCAAGCTGGCCCTGCGCATATTCGGAAATGCCGACGGTCCCGATATCGCCGTCGACATCGACCCATTCATGATCTTCGGTATAATAACGGCTCATCTCACTTGCCTCCTGTGCGGACGTAGCGGTGGGGAACAAAGGGCATTGCGGTCACGGTCGCCTGATGGACCTTGCCGCGTTGCGTCAGTTGAATCTTCGTGCCGGGCGCGGCCATTGCCGCCGGCACATAGGCCATGGCGATCGCCGCCCCGACGCTGGGTGCGAAGCCGCCCGAGGTGACCTTGCCGACATCGGAGCCGTCGCGGTCGAGCACGGCGGCGCCCTCGCGCACCGGCTGGCGCCCTTCGATCAGCAGCCCGACACGCTTGATCACCGCGCCCTGCTCGCGCTCGATCATGATGCGCTCATGCCCGGGGAAACCGCCCTCGTCGCGACGGCGCTTCGACAGCGCGAAGCCGAGATCGGCCATCACCGGCGTGATGTCGGGATCGAGGTCGTGCCCATAAAGCGGCAACCCTGCCTCGAGCCGCAACGAATCGCGCGCGCCCAGGCCGATCGGCTTTACCTCAGGCTCCGCGCACAGCAGGTCGGCGATCCGCTCGGCCTCGTTCGCGTCGATCGAAATCTCGAACCCGTCCTCGCCGGTATAGCCCGAGCGGCTGATCCAGGCCTCGGCGCCGGCGAGCTCGAAGCGACCACCCATCATGAAACTGAGCGCCTCGAGCGGCCACTCGCCCGTCACATGCCGCTTCAGCGCATCGAACGCCTTCGGGCCCTGCAACGCCAGCAAGGCGCGCTCGTCGAGCTGGTTGATGGTGATTTCGTCGGGCAGTTCATCACGAAGATGCGCAATGTCGTCATATTTCACCGCGCCATTGACGACCATGTAGATCCCGCCCGGCCAGCGGCTGATCATCAGATCGTCGAGAATGCCGCCATTGTCGGCGAGCAGCAGCGAATAGCGCATCCGCCCGAGCGCCAGGCCCTTTACATCGGCCGGCAGCACCGCTTCCAGGGCCTCGTCGAGCCCGTCGCCGCTGATCAGCAACTGGCCCATATGGCTGACATCGAACAGGCCGGCGGAGTCGCGCGTCCACAGATGCTCGGCCATGATGCCTTCATACTGCACCGGCATGTGATAGCCCGCGAACGGCACCATCCGCGCGCCGCGCGCACGATGCCAGGCATCGAGCGGGAGCGTCTCGGTTTCGATGTCGATATAGCCGTCGGTTGCGTCGTCGCTCATGCCGTCTCCGGGTCGAGGGTGCCACGGCGGAGAACGGCCCCGAAAGGCCTTTGATCCACCGCCCCCTCTGTCACGGAACCTGAGAGCTTTGACCGCCTGCGCGGCTTACACCTTCGGTGGCCCCGCCGTGGCGGAGCGCTTTCCAGAGTGTCGATTCGGCGCGCGCGGTCCGGGTTGCCTGAGAGATTCCGGGGCGGTTGCTCCTTCGGCGCCCTGGCTCCAAGTCCAGGGTCTCTCCCGCGCGTGCCCATGACGGTTGCCCGCCATCGACGCGCCCGGTTTGACGCGCCGCAGCATGCGAGTCAATCGCCGTGCCGGCCTTTGCCAAAAAATGCCTCGGCACCACGCGCCATCGACGTCTGATCGCCTGAGAAAGGTAGAAGAGTGGTTCGCGCAGAGGCGCGGAAGCGCAGAGCGAATCTGCGCGAATTCGCGCGTCAAGCGCCTCTCAAACCTCGCGTTTTCGCGATAGAAGTTTTATCCATGCGAAGGCGCGAAGAGCAAAAACTCCTCTGCGCCTCAGCGCCTCTGCGCGAACAAATAAACTTCAGGCCGAGCGACCTGCGATCTCGCACGTTTTCAGCGCGTCGCGTTATACTTCAGCTGTGCCTCGGTGAGCTGGAAGCCGACCAGCGCCTCGAAGGTCGCGCGCAGCACTGCCTGGCGGATTTCCGGGCGCGTCAGCGGGTCGGTCGCGGCATCCTGGTCCCCGGCCTTGCGCTTCTCGGTCAGCTTGCGGCGGACGTCATCGGGCAAGGTCGCGGCAGCGCGCGACACGACCGAGGTTGCCGTCCCGCTTGCCGTGGCGCGATCGCGTCCGGCATCGAAATGCACCACGACATGGCCGATGCGCTTGGCGACGACGGCGCTATCGCCCTGCACGACGCTGATGAAATAGGGGAAGCTGACGTCGCGCGGCGCGTCGCTGCGAGCCCGGCGCGCCTGGATGTCGAACGTCACCACCGTCTGGATGTCCGGGCCGGACGCGTCATAGCAGGTCGAGCGTACATGGGTCATCGTGGCCGACACGTCGATCGCCGACGCGTCGACGCTGCCAACCGGATCGAACAGCGTGATATCGCCGGTCGCCGCGGGAATCGCGACCGCGGGGCAAGCCGAGCGGACCGCGGTGATACCGCCCGTTTCGTCGAGCTCGCCGGCATGCCGACACCCCGCCGCCAGCAGTAGCACGAGGGGAAGGGCTGATTTCCAGGCTGTCACGGGCACACGCACCTTATCACACAGGAAGGGGCCGCAAGCATATCGCATCGGCCCCGGAACGATGGTCACCATAGGAAGCGCCTTTCACGGGCGCAAGCAATCGCGTAGGGGCAACGCGCAATGACCGACGCTCCCAAGCCCCCGCTGACCCTGCTGATCGCCGCGCCGCGCGGCTTTTGCGCCGGCGTCGACCGCGCCATCCAGATCGTCGAGCTGGCGATCGAGAAATATGGTGCGCCGGTCTATGTCCGCCACGAGATCGTCCACAACAAGTTCGTCGTCGACACGCTGAAAGCGAAAGGCGCGATCTTCGTCGAGGAGCTCGACGAGGTGCCCGACGGCGTGACCGTGGTGTTTTCCGCGCATGGCGTGCCCAAGGCAATTCCCGCCGAAGCGGCGGGTCGCGGCCTCGCTTATCTCGATGCAACCTGCCCGCTGGTGTCCAAGGTCCATCGCCAGGCGGAGCGTCTCGTCGCCGCGGGTCGTCACATCCTCTTCATCGGCCACGCCGGCCATCCCGAGGTTATCGGCACTTTCGGCCAGGTGCCGGCCGGCTCCATGACGCTGATCGAAACGCTGGAGGATGTCGCGAACCTCGCGCCCGCCGACGTCGCCAACCTCGCCTTTCTTACCCAGACGACGCTGTCAGTCGACGACACTGCCGATATGGTCGCCGCCTTGCAGCGCCGTTTTCCGTCGATCGAGGCGCCACGTGGCGAGGACATCTGTTACGCAACGTCGAACCGCCAGGCCGCGGTCAAGGCGATCGCCAGCCGGTGCGACGCCATGCTGGTGATCGGCGCGCCCAATTCGTCGAACTCGCTGCGCCTCGCCGAAGTCTCCGAGCGAGAGGGCACTCGGGCGCGCTTGATCGAACGCGCCGGCGACCTCGACCCGGCGTTTCTCGACGGTGTCAGAACGCTCGGCATCACCGCCGGCGCTTCCGCACCGGAATTACTGGTGCGCGAACTGGTGACCAAGCTCGCCGAGCGCTTTACGATCGACGAGCAGGAAGTCGAGGCAACCCGCGAGACGGTGTCGTTCAAGCTGCCGCGCGGCCTCGAAATCGCCGCCTGAGCCGATGGCCGTCTACACGCAGGTATCGGCGGAGGCGCTGGCGCGCTTCCTGGCGGGCTTTGACCATGGCGAACTCGTGTCCGCCAAAGGCATCGCCGAGGGCGTCGAGAACAGCAATTATCTCGTCGACACGACGACCGGGCGGTTCATCCTCACGCTCTACGAAAAGCGCGTATCGGCCGCCGACCTGCCCTTCTTCATGGCCATGCTCGATCACCTTGCCGTGCGCGGCAACCCGGTGCCGCGCGCGCTGCCCGACCGCGATGGCGTGGTCATCCACACACTCGAAGGCCGGCCCGCCTGTCTGATAGAATTCCTCACCGGTGTTTCGGTGTCGCATCCGACGCCGGCTCAGGCGCACGCTGCCGGCGCCTCGATGGGCCGGATGCATACCGGCCTCGCCGATTTCACCGGCGAACGACCTAACACACTCGGCCCTGACGGCTGGGCCGAGCTGCTCGCGCGCTGCGGGCGCGATCTCGACTCGATCGAACCCGGCCTGTTCGATCGTGTATCGTCGTCGCTGGGCCGTGTACTTGCGGCCTGGCCGAACAGCCTCCCCCACGCGGCGATCCATGCCGATCTCTTCCCCGACAATGTCCTGATGCTGGGCGATCGCGTGACCGGGCTGATCGACTTCTATTTCGCCTGCACCGATATTCGCGCCTACGACCTCGCCGTGATGCATTCGGCCTGGGCATTCGATGCACTCGGCGTGCCGTGCGACCCTGCGGTCGGTGCCGCGCTCATTGCCGGCTATGACGCGAGCTTCGGCCTGGCCGACGAAGAACGTGCAGCGCTCGCCACACTGGCGCAGGGCGCCTGCATCCGCTTCCTGCTGACCCGCGCCTGGGACTGGCTCAACACCCCCGCCGATGCGCTGGTGACGCGGAAGGACCCGCTCGCCTATCTGCGCCGTCTCGACCATTATGAACGCTACGGATCGACGCTTTTCGCATGACCGAACTGACCAAAGTCGAAATTTTCACCGATGGTGCCTGCAAGGGCAATCCCGGCCCGGGCGGCTGGGGTGTGGTGATTCGTTCGGGCACGACCGAACGCGAACTGTCGGGCGGCGAAAAGTTGACCACCAACAACCGCATGGAAATGACGGCGGCGATCGAGGGGCTCAACGCGCTCAAGCGGCCGTGCCATGTGACGCTGTCGACCGACAGCCGCTATGTGATGGACGGGCTGACCAAGTGGATCAAGGGGTGGCAGCGCAACGGCTGGCGCACCGCAGACAAGAAGCCGGTCAAGAATGCCGAACTATGGCAGGCGCTGCTCGAAGCCGCCAAGCCGCACCGCATCGACTGGCAATGGGTCAAGGGCCATGCCGGCCATCCCGAGAATGAACGGGCTGACCGGCTGGCAAGCAACGCGGCGGACGCCGCGCGCGGTTAGATCGCGCTGTCAGATCATTCCTGCGGCGCGGTTGGGCCGTTTTTCAGGATCGAATCGATCGCATTCTGGGCCGAGGCCTTGCTCGAATAACCTTCGGTCCACCAGATCAACTCGCTGTTATATTTGAACTTGGCGACATACTCGCCCGCCTTGTTCTGCTCGATGACGAATTTGTGTGCCATGATTCATCTCCTTAGGGCCGGTCGAGACTAGCGTGGGCAGTTTCGTTACGCCAGCGAACGAAAGCGGTCCGGCGCATATCGCATAGGATCGATCGCAGCGACGAAGGCTTCGGGCGAGACACCGAGCAGCAACGATGCCGCCAGCGCCGCCGCCGCCGGCGCAGTCTGGATGCCGAACCCGCCCTGCCCTGCGCACCAGAAGAAGCCGGGCGCCGTCGGATCGAAGCCGTAGACGGGCAGGCGATCGGGCGCGAAGCTGCGCAAGCCGGCCCAGCGATGCTCGACCCGCTCGACCTGCCAGTCGACGACACGCTCGAAACGATCGATCGCGATCGCGATGTCGATCTCCTCGGGCTGGGCATCGCCCGGTTCGGCGGTAATCTCGTCATGCGGACTGAGCCATAGTCGACCGCCAGCTTCGGGCTTGAAGTAGAAGGTGCCGCCAATGTCGGAAACAAGCGGCAGTTTCTCCGGGGGCGCCGGATTGGTGCGCAACTGCACCATGGTACGCCGAAAGGGGCTGATCCCCAGCGGCGCCACCCCCGCACACGCCGCAACCTGGTCGGCCCATGCCCCTGCGGCATCGACCAGGATCGTCGCCGCGACCGGCTCGTCGTTCCCGATGTCGATCCGCCACAGATCGCCTGCGCGTACGGCGCCGCGCATGGCGCTGCCGAGCAGCAATTGCCCGCCATGTCTCCGCGCCGTGGCAAGGAACGCGGCGTGCAACCCTGCGACGTCGATATAGGCGCAGCTTCGCTCCAGCACGCCTAGAGTCCACTCGGCGCGCAGCCCGGGCACGATGCCATGCGGGTCCACCGCATCAAGGATAACACCGCTGCCCTCGAACTCGGCAAGGAATGCGTCGATCTTCGCCGCGTCGTCGCGACGGCCGATCTGCAGCGCACCGAGCGGATCGAGAAATCCGCCGGCGCTCAGAGCGTCTCCCGACGCCGAGGTCAGCGGCTGGACATGCGGTCCACCATAGGTTTCTGACCAGAAGGCGGCGGAACGACCGGTAGCATGAAAGCCAGGCCGCTCCTCAGACTCAAGAATCACGATGCTGGCATGCGGCGCGACTACCGCCGCCAGACTGGCCCCGGCAATACCGGCGCCGATAATGGCGATGTCGTAGCGCGCCAAGCGATCAGCCTCGTTGCGCGCGCGCGGCGAGGAACAGGTCGATCTCGCCGATCGCGCGATTGCGCACCGAATCCGCCTCGCGCAGCACCTCGTGCGCTGCTTCCTTGCCGAAGCGCACCACGCGCACGTCGGGCAGCTTGGCCGCAACCGTCAGCGCCGCCTTGGGATCCACCAGCTGGTCGGCGTCGGCGACCAGCATCAGCACCGGCACGCGCATCGCCTTGAGTCGTGGATCGGCGCGCAACAGGCGAGTCGATGCGAATGCCTGCATCACCCAGCGCCAGCTCGGGGGCCCGAGCACCAGGGCGGGATCGGATTGCTGCCAGAAAAGTTCGTCTTCGTATCGGCTCGGATCATGCGTCAGCAGGGCAAGCCGCGTCTCGCGCATCGCCGGGCCCTCGTTGCTCTTCCATGCCGCGCGCGAGGAATTGCCGACACCACCGAGAAGGCGCGCGAGCCTCTCGCCGAGCGCGGCACCGATCGGGCTGTGCAGCCCCAGCATCGGCGCGATGAGCACTGCGGCAACCGGCGTAATTGCCTGCTCGACCAGCGCGCGCAGGACGATGTGGCCGCCCATCGAATGCGCCATCACGACCTGCGGGCCCGCCGCCTGCGGTGTCCATGTCGCCCAGAATGCGCGAATATCCGAGACGAAGGTCGCGAAATCGTCGATGTCGCCGACATGCGGATCGGACGAAACCCGGCCCGACCCACCTTGCCCGCGCCAGTCGAGCGACGTGATCGACCATCCCTGGCCATGCCAGTGCGCAATCGCTTCAAGATATTTCTCGAACAGGTCGCCGCGACCCGCCTGGAACAGGATCGAGCCGCGCGGCGTGCCCTCCGCCGGCCAGTCAAAGCGACGAAAATTCCAGCCGTCGGGGCCGGTCCAGCGCGAGACGCGGGCACCGGCGGGGATCGCGCGGCGATACAGTGTCGGGGAAACCATGGGGCTGGTTACTTTTTGGAAAGCCATGGCGTCTAGACAAATTACCGATGGGTGGCTTCAATCTGAATATCGCGCTCCTGGCAGCGCTCGTGCTGTTGCTCGTGTCAGCGGGCATCCAGGACGCGCGCACGCGTGAAATCGCCAATTGGAAGAATGCCGCGATCCTCGCTTTGGCACCGCTCTGGTGGTGGTCGAACGGCCTTGCCCTGATGCCCGACATCGCCATCCAGCTGGCGCTGGGCGGCGTGGTCTTCGCGTTGTTCTGCGTCGCCTTCTACTGCAACTGGATGGGCGGTGGCGACGTCAAGATGATCGGCGCGCTCGCTTTGTGGCTGCCCTTCGAGGCGCTTGCCTGGATGTTGATCGTCATGTCGCTGCTCGGCGGCGTGCTGACGCTGATCCTCGTCGTCGAGCGCCGCGTCCTGCGCAAGGAGGGCGTGCCCGAGATTCCCTATGGCGTCGCCATCGCGATCGCCGGACTCTTCGCGATCCGCGAACCACTTATTAACCACTTGTCGTGATGATTAACGCGGCATCAATCGCGCCGCGCCCGAAAGGCCAGATACGTCATGGATAGTCGCAAGATCATTCTCCTGGTAGGTGCGCTGCTCGTCGCCGGCCTGACCGCGTTCATGGCGCGCAGCCTGATTTCGGGCAGCGCCGCGCCGACCGCCAGCGCGGCCGCCGCGGCACCGGTCGACGGCCCCGAGGTCCTCGTCGCAACCCGCGCACTGCCGATCGGCACGATCCTCGACGCCACCGCACTCAAATTTCAGCCCTGGCCCAAGGAACTGGTCGACGGGGCGTATTTCATCAAGTCGACCACCGACCTGAAATCGCTGCAGGGCACCGTCGTGCGCAACGCGATCACCGCCGGTGCGCCGATCACCCAGGGCATGCTGGTCAAGCCCGGCGATCGTGGCTTCCTCGCCGCGGCGCTCGGCCCGGGCATGCGCGCTGTCACCGTGCCGGTGTCGGTGCAGACCGGCGTCGCCGGCTTCGTCTTTCCGGGCGACCGGATCGATCTGGTGCTGACGCAGACCGTCCCGGGCGGCGGCGACGGCCCGCCGCTTAAGGTTTCCGAAACGGTGATGCGCAACCTGCGCGTGCTGGCGACCGACCAGCGCACCGACAACACCACGGGTGAGGACGGCAAGTCGATCGTCAAGACATTCTCCAACGTGACGATCGAGGCGACGCCGAAGATCGCCGAGCAGATCGCCGTTGCGCAGACCCTCGGCTCGCTTTCGCTGTCGTTGCGCAGTCTCGCCGACAACGGCCAGGAACTCGAACAGGCGATCGCCAGCGGTGATGTCCGTGTGCCCGAAGGTACCGATCCCAAGTCCGAAAAAGCCATGCTGGTCCAGCTCGCGACCCAGCCTCAGACAGGCAATTCGACCTTCGCGACGGGCGCCGACGTCTCGCGCTTCCAGCGCCGCACGGTGCCCGGCAAGCCTCCCGTCACGCTCGCTGTCGGCGGCGTTGCGGGTGGCGCGACCGCGCCGGGTGGAGGCGCATATCCAGGATCCGCCGTGGCGCGGGGGCCGATCGTGCACGTGGCACGCGGCGTGAACGTGACCGATGTAGCGGTCGGGGGGAACAAGTAGGATGCGTACGTCCAAGAAATCGCTCGGCTGGCCATTGGCCGCCGCGCTTGCCACGGCCACGATCGGCACCGCGCCATCCGTCGCCCCGGCGCAAAACGCGAACGCCTCGCCCGTGCTTCAGGTCAACACCGGTCGCGGGCGCCTTGTAACCCTGCCCCGGCCGATGAGCGACCTGTTCGTCGCCGACGAATCGATCGCCGACGTCCAGGTCCGTTCGCCGACCTTGCTCTATGTCTTTGGCAAGAAGGGTGGCGAGACGACGATTTCGGCGACCGCCAAGGGCGGCGCGGTGGTCTATTCCGCCACGGTCCGCGTCGGCAACAACTTCGATTCGATCCAGCAGATGCTCAACATGGCGATGCCGGACTCACACATCGTCGCCACGACGATGAACGGCCTGATCCTGCTGACCGGCACGATCGGATCGCCCGGTGACGGCGCCGAGGCGGAGCGCCTCGTCCAGGCTTATGTCGGCGACGCCGTCAAGGTCCTGTCGCGGCTACGCACCGCGACACCGCTGCAGGTAAACCTGCAGGTGCGTTTCGCCGAGGTCAGCCGCAGCTTCGTCAAGAATATCGGCGCCAACATGCAGACCCGCGACACCACCGGCGGGTTCCTGTTCGGCGTCGCGTCGGGGCGCAGCGTCGGCACGATCGGCAATGTCGATACGTCGGCGCTGCCGATGCTCGACGCGTCTTCGAAATTCGGCTTCCCGGCCGGAACGATCAGCCTGCCGTTCGACCCCAAGCTCGGCCAGTTCGTCTATCCCAACTCGGGAACCGCTTACAATTTCAGCAACTTGGCAAGTGCCGCGCGCACCTCGCTCGGTTTTGCCGGCAAGCTGTTCGGCCTCGATGTGCTCAGCGCGCTCGACCTTGGCGAGCGCGACGGCCAGGTCTCGACGCTGGCCAATCCCAACCTGACCGCGCTGTCCGGCGAGACCGGCACCTTCCTTGCGGGCGGAGAAATCCCGATCCCGGTCAGCCAGGGTCTTGGCGCCGTCTCGGTCGAGTACAAGCAATATGGCGTCAGCCTCGCCTACACGCCGACCGTGTTGTCGGACGGCCGCATCTCGCTTCGTGTCCGGCCCGAGGTTTCACAGCTTTCCTCGCAGGGCGCTGTGACGATCGGTGGTACCACGATCCCGGCGCTGACCACGCGGCGAGCCGAGACGACCGTCGAACTCGGCTCGGGCCAGAGCTTCATGATCGCCGGCCTGCTGTCCAACACGCACAACAATTCAATCGACAAGACTCCCGGTGTCTCGGACGTGCCCGTTCTCGGCGCGCTGTTCCGCTCGACCGCCTTCCAGCGCGACGAGACCGAGTTGGTCATCGTCATCACGCCGTATCTGGTGAAGCCGGTCAACGCGAACGACATCGTGCTGCCGACCGACGGCTACAAGGCGCCGACCGATCTTGGCCGCGTCCTGCTCGGCCAGCTGGGTGGCGGCACGACCGGCGGCGATCGGCCCAAGCCAAGCGTTGCGGCACCCAGCGGCGGCGAGCCTGCCTTCGGCGCCAATGCACCGGTGCTGCCGGCCACGCCGCCCGTCCAGAGCGCCCCGCCCGCACCGGCACCAAGCCAGCCGGTCCGCCGCGAGGAACCCGCCGCGACGACCGCGCCGCAACCGCAACCCAAAGCCAGGAAGGGCGCCGCCACGGCAACGCCCGGCTTCAATCTTTGAGCCCCGCGAGGATGATCCCCATGTTCAAGCGCAGCCTTACCATCGCCAGCTTTGCGCCGATGCTCCTGCTCGGCGCCTGTGGCGGGACGCAGAATCGCGGGCTCGAATCGGTCCATCAGCCGGTCGTCAGCCGGACTGACTATGTGTTCGACGTCAATACCGCCAACCGTGGTCTCGCCCCCGGCGAGGCGCAGCGCCTTGCGGGCTGGATGGCCTCGCTGCACCTCGGCTATGGCGACCATGTCACGGTCGATGATCCCAATCCTTATGGCGGCGGCGTGCGCGACGATGTTTCGGCGCAGCTCGCGCGCTATGGTCTGTTGCTGTCCGACGATACGCCGGTGACCGGCGCTGCGATCGCCCCGGGAACGGCGCGTGTCGTCGTCAGCCGCACCAAGGCCACCGTGCCGGGTTGCCCGGATTTCAGCCGGGTCGGTCAGCCCGAATTCGAGAGCAACACCTCGTCCAACCAGGGTTGCGCGGTCAACGCCAATCTTGCCGCCATGATCGCCAATCCGGTCGATCTGGTGCGCGGTCAGCCGGGTGCCGATACGATCGACCCGGCTTCGGCCACCAAGGCGATCGATCTCTACCGCAAGGCCGCGCCGACCGGCGGCGGCGGCACGGTCGTGAAGAGCGAAAGCGCAGGGGGCAAATAACATGAACGCGCCGTTCAATTCCGGCCGCGTCGGCCAGCGAGAGCCCTTCGTTGCCTATGTCTGCGATGAGACCACCGCCGAGGCGATCCGCCCCGTCGCGGTCGAAATGGGCTGGGCCCCCGAGAAGGTGAACAAGGGCGGCCTGCGCAATGCCGTGCAGTCGCTCTCGGTTTCGGCGAGCCCGATGATCCTGTTCGTCGATCTCTCCGAATCGGGCGACCCGCTCAACGACATAAACGCGCTCGCCGAAGTCTGCGAGCCCGGCACCGTCGTGATCGCGGCCGGCCAGGTCAACGATGTGCGGCTCTACCGCGACCTCGTGGTCAGCGGCATCCAGGACTATCTTCTGAAGCCGCTCAACCCCGACGTGCTGCGCGAAGCCTTCACACATGCGCAGATCACGCTCAACACGCCCAAGGCCAGCGATACGAGCACCGAGCGGCCGCATTGCGCCACCGCCTTCATTGGCGCGCGCGGTGGTGTGGGTGCCTCGACGATGGCGACCTCGATCGCCTGGATGCTCAGCGAAAAGGGCAAGCGCACCACAGCGCTGCTCGATCTCGACGTTCATTTCGGCACCGGCGCGCTGGCGCTCGATCTCGAGCCGGGTCGCGGCCTGACCGATGCGATCGAGAATCCGAGCCGCATCGACGGTCTGTTCATCGAACGCGCGATGGTCAAGTCGAGCGAGACGTTGTCGGTGCTCTCGGCTGAAGCGCCGATCAACTCACCGCTCGTCACCGATGGCAGCGCCTTCTACCAGTTGCAGGAAGAGATGCGCGCCGCGTTCGAATGCACGGTGGTGGATCTGCCGCGCAACATGCTGGTCCAGCATCCGCACCTGATCGCCGACATCCAGGCGGCGGTGGTGGTGACCGAGCTGACGCTGGCCGCGGCGCGCGACACGATCCGCATCCTGTCGTGGCTCAAATCGAATGCGCCGCAAACGCAGGTCTTCGTCGTCGCCAACCGCGTCCATGCGAGCGGCGCGATCGAGATCAACCGCAAGGACTTCGAAGGCTCGATCGAACGGAAGATCGACGTGCTCATTCCGTTCGACGCCAAGCTCGCCGCGCAGTCGGCCAAGCTCGGCAAGCCCTTCGCCGATGCCGGCAAGGGCACCAAGACGGTCGCGCCGATGGTCGAACTTGCCAACCGCTTGATGGCGCTCGGCTACGAGCCCGACACGATACCGGGCGCAGCCAAGAAGAAGCCGACCAACGCCGGGACGTCGCTGATGGGCAAGTTTGCCGATCTGAAATCGTTCATGCCAAAGCGTGCGGCCAAGGCCAAATAAACCAAACGGTAACGACGCGGAGCGCTAAGTACCGTCATGCCAGTGATGTCGATCCTCATGCTCGGTGGCGGGGCCCTGGTGGTCCTGGGGCTGCTGGCGCTCGCCTTCAGCGGGCCCTCCCCGGCGCGCGCCAGCGCGCGTCGCATGACGGCCATGCGTGCGCGGCACAGTGAATCCGCGGGCGTTGCGGTCGAGGCGCAGATGCGCCGCATCACGCAGAGCCGCGGCAACCGCGTCGACGCCGCCGCGATGCGCTTCCTCCCCCGCCCGGCCGTGCTCAAGAAGCGCCTGGCGATGACCGGCAAGGACTGGACCGTCGGCCAATATGGCATGGCGACGCTCGGCATCACGCTGGTCGTCGGCCTGCTGCTGGCGATCAAGGGGCTACCCATCCTCCTAGCGCTGTTCGTCGGGCTGATCCTCGGCGCCGGCATCCCGCACATGGTCGTCGGCTTCTTCATCAAGCGGCGCGGCGCCAAGTTCAACGCCAAGTTCCCCGACGCGATCGAACTGCTGGTCCGGGGTCTGCGCTCGGGCCTGCCGATCAGCGAGACGATCGGTGTCGTTGGCGCCGAGGTCGAAGGGCCGGTCGGCGAGGAATTCCGCACGGTGTCCGACAAGATGAAGATCGGCCGCACGATGGACGCGGCGTTGCAGGACACCGCCGACCGGCTCGGCACGCCCGAATTCCAGTTTTTCTGCATCACCATCGCGATCCAGCGCGAGACCGGCGGCAATCTTGCCGAGACGCTCGCCAACCTGGCGACCGTGCTGCGCATGCGCGGCCAGATGAAGCTCAAGATCAAGGCGATGTCGTCCGAATCCAAGGCGTCGGCCTATATCATCGGCTCGCTGCCGTTCATCGTCTTCGGCATGATCTGGATGATCAACGGCAGTTACATGCAGACCTTCTTCATCGACCAGCGGCTGATGGTCGCGGGTGCCGGCGGCATGCTGTGGATGGGCATCGGTGCCTTCATCATGGCCAAGATGATCAACTTCGAGATCTGATGACTATGGCAGCTCACGGCCCCACCATCCTCGGCGTCGACGTCCTCTGGGTCGCCACCCTGCTATCCGGGGTAGCGGCGTTCGCCGTGCTGCTCGCGATCTATGCCGTCACCACCGTCCGTGACCCGATGACCAAGCGGGTCAAGGCGCTCAACGACCGCCGCGAACAGCTCAAGGCCGGCATCACCGCCTCGACCAAGCGCCGCGCCAAGCTGGTCAAGCAGAACCAGACGACCGATCGCATTCGCTCACTGCTATCCAACCTCAAGGTGTTGCAGGAAAGCCAGGTCAAGGCAGCGCAGATCAAGCTGATGCAGGCCGGAATCCGTTCCAAGGAATGGGCCGTCGCGGTGATCTTCGGCCGGCTCGTCCTGCCGATCGTTTTCGGCAGCCTGATGGTCTACCTCGTCTACGGCACCGACAGCTTTTCCGACTGGACGCCGATCAAGCGCTACGGGCTGGTCGCGATCACCTTCATCGTCAGCTACAAGGCACCCGACATCTTCCTCAACAACAAGGTCAAGAAGCGCTCGGACGCGATCCGCAAGGGGTTGCCCGATGCGCTCGATCTGTTGGTGATCTGTGCCGAAGCGGGACTCACCGTCGACGCCGCTTTCCACCGCGTCGCGAAGGAACTGGGCAAGGCCTATCCCGAACTGGGCGACGAATTCACCCTGACCGCGATCGAGCTCGGCTTCCTGTCCGAACGCCGCGCAGCGTTCGAGAACCTTGCCATGCGCGTCAAGCTCGACGCGGTGAAGGGCGTGGTCACGACTATGGTGCAGACCGAGAAATACGGCACGCCGCTGGCCTCGGCGCTGCGCGTGCTGTCGGCCGAATTCCGCAACGAGCGCATGATGCGCGCCGAGGAAAAGGCCGCGCGCCTGCCCGCGATCATGACCGTGCCGCTGATCCTGTTCATCCTGCCGACGCTGTTCGTCGTCATCCTTGGGCCGGCCGCCTGCTCGATTTCCGACGCCTTCAAACACGGCGTCTAGCACCGAGCATCCCGCTTGCTACGAAGCGCCGTTCGCGGCAAACATCGTTAACGCTTCGTATAGATCTGGTGGGGAAGATCACGCGCATGTCGCTCGGCAATCCAACGAACATCATCATCATAGTGCTGCTCGCTTTGGCGGCGATCACCTTTATGATCGCCAGCCTGACCGGCGGCGGCAAATGGCGCCGGCTCTATGACGAGGAGCGCGAGGAATATGCCAGCTATGCCGAAGGCGCCGACAACGAGCTGCGTGCCACGCGGCAGCGCGTTGCTGAGTTGGAGCGCGACGTCGGCTCGCTGCAGCGCCAGCATGCCGACGCGCTCGCCAGCATCGCCAAGCTGAAGGCCGAGATCGCCGACTCTGTCGCGCGCACGGCCGAGGTCGTGCCGCTGACGATCGTCCCACCAGCGCCCCCTCCTGCGCCCACGCCGGTCGCCATTGTCGAACCGCTGGTCGAGCCGCTGCCTGGCGAGCCGGAGCCGGAAGCCGCGGTGACCGAGATCGCGACGGCTTCTGTCGAAACACCGGCGGCCCCGATCACACCGCTGCCGATCGCCCCCGAATCAGCCGCCGACAGTGCCGCTGCGCGCCCGATCGCGAGCGTCGAGCACGCGCTATCCGAACTGCCACCCGCGCCGATCGGCGGCATCACGCCGCTGCGCGCGCCCGACCCGGTTCCGGAACTCGGCGTGGCACAGGCAGCGCCCGAACCCGACGATGCGCACCATGCGGCGTTGCCGGAAGAGGTCGAGAGCGAAGCGACGGCGGTCGCGCCGATCACGTCAGAAGTGCCTCCCGTCGAGGCGACCGTCGCGGAGGCGGTGCAGGCGCAAGAGGTTGACGCCGAAGAGACCCATGATGCTCCCGAGCCCGCCGACGATGCGGCACATGCGGCGTCGGAGCCGCCGGCCATCGAAGCGGCCTTGCTCGAGCAGGCGCTCGAGCCCGTGACGACGACCGCGCCTGTCGGGCTGAGCGAGGAAGCCCATGCCGCGCCGCTCGTCGAGGAGGCCGTGTTCGAGGAGATTCATGAGCCGAGCCATGGCGCCGCACCGGTCGAAGCAATCGACGCGAACGAGACGATCCCGCCCGCCGTCGAACAGGAAGCGACGTTTAGCGAACCGATCGTCGAAGCGACGACCGCCGCCGACCAGCCCGTCGTCGCTGCAGTCGAGGCGCCTGCCGATCCTTCCCCGACGGTCGCCGAGCCGGTTCCGGCCGATACCGCCTCCGCCGGACCGACCAAGTCGTGGTTCGGCTCGGGTCGTCGCGACAATCTGAACCGGCTGCGCGGCGTCGACCCACTTGTCGCTAACCGTCTCTTCGCGTTGGGCGTCACCACCTATGACGACATCGTGCAGCTGTCGCAGGAGGACGAAATGGCGCTCGAGCAGCGGCTTGGCGTTCCGGCGGGTTTCATTACGCGCGAGCAGTGGCGCACCCAGGCAAGCCTGTTGCGCTTCGGCAAGGAAGACGAATTCAACGAGCGCTTCGGCAAGCTCGACGCCTGAGCGTCAGCCCGGCGACATCGTCCGGCAGGCGCTCGCCTTGCGCGCCGCGTCGATCTGCGGGAAGCGCGCGCGGTCGTCGATCAGAATCCGCACCAGCGCGATGCCGCTATTGCCCTTGATCGGCACCGGCTCGTAACCTGCCGGCGCCTGCCCCCCGCTGTCGCCGATCAGCGCGACGCGGATCGGGTTGCCGCCGGCCTGTACGTTGTTGCGCACGAACGCGACGTCGGTGCGCGGATCGAACACCGACAGCGACCAATAGGGCGCGGGCACCGGCGCGACATCGATCAGTACCGGCCCCTTGGACAGGTCGAACGGACAGGACGAATAGGCCAGATCGGGGCTCGGCCGGACGATCGCACGCGAGTCCGACGTGGCGAGCGGCGACTGGAGCAGGCTGTTGGTGCCGCCCGCGCTCGCGATGCGCCAGGTCGCCAGGCTCATCAGGACACGCGGCGTCTGCACCAGGGTGACATGATGCGCGATGCCGGCCAGCACGAGGCCGAGCAGGACGGGCGGGCCCCAGCGGCGGATCATGCGCAGGCCTCCCGCGTGATCGCGGGCAATTGCGTGCGCGCGAGGTTGCCGCGCCCGGCATCGGCCGGCAGATAGGCGCGCAGCGTCAATTCGACATGGGCAATCCCGCCGGTCGGCAGCCAGTGGCCCGGTTGGCGATCGGGCGACAGCACCATGTTCCAGCGCGCCTGCTCGTCGGGAGCGAGCGCGGCGCTGCCGACCGAATAGACCCCGGCGTCGTTCTTCACGAGATAGCCGGCATGATCATAGACGGTGATGCTCCACCATTTCGCGGGCAGCGCGCCGCCCGAGAGGCGATAGCGGCAGCGCCCATCGAGCGGCTGGCCGGCATCGTCGGTCGCAGCGGTGTAGTAGCGCGCCTCCGATGCGGGCAACGCGAGCAAGCCGCGCAGCGCGACGACCGCGCGCGTCATGGCGCTCGCCTGTGCCGTCCCGAAATCGCTCCCGGTCACCCAAGGGCCGATCGACACGCCGGAACCGAGCGCGCCGGCGCGAACGCTCCAGCCGGCAAGGCCGCTGCCGGCGGCGATGCCGACCAGCGCACAGGTGAGATAGCGGAGCCATGGTTTCATCATGACAGCCTAGGCCGATCCGGGGGTGTACCGCAACGTCCACGCTGCGCAGCGCCATCGCGCTCGCTGTTTCTCCCTGTTGCCTCCCTGTTATCTCGCTGTTCGGTGGAAGATTCTCCCTGTTACTCCCTGTTCCGCCGCGCTTTGACGTTTTTGGCCGAATCTCCATCGTCCATTTCGCCGCGCTGCCCTTTTATATCAATGATATAGAATACCTCCCGTCGAGCGAACAGGGAGCCGCATAGGGCCGGAACAGGGAGTAATCCCGTCGCGCGGCATCGCTTGTTTTTCAACGATGAGAAAAAGCCGAGTCGTTCGGCGGACATCATCAGCGACGCGCTGCGTGAAGTGAATCACCGCGAAGGTCAGCGCAGGTCGATTGCCGCGCGCTGATAGGTTTCGATCACCTCGGCAATCGGACGGCCGGCAGCGTCGAGGACGAGCGCGCGGTGGCGGAAAAGCTCGGCCGGCGGCCTCGCGCCGTGGCGCCAAAGCATCTGCGACGCGAGGGTGCGGCGGGAGATGCGCAGCGGCGCGACGACGGTGCCGAACGGCGTGTCGCTGGTGTCGAGCGCGAGGTTCATCGCCGGCGTCAGGCGCGCCGGCACATACCAGTTCTGCGCGTCGCTCAGTACATGGCCGGCGCAGGACAGCCTGACATGGCGATAGCCCAGCGGCTCCGCGGCACCGACGCCGAGTTCGCGGCGTTGCCGCGCGGTCGCGAGGGGCGGGGTCTCCCTGATGACCTCCGCGTGAATTGCCGGATCGGCGACGCCGTGTTCGGCGCACCAGGCGCGCAGCGTCGCGGTGGCCGAGAGGGCGGCGAGCAGGCGGCGGTTGAGTTCGACCGCCTCGATCCGCGCAGGCGATGGCGCGCGGGCAGCCGAGGGAGGCGGGCCGACGAACAGGAGCGCGGCAGCGAGGAATGCTGTTCGTTTCATTGGTGTCCTCGCAGGATTAACCTATCCATGTTCGGCAAACCGCATTTGCACGTCACGCGCGATCGCACCGCCTTCTCCCCTTGTGGGCGTTTTGCCGCGTGACGGGTCGAAATGCTTCCCCGGAGCATTTCTCAATCATGCCGGGGGCATGATTGACCCGGCACGCGGCAAAACGGGTGGCGCGTAGCGCCGGATGAGGGGGAGTCACGAACGCGACGTCCACGTCAGCCCCCTCACCCTCCCCATCGCTGCGCGATGGGCCCCTTCCCTCTCCCACAAGGGGAGAGGGAAATAACCCGCTCCAAATGTGTAAATGTGGCAACCCGACCGTTAACAAGGTGACTGCTATTTCTTCGCCAGCGCCGACTGCGCCGCCGCCAGCCGCGCGATCGGCACGCGGTAGGGCGAGGCCGAGACGTAATCGAGCCCGATCTGCTCGCAAAAGGCGATCGACGCCGGATCGCCGCCATGCTCGCCGCAGATACCGAGCTTGATCTCGGGTCGCGTCGCCCTGCCCCGCTCGGCCGCCATCTCGATCAACTGGCCGACACCCTCGATGTCGAGGCTGACGAAGGGATCCTTGGCGTAGATGCCGCGCTCGACATAGGTCGTCAGGAAGCGTGCCGCATCGTCGCGGCTGACGCCGAGCGTGGTCTGGGTCAGGTCGTTGGTGCCGAACGAGAAGAACGCGCCGACCTCGGCGATCTCGCCAGCCATCAGCGCGGCGCGCGGCAGCTCGATCATCGTGCCGACGAGATATTCGATCGTCCGGCCCTTGTCGGCGAACACCGTCTGCGCGGCCTTGTCGACCACGGCCTTCATCAATTCCAGCTCGCGCCGTGTCGCGACCAGCGGAATCATCACCTCGGGGATCGGCGCGGCGCCCGACTTCTCGGCCACCTCGATCGCCGCCTCGAAGATCGCGCGCGCCTGCATCTCGTAGATTTCGGGATAGGTCACGCCGAGCCGGCAGCCGCGATGCCCCAGCATCGGGTTGAACTCGTGCAGTTCGGCGGCACGGCGCTTGAGGATGCCGATATCGACCCCGGCGGCGATCGCCACCTCGGCGAATTCGGCTTCCTCGTGCGGCAGGAACTCGTGCAGCGGCGGATCGAGCAGGCGGATCGTCACCGGCAGCCCGGCCATCACCTCGAACAGCTGGACGAAATCGCTGCGCTGTTCGGGCAGCAGCCTGTCGAGTGCGGTGCGGCGACCGGCCTCGTCCTCGGCCAGGATCATCTGGCGCACCGCGGTGATCCGCGCGGCGTCGAAGAACATATGCTCGGTGCGGCACAGCCCGATGCCCTCGGCACCGAATTCGCGCGCAACCTTCGCATCGAGCGGGGTCTCGGCATTGGCACGCACCTTGAGGCGCCGCACGCCATCGGCCCACACCATCAGCGTGCCGAAATCGCCGGCCAGTTCGGGCTGCACGGTCGGCACCTCACCCATCATCACCTCGCCGGTCGAGCCGTCGATGGTGATGATATCGCCGTCGCGCACCTCGCGGCCGGCGACACGCATCACGCCGGCCTTGGCATCGATCGAGATCGTGCCGGCACCCGAGACGCAGGGGCGACCCATGCCGCGTGCCACCACCGCGGCGTGGCTGGTCATGCCGCCACGCGCGGTCAGGATGCCGCGCGCCGCGTGCATGCCGTGAATGTCTTCCGGGCTAGTCTCGATCCGCACCAGGATGACGCTCTCGCCGGCGGCGGCGCGCTTCTCGGCGGTGTCGCTGTCGAAGGCGACCTTGCCCGAGGCGGCGCCCGGGCTGGCGGGCAGGCCCTTGGTCAGCACGTCGCGCTTCGCCGCCGGATCGAGCGTGGGGTGAAGCAACTGGTCGAGCGCGGCGGGGTCGACGCGGGCGACCGCTTCCTCGCGCGTGATCAGGCCCTCTTCAGCCATGTCGACCGCGATCTTGAGCGCGGCCTTGGCGGTGCGCTTGCCCGAGCGCGTCTGCAGCATCCACAGCTTGCCCTGCTGCACGGTGAACTCGATGTCCTGCATGTCGCGATAATGCTTCTCGAGCAGATCGAACACGCCGGCGAGCTCGGTGAAGGTCTCGGGCATCGCCTCTTCCATCGAAGCCGGCTTGGCCCCGGCGGCGACGCGCGCGGCATGGGTGAGATATTGCGGCGTGCGGATCCCTGCGACGACGTCCTCGCCCTGCGCGTTGATCAGGAACTCGCCATAATAAGCACGGTCGCCCTTGGCCGGATCGCGCGTGAACGCCACGCCCGTCGCCGAGGTCTCGCCCATATTGCCGAACACCATCGCCTGGACGTTGACCGCCGTGCCCCAGGCGGCCGGAATGTCGTTGAGCCGGCGATAGACCTTGGCCCGCTCAGACTGCCACGAGCCGAACACCGCGCCAACCGCACCCCACAACTGGTCATGCACGTCCTGCGGGAAGGGCTTGCCCCATTGCTGCTCGACCAGCCCCTTATATTCGGCAACCAGCGCCTGCAGGTCGGCCGCGCTGAGATCGGTGTCGAGGAAATAGCCCTTGTCTTCCTTGGCGATCTCGAGCGCTTCCTCGAAACTGTCATGGTCGAGTTCGAGCACGACGTCCGAATACATCTGGATGAAGCGGCGATAGCTGTCCCAGGCGAAGCGATCATCGCCCGAGGTCGCGGCGAGCCCCTGCACGGTGACATCGTTGAGACCGAGGTTGAGCACGGTGTCCATCATGCCCGGCATCGAGGCGCGCGCGCCCGAGCGAACCGAAACGAGCAGCGGGTCGGCGGCGTCGCCGAACTTGCGGCCCGTTACCTGTTCGATATGCGCGAGGCCGGTCGCGACCTCGTCGCGCAGGCTGGCGGGAAAGGCCCCGCCCTCGTCATAATAACGCGTGCACATCTCGGTCGAGATGGTGAAACCCGGGGGAACCGGCAGGCCGATCGACGCCATCTCCGCGAGGTTCGCGCCCTTGCCGCCGAGGAGGTTCTTGTCCCCCTTGCCGCCATCCGAAACACCGCCGCCGAAGCGATAGACATATTGCGTCATTACTTCTCCCTCTCCCCTTCAGGGGAGAGGGTCGGGGAGAGGGGAAGCTCCCATCTCCGCGACCCATGTTTAGACCACTACTGCCCCTCTCCCAACCCTCTCCCCTGAAGGGGAGAGGGCTTGAGGCTCTTATCCCTCGATCTTCGAGAAATCCGCCACCGCCTGCACGGCATCACGGACCCGCGCCAGCAAACCGAGCCGGACGAGGCGTTTTTCGGGGTCGGCATCGTTGACCGTCACTGCTTCGAAGAAGCGGTCGATCGGCCCGCGCAAGCTCGCCAATGCCGCCATCGCCCCCGCGAAATCCTCCCGCGCCACCGCATCGCGCGCACCCGGCTCGGCCGAATCGAGCGCCGCAATCAGCGCGCTTTCGGCCGGTTCGGGGGTGTAGGACAGCGGCATATTCTCGGGCGCGCTAAAGCCTTCCTTCTTTAAGATGTTGGCGGCGCGCTTGTAGCCGGCGAGCAGGTTGGCCCCGTCCTCGGTGGTGACGAACGCCTGCAGCGCATGGACGCGCGCGAGCAGGCGAACGACATCGTCCTCGCCGCCGAGCGCAAACACCGCGTCGATCAGGTCGTGCCGCACCCCGGCCTCACGCTGCTGGACCTTGAGGCGGTCGGCGAAGAAGCTCAGCAACTTCTCCCAGGTCGGCGCGATATAGGTGTCGTAGACCGCGCCGTGGAAATCGCCCGAGAGCAGCTTCTGCTCGACCTGCGCGCCTTCGCGCGCCTGCCATTGCTCGGAGATGTCGAGGCCCAGTTCCTTGCGCAGCGAGACCATCTCGGCGAAACTTTGCTGCGCGGCGCCGCCCAGCTTGCGGCCAACGAACAAGGCGGGCGAGATCACCGCGGGGTCAGCGAGGCTGCCGCGAATGCCGTTGACGGTGATCAGTTCGAGCACGCCGAGCGCGGCGCGGCGCAGTGCGAATGGGTCCTTCGACCCGCTCGGCGGCATGCCGTTGAGGAAGAACAGCGACAGCGTGTCGAGCTTGTCGGCCAGCGCCACCGCGACGGTGACGGGCGCGGTCGGCACGATGTCGCCCTGCCCGACCGGCTTGTAATGGTCGCGGATCGCGGCGGCGACCTCGATCGGCTCGCCCTGCGCACGGGCATAATAGCCGCCGATCAGACCCTGCAGCTCGGGGAATTCGCCGACCATGCCGGTGACGAGATCGGCCTTGGCGAGACGCGCGGCGCGCTCGGCCATGTCGGGGTCGGCACCGCGCACCATCCCCTGCTCCGCCAGCCAGCGCGCCAGCTTGGCAACGCGGTCGACCTTTTCCGCCAGCGTACCGATCTTGTCGTGGAAGACGATCTTTTCGAGCTTCCGCGCCTGCACGTCGAGCGGCACCTTGAGGTCGGTTTCGTAGAAGAAGCGCGCATCGCTGAGCCGCGCCGCGAGCACCTTGCGGTTGCCTTCGACGATTCTGGCGCCACCATCGACCGCGTCGATATTGGCGGTGCAGACAAAGGCGTTGGCGAGATTGCCGGCGGCGCCGCGGCAGACGAAATATTTCTGGTTTACGCGTGCGGTGAGCTGGATGACCTCGGGCGGCACGTCGAGAAAGGCCGCGTCGAAGCGGCCGAGCAGCGGCACCGGCCATTCGGTCAGCCCGGCATTTTCGGCGACGAGCCCTTCGTCCTCGATCAGTTCGAGACCAGCGGCGGCGGCCAGCGCCGTCGCACGCTCGCGGATGATCGCGCGGCGTTCCTCCTGGTCGACAATGACATGGCAGGCACGCAGCTTCTCGACATAGTCGCTCGCCGAGCCGATCGTGATCACGCCGGGATGGTGGAAACGGTGCCCAAGCGTTGCCGACCCGCTGGTCACACCGGCGATCTCGCACGGCACGACCGCATCGCCGAACAGCGCGACGATGCCGTGCAGCGGGCGGACCCAGCGCAGGCTTTCGGTCGACTGCGACGCCGCGCCCCAGCGCATCGCCTTGGGCCAGGGGAAGGCGCGAATGATCGCAGGGATCGCTTCGGCCAGCAGTTCGGCGGTGGCACGGCCGGGCTTGTCGATGACCGCGTAAAGCACGCCGTCGCGCTCGACGAGCATGTCACGGGTCAGGCCGGTCTTGCGCAGGAAACCGTCGAGCGCCTGCTCGGGCGCGGTGGCGCGCGGCCCCTTGATCTCTTCGCTGACGGCAGCTGTCTCGGCCGGCAGGTCGCGCGCGATCAGCACCAGCCGGCGCGGGGTGGCGTAGGTTTCGAGTGCGCCCGCCTTGAGCCCGGCCTTGTCGAGCTCGGCAGCGAACAGCCGCGCAAGATCGTCACGCGCCTTGTCCTGCATCCGCGCGGGGACTTCTTCCGAGCGAAGTTCGAGAAGGAAGTCGGTCATGCGCGCATGCCCTCCCCATTTGTCATCCCAGCGAAAGCTGGGATCTCATGCGGCGAGAGAGCGCCAGCCAACCCGGAGATCCCAGCTTTCGCTGGGATGACGGTGGTTGGAGCGGTGTTTGGGAATCGAACCCGTGCAGCAAGGATCACGCCGCCCACCCGTTCTTCTCCATCCATGCCTGGCAGCTGCCCTTCGCCAGGTCGCGGACGCGGCCGATATAGGCCTGGCGTTCGGCGACCGAGATCACCCCGCGCGCCTGAAGCAGGTTGAAGACGTGGCTCGCCTTGATCGCCTGCTCATAGGCCGGGATCGGCAGTTTCGCGTCGAGGCAGTTTTCGCATTCGGCGACATGCTTGCGGAACTGGTCGAACAGGCTGTCGGTGTTGGCGACCTCGAAATTCCACGCCGACATCTGCTTCTCGTTTTCGAGGAAGACGTCGCCGTAACTCACGCCGCTGTCGTTGAAGGCGAGGTCGTAGATGCTGTCCTTGTTCTGGATGTACATGGCCAGCCGCTCGAGCCCATAGGTCAGCTCTCCCGCGACGGGCTTGCAGTCGAAACCGCCCATCTGCTGGAAATAGGTGAACTGCGTCACCTCCATGCCGTCGCACCACACTTCCCAGCCCAGCCCCCAGGCGCCGAGCGTCGGGCTTTCCCAATCGTCCTCGACAAAGCGGATGTCGTGATGCGTGAAGTCGATGCCGATCGCGGCGAGCGAGCCGAGGTACAGCTCCTGCAGGTCGGGCGGGCTTGGCTTCAGGATCACCTGATATTGGTAATAATGCTGCAGCCGGTTGGGGTTCTCGCCATAACGGCCGTCGGTCGGGCGGCGGCACGGCTGAACGAACGCGGCATTCCACGGATCGGGGCCGAGCGCGCGCAGCGTCGTCGCGGTATGGAAGGTGCCCGCGCCCATCTCCATGTCATAGGGCTGCAGGATCACGCAGCCGCGTTCGCTCCAATAGTCATGGAGCGTGAGGATCATGCGCTGGAAACTCAGCGGCTGGCCGGCCAAGATATGCACCTTCGCAACTGCGGAAAACGAACGCGCGCGCTTTGGCGTATGGGCCGGGAGCGGTCAATGGTGCCGCAGCGGTGGCGGCGATTGACGGCAGGACGTGGCGCTTCCACGTTGCATCGTGATGACAGGCCGACGATTCGCGCGGCTGCCCCGGGGCGGCGTGACGGCTTTGCTGGCGCTGGCCGTGCTGTGGTCGGCTGGAATCGTGCAGGCCGCGCCGCGACAACGCAGTTCTCGCACTGCACCCGATCCGGCAATCTGGCTGATCAGCGATAGTAACACGCGCATCTATCTGTTCGGCACGCTCCACGCGCTGCCGCGCGGCTATCGCTGGCGCAGCGCGGAACTCGATCGCATCGTCGCGGCGGCGGATATTCTGCTCGTCGAATCAGTCGACGCCCGCACCGCCGCGGACGCGCTCGACGGGGCGGTGGCGACGCGTCCCCTGCCGCCGATCGCCGCGCGCGTCTCGCCCGGCCACCGCGCGGCGCTGGCGCGCTTCGTCCACGACCTGCCGACGCCGGCGATCAAGCTGCTCGACGGCATGCCGACCTGGATCGTCGCGCTGTCGGTCGGCTTCGTCCGCGAATATCGCATCGGCGCGCGATCCGGTCCCGGCGCGGACGACTGGCTCGAACAGCGCTTCCGTGCCGCGCACAAGCCTGTCGAGTCGATCGAGGACGGCGCGCAGGTGATGGCCTCGCTCGACGCGATCCCGGAAGCCAAGCAACGGCGGATGCTCGATGCCGCGCTCGACGCTCCGCCGCCAACGCTCGCCGCGCTGCGCGCGCCGGTCGAGAGCTGGGCGCGCGGCGAGATCGGGTCCGATTCGGCTCTGGCGCGCGACCTTGCGGCGACGAGCGGAACGTCGGCGCTCGACGGCCCGCTGATGACCGATCGCAATCGCGCCTGGGCGACGGCGCTCGCGGCGCGACTCGACCGGCCGGGAACGGTCCTGTTTGCCGCCGGGGCGGGCCATTTCATCGGCGAGGGATCGGTGATCACCATCCTCCGGCAACGCGGCATTCGCGTGACTCGAATTCGCTAACGGCGACCTGGCCGCCACGGCCCGCGCGAAAAAATGTCAGGGGTTATTGACATCCGCACGCGTCCCTGACATTTAGTCATGGAAAGCTGACATTGAGGTACGGCAGATGACAGACGCATCAGGCACCTGCGCGGGACGAAGCAAGCGTCGCGACGAATGGATCGTGCTGGGATCGGCGTTGTTCACCGTTGCCCTGTCGTTGGTCACGATCGCGTTGTCGTGATGGTGCTGACGTGGAGGCGGATGTGAAGAACCGGCTCAAGGTGCTGCGCGCCGAGCGCGACTGGAGCCAGGCGGAACTGGGCGGGCGGCTCGGCGTGTCGCGTCAGGCGGTCAACGCGATCGAGACCGGCAAGTACGATCCGTCACTGCCGCTCGCCTTCCGCATCGGCCGGCTGTTCGAGATGAGGATCGAGGAGATATTCGATGATGAGGCAAGCCATGACGATGCGTGAGATCGGCCCCGGCGAAGCGGCGGCGCGTGCGCGCTCGCGGCGGGTGATGCTGTATTTTGTCGTGCTTGCTGCGATCGGCGGCGTGATCGGCTTCGTCACGGCTTTGCTGGAGCCGCACCACGCCGGTCTGCTGACCGGCGGGTCGATACCGCCAGCCTTTGCCATCGCCGCGGCCGTCGTGACTGTCGCAGCGGTCGTGATCGGCAGCCTGCGCTACCACCGCGCGATCGACGAGTTCGAGCGGCGCGACAACCTCATCGCCGGAACATGGGGCACCAACGTGTTGATCGGCGGCTATCCGGTGTGGTTGCTGCTGTGGAAAGGCGGGCTGGTGCCCGAGCCACAGCATTTCATCATGTTCATCGCCGTCTTGCTGACCACCGGCGGCGTCTATCTTTACCGCAAGTTCGCCTGAACCCTTTCACCCTTCCTCCTGACACGAAGGATTCCCGCATGCGTACCCTGTTGAAAGTCGCCGTCGCGCTGGCGGCGCTGGCCACCCCGCTCGCCCTTGCCGCGCAAACCGCGCCAGCCCCTGCCCCGGCCGCCACGGCGCCGGCCAAAGCCGCGCCGGTTACGATGGTCGATGCCGACCCGGCCTTGTGGGTGGTCAAGGACAAGGACACCACCATCTATCTGTTCGGCACGATCCATGTGCTCAAGCCCGGGCTCAGCTGGTTCGACGAGGCGGTGAAAAAGGCGTTCGACAAGAGCGACACGCTGGTGCTCGAGCTGGTCATGCCCGATCCCGCCGCGATGCAGGCGCTGGTGATGAAGACCGGCTTCACCACCAGCGGCCCGACGCTGACGGAAAAGCTGCCGGAGCCCGATCGTACCGCCTATGTGAAGGCGCTGACTGATCTCGGCATCCCGCCGGCGGCGCTCGATCGCGCCAAGCCGTGGACGGCGGCGATCAACCTGTCGCTGATCCCCGTTCTCAAGCTCGGCTATGACCCCAATCAGGGCCCGGAACATGTCCTGACCGAGGCTGCGGCGGCTGAGCACAAGCCGGTGATCGGCCTGGAAACCGCCGAGCAGCAATTCAGCTATTTCGACACGCTGCCCGAACCGCTCCAGCTCAAGTTCCTCGAAATGACGGTGCGCGACCTGCCCAAGACCGGCACCGAGATCAATTCGATGGTCGAGAGCTGGAGCAAGGGCGATCCCGAGGCGCTGGGCCGGACGCTCAACGAGGGCATGAGCGAGCAGCCCGAGATCGGCAAGGTGCTGTTGTCCGACCGCAATGCGCGCTGGGCGACGTGGATCGCCGAGCGGCTGAAGACCCCCGGCACGGTGTTCATCGCGGTCGGTGCGGGGCATCTCGCCGGCGACCAGAGCGTGCAAGCCTGGCTCGGCAAGCATCATCTCAAGGCGGAGCGGATCCCCTATTGAGCATGCGCCGGCAGTTCCGGTCGGCGCGGCTTGCCCTGGTCGCGCTGACGCTCCTTCTGCCTGTCGCCTGCGGCCGGCCGCGCCCGATCGAGGCGCGGCCGGCCTTGTGGCGTGTGCATGACGCCGACACGACGATCTGGCTGCTCGGCACGATCCATGTCCTGCCCGGCAATGTGCGCTGGCAGACGCCGGCGATCCGCGACGCGATCGACCATGCCGATGCGCTGGTGATGGAATTGCCCGACGATCCGGCGGGCACGACGCGGACCTTCGAGGCGATGGCGAGCGCAAGCGGGCTGCCGCCGATCGCCGAGCGCATTCCCCCGGCGCGGCGCGCGATGTTGGCGGCAGCGCTGAAGGCCGGCGGCGTCGATGCGCGCCAGATCGACGGCAAGAAGAGCTGGGCCGCCGCCTTCATCATCGCCGGCGCGCCCAATGCGGCGAAGGGCGTCACGCGTGAGAATGGGGTCGAGGCGGGGCTGTCCGAAGCGTTCGCCGCGCGGCACCGCCCGAGCAGCGGGCTGGAGACGGCCGCGGCGCAGTTTGCCATCTTCGACCGGCTGCCGGAGACCGCACAGCGCGTCCTGCTCGACCGCGCGATCGACAGCGCGGCAAGCGGCTCGGCCGATTATCAGGCGACGCTCGCGGCCTGGGCCGCCGGCGACGAACGCCGCATCGCCGCGACGATCGACCCCGCCTTCCGCGCCGCGCCGGAGATCGCGGGGCAGGTGGTCAGGGCCCGCAATGGCGACTGGGCGGGCAAGATCGCGGCGCGCATGTCGCGTCCGGGGCGCGTGCTGGTCGCGGTCGGCGTCGGCCATCTCGTCGGGTCGGATTCGCTCCCGGCAATGCTGCGCGCGCGTGGGTTGAAGGTCGAGCGTGTGGAGTAACCCGGTGGCTTGCGCAAAACGCCGCCCTCGCCTATAGGCGCGCGCTTCCGGTCAGGGTCATCCCTGGAGGCCTGGCGGGAAGATTGACCCCTATCGTTTCGGAGACTGTAATGAGCGAAGTACTGACGCTCGCCGCCGAGACGCGCGAACAGGTTGGCAAGGGAGCCTCCCGTTCACTGCGTCGTGAAGGCCGCGTACCCGCCGTGATCTACGGCAACAAGCAAGACCCCGTGGCCATCCACGTCGAAGAGAAGGCGCTGATGCGTCTCCTGATGACGGGTCACTTCATGAATTCTGTCGTGATGATCGACAATGGCGGCAAGGCTGTCCGCACGCTGCCGAAGGACGTCGCCTTCGACGTCGTCACCGACCGTCCGGTCCATGCCGACTTCCTGCGCATCAGCGAGCACGCCACCGTGCACGTCCAGGTGCCGGTCGTGTTCGTCGACGAGGAGCTGTCGAAGGGCATCAAGCGCGGCGGCGTGCTCAACGTCGTGCGTCACGAGCTCGAACTGATCTGCGACGCAGCCGACATTCCCGGCGAGATCCAGGTCTCGCTCAAAGGCACCGACGTGGGTGACTCGATCCACATCTCCAGCGTCAAGCTGCCCAAGGGCGCGGTGTCGGCGATCGACGATCGCGACTTCACCATCGCCACGCTGATCGCCCCGTCGGCGCTCAAGTCCGAAGCGCTCGAGCAGGCTGCCGAAGAGGCCGCCGAGGCCGAGGCTGCGCATGACGAGCATGTCGCCGAGGTCGAAGCGACCGAAGCCGCGGCCGACGACGCCGCTGCCGAGGACAAGGACGAGGCCTGAGCCTCAACCCGGTTCACGCGCCAGCGAGAACTTCAGCGGGCGGGGAAGCTTCACGGCTTCCCCGCCCGTTTGTTCATTGCGTTATGATGAGCCGGCGATAGGCTGGCCGTCCTCCCCGAGGCACCCGATCATGAACCCCATCCCCCTTCTCGCTGGCCTCCTGCTCGCGGCACTGCCCGCGACCGCAATCGCCGCCGAGCAATCGGCTCCCCTGCCCGCCGGCGTCGATCGCGACGTCTATTGCGAAATGCTCCTGTCGCAGGTGGCGGAGGCGCAGGAGAAGCTGACCGACGAGCAGAAGGCAACACATGCCCGTATCATGGGGTCGGTGCGCGAGGCGTTGAGCTTCTATCTCGGATCGATCACGGCACGGCTGAGCGATGCGCAGATGACCGACTTCACCGCGCGGGCGAACAAGGCCCTGGCGGCGTCAACCAGCGACGGCCGTGCGATCCAGCTGCAATATTGCCTGAACGACGCCACGCGGCGCGCGAGCCATTTTGCCGACCGGGTCGAGGCGAACTGACGGGCGCGATGACGATGCAATTATGGGTCGGCCTCGGCAATCCGGGCGCGCAATATGCGCTGCACCGGCACAATGTCGGCTTCATGGCCGTCGATGCGATCGCCGCGGTGCATGGCTTCGGGCCGCCGCAGAAGAAATTCCAGGGCTGGACGCTGGAAGGCCGGATCGGCGGCGAGAAGATCCTGTTGCTCAAGCCGGCGACCTTCATGAACGAAAGCGGCCGTTCGATCGGCGAGGCGATGCGCTTCTACAAGCTGACCCCGGAGGATGTGACGGTGTTCTACGACGAGCTCGACCTGGCACCGTTCAAGGTCAAGGTGCGGCGCGGCGGCGGCACCGCCGGGCATAACGGCATCCGCTCGACCGACGCGCATCTCGGCCCCGATTTCCGCCGCGTGCGGATCGGAATCGGCCATCCCGGCCACAAGGACCGCGTCACTGGCCATGTGCTGGGCAATTTCGCCAAGGCCGAGATGGACGATCTTTCCGATCTGCTCGGCGCCATCGCGGCGGAAGCGCTGTGGCTCGCCAAGGGGGACGATGTGCGCTTCATGAACGATATCGCGTTGCGGCTGGGATCGGCGGCATGAGCGTGCGCCAGCTGTTCGCGACGCCGGTCTATGACGGCGAGCTCGGCCATGCCGCATTGCTCGACGAACTGGCCGACGCCTGCCGCGACCTCGCCATGGACGATCGCGCCGGGCGCGCCTGGTCGAAGGAACATGGCTATCGCGGCTATACCTCCTACGCCTCGCTCAACGATTTGCCGCGCCGCGACCCGCGCTTCGGCGACCTCGTCAAGCTGCTCGACAAGCATGTCGCTGCCTTCGCGGTCGAATGCGGCTTTCAGCTGCACGGCAAACTCAAGCTCGACAGCCTGTGGGTCAACATCCTCAAACCCGGCGGCGCGCATTCGGGGCATATCCATCCGCACAGCGCGGTGTCGGGGACGCTCTATGTCGAGGTGCCGGCGGGGTCGGGTGCGATCCGCTTCGAGGATCCGCGGCTGGCGATGATGATGGCGGCACCGCAACGCCTGCCCGACGCGCCCGAGCCGCTCCAACCCTTCGTCCATGTCGCGCCGCGGCCGGGCATGGTGCTGCTCTGGGAAAGCTGGCTGCGGCACGAGGTGATGCCGAGCACCGCCAAGGGCGAGCGGCTCAGCATCAGTTTCAACTACCGACAATAAGTAGACTGAATTTGTTCAGAAATGGAAGCCGACGACCATGTTCGCGACCGGATTGATGCCGCCATGATCGCCACCGTTGCTGCCGGTCGCGGCGAGGCGGAACGAGCGCGGCATCGCTGAGGCCGCGCGTCCGAGCAGTGCACCGCCCTCGAGCCCCAGCGTGAGCCCTTCCGACACGGTACGGGTATAGCCCATCGTCATCGCCGGCGTGTAGCTGCGGAAGCCGGCGCGGATGCTCTCGGCATTGGTGCCGCGCGGATTGTACAGCAGGCCGTGCGTAACGCGCTGCGCATCGTTGAAGAAATTCTGCCGCTCGAACATCCGCACGCCCGCCGCGACGTGGAAACCGTCGCCGCTCGGGTAGAATTCCATCATCGAGCTGCGCAACCGCTGCCGGACTCGGCCAGCCGCATCGATCTGTTCGCCCAGTGACGGTTGAACCATGGTCGCGTCACGGTAGATCCGCAATGTCGCCGAAGATGGGGCGTCGCGGTGCGCGGTGGCAGTGCCGGTCCGCAGATCCTGGAGCGGCGCACTCCCCCGAGGCGCCGCTCCAGTGCCAGCCATTACCGGCGGCGATGCGAGGCACAGGACCGAAACGGTTATCCCCAGTGCGACACGCATATCGATCCCCTGTTGGGAAGACCGTCACCCCCATGCCGGCCTTCAATGATGTGACCGCGACGCGACGTGACATCCTCACTGCCGATTTCGACCAGGCCGACGAAGCGTTCGATTTCATCGATGAACCGAGCGCAGTGCGCGCGAGTTCTGCCTCACTGCAAGCGCACGCATGACATCCCACCAGCCCGGGCGACTTGCGAAAAAGCGGCCGGGCGCCTAGGCGGACGGCCAGTTTTCCAAGGATCATCGTAAAATGGGTTTCCGCTGCGGCATCGTCGGCTTGCCGAACGTCGGCAAGTCGACGCTTTTCAACGCGCTCACCGAAACGGCGGCGGCGCAGGCGGCCAATTATCCGTTCTGCACGATCGAGCCCAATGTCGGCAACGTCGCGGTGCCCGATCCGCGCCTGCAGCAGCTCGCTGCGGTCGCCGGCTCTGCCAAGATCATCGAGACCCAGCTCGGCTTCGTCGACATTGCCGGTCTGGTGCGCGGCGCGTCGAAGGGCGAAGGCCTCGGCAACCAGTTCCTCGGCAACATCCGCGAGGTCGACGCGATCGTCCATGTGCTGCGCTGCTTCGAAAATGGCGACGTCACGCATGTCGAGGGCAAGGTCGATCCGATCGCCGACGCCGAGACGGTCGAGACCGAGCTGATGCTGTCCGATCTGGAGAGCCTCGAAAAGCGCGTGCCGAATTACATCAAGAAGGGCCAGCAGGGCGACAAGGAGGCCAAGATCGCCGCCGCCGTGCTCGGCCAGGCGCTTGAGTTGCTGCGCGCCGGCAAGCCCGCCCGGCTGACCGTGCCGAAGGACGAGGAAGAGGCGCGCGTCTTCGCCCAGGCGCAGCTGCTGACCTCCAAGCCTGTGCTGTACGTGTGCAACGTCGATGAGGGCGACGCGGCGCATGGCAATAAGCTGTCGGCGCTGGTGTTCGAAAAGGCCAAGGCGGAGGGCGCCGAGGCGGTCGTCGTCTCCGCCGCGATCGAGGCCGAGATCGCGACGATGGCGCCCGAGGAACGCGGCGAGTTTCTGTCCGAGCTCGGGCTTGAGGAAACCGGCCTCGCCCGCGTCATCACCGCCGGCTACAAGCTGCTGCATCTGCTGACCTTCTTCACCGTCGGCCCGAAGGAAGCACGCGCCTGGACGGTCCACGCCGGGGCCAAGGCGCCGCAGGCGGCGGGCGAGATCCACACCGATTTCGAACGCGGTTTCATCCGCGCCGAGACCATCGCCTTTGCCGACTATATCGCGCTGAAGGGCGAAAGCGGCGCGCGCGATGCCGGCAAGCTGCGCCAGGAGGGCAAGGAATATGTCGTCCATGACGGCGACGTGATGCTGTTCCGCTTCAACGTCTGAGCGATGGCATTGCCGCCCGCATCTCTTGGGACTACCTAGCCACCATGCTGCTGCGGCTGATCCTCGCCCTGCTGATGGTCGCGCTGGCGATGCCGGCGATGGCGAGTCATGGCTGCCATGACGACATGCCCGCCGCCCCCGCCACGTCCCATGCTCAGGCGATGTCGATGTCCGCGCCGATGCCGATGCCGATCGGCAAGCATGACAGCACCGCGGCGGAACATGTCTGCGCGGGCTGCATCCCGCCGTCGACATGGCGCAGCAACGTCCCCGCCAGCCGGGTGCTGACGGCACCGCTGCCGCGGGCGTCGCGTATCGCGACGCTCGATCTCGCGCCGCCGGCACCGCCGGCCACGCCCCCGCCACGCCGGATCGGCTGAGCCCGCGAGGCCGTGCGCCTCGCCATGCCCTGCCCCGATCCGGAGAAAGTTCGATGCCCCGTTACCCTCTGCTCGCCACGGTCGCCGTGGCGGCGTTGTTGCCGCTTTCCGCCGCCGCGCAAAGCATGGCGCCCGGCATGCATATGCCCATGCCCACACCATCGCCAAAGCCTGACGCCAAGCCGACCTCCAAGCCGACACGTCACGCGACGCCGCGCGCCACCGTCCACCGCGCGAAGCCAAAGACGAACCGCGCCGCACCGCCCGCGCCATCACCGGAGCACGGGCAGATGGACGGCATGCCGATGCCACCCGCACCGGCCAGCACCACGCCATCGCCCCCCGCGGTATCCGCCGACCAAAATTCCACGACACCGGACATGCCGGGCATGGCGATGCAGGCACCGACGACCGGAGCGGCGACACCAGCGCCGCTGTCCCATGCCGGTCACGCCACGGACGCGCCGATGGACCCGAATATGCCGGGCATGGCGATGCCGCCCGCGACCACCGGCAGCGCGACACCCGCCCCCGCCGCGCATGCCGGCCATAACAGGACGCCGGCGATGGACCCGACCATGCCCGGCATGGAGATGACCGGCGGTGGCGGCGCCTATGCGGCCGGCTCGGGCACCGCGCGCCTGCCCGCCGCCGAAGGCGCGATGCACGGGCTGCACTTCGCGACCGGCGGCTGGATGCTGATGCTGCACGGCTATGTCTGGAGCGTCTATACCGACCAGGGCGGCCCGCGCGGCGCCAATGAGGCCTATGTATCCTCGATGGCGATGCTCACCGCCGCGCGCGATCTCGGCGCCGGCGTGCATCTCCAGCTACGCTCGATGCTCAGCCTCGAGCCGTTGATGGGCCCGCGCGGCTACCCCAATCTGTTTGCCACCGGCGAAACGGCGGATGGCGCCAATCCGCTGATCGACCGCCAGCACCCGCACGACCTGTTCATGGAACTTGCCGGCCGCGTCGATGTCGACATCGCCGCGAACAGCAGCGTCTTCGTTTATGGGGGCCCGGTCGCCGAGCCGGCGCTCGGCCCCTCGGCCTTCATGCACCGCGCCTCGGCGCAATATCTGCCCGACAGCCCGATCACGCATCACTGGTTCGACAGCACGCATATCGCCTTCGGGGTGGTCACCGCCGGCATCGCCACGCCGCACTGGCAGATCGAGGGATCGGCGTTCCGCGGGCGCGAGCCCGACGAGCATCGCTGGAACATCGAGACGCCGAAGCTCGATTCCTGGAGCGTGCGCGCCACCTGGACGCCGGCCCCGGCCTGGGCGGTGCAGGTCAGCCATGGCAAGATCCATAGCGGCGAACAACTCGAGCCCGGCGTCAACGAGGCGCGCACGACGGCGAGCGTGCATTATGCCCATGGCGGCCTGTCGACGACCCTCGGCTTCGCGATCAAGAACAAGCAGCCCGGCCGCTCGCTCACCGCCTGGCTGGCCGAGGCAAATTGGGATCTCGACCGTCACCATACCCTGTTCGGAAGGTTCGAGAATGTCGCCAATGACGAGCTGTTCCCCAACCACGCCGATCCGCTGCACGACCGCACCTTCCGCGTCAGCAAGCTGGAGGGCGGCTATGCCTATCGCCTGAAGGTCGCCGGGCCGGTCCAGGCCGCGCTGGGCGGGTCGGTCGGTGTCTATGCCAAGCCGGCGGCGCTCGACGCGGTCTATGGCAAGTTTCCGGTGAGCTTCAGCCTGTTCGCCAAGCTCTCGCTCGGGCATTAGGCGTTATCGTCAAGGAGTCGCCGATGGTTCGTTTTCGTCCGCTGTTCGATGCCTTGCTAGCCATCGGCCTTTCCGCCTGTGCCACCTCACCCGCACCGCAAGGTGTGCCCGTCGCGACTGAGGTCGAGGCGCGTGCGCCGGTCACCATCCTCGTCTCGATCGACGGCTTCCGCGCTGATTATCGGTCGCGCGGCGTGACGCCCCATCTCGATGCCATCGCGGCGCGCGGCATCTCGGCAGTCATGCACCCGAGCTTCCCGTCCAAAACCTTTCCCAACCACTGGACGCTGGTCACGGGGATGCGGCCGGATCGCAGCGGCATCGTCTCCAACAGCATGGAAGACGTCGCGAGGCCGGGCAAGAAGTTCACCATGGAGGACAGCAAGGACCCCTTCTGGTGGAACGCCGCCGAGCCGATCTGGGCGACCGCCGAGAAGGCCGGGGTGCGTAGCGCGACGATGTTCTGGCCCGGCTCCAACGTCGCCTGGGGCGGGGCGATGGCGCAGGAATGGCCCAATGCGGTGACGGGCGGCGTTCGTCCGCGCGACTGGTGGCCATTCGACATCGTGATCCCCGCGCACCAGCGTATCGACGGCGTGCTCGACTGGCTGCGCCGCCCGACGGCGACCCGGCCGCGACTCATCACGCTGTATTTCGATACGGTCGATACCGCCGGCCATACCTATGGCCCTGAAGCCGCCGAAACGACCAGGGCTGTCGCCGAGGTCGATGCCGCGATCGGCGAACTCGTCGCCAGCCTTCGGCAGCTCGGCCAGCCCGCCAATCTCGTCATCGTCGCCGATCACGGCATGGCTGCGACCAGCCGCGCGCGGACCATCGCGATCGACCAGATCGCCAGTCCGGAAGATTATCGCCTGTTCGACACCGGTCCCTTTGCCAGCCTCTATCCGGTCCCGGGGCACGAAGCGGCGCTTGAAAAGGCCCTGTTGAAGCCGCACGACCATCTGCAATGCTGGCGCAACAGCGAGATCCCGGCGCGACTCCACTATGGCAGCAACCCGCGCATCCCACCCTATTTCTGCCTCGCCGAAACCGGCTGGCTGGCGGCGAAAACGACGCCGACCAAGGAGGGCGATCTGGGCAATCACGGCTATGACAATATGGCGCCGGAAATGGCCGCGCTGTTCGTCGCCGCCGGCCCCGATATCAAGCCTGCCGGCCCGCTCGCCGATTTCGACAATGTCGATGTCGCCCCATTGCTCCGTGATCTGCTCGGCCTGCCGGCGGCCACCGGGCTCGACGGCAACGACGCACCGTTCAAGAAGGTTCTTCATTGATGCAATATTTCGAGGATATCGCGGTCGGCACCAAGTCCAGCTTCGGCCGCTACGAGGTGACCCGCGAGGAGGTCATCGCCTTTGCCCAGCGTTACGACCCCCAGCCCTTCCATCTCTCCGACGAAGCCGCCGCCGCAACGCATTTCGGCCGGCTGTCGGCGAGCGGCTGGCACACCTGCGCGATGACCATGGCGATGATGGTGGAGAATCTGAAAGCCAACAAACAGGCCGGATTAGGCTCGCCGGGACTGGACGAACTGCGCTGGTTGAAACCGGTCTATCCCGGCGACACGCTGCGCTGCGAGACCGAGGTGCTCGACAAGCGCGCGTCGCAGAGCCGGCCCGAAATGGGCATCTTCCACAGCCGCATGACGGTGTTCAACCAGCATGACCAGCCGGTGATGACCTTCGTCTCGACGGGGCTGGTGGCGACACGTCCGACCACCTGACCTGCGGCGGTCGGCGCGAGCGCGGCGAGACCTTTCGCCCCGCGGTTCTCATCGGATCCTAACCAATACCACGCTTTTACAGATCGTCATGCCAGCACGTACCAAAAAAGAAAATTGCTCACGCGGAGACGCGGAGACGCGGAGGTGTCTCATCCGGACGAACAGGAACCCGCTGCAACAGAAAGATTGTTCACGTGAAGGCGCGAAGGCGCAAAGCCAATCTCCTCCGCGTCTCCGCGCCTCCGCGTGAACCAGCATTTTCGCACCTTCGCGCCTTCGCGTGAACCAAAGAGCCTAGCGCACCGCCAGTAGGGTCAGATCGCCGTCCCCACGATCAAGCGGGCGAGGGAGCGAAGGACGGTGCCGGTTTGGCGACGCGGCGACGGCGTTCTAACCGATGGCGCCCTCAACATGGCCGTAACCGCCTCCGACACAACCGGACAAAGCAAAGCCGCCGACGAGCAGAGCGTCAGCGGCTAGGATCTTGACGGATAATCTGGGCCGCATTCCAGACAGGGCGAAACGTGGCGACCGCGCCCCCGTATCAACGGCAGTGCGACGGGCCGGTTCCGAAGAACCGGCCCGCACAAACGATCAATGCTTCTTGTCGCGCCAGACGTTCTGGTAGGCGCCCCAGGCGAGGAAGCAGAAGATCAGCAGGAAGATCACGCTGGCGAAACCGGCATTGTGCCGCGCCTCGAGCTTCGGCTCTGCCGCCCAGGTCAGGAACGCCGCGATGTCCTTGGCATTCTGCTGCACCGTCGACTTGGTACCGTCGAGATAGGTGATCTGCCCATCGGAGCTCAGCGGCGGCGGCATCGCGATGTTGAGGTTGGCGAAATACGGGTTGTAATAGGTCCCGTCGGGCGACTTGGCGTCCGGGAACTTCTTGAGCAGCGCCGCTGGCTGCTCGGCATAGCCGGTCAGCAACGAATAGACATAGGCCGTGCCGTCATGCCGTGCCTTGGTGATCAGCGACAGGTCGGGCGGATTGCCCTGGCCGGGATAATAGACCTTGGGGAAATAATCCGACGGCAGGTTGGCACGCTCGCCGGCGGTGCCGGTCTTGGGGTCGAGCGTCGTCTGCTTGGTGCCCCAGTCGGCGGCGAACTTCTTCACCTGGCCGTCGTTGTAATCGAGATCCTTGAGATCGCGGAACGCGACATGGCTGAGCGAATGGCAGTTCGAGCAGACTTCCTTATAGACCTGCAGGCCGCGCTGCAGCTGCCGCTTGTCATAGGTGCCGAACACGCCATCGGAAGCGAACGCCACTTCCTTCGGGTGAAGGTGGAACTCTTCCGCCGCGCTCGACGCGGGCGGGTCAGAGATCACGCCGCTGATCGAGCCGACCAGCGCCCAGCCGAGCACGGCGACGAACGCCGCGCCGATCAGCATTGCGAGATTGCGAACCATTTCTATCGTGCCCCTTCGAACTCAGTGCGCGCCGGCGAGCACGGACTCGCCCGGCGAAGTGCCACCATGCTTCGCCAAAACCGCCTCGGTGATCGAATTGGGCAGTGGCCGCGGCCGTTCGGCGCGCGAGATGAGCGGCACGATGATCAGGAAATGCGCGAAATAATAGGCGGCCGCGATCTGGCTGGTAATCACGTAGAACGGCGTCGCCGGCGAACCACCGCAATATCCCAGCACCAGCACGTCGACCACGAGCACCATGAAGGCGATGCGGTAGGCCGGCCGGTAATTGGCCGAGCGCACTGGCGACGAGTCGAGCCAGGGCAGGAAGAACAGCAGCAGGATCGAACCGAACATCGCCAGCACGCCCCACAGCTTCGCCGGCAGCAGGAAGTCGGCGGTGAAGGCGCGCAGGATCGCGTAGAACGGCCAGAAATACCATTCCGGAACGATGTGCGCCGGGGTGGAGAGCGGGTTGGCCGGGATGTAGTTGTCCGGGTGGCCGAGCGCGTTCGGGTAGAAGAACAGGATCACCGCGAACACCAGCAGGAACACGCCGAGGCCGACGCCGTCCTTGGCGGTGTAATAGGGGTGGAACGGCACCGTGTCCTGCTCGCCCTTGACCTCGACGCCGGTCGGGTTGTTCGAACCCGGAATGTGCAGCGCCCAGATGTGCAGGATGATCACCGCGGCGATCACGAACGGCAGAAGATAGTGCAGCGAGAAGAAGCGGTTGAGCGCTGCATCGTCCGGCGCGAAGCCGCCGAGCAGCCAGATGCGGACCGTTTCGCCGACCCCCGGTATCGCCGAGAAGAAGCCGGTGATGACCTGCGCGCCCCAGAAGCTCATCTGCCCCCAGGGGAGGACATAGCCCATGAAGGCGGTCGCCATCATCAGCAGGAAGATCACGACACCGAGCAGCCACACCATTTCGCGCGGCGCCTTGTAGGAGCCGTAATAGAGCCCGCGGAACATGTGGATATAGACCACGACGAAGAACATCGAGGCGCCGGTCGCGTGCGCATAACGCAGGAACCAGCCGCCATTGACGTCGCGCATGATGTGCTCGACCGAATCGAACGCGATCGCGCCGTTGGCGGCATAATGCATCGCCAGCACGATGCCGGTGATGATCTGGATGCCCAGCGCGGCGCCGGCGAGCACGCCGAAGTTCCAGAAATAGTTGAGGTTGCGCGGCACCGGATAGCCGGCGCCGACGGCGTTGTAGACGAGACGCGGCACGGGAAGCCGCTCATCCATCCACTTCATGAAGCCGTTGGTCGGCGTGTAGTTCTTGGCCCAGGGAAAGCTCATATCTCAGTCCTCAACCGACCGTAACCGTCGTCGCCGACGTGAATTTATACTCGGGCACGAACAGGTTCTTCGGCGCCGGACCTTTGCGGATCCGCGCCGCCGTATCGTACATCGAGCCGTGGCACGGGCAGAAATAACCGCCGAACGGACCGCGCTCCTCGCCCTCGCCGGCACCCAGCGGCACGCAACCGAGATGGGTGCAGACGCCGAGCGTGATCAGCCAGTTCTTCTTGCCGCGCGTGCGCTGCTCAAGCGTCTCGGGGTCGCGCAGCGAGCTCACCTGAACGGCATCGGCCTCGGCGATTTCCTTCGCCGTCAGGTTGCGCACGAAAAGTGGCTGCTTGCGGAACTGGGTCTTGATCGCCTGGCCCGGCTCGATCGCGGCAAGGTCGATATCGGTGGTCGACTGTGCGAGCACGTCCGCCGACGGGTTCATCTGATTGATCAGCGGCAGCAGCACGGCAACGCCGCCCACCCCGATCCACGAGACCGCGGCGATGTTGATCCAGTCGCGACGGCGAACGCCCTCGGCATGGTCGGGGGAAGAAATCGGACCGTCACCCGACGGCACAGCGGTATCAATTGCCATTCACTTGCCCTTGCAGTTCGCTCTTCGAGGACGGTGCAGCGACATTGGCATGGCCCGCCGCGCCGTCCGACCCCTTGGCGGCTGCGGCCTGATAGACGCGGGCATGCGGCTTTGCCAACAGCATTTTGGGGGTTCCGGTGGATTACCGGCAACGGCCGTGCCGTTAGCCGCGCGCGCCGATTGAACCGAACCCGACGTGCGCGCTATGCGCCGACGATGCGCCTCGCCCTTCATCAGCCGGATATCGCCGGCAATGTCGGCACCATCCTGCGTCTCGCCGCCTGCCTCGACGTCGCTGTCGATCTGATCGAGCCGATGGGATTCGCCTATTCGGACCGTGCCCTTGCGCGCGCCGGGATGGATTATGCGGCGCAGGCGCGCGTCACACGCCATCGCGACTGGGGCGCCTTTGTCGACGCGACCAAGGGGCGGATCGTGTTGTTGACCACGCAAGGCGGGACGCGCCTCGACGCCGCCGGTTTTTCGCGCGACGACACGCTCCTGCTCGGATCGGAAGGCGCCGGCGTTCCCGCCAATGTCCACGCGCGCGCCGATCTTGCGGTGCGAATTCCGCTCGTCCCCGGTTTTCGCTCCTTGAATGTCGCGGTCGCGGCGGGCATCGCAGTGGCGGAAGCGTTGCGGCAGACCGGAGGATTTCCCGCATGATCGAATTGGACGACCAGCAAGCCACCGCACGCGCATGGTTCGAGCAGTTGCGCGACATGATTTGTGCCGAATTCGAGGCGATCGAGCGCGAGGCCGGCTCCGACGCGTCATTCGACTATACGGCGTGGGACCGCACCGACCCGGACGGTTCGCCCGGCGGCGGCGGCGTGCGCGGGGTGATGAAGGGCCAGGTGTTCGAGAAGGTCGGCGTCAACGTCTCGACCGTCGGCGGCACGTTCGAGGGCGATTTCGCCAAGACGATCCACGGCGCGGCCGACAATCCCGGCTTCTTCGCCACCGGCATCAGCCTGGTAGCGCACATGGCCAACCCGCATGTCCCGGCGGTGCACATGAACACGCGCTTCCTCGTCACCACCAAGCGCTGGTTCGGTGGTGGGGCCGATCTCAACCCGCCGCTGCCCCGCGATGAGGACACCGCCGACTTCCACGCCCGGTTGAAGGCGGCGTGCGATGCGCACGGTGCGAACTATTATGAGCGCTTCAAGGCCTGGGCCGACGACTATTTCTACATTCCGCATCGCCAGGTGCATCGCGGTGTCGGCGGCATCTTCTATGATCATCTCGAAGGCGATTTCGCCGCGAACTTCGCCTTCACCCAGGATGTCGGACGCGCCTTTCTCGACATCTACCCGACGCTGGTGCGGCGGCGCATGGCGGAGCCATTCACGCCCGCGGACGTCGCGCAGCGCAACACTTGGCGTGGGCGCTATGCCGAGTTCAACCTCGTCTATGATCGCGGCACCCTGTTCGGCCTCAAGACCGGCGGCAATGTCGATGCCATCCTGATGAGCCTGCCGCCCGTCGCCGAATGGGCGTGACCGCATGGCGCTGACGCCGGTCGCCGCCGAAGAAGTTGCCGCGATCGTCACCACGCTCGAGATGACGCGCCGGCCGGCGCTTCGTCCGTTGCCCGATTCACCCTTGCGGCTGGTCGCGTGGGAGCGACCCGATCCGGCAAAATATCGTGCGCTGTTTCGCCGCGTCGGGGCGCCTTGGCTATGGTTCTCGCGGCTGGTGATGGACGAGGCGGCGCTGACGCGGATCATCCACGACCCCGACGTCACGGTGCTTGCGGCGCTCGACCCGCGCGGCATCGAGGTCGGCTTGCTCGAGCTGGATTTTCGCACACCGGGCGCCTGCGAACTGGCGTATGTCGGTCTGGTACCCGAGCTGACCGGAAGCGGCCACGGGCGCTGGCTGATGGCGCACGCGCTGATGCGCGCCTGGACCGGGTCGGTATCGCGGGTGTGGGTGCATACCTGCACGCTCGATCATCCCTCGGCGCTGGGCTTCTATCGCGCCTCGGGTTTCACCGCGATCGGTCGGACGGTGGAAACCTTCGTCGATCCGCGCATCCTCGGGCTGTTGCCGCCCGATGTGGCGCCTCAGATACCCTTGCTCGCGCCGATCCGCCGGTAAAGCGCGATCCGCACCAGCACGCCGCCGAGCATCGCCACGGTGATCAGCGCGGCGGCGACGCCGTCGATGATAAGCGCCGATACCGGGTTGGCCAACGGCGCGCGATCCAGCACGTCGCCCAGCGCGAGCGCAGGCCGTGGTAGAAGCTCTCCGGCGAAAAGGATCAATGTCGCGAAACCGGCCAGCACAAGACCGCGACCACGCGTCATGCGGAAGCTGCGTACCACCGCGTCGAGCGGGCCGACCCGTGCCCCCGCGAAGATCGTGCCGGCGAGCAGCAGCCGGCCGATGACGTACAGGGCGGGCAGCAACAGATACAGGACCGTCACGCCCAGAATCGCGACGGCATCGACCATCATCGTCAGCAGGAAATAGGCAGGCAGGCGGCGAAGCGCCGCGAGCATCACGCCACGGACGTCGCCCCTCGCGGAATCGAGATAAAGCATCAGGATGACCAGCAAGCCAAAGATGACCGCGAGATTGGCGCCGATCATGAGCGGCCCATATTTGGCGAGCGCCGCCATCGCCTGGGCCTGGACCTGCGGATCGGCGGGCGAGGGATTTTCGCCGGCCTTCACGACGACGAAGGCCATACGAGGGATCCATATCAGCACGGCCAACTGCGGCATGAACAGGAAGAAACCGGCGACCGCCAGCAGGACGCCCCGATCGCGCCGCCACATCGCCCAGGCATCGAGGAACACGCCGCGAATATCGATCGTCATCTCGCTTCGACGATCGACTCGCGCGCGTCGCGCAACGCCCGGTAGAGCTTCGCGGTAAAGGCGGCGGCGAGCACCGAGAACGCGGAGGCGACGACGGCGACAAGAATCGACGTCAGCACCGCCGACAGCGATACCGTCCCGTCGCTGCCGAACACCAGGCCGAACACCGTGCCGAAGACGAATTGCGCGGCCTTTTGCGACACGAACGAGACGATAATGTATAGCAACATCACGCCGATCAGCTTCAGCGCGATTCCCCGCGTCAGTCGGAAGGATCGGGCGAACACACCGGCGCCGCGACGCTCCATCACGATCGTGGGATTAAGCACGCCCAAGCGTGCGGAGATCCACAGCAAGCCAACGCATAGCAAGATACAATATGATAAAATGACGGCTTTGGCACCCCAGCTGATTTCGCTCGGGTGCCCGCCGGCCGCAGCGGCGAAATCAACCCCGGCGAGCTGCAGCGCGATGAAAATCGGCGCCGTCGCCAAGGCAACGCCGAGCAGCAGCAGCAGGTTGACGCCGATGGTGGGCAACAGACGTTTCCCCGCCATCTGGACGGCGCCGGCTCGACCGCCACGCGGATCGAGCGCCAGCGCGACGATGCCCAGCTTGCCCCACATCATCCACACGCCCAGCACTACCATCACGGCGCCAAGCACGATTTGCTCCCCCTGCGAGCCGACCAGCGCCAGCGGAAAGATGCTGTTGAAAATCGTGGTGGGCACGAAGGTGCCGATCAACGCGATCGGCACGACAGCCGACAGATTGTCGCTGACGAACTCGATCGTCCGATCCCACACCGCGCCGATATCGACCATTCCGCTCATGCCCTTGCCCCGCACCTGTTCCGGCCTGTTAGCGCAAGCTTTTCTCGCTTGCCAACAAGAACGCCCGGCCTTGCATCAAAGGGAACAATGGCGCACCCGGCATCGCCGTGACCTGCCCCGACCGCGACATCGAATGGCGCATCGCCCCCGCCCCCGTCCCGTATCAGGAAGCGGTGACGACGATGGAAGCGCGCGCCGCGGCGGTCGCAACGGGTGCGGCGCCCGAGCTGATCTGGCTGCTCGAACATCCCCCGGTCTATACCGGCGGTACCAGCGCCGATCCGGCCGAACTGCTCGATCCGCGCTTCCCGGTCGTGCCGACCGGGCGCGGCGGGCGCTACACCTATCACGGCCCCGGGCAGCGAATCGGTTATGTCGTGCTCGACCTCGGCAAGCGTGGACGCGACGTGCGCCACTTTGTCCACGCGCTGGAGGGCTGGGTCATCGCCGCGCTCGACGAAATAGGCATTGCCGCGTTCCGCGCGCCGGGCCGGATCGGCATCTGGACAATGGCGCCGTCGGCGGGCGGCGGTATGGACGAAGCCAAGATTGGTGCGATCGGTGTCCGCGTCAGGCGTTGGGTCACGCTCCACGGCTTTTCGGTAAACCTCGCGCCCGATCTGTTACATTTCGGCGGTATCGTGCCGTGCGGCATCGCGGATTACCCCGTGACCAGCGCCATGGCGCTCGGCAAAACCGCCGATATGGCGGCGTTCGACGCCGCGCTGGCCGCGACATTTTCGGCTTTCCTCGAAACTCTTTCTTCACCGCGATAAAACTGGGCTTGAGGGCCGGGCGATATCAGTCTAATGTCCACCTCGGTTTGGGTATTAAGGGCTCAGGGGCCTTGCCAAATCCACTAATCTAGGGAGCCTTTCCATGCGTGCACTCATTTCCAAGGTCGTTGCCGGTTCGATGATCGCCGGCGCGGCGCTGATGATCTCGGCCTGCAAGCCGGCAGCGACGACCGACACCAACGTCACCGACACCAACATGACCACCACCAATGTCACCGAAGAGATGACCATGACCGACAACAGCGGCATGGCAGCTGACAACGGCATGATGGCCAGCAACACCACGATGACCACGAACACCACGACGGTCACCGAGAACAAGATGTAATCACCCGCAAGGGTTTTATGTCGGGGCCGTCCGGGCAACCGGGCGGCCCTTTCGATTCCGGGCGTTGCCGATCGATTTGTCGCGCCGATTGCGTGATGCGCCGCGCAATCTTCCGGAAAGCTCTTGGGTGTATGGGCGAAACACCGTAACGAGAGCCTGTTTTGCATGAGGTTGTGATGAACGTGTTGCGTTGCGTTTCCCTGATCGGCACCTTGGCGGGTGTCGCCCTGGCCCAGCCCGCCGCTGCCCAGTTCTATCTGGCCAGTCCCGACATTCGCGGTGCTACCGTGCGCGGCGATGAACCGGGGATCGGCGAGGTCTTGCCCGGTGCGACCGATGAAGAGGTGCGCGCCGAGCTGGTATGGAACATGCGGTCCGGCTTGAACGTCGCGGCGCTGCAATGCCAGTTCGAGCCGACCCTGATGTCGGTCCAGAACTACAATGTGCTGCTCTACAATCACCGCGACGAGCTGAAAAAGGCGTTCGACACGCTCAACAAATATTTCATCCGCGTCGCCAAGCAGCCGAAGGCCGGGCAGAACGCGCTCGATCGCTTTGGCACGCGGACCTATACCGGGTTCACCGCCGTCGCCTCGCAATATGGCTTCTGCCAGACCGCCGCGGCGATCGCGGCGGAGGCAGCCATGGCGCCGCGCGGAACGTTCCACACGATCGCCGCCGACCATATGCGCGAGCTGCGCACCAGCCTGATGCGGCCGTTCGGGGAACAGCGTTTCTCGCGCTTCAGGATCACAAATTACCCGCCGCTGCCCCGCCTCGACGCTGTCTGCTGGGACAAGAAGAGCCAGTGGTCGCCCAAGAAGTGCGGCCCGTTCACGATGACCGAGACGATCAGCTACTGACGTTCCGCCCGGAGCAGGCCGGTCGCGCGAGCCGTGCCTAGCGCAGGCCGAGCGACTTGTGATTCTGCAGCGTCAGCCGCCATTTCGGGCGATCGAGCGCGAACTGCACCGCGGCCTCGCGATGGGCGGGCGCCTGGGCGTCATCAAGGGGCTGCACGAGGAAATGGGCGAAGTCCCATGCCTCGATCGCCGCGATATCGCTACCCGCCTGAGGCCAAACCAGCTTCAGTTCGTCGCCCGTGCGCTGGACGACGGTGCTGCCCGCCTTGGGGCTGATGCACACCCAGTCGATGCCTTGGTGGACGGCAAGCGTGCCGTTGCTTTCGATCGCGATGCGGAAATCCGCCGCGTGCAACGCCTCGACCAGCGCATCGTCGACCTGCAGCATCGGCTCGCCGCCCGTCAGGACGACGAAGCGCTCCGCCCTGCCCTCGCCCCAATGCGCCTCGACCGCTGCGACGAGCGACACGGCATCGGCGAAGCGACCGCCCCCTGCCCCGTCGGTGCCGACAAACTCGGTATCGCAGAAGCGGCACACCGCCGTCGCGCGATCGGCTTCGCGGCCCGACCACAGATTGCACCCGGCGAAGCGCACGAACACCGCGCGCCGCCCAGCATTCACCCCCTCGCCCTGCAAGGTGAGGAACATCTCCTTGACCGCATAGGCCATGATCAGGCCGCGTAGGCCGTGGGATCGGCGATGCCGGCTTCCTCGAAGCCCTTGGCGCGCAACCGGCAGCTGTCGCAGCGGCCGCAGTGGACGCCGCCGGGCGCCGGGTCGTAGCAGGACCAGCTCATCCCCGCATCGAGCCCGAGCCGCGCCGCTTCGCGGACGATGTCGGCCTTGGTCATGTGCTGCAACGGCGCATGGATCCGGAACGGTTCACCCTCGACGCCGGCCTTGGTCGCCAGCTCGGCGAGCCCCTCGAACGCCGCGATGAACTCCGGCCGGCAGTCGGGATAACCTGAATAGTCGAGCGCGTTGACGCCGATATAGAGGTCACGTGCCCCCGCCGCCTCGGCCCAACCGAGCGCCAGGCTGAGGAAGATCGTATTGCGCGCCGGCACATAGGTCACCGGGATACCCGCCCCGACGCCTTCCTTGGGCACGTCGATGTCGTCGGTCAGCGCCGAGCCGCCAAAGGCCGAGAGGTCGAGCGGCAGGACGATGTGGCGCTCGGCACCGAGCGTCGTCGCGACGCGGCGCGCGGCGGCGAGTTCGAGCCGGTGGCGCTGGTTGTAGTCGACCGAGAGCGCGAGCAGGCGATGCCCGTCCTCGCGCGCCCGCGCCGCCGCCACCATCGAATCCAGGCCGCCCGACACGAGGACGACCGCCAGGGTCTGTTGTGATGTCATGATCGAGCCGACCTAGTGACGTCGGGGCAATCCCGCAACCACGACGAAAAAAGGGCCGCCCGAAGGCGGCCCGAAAGGAGCTGCCCGAGGTCGGGCGAGCAAGGGAGGAAAGCGTGCCGAAGAAGCACAGCCGCCGGCCTACACTGACGGAGTAAAGATGCTGCTAACGCGCGCAGGCGCCGAGCCGTCGCGCTTCATAGTCGTGATCGAACGGTAGGCCGCCCGCGATGCCCTGCGTCACGACATGGAGCACGCGCGGCGTCTCGATCGACAGCGTGGTGCGGCCATGGCCGGCACCCGGGCAGGTGTAGTGGACCGTCACGCCGCCCGCGGTATCGCTGATCACGAAGCGCGAGCATTGCGCGCCGGGATGGCCGAGCTGGAGCAGCATCGCGGGATCGGCGAGGCACAGCCCGCGCGGCGGCGTGGTCGTCCCGGCCTCGCGCAGCTGCCACTGGCCCGGCTCGACCTGCGCCAGGGCGACAAGCTGCGACGGCGCGGCGGCAGGCGAGGCCGCGCCGATAGTGGTACACAGGACAACGCCGAACAGCGCGGTCCGGCCGGATAGCCGAAGCTTCATCATAACCCCCGATGATGTCGTCTGTCTTATGCGCCCTGCCGCCCAAGGTGGCGTGTGTTGCGCCGCAATGCAACAGCCGTCGTCAATCCGCGGCGATCGCCACCGGGACAGGGAACTTCCTGGCGCAAAAGGCGCAATCGACGACGATCATGCCGCTCTCGTCGGCCATCGCGGCCTGCTCGTCGGCGGGGAACTTCGCCAACACCTGGGCGATATAGTCGGGCGAGCAGCGGCAGCCGCGCGACAGGGCCGTCGATGGCTGGACGCGGACTTCGTCCTCCTCGTTGAACAGGCGCCAGACAAGCACCTCGAGCGGGATCTCCGGCGCGGCGAGTTCGTCGATCCCCATCGTCGCGCCCAATGCGGCGACATGCTCCCATTCGGGATGATCGAGCTGGGTGTGGAGCCGCTCGCGGCCGTCCTCGCCCTCGGGCAGATGCTGAAGGAACAGCCCGCCGGCGATGTGGCTGCCATCGGCACGGCGCGCGATGCCGAGCCGGACGAGCGTCGGGATCTGCTCGGACTGGACGAAGTACCGCTCGGCGGCCTCGGCGAGGCTGGCGCCGTCGAGCGGGACGATGCCCTGGTAGCGCTCGCCGGTCGTCGCCTGGTCGAAGGTGATGGCGAGATGGCCGGTGCCGAACAGCGCGAACAGCGTCGGCGCATCGGGCCCCTCGGCGAGGCGATCGGCGTCATAGTCGACATAGCCGCGCAGCTCGCCGCCCTTATAGTCGCACACCAGCAGCCGGACGACGCCGCCCTGCGTCTGCGCCTGGAGCGTCAACTGGCCGCCGACATCCTTGAGCGTCGAGCCGATCAGCGCGGCAAGCGTCAGCGCCTCGGCGAGCAGCGCCTCGATCGCGCGCGGATAGGCGTGTGCGGCGAGGATCGTGTCGAGCACCGGGCCGAGCCGGACGATGCGCCCGCGCGCGTCGCGCGCCGGGATGGTGAAACCAAGCGCGGTATCGAGATCATGCTGTTCCATGGGCACAGAGATAGGATTGCGCGCCGCGACCGCAACTCACCCGATCTGCCCGAAGCACCAGCGCAGGATCGACTTCTGCGCGTGGAGCCGGTTCTCGGCCTCGGGCCAGATCAGCGATTGCGGGCCGTCGATCACCTCGTCCGTCACTTCTTCGCCGCGATGCGCGGGCAGGCAGTGGAGGAACTTCGCGTCGGGCCGCGCGCTCGCCATCAGCGCGGCCGTCACCTGATAAGGCATCAGCGCGGCGAGCTTGGTGTCGGCATGTGCCTGGCCCATCGAGATCCAGGTGTCGGTGACGACGATGTCGGCACCCGCCACCGCCTCGGCCGGGCTGGCGACGACCCGCGCCCGGCCCTGCCCGCGCGCCACGTCGCGCTCCGACGGCATGAAACCCTGCGGGCAGGCCGCCACGACCTCGAAGTGCATCAAGCCGGCGGCCTCGATGATCGAGGCGAGCACGTTGTTGCCGTCGCCGAGCCACGCGACCTTGAGCCCGGGAAGCGACTTGCCGCTTTCGATGATGGTCAGCAGGTCGGCGACGATCTGGCATGGGTGCGAGGCGTCGGTCAGGCCGTTGATCACCGGGACGGTGGCGTAATGCGCCATCTCCTCGACCTTGGCATGGTCGTCGGTGCGGATCATGATCGCGTCGACATAACCCGACAGCACGCGCGCGGTATCGGCGACGGTCTCGCCGCGGCCGAGCTGGGTGGTGCCGGCGTCGAGCACGATCGACGTGCCGCCGAGCTGGCGGATCGCCATGTCGAACGAGACGCGGGTGCGGGTCGAGTTCTTCTCGAACACCATCGCCAGAACGTGACCGGCGAGCGGGGCGTCGGCATCGGCCTTGCCGCGCGGCCAGCCGGCGCGCTCCGCCTTGCGCTGCACGGCGTCGGCGAGCATCGCGGCGATCGCGTCGCCGCCGGCATCCGACAACCCGAGAAAGTGGCGGAGCGCCATCAGCTTGCCGCTGCCGGCGCGAAGCTGCGCGCGCCTTCGCTCAGCCGTTCGATTGCCTCGGCGATATGCTCCTCGCCGATCACCAGCGGGGGCAGGATGCGCACCACGCCCTCGCCCGCCGCGACCGTCAACAGGCCGTGATGGTCGCGCAGATGCGCCACCAGCTCACGCGGCTCGTTGCCGGGCTTGAGCTTGACGCCGAGCATCAACCCCTTGCCGCGCACCTCGGCGAAGAGATGATCGTGGTTGGGGATCATCTGCTCAAGCGCAGAACGCAGCCGATCACCCATCGCGGTGACGTGATCGAGAAAGCCGGGTTCGAGCATCACGTCGAGGATCGCGCTGCCCGCCGCCATCGCCAGCGGATTGCCGCCATAGGTCGAGCCGTGCGTGCCGATCACCATGCCCTTGGCGGCACGTTCCGTTGCGAGGCACGCGCCGAGCGGGAAGCCGCCGCCGATACCCTTGGCGACCGACATGATGTCGGGCGTGATGCCATAATGCTCATAGGCCCACATCTTGCCGGTGCGGGCATAACCGCACTGCACCTCGTCGAGGACGAGCAGCAGGCCCTTGTCGTCGCACACCTGGCGCAGGCCCGTGATGAACTCGGGCGTGGCGACGGAGACGCCGCCCTCGCCCTGGATCGTCTCGACCATGAAGCCGGCGGTTTCGTCATCGATCAACGCCAGCGCGGCGTCGAGATCGTTGAACGGCGCATAGGCGAAGCCCGGCAGCAGCGGCTCGAAGCCGTCGCGCATCTTGGGCTGGTTGGTCGCCGAGATCGCCCCCATCGTCCGCCCGTGAAAGGCGTTGTTGAAGGTGATCAGCTTGTGCTTCTGCGGATTGCCCTCGGCATAATGGAAACGCCGCGCGGTCTTGATCGCGCATTCGACCGCCTCGGTGCCCGAATTGGTGAAGAACACCGTATCGGCAAAACTCACATCGACGATGCGCTGCGCCAGCGCCTCGCCCTGCGGCGAGCCGTAAAGGTTGGAGACGTGCATCAGCGTCGCGGCCTGGTCGGCAACCGCCTGGACCAGCTTGGGGTGGCCGTGCCCGAGCGCGTTGACCGCGATGCCGCTGGCGAAATCGAGATAACGCGCGCCATCCTCGCCGATCAGGTAGCAGCCCTCGCCGCGCACCGGCCGGAACCCGCAGCGCGGATAGACAGGCATGAGTGCTGGGGTTGCCACGGTTGGTCTCCTCGAACGAAAAAGGGCGGCCAAACCGGACCGCCCGGAGCGGGCATTTACTTGGCGGGGTGGCAGGGCGTCAACACCGGTGGCGGGGCAGCGGAAATTGGGCCGCGCGCGGAGGATTGAACGGGGCGCGGATTGCTCCTGTTATGCCTGTTATTCCTGTTCGGTATTTTTTCGCCCCGGTTGCGTTGGAGGCAGTGCGCGGCAAAATCGTTCGATTGCAACGACGTGGTAGGTCGGCGTGTTGGCGAGGGATGTCCAACATAACAGGACAGGAACAGGTCCACGGAACAGGTGGGAACAGGTCCTGTTCCGGGCGATAACAGGAGCGGCGTCGCCACGCTGCCCGGGCAACGATTTTCGGGGGATCGACAGTGAGAAGGAGCGGCGCGCTGGGGCGCGAGTGCGGGCTGGTAGCAGGGTGTGGCGCGGGGGTGAATCACCGTGGCGGATGGGCGGAGGCGGTGTGATGATTGCGGGATTCGGCGGACATGCGCGGGCGCTCAGCGTGGAGAAATGCAGTGCCACACGAGCGCCGTGCGACAGCCGCCAAATCTTACCCGCCGTCCCTGGGCTTCGGCCCCGGCTTTGCCGGCGCAAGTTTGAGCCCGGTCTTCGCTTCCATATCCGCCAGCCATTCCTTCGACCCCGTCGGGCGCCCGTCACTCTCGGCCTTGCGCAAGGCGGCATAGTTCATCGCCTCGTCGAAGGGTTCGCCGAGGAAGGCGGCAAAGTCTCCGACGCGCGCCAGCGCTGGGGCAACGGTGACGACGTGGTCATCCTGCCCCGCGATCAGCGCGCGGGCGCTCGACCAGCGCCAGTCCTCGGCGCGATCGACCAGCCGCGCGCGCAGCGGGCTGAACGCGACGTAGCGCAGCGCGGCGATGAGGTGCGGCTGGTCCATCGCCACCGAGCTGAAGCGGCCCTGCCACAAATGGCCGGTCACGCGCAGCCGGGCGTTGATATAGCCGGTATAGTGGCGGTGGACGTAGCGGAAAGTGCGGCTCAGCCCGTCCTCGTCGCCCGGCGTCGCGACGATGTGGACGTGGTTGGGCATCAGGCAATAGGACCAGATCTCGACCCCTGCCCGGCCCGCCGCGTCGGCGAGCAGATCGAGGTACAGCGCATAGTCGCCATCTTCGAAGAAGGTATTCTCGCGGCGATTGCCGCGCTGCGTCACATGGCGTGGGATGCCGGGCAGAACGATGCGCGGGAGGCGAGCCATGGCGGGAGGTTAGCGTGTCTCAGTCGAAGGGTGCACTTCACGTGCAACAACCCCCAAACGTGCGCCTCTTAATCCACGCCTTTACCAGCGGGCAAAGCGATATCGGCTCAGGCTGAGTGCGCTTTCCATCAGCCCGCTGTTCCCACACGCCAAAAGCACAGAACAGCATGGCAGGTCGGCGATGTTAAGCCGGAACCTGATCCATTTCGGACGCAATAGGATAAGGTTTGCCGCGACGCCTCCACAGGCCTCGCCGCTGCAAGAAACGCCTAGTTCTTGATCTTCCACCCCGCGCGCAGCAGCGCATAGCACAGCGCACCAAGCGCAATGTCGAGCACCAGAATCACCACACTCCCCAGCAGCACCGGCGAATCCGCCGTGCCGAGAAAGCCGTAGCGGAAGCCCGAGATGATGTAGAAAAACGGGTTCACATGGCTGAACGCGCGGAAGGCCGGGGCGAGCTTGTCGACCGAATAAAAGGTGCCCGAGAGCAGGGTGAGCGGCGCGATGACGAAATTCTGCACCGCGGCGGCATGATCGAACTTTTCCGCCCAGATCGAGGTCAGGATGCCGATCAGCGCGAGGAACACCGAGCCGAGCAGGCCGAACCACAGGATCGCCAGCGGGTGGAGCGGATAGACATGGACGTCGGGCCACAGCGACATGGCGACGAACACCGCGCCGCCGACGCAGAAGGCGCGCGTCACCGCGCCGCCGACCAGCGCGCCGAGCAGCTCGCCGGTCGACAGCGGCGGCATGAGATAATCGACGATCGTGCCCTGGATCTTGCCGACGAGCAGCGAGAAGCTCGAATTGGCAAAGGCATTTTGCAACATGCCCATCACGATCAAGCCCGGCGCGATGAAATCGGCGAAGGGCACGTCGACGCCGCCGACATGCACCGGGCGTTTTCCGCCGGTGGCGACGGTGAAAATGATCAGGAATAGCAGCGTCGTGATGGCCGGCGCCCAGATCGTCTGGAGCTGGACCTTGAAGAACCGCCGCACCTCCTTGATATAGAGGGTCTTGAGACCACCCCAATTGACGTTCCGGATGACCGGGACGCCGGGCGGACTCAGTACCGCCGACTGGATTTCACCGGAAGGGGGCTGGCTGCTCATGGCGCGATCGGTTAGTCGCTGCCGCAGCCGCCCGCAACCCGTGAAGAATGGGCATGGCAAACAATGGGATTATCGATGGCCTGGACCGACGAGCGAATCGAATCGCTGAGGAAGATGTGGGAGGCGGGCCAGACGGCCAGCCAGATCGCCGAGCAGCTGGGTGGCGTGAGCCGCAACGCGGTGATCGGCAAGGCGCACCGCCTGGGGCTGCAATCGCGCCCCTCGCCGGTCAAGCCGAACGATGCGACGCCCAAGGCGGCCGCCCCCGCCGCCGAGGCGCGGCCCGTGCCGCCGCCGGTGCGCGCGGCGCCGCCC
>NZ_JARYTI010000060.1 GCF_029911635.1 Sphingomonas sp. AR_OL41
GATGGTCAGTTGACCGTCCAGCAGCAGCAGCGGCGCGGGCGAGGATGTGACGATAGCCAAGGTCAGGCTCAGCGCTACGTCTTCGGGACTAAGCTTCTCGGCAGACATGATCAGCCTTCGGAAAACCGGAGGCTCGCGGAGCGAAAGCCAATGGCCGGGAGGTCGCGAGGGTCAGAACGGGCATCGGTCGTTCCCCTTGGAGCATTCGCGTGAAGCCATAACATATGTGGGGTATGAAAAGTTGCGGCAGTGAAACGATGACCGTGTTCTTTCCACCGAAACGCGCAATCACATCGGATTAACGGACGTCCGCTTCCGGGAAACCGGGATCGCGCGGTAAGCGACCGGGATTGGGTCATCCCTGCCTCAAGCACCCGAGCGCCATTGGCCCCTCCACATCCGGCGGAGGGGCCAGGCGCCAGCTTTTACGCCGCCGTGCCGCCGTCGATGTTGAGCGTGGTGCCCGTGATGTAGCTCGCATCCGGCCCGGCGAGGAACGAGACCGCACCCGCAATCTCCTCGACCCTGCCGTAGCGGCCGAGGGGGATAAACCCGAGCATCTGCTGCGCGAACGCGCCGTCGGCGGGGTTCAGGTCGGTGTCGATCGGGCCCGGCTGCACCGTGTTGACCAGGATATTGCGCGAGGCGAGGTCTTTCGCCCAGCCGCGGGCCAACGCCGCCACCGCCGCCTTGGTCGCGCTGTAGACCGCAGTCGCCGGGAAGGCGAGCTCGCCCGAGATGCTGCCGATCAGGATGATCCGGCCGCCATCGTTCAGATGCGGCAGCGCCGCGCGCGTGCCGACGTGAAGGCCCTTCACGTTGACGCCGAACTGGCGATCGAAGGTCTCATCGCTATCGTCGACGACGGAACGGAAATCCGCCACGCCGGCATTGTGGACCAGAATGTCGATCGCGCCGAGCGCGGCGGCGGCCTGCTCGACGCCGGCGCGCTGCGACGCCGGGTTGGCGGCGTCCGCCTGGAACGCAAAGGCGGTTCCGCCGGCGCTTTGGATTTCCGCCACGACGGCGTCGGCGGCGGCCTTGTTGCCGGCATAGGTGATCGCAACCGCCGCACCGTCAGCCGCCAGTCGCTTGGCGATCGCCGCACCGATGCCGCGCGACCCACCGGTGACGAGCGCCTTCTTGCCCTGAAGTGACATGTGAATTCTCCGAAAATGTTACCCGCGATCACGCCATCGTGCGCTGTCGGCAGCACGGAAGATAGGACGACGCTTCGATAGTTCAACATTCCCGAACTATTAAATTTAAGGCGCCTGCCTATATAGGGCCGATGCCCCGTTTCACGCATCCCAGGCTGGAGGACGTTCCGCTCGATCTGGCGCTCCACGCGCTGGCCGATCCCAATCGGCTGGGCATGGTGGCGCGCCTCGCCGCCACCGAGCGCCTGAGCTGCAGCGATGCGGCACCGTGCGAGTCGATTCCCAAAAGCACGCTGTCCAACCATCTGAAGCTGCTGCGCGCCGCCGGCCTGATCGAGACGACCCAGGCGGGGCGCGAGATGATCAACACGCTGCGACGCGCCGATTTCGACCGGCGCTTCCCCGGCCTGCTCGATGTGGTGCTCGCCAACCGGGCTGGCTGACGCAGGCTGCGACGCTGTTACGACGAGAGCCGCTGCGCTTATAATCGCGTTGGCGTCGGCCGGTGCGTCTCAGGCCAGTCGGATTTCCACCAACGTCGGACCTTGCTCTTCCAGCGACCAACGCAAGGCGGCGTCGAGTTCGTCCGTTTCGAGAACGCGCCGCGCGGGCACGCCATGTGCGGCGGCAAGTGCCACGAAATCGAGGCCTTCCAAGGTTGTCCCGGGAAGCCGATCGAGCCCGAAGCGGCGCGCGAAGTTATTGAGCGCGGCATAGCCGCCATTGTTGAGGATGACGAAGCTGATGTTCGCGCCCTGGTCTGCGGCACTCCACAGGCCCTGGCTGGTGTACATGGCCGAGCCATCGCCGAGCAGGCAGATGAGCTTGCGGTCCGGCAGCGCGCGGGCAACGCCGACCGCCGCGGGCAGGCTGTAGCCCAGCCCTCCGGCGGGCGTGGTGTAAAAGCCGCCCTCGTCGGTGATGGGCAAATGGTCGTGCAGCGCGTCGCGCGCTGTCGGTGCTTCCTCGACGATGATCGCGCCCGCGGGCCTGAGCGCGGCGATGCGCGCCATCGCATAGGCCGGCGTCAGTGCGGGCGTCGCAGGCGCCGCCGCCTGCCGTGCCGCAGCGATCGGCGCGGCTCGCTGCGCGACCTGCGTGGTGAGCGACGCGACGCCCGCACGCACATCGCCCAGTACGCCGACGCCCGAGCGCAGCGTGGCGAGATGGTGTGGATCGTCGCTCAGCAACGCGAGCTGGAGTGTCGCTGGCCAGTCGAGCGACTGGCTCTCCGCATGCCAGGTGAACGCCGGCGCGCCGAGCACCGCGACGACGTCATAGGCCGCCAGCATCTGCACCAGCCGTTCCTCATAGCCGGGCAGGAAGCCGGCGAAGCGGGGGTGGGTTTCCGGAAAAACCTCGCGGCCCGTGAGCGGCGCGGCCCAGACGTCGGCGCCGATCTTCTCGGCGAGCGCAATAGCCTGCGCCCAGGCGCCCGAGCGGGCAATGCCCGCCCCGAGCACGAGCGCGGGCCGCCGGGCGGCGTCGAGCATCGCCGCGATGTCGGCGATGCCGGCCGGGTCCGGCTGGGTACGTAGCGAGAGGCGCGGCAAGCTCGGCATCGCGCATTCCCGGTCCCAGTCGTCGACCGGTATCGAAACGAACACCGGCCCCATGGGCGGCGTCAGCGCGATCTGGAAGGCGCGGATGAGCGCGGCGGGCACGTCCTGCGCGCGCAGCGGCTCGGCCGCCCACTTCACATAGGGCCGAGGAAATTCCGTCGCGCGCTCGGCGCCCAGGAACGGATCCTGCGGGAGAAGCGAGCGCGCCTGCTGCCCCGCGGTGATGACCAGCGGCGCGCAGCCGCGATAGGCGGTGAAGAGGCTTCCCAGGCCATTGCCGGTTCCCGCCGCCGAGTGAAGATTGACGAGCGCGGCGCGGCGCGTCGCCTGGGCATAGCCGTCGGCCATGGCCACCACGACCGCCTCGTTGAGACCGAGAACATAGGCGATCTCGTCCGGCATCGCCTGCAGCATCGGCAGCTCGGTCGAGCCGGGATTGCCGAACAGGGCGTCCACCCCGAAGTGGCGGAAAATGGCATAGGCCGCGTCGCGCACGGTAGGCATGGTGGTCGGCTTCCGTCTTTTAGAGGTTGAACCAGCGCTCGGCGTTGGTCTGGAAGAATTTCTTCTTGAGCGCCGGCGTGATGTCGAGATTGTCCATCGCGCGGACCTCGGCCTCCTCGACCTGGTAGGGATAGTCCATCGCGTACATGACGCGGTCTTCCCCGACGACCTGTTGGGCGAAGCGCACCGCCGGTTCCCACGCCATGCCGGAATTGGTCACCAGCACGTTGGAGCGCATATAGTCGGCGATGGTCTTTTTGAGCGGCTTCAGCCGCGCGTAGCGCTGCGAGCGCACGCCGGCCTGGTGCATGTAATCGAGCCGGTAGAGCCAATAGGGCAGCGCCTCGCCCATGTGACCGACCATGATCTGGAGATCGGGATAGCGATCGAAGATGCCGGTGGTGATGAGCCGCAGCAGGTGCATGCCGGTATCGACACCGAAACCAAAGACGGCGCCGTCAAGGCCGGCCTCGAGCATCGGATCGATCATGGCATCGGGCGGCGTCGAGGGGTGGATATAGAGCGGTTGGCCGGCCTCGGCGAGCGCGCGGAAAATTGGATCGAACTTCGCGTCGTCCAGATATTCGCCCTTGGTGTGGCTATTGATCTGCACGCCCTTGAAGCCCAGCTCGCGCGCGCCCCGACTGATCTCTTCCGCGGACCAGGCCGGGTCCTGCGGCGCGACGGCGGTCATGCCGATGAACCGATCGGGATAGGCGGCGCAGCGCTCGGCCAGGAAATCATTGGCGCGGCGCGCGATGCCCTTCGCCTCGTCGAGGTCGTGAAAAGGCTGCACGCCAGGCGAGGTGAGCGCGAGAACGGCCTTGTCGATGCCGTGCGCATCCATGTCGGCGATGCGGCGCTCGCCCATGTCGAGCAGCCGCTCCATCACCTGGACCGTGCGCGGTGAGGGCGACTGGCCGTAAAAGCCCCAGAGCGAGGCCATGCCCTTGTCGGCGGTGCCATCGCGCACCATGCGCAGATAGACGTCCACCTGCTCCTGTGTCGCGAACGCCTCCTCCGTGGCGATGCGCAGATAGCCGCGATCGCCGCCTGTCTTCAATTCATGGCTCATCGGGCCCGTCGTCCTTGTCCGTTGGTGATGTGACCGGCCGAAGCCGGCAGCCGGCGGAGTGCGTTGCCGCCCCCGCCGGCCCCGTGCGTCAGAAGCTCTTCTTGAGCGTCATCGCCCATTGGCGCGGACGGCCAGGCTGCGCATTGGCAACGCCGGTCGTCACCGAGACTTCTGAGGCGGTGAGATAATAATAGGTGTTGAAGAGGTTGGTGACCTCCAGCGACGCCTCGATGTCGCGCTTCTCATTGCGCCAGGTCAGCCGCGCATTGGCAAGCGTGTAGGCGTTGATCTGCGTGCGCGCCGAGTTGACCGCGGCGCCCCAGATCCTCGACTGGTGCGAGATGTCGAAGCGCGGCGTGATCGAGCCGATCGCGCCGATGCCGAGCTGGTACTGCACGCCGACGCTCCACTTCCACTTGGGCGTGTAGGGCGGCACCATGCCGAACTGCACGCCGTTGGGATTGCCCACGCCGCCGGCCTGGGGGTCGATGCTCTTGTAGGTGAAGTCGGTGTAGCTGGCCGCTGCGTCCAACATGAAACCGTCGAACAGGCGCACCGAAGTTTCCGCCTCGAAACCCTTGATACGCGCGGTGCCAACATTGGCCGGCATGGCGCAAGGAATGGTGACGCCGGGCGGGTTAAATTGCGGACAGCTGTTCAGCGTGAGCTGGATGTCCTTGTACTTCGAGGTGTAGGCGGCGAGGTTCAGGCGCACGCGACGATCGAACAGATCGCTTTTCACGCCCACTTCCCAGGTCGACAGCGTCTCGGGATTGAAGGTCACGACCTGCGAGGCCGCATAGGGTCGCGGGTTCACGCCGCCGCCCTTGAAGCCGGTCGACCACTGGACATAGGTGTTGATGCGCGGCGTGATCTGGTAAGAGACATTGGCGCGATAATCGACATTGTCGCCGCTATAGTTGCCGGTCTTGCCGTCGAGCGTCGTGTACTGGCCGCCCAGCAAATTGCCTGCGCGGTCGCGGCGGCGGAAGGTGTAGTTCTTCTCTTCCTTGGTGTAGCGAAGGCCGCCGGTCACGGTGAGCTGATCGGTGAGATCATAGGCGGCATGTACGAAAGCCGCGCGGCTGTTGGCCGGCACCGGATCGCCTGAGACGAAGACCAGCGCAGGAACCGCGTAGCGGATGTCCTGGCGCGAGACGTAGAAGCTCTTCTGGTCGATCATGTAGCCGCCGATGGTGTAATGCAGGCGGTGGCCCAGCGCGTCGCCGGTCAGGCGCAGCTCGTTGCTCCAGGCGTGGAAATAGACGTTGTTCGGCCCGCCGAGGACGACGGACATCGGCGAAAGGTCGTCCTCGTTGGAGAAGGTCTCGTCATATTTGCGATAGGCGGTGATGCCGACCAGCTGGACATTGTCGGCCAGCTTCCACTCGAACTGGCCGGAGACGCCCCAGCCCGTGTAGTTGAGGCGGCCGGGGATGGTCGATGCCTGAAGCGCGCCGTCGGCTGGCGAGGTGTAGGTCGAATAGTTGCAATAGCGTCCGCAGATGAACCGGGAATCGAACGGTATGGCCGTCGCGAAGGGATTCACGTCACCCGCGCCCTTGTAGTTGGCATAGGTGAGGACGCCGCCCGCAATCTCGTGCTTCTCGGAAGTATAGTCGCCGATGATGTTGATCTCGAAGTTGCTCGAGGGCTTGTAGCGCAGCGCGCCGCGCGTCGCCCAATAGCCGACCTCGCCCTGGCGCGAGAGGACGCAGTCTCCGGCGTCGCGCGTGGCGGGAATGCCTTCGCCGGGATGGTCGCAGCCATAGTCGCGGCGCTCGATATAGCCGTCCTGCGTGCGCGTGACGCCGGTCAGGCGGAGCGAGAGATCCTGGCTAATGCCAAGATCGACGGCGCCGCGCAGATCGAAGCGGTTGGCCGAGCCATAGGTGCCCGAGATATAGCCGCTATTGTCGCCGGTCGGGCGCCTGGAATAGAGCTTGATGGCGCCGCCGATCGAATTCTTTCCGGCCAGCGTCCCCTGCGGGCCGCGCAGCACCTCGACACGGTCGAGATCGAGCAGATCGAGGATCGAACCGGTGAGCGTCGAATAATAGACGTCGTCGACATAGACGCCGACGCCCGGCTCGAGCGCCGGGTGGAAGTCGAACTGGCCGACGCCACGGATGTTGGCGGCGAGCGATGAACCATAATTGGCCGAATTGGGCTTGAGCGTTACCGACGGCGTCTGCGCCGCGACGTCGGCGATCGACACCTGGCTGCGGGCCGCCAGCATCTCGCCCGATACGGCGGTGATGGCGATCGGCGTGCGCTGCAGGTTCTGGCGCCGGAACTGCGCCGTGACGACGACTTCCTCGACCTTGCCTTCTTCCGCCGCCGGGGCAGCCTGCGCCGCACTATCGGCGGCCGGGGCTTGCTGCGCAAAGGCCGCCGGCGCGCTCGCGCAGGTCAGGGCCAGCCAGCCGGCCGATTTGAGCAAAGTGGATGTAGTTGTTTTCATTTGACCCTCTCCCTTTTTCGACTTGATGTGAAACATAGACCCAGGTGCCTGTTCAGGCCGGTCGTGGTTGATGCGCGGCCCGGCGTGCGATGAGGCTGGCGAGAACCAGCACGATCGCCAGTGTGCCCGCCGGGATCAGGAAAAAATGGCCGCCCTGGTCCAGACCCGCGATCGCGGCGAGCGAACCGATCATCGGCCCCATGATCGCGCCGATCCGCGCGATCCCCAGCGCCCAGCCGAGTCCGGTCGCGCGGCTTTCCGGCGGGTAGAGCGCGCTTGCCGCGCCGTTCACGCCATTCTGGATGCCGGTCACGAAAAAGCCGGCACAGGCGATGAGGGTAACCGTCGCCGCACCGCCGACCGGGAGAAGCGCGAGTGCGAGCATGGTCAGCGCCGCGCCGCCCGCAAAGGCGGCGACCGAATACCAGCCTCCGCGATGCAGCCACAAGCTCGCCACGACGCCGCCGGCCACGCCGCCGGCATGGTAGCCGGACGTGACCAGCGCGGCGCCGGAGGTCGATAGCCCCGAGCCCTTCATGAGCAGCGGGATCCAGCTGGAGAGCAAATGGATGTTGAGCGCGATGAAGACGAACATCAGCCAGACGATCAGCGTGGTCGCGCGCAGCGACGGGGCGAGGATGACGGTGATCGCCCGGAGCGGTTTTGGCGCGTTGTTGCCCGTCGCGGGAACGACCTCGCGCAGTGCGATCGCGATGATCGCAGCGATGATGAGCGGCAGGACGCCGCCGACGACGAAGAGTCCCTGCCAATGATAGCCCGGCAGCACACGGGCTGCGGTCATGCCCGCCACCGCGCCGCCAAGCGTGATGCCGATGCCCGCGAAAGCCGTCGCGCTGGCTTGGCGGGGGCCTTCGAAGAGCGCACCCGCCATGGCGAGCCCGTTTGGCATCACCACGCCCAGACCAAGACCGATGAGAAAGCGCAGCGCCGCAAGCTGCTCGACCGAGGTCGAGGCGGCCGCCGCCAGCGAGAGCAGGCCATAGGTCGCGCTGGCGATGACCACGACGCGCTTGCGCCCGTACCGGTCGCCGAGCGGTGCGAGCATCGTCGCCCCGACGAGGATGCCGAACAGGCTGGCGCTCAACAGCGGACCCAACTGGGCGCGCGTGATGTCGAAGGCAGCCATGATCGAGGGACCGGCGAGGTTGGCCGTCTGGAGATCGAAGCCCTCCACCATGAGGGCGAGGATGACGAGCGCGAGCCCCAGCCGGCGTTCGCGCGGCGGGCTGCCGATTGCGGGCTCCGTGGCCGCCATTGCATCTCTCCTACACGATCTATCTTCGTTGCTGTAATTAGAACATAGGGTCTAGTTTGAGCGCAAGCGTAAACTTTCGGCGCCCTTGACGATCGCGCCGAACGATGGACTATGGTGGCATGTCCGCCACCGGCAGTGCCGCCCTACTCACGCCCAGACCACCCGTGCAGCGCCGCAGCCTCACCAGCCATCGGCAGATGGTCGAGGGAGCCCTGCGGCTGCTTGACGAGCGGGACATCGATCAGATCTCGATCCGCGACATTGTCGGCGCATCGGGGACGTCCACGGGTAGTTTTTACCACCGGTTCGGCACAAAAGATAATTTTTTCAATTACTTGATCGATGACATGCTGGAGCGTCGCGAGAGCGGCGCCATGCTGGACCTCGACAATCCGTCGATACCTTTCGATACGCTGCCCGAAATCCTCGCCCGCAGCGCCATGGCCAACTTCCAGCGCCACAACGGTTTGCTACGCTCGGCAATCCGACGTCACATCGCCGGCGACGATTGCTGGAACCGGATCAGCAAGATGTCCCGCCGCATCGTGGGCCGTTATCTGGAACGAGCCGCCGTAGCCGCTGGCCGCGCACTGGAAGCGGCGGAAGCGGAGCGCGTCTATTTCGCCTTCATGTGGCTCTACGGCCTGCTCGCCTATCGGACGCTCGGCCTGAATTCGATCCACGGTTATGCGATGTCCGACCAGTCATTCGAGGACGAGACGATCCGCAATTTCCGACAGCTCATCGACCAGGCGCTGCCGGCGGACGCACCGCATGAAAAGAGCGTACGCTAGAAAGTCATTGGGCATATCCCCGCGCGCACGGCCATCTGGGCAAGACTCTCTCCAGCAGCAGGGCGTCGCGTTGCGACCCACAACGGGGCGCTGCCTGCATGCGGACCGACGGGAAAGTCCTCCCTGGGATTACAGCGTCGGGGAACGCTGGGACGCGGCTGAGCTCCCGGAACCGGGTCCGCACCGCCGCAAAGCTACCGGGCGGGAGCGATGATTAGTCGCCGTTTGCATCGACCATGAAGACCATCGGCTTGCCGCGGGAAGCCGGCTCCCACCCCGCCGATAACGCTGCGCGAACACCCCGGGCGGCAATCGCGTCGTTTATTTGGGAACGGCCCTTGGGCAACCCTTTCAACAAGCGTTTGGGCGTGGGGAATTCCAGCAGCGCCTCGCGCTGGGTATCCATCTGCCGCAATGAGACGGTCATGCCCTTCCAGCCGTCTGCCGTGAATTGCGGCTCCCGCTGGAGCTGCCACTCATATTCGAGGCCGTCGATTTTGACGATACCAGCCAGACTACGCGTATGAACCATGACGCGACGTAACAGGTCTGCGGCCACTTTCCACCCGGGCAGGCGCTTCCGATCAACGATCGCGCGTTCCAGCAGGCCTATTCTCGATCGACGGATCAGTGTATCCGGGCGCTCAGGTTTCCCAGGTCGAGCGATTTGCTCAAGCCGAAAACCCGAGCTCCGGAGCGACCGACATACCACGCAAACCGAATTACGACTTCGAGCGCCGCGAGCGCGAAAGGGCAAAGGCGGCGGAATCCGCGAAGAAGGCGCAAGCCAAGGCGGACAAGCGGTCTGTCGAGTCGGCAATGCCGGACGGGTCTGAACCAGGCGGTCCGCAGATCGGCTGAAGCGTGATGGAAACGTCCGACCCCAGTCTTGCGCAGCTCGGCTGGAAGCCCTTCTTCAGCGAGCAGCTCTCCGCCGAACAACGCAGCCATTGCCAGCCTGTCCGCGTCATGTCGGTTCATCGTGGCAGGGTGACCGTCCTGGGCGAAGGGTTCGAGGACTCGATCTCGTCCAACCTGGCGACGCCAGGGGGAGCGGAGGACCGACCCACTGTCGGCGACTGGTTGCTGATCGACCGGGACACCAGCAGCCTTGTGCGCATTCTCGATCGGACGAGCCTGTTCAAGCGGCCCGCCCCCGGCGATCACCGCCGGGTCCAGCTCATCGCCGCGAATGTCGACACGCTTTTCATCGTCACGTCCTGCAACCAGGACTTCAACATCGCGCGGATCGAACGCTACCTCGTGCTTTCGCGCGAGGCAGGCGTGCGTCCGGTCGTCGTCATCACAAAGGCCGACCTGTCGCCTGATCCCCAGCGCTTCGTCGACGCAGCGCGGGAACTCCAGTCGGGGTTGCGGGTCGAACTGGTCGACGGGCGCGATCCGACCAGCGCCGCCCGCCTCGCAGGCTATTGCGGCCTGGGCGAGACCGTCGCGCTGGTGGGATCGTCGGGCGTCGGCAAATCGACGCTCGTGAACACGCTTCGGGGATCGGACAGCATCGCGACACAGGCCGTCCGCGAGGACGACGGCAAAGGCCGGCATACGACGACCGTCCGTGAGATGCATCGCCTCGTCGGTGGCGCGGACGAGGGCGGCTGGCTCGTGGACACGCCTGGCATGCGCGAGCTCCAGATGTCCGACGTGGCCACCGGCGTGACGGAGGTGTTCGACGACGTCACGGCCGTGACGCTGGAGTGTCGGTTCTCGAACTGCACCCATGGCGACGAGCCCGGATGCGCCATCCACGCCGCGATGGCGGCGGGAAATATCGATCCCGCGCGCGTCGAACGTTGGCGCAAGCTCGCGCAGGAGGATGCCGTCAATAGCGGCGCGGCCGCGGTTCGCCGCTCCCGCCCCGAAAAGCCCGGAAACAGGCGATGACGATCGGCTGATCTCTACCCGTTTTCAGGATCGGGATGCATGAATGTCCGAAGCTCGGGACGACCAATTGCCCGTCAGTGTCCGTTCCTGGGTCTTCGATAACCTATTCGGCCGGTGGACCGATATCGCCGCTCAGTTCCTGAAAACTGTCTGTAACCTGCTCGACATTTGCAGCGTGCCCGTGGTCAACGCCGGCGGTCCGGTCAGTCCATGGAGCACCAGCAGCGACCGGAATGCGATGCCGCGCCGCGCATGGGGTTGGGCGGCGTCGAACCAGAACCGATCGTCGCCCCAAAGCGACGCTAGGAAGCACAGGCCGATCAGGCCGAAGAAGGAGAGTTTCAGCCAGTCGTTCACCCACGCCGACCGCCGCGCCATACTCGCCATGTAAGCCCCGCTCACAGGTCCGGATCGTAGTGCGCTGGTTACGACATTGTCGCGTTGAGGCGCTTCTTCGCAAACCGGCCTGCGAGCGAGCCCGGGGGCGTCTACGGCTGCGGGGGAATGCCCTCCGCGACAGACATTCTCGTCAGGAATCCACGCGAAAAGCTCGTTACTTGGCCGAAACGCCCTTTATATTGGGGCGAGCAACGGGGACGATCATATGGGGCAAACCGAAAATCGCAGCCAAAGCGGGTTCGATGCCTTGTTCACCGGCTGGCGCGGCACCGCTATCGGGCTTTTTGCGATTGTCGGCGTTCTGCTTAGTTTGCAAAGCAATACCGAGCGGCTGCGCGAATTCGGCATTTTTGGCGCCGGCGCCAATGGCACGCTCGGCTACGCGTCGGACAGGATCGTCGGGCAGCCTGGCTGGGAGCGGGTGACGGCCATGACCCCGGGCGGCGCGGCGGCAAAGGCGGGCCTGGCGCCCGGAACGCGTATCCGGTTCGAACATCTCCAGGAGGCAACCGTCGATCTTGCCGCCGGCCGGGCGGTAAACGTGTTTGCGCTCAGCGTGGGGGATGAGCGCAGCACGGCCGCGCACAAGGTCACGCTGGTTGCCCAACCGAGATACTTTAACGAACTGCCGCTGCAGGAGCAGGTCGACGAGATTATCTACTCGACCGGCAAATGGCTTGCATTGGCGCTCGGCGTGCTCGTGCTCGTCCGGGGCTGGGGCAGCTTGACGGCACTGACGCTCGGTCTTGGCCTGATGGGTTATAGCCACGAGAACGTCATCCCGATCTGGGTGACCCAGCCGGTGACGACGATCCTCTTGCAGGGTGCCAATCATCTCATCGGGTTCAGCGGCCTTGGCCTGTTGTTGCTGCCAGCCGCCCTCTATGCCGAACGGGTTGGTCGGCCGTCGCGGTGCTGGACGATCGCGCTGGGCGCCATCGGCATCCTGTGGGCGGGCATGATCCTGTTGCGCTTGTGGTGCGATATGCTGGATGCCAGCTATCCCGTCGTGGGCGATGGTGCGGCGCTGTTCTGGCTGCTGCTCTTCGCGCTGAACTTTCAGGGCATCTATTGGTCCTGGCGTGGTCGGCGCGACGCAAGCGGCGCCGATCGTGCCCGGTTCGGCACGATCCTCGTCGCCACGATCGCGCAGATCTTCAACGGATTGTTCTTTGTCACAGCTGGTTTGCTGGACATACCAGGCAATCAGACGAACGGCATCGTGATCAGGGTTTGTCTGCTGCTCGTCGTCAACCTTCTGATCCCGCTTTCGCTGGCCTATGCCGTACTGCGTCACCGCGTGATCGACCTGGGTTTCGCGATCAACCGCACGATCGTCTATGGTTCGGTCAGCGCAATTCTGCTGGCCAGCTTCGGCCTGATCGAATGGGGCATCGAGCATCTCCTGCCCGAAGAATGGATCAAGGCCAGCGCTTGGATCGATGCGGGCGCGGCGGTCATGGTATATCTGGCATTTCACCGGGTGCACGATGCGGTCGAAAACCGTGTGGAAGACGTGTTCTTTCGCAAGTGGCGCCATAACGAAGAGGCATTGCGCCGGTTCGTCGCCACGGCGACGCATTTTGACGACGAGGTGACTCTCGCCTCGGCTTTTGCCGATGAACTTTCCCGCTTTGCCGGGGAAGGCCCGGTCGCGCTCTATCGCCGGGATGCCAGCTCGCGCGATAATGCCTTTATCCGCGTCGCCGGATCGTGGGGCAACAGCCCGCTCAACCTGCCCCGCGACGACGCCGCCTACGCACTGATGCGCGCCGAAAACCGCCCGCTCGACATGAGCGAAACGCGCAGCGACATTCCCGGGGTACTGGCGCTGCCGATGCTGGATCACGGCGCGCTAGCGGGTCTCGTATTGATGGATCTGAAAGCCGGTGGCGCGCTGTTCCGGCCCGACGAGATCGCGGTGCTGGGCCGCGCTGCGCACGACGTGGGGTTAGCGCTGGCCGCGCTTCGCGCAGGTTCGGTCGAGGCTGAAAGCCGCGACCTCAAGATCGAAAACCGGGTGCTCAAGGAGCAAATGGCCGGGCGCGGCAATGTTACTGGCGCGAGTTTGAAGCAAGCTGAAGCGTAGCGCATGATCCGGGGCAAAGAGCAAATGCCCGCGCCGATCTCGGGTCGGCGTCGCGTTGGCAGGCCGACGCCAAGATCAATGGCGCGATCGCCCAAACGGCGAGACGGGCTAGCCGTCCGGTATTGCGCACCGCTCTACTTGTTTTGCCCCTGAACGTTGCACTACCAAAACAAAGATGTGCAAACTGGGGAGCAGCCCGCGTTCGTGAAGTGCACCGCCACATCGGCGGTTTCTGCTATTCCTGCCAAGCACGGATTGGCGCACCTTGCCTGATTACGGCCAACGAACAATTGGGGGTTGGCCATGGACAGCGACCGCACCGCCGACGAGACCAGCCCCGCGGTCTCGCGCAGGGACGCCCTGGTCGGTCTAGGGGTGCTTGCTGTGTCGTCGAGCACGGCGGCGGAGGCCCTATCCGACGGGGCTGTGAAGCACGCTGACGCCGGTTATGCGTTGAAGCTACGTTTAAGTCGCGCCACGCGACCAGATCGGATTAACCTGTTGGACGACAGCACTGGTGGTGACTCGTTTGTCTTCACGCGGGATGATGGCAACCAACCACCGCCTCAAGCCGTTCAGACCAAAGTTTTGCACCGCCGAAAGCGTTCCTCAAAATCGACATGAGCGAATGTCGGGTCTTGGGCACCCGACAAGCGGACGTCAATGGCGGGTTATGGGTCCTTTCGGACATACTATTTGGCAGAACGAATAGCGGCCTCCCGACCGTGTCACATGGAAACGGGAGGCATCAGCCGGTCACACCCCTTGCCGCTGCCACCGCCCTACGCGACCGACCCCCTTCTCCGCCGCCGACCGCGACACCCTTGCCGTAGTAGCGTCGCTAGAATCATGCCGCCGATCTCCAACGCGAACGACGGCTCCGTCGAACCCGCCCCCAGCCCGTCAACCCACCCTACCCGATGCACAGCCGGTCCAAATCGCGTTGGCGGCGGATCGGCGCTCGGCTTGGGTCGGGGCGGTAATTCACCATGGGAAGAATGCGATGCCACCGTTTGTTACCAAAACTGCCGCAGCGGGCGCGATGCTGGTTGGCGCGCTGGGCCTGGGGGGCTGTGCGACCAAGGGTTATGTGCGCGAGCAGATCGCGCCGGTGAACGAGCGTGTCGCGGCGCTGGAGGCGCGCGAGCAGGAAACCGACGGCACCGCCAAGTCCGCGCTGTCGCAGGCGCAAGCCGCGGCCGGCCAGGCGCAGAACAACGGCCAGCGGATCGACCAGCTCAACGCGCGGGTCGATGGCGTCGAGCAGCGGATGAAGGAGAGCCAGCGCAAGCGGCCGCGCAACTGATGCCGCACGGCAGCGGATGCTGAAACTGGGGCCGGGGCGCGGGGCGGCCCGCGTGGCGCCGCCGTGGCTCGCTATCGCTCTGGCGCTCGCCGGGGCGATACCGGCCACGCCGGCGACAGGCGCGACGCGCGTGGCGGCGGTGAAGAAGACGGCGGTGCCGGCAGCGGCGACCCCCGTGCCGAGCCCGTCGGCGGCGAGCTTGCGGGTTGCCGCGTGGATCGCCGCAACGGCAGACAACCACGCGCTGCCCTATGCCATTATCGACAAGAACGACGCCGCGCTGATGCTGTTCGATGCCAAGGGCATGATGATCGGCGCGGTGCCGGTGCTGATCGGCGTTGCCGCCGGTGACGCCGCGACGCCCGGCATCGGCAGCAAGAACCTCGCCGAGATCGGCCCAGCGGAAAAGACCACGCCGGCGGGGCGTTTCCTCGCACGTTATGGCGTGGCGGCGGGGCGGCAGCGCGTGCTGTGGGTCGATTACGCCACCTCGGTCGCGCTGCACCCGATTCCGCCCGGGGCGAACCCGAAGGAGCGCAGGCGCCAGCGGCTGTTGTCGCCGACTCCCGACGACAACCGCATCACCTTTGGCTGCATCAACGTGCCGGCGGCCTTTTATGCCCGCAGCCTCGGCCCGTTGTTCCGGCACAAGGGCGGCTATGTTTATGTCCTGCCCGACAGCTGGCCGATCGAGCGGGTCTTTCCCGGCCTGCTGGCGAGGCCCGTCGTGCCCGGCGAGGCGGGGTGAGCGGCGGGGCGGCGGCGATCGGGTCGGTTACCCCGTCGGGGAAGCCGCCCCGCCCGCCGGTTCGGCCGCATTGGCTGTCGGATCGCCGCCCGCCAGCAGCAGTTCTCTGAGCGCGGGCCAGTCGCCCAGCCCGAAGGCGGCGGGGTCGGGCGCATCGATCATCAGTTCGCTGGGGTTGATGTCGGCGAGATAGAGTTCGTAGGGCGACAGGAAGCGGCGGTTTTCGGTGTCGTAGAAGATCGCCAGGCGGGCGCGGCCGGTGTTACGGCCATTGTCGCGGACGATGGCGAGATGGCCGGTGCGCAGCTGGATGAGCATGCCGGGCGGGAACACGCCGATGCTCTTCATGAACACGAACAACAGCTTCAGGTCGAGATGGCCGGGCCAACTGGCCATGGCGACGATCGCCGCGACCGGCGACCAGGCATCCTTATAGGGGCGATCCGAGGTCAGCGCGTCGTAGATGTCGCAGATCGCGCCCATCCGCGCGGCAAGGCTGATCTCGTCGCCGGCCAGGCCGAACGGGTAGCCGGTGCCGTCGACCTTTTCGTGATGATGCAGGCAGACATCGAGCGCGACCGACGCGACATCGCCGCCGACGAGCATTTCGTGGCCGCGCGCCGGGTGCTGGCGAACCTCGTCGAATTCCGCGCTGGTCAGCTTGCCGGGCTTTTCGAGGATCTCCTTGGCGATCTGCGTCTTGCCGATATCGTGCAGCAGGCCGCCAAGCCCGATCAGCCTGACCTGGTCTTCGGGCAGGCCGAGCTCGCGGGCGAAGTTGATCATCAGCGTGCCGACCGCGACCGAGTGGAAATAGGTATAGGTGTCGCGCGTCTTCAGCCGCATCACGCTGAGCAGCATCGAGCGGTTGTGGACCAGCGCGGCCTCGATCGACTCGACGACGGCTTCGAGCGCGCCGAGCGCGGTCGTCTCGCCCGCGCTGAGATCGTCGAACACCTTCTTCATGAAGCGCCGGGCATCCTCGGTAACGCGGCGCGCGGCGAGCAGATCCTCGGCGCGCCGCTCGTTGCGGTTGCGCTCGCTCTCGGCGGGGGTGCCGGGCGGGGGCTTGCGCGGGGTGATCGAGCGGCCGAGATCGATGACCACGCTGGGCACGCCGCTGTGGCGCAGCGTCGCGACCTGCTCCGGGCTGGTCAGCAGAAAATGCCAGCGCCAGTAATTATGCGCCAGCCACGGTCCCTCGAGCGCATGGACATACATGCCGAGCGTCACCTCCTGCGCGGGGATACGCTTCAACAGGCGACGGGATTCCGACGCCGGGCGTGGCCCGCCACTCCCGCGATGATGCAGTAGGTCCATTGCAATCCATTACCGATGCGCCGGCGCGCGCCTTGCCTCCCTCATTATAGGCGCCGGCGCACCGGGCGGGGCATTGGGCGCGACAACGGCGCGCGACGCGATCGACGGACAGGATGATGCGGCGGCCGATGCCGGGTGGCCCCGGGCGGCGGATTCGCGCTCCGGCGCAAGTCCGGCCGAAAGTGAGAGCCGATACGCTACAGATCAGATAGAGATCAGTATCGGCATATCGCCTGCCGAAAGTCGAGGCGTGTCACATCGGGCAGCGTCGGCTACTCCCGATTACTCGGTTACGGCAAGTACTGCTGTTGGATAAATACGACATTTAACGCGGCGTTGATCATGTATCGTACCGTAATAATGAACTGTGTTGTCATGATGACTCTCATTATGGATGGATATCGGCGTATTTGATGACAAGGGACTTGCATTTAACTGCCATCTACCGTAAAAATGTCGCCGGCGTTGCCTCAGAGCAGACACAAGCTGCCATTTTCTTTCACGACTCCGTCGCGTTCGCTGATGCGACGGGATTTGCCCTCGTTTGGCCGCAGTGGAGAAATGAAGATGGAGAAAACCACCAGTAAAGACGCGCAACATCGCCGACCGATTCAGCCGAACATGATGATGTTGAACGCCAACGGACACAGTTCCACGCTGGCGCGGACCGATTTTTCGCATTCGGTCATGAGCGAGATGCGGTTCTTCAACACCCGCGTTCATCAATCAAACCTCGAGGGATGCGCGTTCGACGACTGCGATCTCGACGGCTCGACCTTTTCGGGATGCAGCTTTCGCGGCGTCCAGTTGATCAATTGCGATGTCGATCACATGACGATCAACGGGGTCAATGTCGGCAGCCTGATGCGCCTCCTCTCCGGACCGTTGGGAGGCAAGCATGGCTGAGCGTATCGAACCCTTCATCCATTCGACCGACCGGCTCGACCTGCTGGCCGATCTCGCGCGGACGCATAGCGAGCGCACCTTCAAGGCGATTGCCAGTCTGATCGAGCGCAACATCACGATCGACCCGAACCACAAGAAGGACGGCAAGGACGGCGGCAAGGATGCCGGCGAAGGCGGCTTCTGGGACAAGAAGGACGGCAAGGACGGCAAGGACAAGGAAAAGGACGGCAAGGAATCGAAGGAAGGCAAGGACGGCAAGGAAGGCAAGGATTCGAAGGACGGGAAGGAAGGAAAAGAGGGCAAGGAATCCAAGGACGGCAAGGAGGGCAAGGAGTCCAAGGAGGGCGGCAAGGAAGGCGGCAAGGAGGACAGCAAGGACGGCAAGGACAAGGACGGCAAGGACAAGGACAATGACGGCAGCAAGATCACCGGCACCGAGGGTGAGCTGTTCCGTTACGGCCTGGAAGTGTCGCTGCCGGCCGACGCGCTACGCCGCATCGTGGAAATCCACAATGTTCGCCTGACCGCGCTGCTCAACCAGCCGATCTTTTGACCTCGCGCCTGTCAGGTGGGCCTGCGCGGCCCACCTGCTTTTTTCCGGCCCACCTGTTTTTTCGGATTGTGCGCCATGAGCAGCGACATCATCGTCGTCGATGAAGCCGACGACTGGTTTTCCGCCGCGTTCGTCGAATATGCCGCGACGCGCGGCGTGACCGCCGAACGCCAGCGACTCGACACGTTCGGGCGCAGCGCGACGATCCACAGTGCCGGCACCCGGATCAGCGCTACGCCGCAGCTGCCCCTGCTGCTGCGCCCGATCCAGAGTGGGACCGAGCATGACGAGGTCGAGCGTTTCGCGCGCAACGAATGTTTCGCGGCGGCCTGGGCGCTGGCGGTGATGACGCCGGCGCCGGTGGTCAATCGGCCGAATTGCTATGGCTGGAGTGCGGCGGTCGCCTTTTCCGCCAACCTTACCGACCGACGATCGGGGCGGGTCGGGGCGGCCGATGAATATTTCTGGGCCGACCTGCCGCCCGATGCAGCGCCCGACGCGCTGTTCCACCAGTCGCTCGACGATTGGGGCGTGCATGAGGTGCTTCCCGACGGCATTGCCGCGCGCTCGCGCCGGCTGCCGCCGTGTCGCGGCTGGGAACAGGTCGTCGTTGTCGGCGACCGGGCGTTTCGGGTGACGCGCGCCGACATCGGCGCGGCCGACGTCGCCACGCCCAGCATCGAACATGTCAACGCGCTCGGCCTCGTCTTCGCGACCGTGGGGTGGGCGATTCCGGTCGACGGCGCGCCGATCATGGTGCGGACCAATCCCTTTCCCGGCTTTCACGAAGTCGCCCCGGTGTTCACCGACACGGCGGACGCGCTGCTGGCGGTGCTCGCGGCATGACGATCTACGCGGTGGGCCTCGGCACCGACAAGACGATGCAGCATTTCGTCGCCGCCGCCGGCGCGACCGCGCCGGTCGAACTGATCGACATGAACGTGATGTTCGACCATCCGTGGCGTTTCGCGCTCGGCGCGGACGGGCCCGAGGCGCTGTGCCCGGGCGCGTTCGGCCGGCTCGATCCAGAGGCGAGCTATTATATCCGGCCGGTCGATCTCTCGCCGGTGCTGATGGCGCCATGGTCGTCGCGCTGGCGGGCGATGCTCGCAGGGCTGTCGGCCTTTCTCGAAAGCGCCCCGGGGCGGATTGCCAACCGCCCCGGCGGCCACACCCATAACGGATCGAAACCGCTGCACGAATATTGGCTGTCGCAGCAGGGCTTCGATGTCCCGCCAGCGATCGCCTCGTCGGCGCGCGACGCGCTGGCGGCGTTCGCCGCCGAGCATGACGGCGCGATCTGCAAGTCGCTGTGCGGCGTGCGCGGCACCGCCCGGCTCGTCCAGCCGGCGGATTTCGCCGATTTCGACCCGCGCCAGGGGCCGGTCCATCTGCAACGGCGGATCGTCGGCGACGATGTCCGCGTTCACCTGATCGGCACTGTCGCGCATGGCGAGCGGATCGTGTCGCAGGGCATCGACTATCGCGATCGCGCGGTAGAAAGCGACCATATGCCGATCGACGTCCCGCCGGCGCTGGTGGCGCGGATGGCGGAGAGCGCGGCAGTGATGGGGATGGCCTTTACCGGCTGGGACTTCAAGATCGACCGCGACGGGCGGTGGTGGTGCCTCGAGGTCAACCCCATGCCCGGCTATGACGGTTATGATCGGCGATCGGACGGTGCGATCACCCGGACGCTGGTGCGGTGGCTGCGCGATGGCTAGCCTGACCGACGATGGCGGCATCCGGCGGATCGGCCTGATCGACGAGGCGGCGTGTCGCGCGCAGCTGGCGCGGCTCGATGCCGCGCGCGCGAGCTGGATCAGGCGCGGTACCGATTTCCACACGCTCGGCGCGGCGACCTATCTCGACGCGTGCGGCGCGAGCGATCCGTTGCGCTACGCAAGCAACCGCGCGCGGTGCAATCCGGTGCTCGAACGTTGCTTCGGTCAGCTGCTCGAAACGGTGCGGGCGACGCTCGAAGGCGTGTACGGCGCGGCGTGCCGCTTTCACTGCGCGCTGGCGCTGCCGGGCTTCCATATCTTTCTGGGGCGATCGCTGTCCGGCGCGATGCGCGACAATCTGCATCTCGACCTGCAGCACAGCCATCTCGAGCCGGCCTTTGCGATCGACAGTCCCAGCTTCACCTTCACCTTGCCGCTCGAGCTGCCGCGCGCCGGCGGCGGGATCGAGATCTGCCGTGCCGCGCCGGGCGACAAGCGCGGTGCGGTCACCGAATATGAATATCGCTGCGGCGAGCTGTTCCTGCATTCGGGGCGTGCCCTTCACCGGCGGATGCACCGCGCGGCCACCGGCGCCTGCCGGCGCATCACGCTGCAGGGCCATGGCGTATGGAGCGAGCGACATTGGGTGATCTACTGGTGAGCGCGCAGGTGATCGATCTGTTCGCCCTGTCGGAAGAGGAAGCGCGCGCCGTCGCCAACGCGGTGCGCGCGATCGAGGATCGCTGGCTGCGGCGTGGCGCCGGCTTTGCGACGATCGGCGTCGCGACCTATCTCGACGTGATGTGCTCTGACGACGCGGAGCGGCACTATTACGCCCGCATCGCGGAAAGCAACCGGCTGATCCAGGAGCATTTCGGCTGGCTGATCGAACGCGTTCGGGCGACGATCGAGACGCATTTCGAACGGCCGACGGTGATCGACGAGCGCGTCGCCCTGCCGGGGTTCCACATCTTCCATGGCTGCGGCATCACATTGGTCGATCATGACAGCCAGCATTTCGACCTGCAGTTCCGCTCGCTGCGCTGGCCGTTCGCGGCGACGCCGAGCGAGGTCGTGTCGTTCACGCTGGCGATCGAACTGCCCGCTGCCGGGGGCGGGCTGGATTACTGGAATTTCACCGAGGACGATCTGGCACGCGTGCAGCGGCTCGGGCGCAGCACCGACATGGCGCTGATCGGGCGTACCAAGCCCCATATGCGTCACCCCTATCGCATCGGCTATATGACGGTGCAGGTCGCCCCGGTGATGCATCGCATCGCCGCGATTCCATCGACCTCGCCCGGCGACCACCGCATCACGCTGCAGGGCCACAGCATGCGCCGTGGCGAAGAGCTGGTGCTGTACTGGTGAGTGCCGGGCCGCAGGCACCGTGCGGCCTCGTGCTCGAACGGCTTGCCGGCTGCGGCACGGGCCTGCTCGAACTCAGCTGGTCGAGCGCGCGCGACGGACTGGGCGTGCTGGCCGCGCCAGAGGCGTGGGAGCAGGTCGCGGGGGTGGCCGAAGCGCTGCCGCGCTGGAGCGATCTCGCGCCATGGTTGCGCGCGGCATGGGACGAAGGGCATCGCGACTTCCTGCGGCTCGATCTCGCCGACGATCGCATCGCCGCCGTCACCGTCTATGGTCGCACGCTTGCCGCGCACGCCGTGCTGACCTTTCCCCCGTACGGCGCGGCACGGCGCCTGCGACCGGACGGGCGCGAGGCACAGGCCGGCTATTATGACGTGCGACATCTGCCCGGCGCGCAGGTTGCCGGCGATTTGGCGGCAGCAGCCGGCGAACTGGATGCCGGCTTCGACCGCGCGCTGTTCCTCGAATTTGCCCGGTGCGGCTGGCTGCAGCTCGTCGCCCTGCATGCCGACTCGCCGCCTTCCTACATCATTGCCAGTCCGGATCGGCGGGGCCTCGCGCAGCTCGCCGGGCGGCTGGCGATCGACCCCGGGCATGCGCGGCACCGCGCCATGCTGGGCTATGCCGCGCTGCGCTTCGGCGCCGCACCGATGTTGCGCTGTTACGCGCGCCCGCAGCGCTTCGCCACGCCGGGCGTGACGATCGCGGGTCTGGCGCGGTGCTGAGCGGGCGCCAGGTGAGCGATCTTTGCGACCAGGGGTGGACGCAGGTCGCCATCGCCGCACCGCTGTCGGAAATGGTCGCGCGCTCGCTGGCCGCATGGCGCGCCTTCTTTGCCACCGGCCAGAAGCTCGTGATGGGCGGCGACCGCCGGGCGCCATGCGGCTTCGTCCCGCTCTGTCACGCCAATGGGTGCGACATGAAGGAGAGCTTCTATATTCAGCCCGGCTATCCGTTGCCCGGCCACCTTGCGCGCGAAACTACGCCGATCACGCGCGAGCTGGGCCGGATCGCGCAGTTCATCGATGCCGCGCTCGATCGTCCCGCGGACCGGGCGATCATCGAGACACCGCGCCACGGCTGCCTGCGGGTCATGCGTTATCCCGCTTTCGAAGGGGATCCGGAATCGACCCTGGTACGACAACTGGCCGAAGAGGGCGCGCTCCGCGCACCGCCGCATCAGGATCTCAGCGTCATCACGCTGCTGCCCGCGGCGAGCGAACCCGGTCTCGAGGTCGAACTGGCCGATGGCGGGTGGTTGCGCTGCGACGAGGATCCGCGCGTCCTGACGGTGCTGGTCGGCCAGTATGCGCTGGACCGCTCGGCGTGCTTCAAACGCGCCGCGACGCACCGCGTGGCCAACCCCGAGACCCCGCGCCGCGGCGCGCGGATGGCCTGCGCCTATTTTTGCGGCTGACGCATCGGCACCGGCCCGATCGCGATTTTTCCGCGGTTCCTCGTTACTTCCCTGCCATGCGGGACCCCAGCGCCGCACCGGGAGCCGTCGTGACCTATATGTGGCGAAACCGCGCGACGCCTGGCGTCGCCGATGCAGACGAACCCGCCGCGCTGGCCGGATTGCGGCGCTGATCGCGACGTTGTTGGGAAAAATACCGGGCGTTACAAAAAGCGGTTGACGCGTTCGCAGCGGCTTGTATACCGCCCGGTATGGAAGAGCGGCGCACCGCTCATCCGTTCCCGCACCTCGCATCAAAAGACCGTCCGATGGCCTATCTCGATCTCGACCAGCCCTTCGCCGCGCCCGCTGGCGCCCGCATCGCGCAGCGCAGCACCACGCTGGTTGCCGACCTGCCGGGCTTCAGTCCGCTCGAATGGAGCGTGATCGCGCTGGCCAAGCGCGACACGCTCGCCAGCCTCGGCACGCCAAGCCGGCTGTCGCGCGCGCTGGGCAGTTTGTTTGGGTTGGGCACCGCCTCCAAACTCGCCGACCCGAAGCTCGAGGCGCTGCGGCGCATGGCCGTGCATGCCTGGCGTTACGGCTTTGCGCTGCCGATGGCCGAGATCGACAGCTTCGTCGCCGCCGGCTTCGACGAGCGCCAGATCGAGACGATGGTGACGAGCATCACCGGCACCCGGATCGGCGCGCGCCAGCGCGATATCGGCACGACCGCACGGATCGTGCGGACGGCGCAGGTTTGATCCGGGACGGTCAACTTAGCCGAGATTGACCAGCACCAACAGCGCGATGACGGTGATCGCGGCGAGCGCGATCGGCGCGGCGGCGCGCACCCCGGCGGCGTTGCGCGCGAGGCCGGCGGCCAGCGCGCTTTTCAGCACGAGATTGCCGGCAACCGGCAGCGCGAGCGCGGCGCCGG
>NZ_JARYTI010000061.1 GCF_029911635.1 Sphingomonas sp. AR_OL41
CCGGCGCGCCGGCGCTGGCGGTGAAGACCACGAGCGACGATGTGCGGCGCGGTCTCGATCAGGCCGTGGCGGCGAATGCGCGAAAGGGCAGCACGCTGCGCGGCCGGCTCGACCTGTCGCGCGTCGCGGTCGCCGGGCATAGCTGCGGCGGACTGCAGGCACTGCAACTCGCCGGCGATCCGCGCATCAAGGCGGTGGTGGTGATGCACAGCGGCGTGTTCGCCGATGGCAGCAACCCGATCGCCGGGCTAAAGGTCGACAAGGCCTTGCTCAAGACGCTGCACACGCCTGTGCTCTACCTCCTCGGCGGGCCGCTCGACATCGCCTATCCCAACGGCACCGACGACGTCGCCCGCATCGCCCATGTCCCGGTGTTCCTCGCCGACCATCCCGTGCGCCATGGCGGGACCTTCGCCCAGCCCAATGGCGGCAACGAGGCACAGGTCGTGACCGCCTGGCTCGACTGGCAATTGTGGCGCAAGCCCGGCGCGGCGACATGGTTCACCGGCGCGAAGTGCCACCTGTGCGTCGACAGCGAGTGGACGATCACGCGCAAGAAGATCGATTGAAAGTATGTCCCGCGGATCGGCAAATTTAAGCCCCTCTCCTTCAGGGGAGGGGTTGGGGTGGGGCCTCTCCCCAAGCGCGGTGTATGCGGCACGGCCCCACCCCCAACCCCTCCCCTGAAGAGGAGGAGCTTGAGCGTCAGCCGGGCGGCGATTCAACCCGCAACCCGCCCGCGATATGCTCGCCGCCATGACAGCACGCACCACCTGCGAATTCGGCGTTCGGGCCGGGAAGGCGCGGCCCGCACCCTTGCCGCGCCGGGCGGTCCGACAGGCGATGCTCGACGACATCACCATGTTGGATATCGACCCACCCCACCGCTGCCGCGCGCCAATAAGATCGCCGAACAGTTCAGGCTATTCGCATAATGCGTCAGTAATACCCCAGTCATCCTATCCCGCGATAGCGCGCCGGTCATCGACCACGCGCAGCATGCGATGTTGGAATCTGGTCCTTCTTCATCTCCTGCACATCACCGGTCGGCGATCCAACCTCCACGAAAGCTGGACCCCGTGGCCTCGCAAAATACCCCTTATACTTGCGGACCGGCGCTCTCGCGACTTGGGCAATAGTTCCGCCCGGCATGCGCCGCCGACGCGAACAGGCGTCGATTCAACTTCCGCGCCACCACGCTAGAAACGGCGCCAGACTCTCCCGCACCCGCTCTTTCGCATCGTCCGATCCCCCACCGACAGCCGCGCGCCGCGCTGCCTTTTCAGCGACACGCCCCGTCGCGCACGCAGGGTCGCAGCATCGGCGGCGGGGTGTAGGCGACGAAGCCGGTCGGCCGCGCCGGCCAGCGGCCGCTGTCGAGTTTCGCGACGAGATGGCCGATCGACGCCAGCACGGTCGGCGTGTCGAAGGTGCAATGCCCGGCGCCCGCGACCCACAGCCCGGCGGCGCGGCCCGGCGTGCGCTTCGCGGTGGCATCGAGATAGGCTTGCTGAAGCGAGGCGGAGGTCAGCCCGTCGCCGATATTCTGCACCGCCAGCAGTGGCGCGAGCGGCCGCCCGTTGGGCGTGTAGTGCGCGGTCATGTAGCGCACCGCCCCGGGCGCGGCGGTGATGCGCTTCCCGGCATTGAGTGTCGCGAGATCGGCGTCGAGATCGATCGCGGCGTCATGGTACAAGGCGCGCACCATCGCCCCGCGACCCGACAGCGCGAGTTGCCGCCGATAATCGACGCCGCTGTTCCACGAGAAGACCCCGTCGCCGCGCCGTTCCTGGTCGACGCGCGGCAGGAACACCCCCATGACGAAGGTCTTGGCCATCTCGGCCTGCTGCGCGGCATAGTCGGTCTCGGCCGGCGCGGGCGAACCCGGCGTCGTCCAGCCCGGCAGCCCGGCGAGTACCGCCGCCAGCGCAACGCGCGCGCGGCCCGTCGGCGTGCGCTGCGCTTCGGCCAACACCTCGGCGACGCGCCGCCCATTAATCCGGTCGTCGTCGACGCCCGTCAGGCGAATCTCCGACGACGGCGCAAGCAGCGTGCGGAACGCATAGGCGCCGTCGAGCGCCATGTTCATCATGCCGACCGCGCCGCCGATCGACGCGCACATCGCCAGCCCACCATCGACCCGGCGCGGCGCCTGCTCGACCAGCGCGGCGGTGACCAGCCCGCCCATCGACATGCCCCAGGCAATCACGCGCTTCGGCTTGCCGTAGCGCGCGGCAAAGGCGTCGATCGTCGCCAGCTGGTCGGGCACGGCGGATTCGAGCGCCCAGCCGGCATCGGCATAGCTCGAACCGGCCAGCGCATAACCCGCCGCTAGCAGCGCGTCGCGTTGCCGCGCCGGCGCATCCTCCGCTGCCGGCAGCGTCGGCGCATAGCCGTGGCTCCACAGCAGCAACGTCCCGTTCCAGTTGGCCGGCACCGTCGCCTTCCACTGTGCGCCATCGGGCAGCGTCGCCACGGTCTCGGGCGCGGCCGACGGTGCCGCGCCGGGCGCGGCGGCGCCGAGCAGCGCCGCGATCACCATGGCAATGACGGGTCGGCGCATGTCTCTCTCCCGGGTCGACAGATATATGCCATAGCGATATACCGCTCTGAAAGCGCTTGCAAACGGGAACGGAATGTCGCTGTCGAAAACCATTGCGGCGCACATCGCCGGCTTCGTGCCGGAACATCTGCCCGAGGCGAGCAGCCACGCCACGCGCCGCGCGCTGCTCGACGCGGTCGGGGTGATGCTCGCAGCAAGCGGGCTCAGCGACGAAGCCCGGCCATTCCGCGCGCTCGCCGCGAGCGAGGCCGGGGCGGGGCCGTCGCGCCTGCTCGGCGGCGCTCTCCGCGTCCCCGTCCAGAGCGCCGCCTTCGCCAATGGCGCGCTGGCGCACGCGCTCGACTTTGGCGATACCTATGATGCCGGGCCGGCGCATCCCGGTGCCGCGCTCGTCCCGGCGCTGCTCGCGTTGTGCGATGCCGATCGGTCGATCGACCGGCGGCGACTGATCTCGGCGCTGGCGCTGGGCAGCGACCTCACCTGCCGGCTGTCGCACACGCCGGTCGCGCCGATGGAAACGCGCGGCTGGTATCCGCCGCCGCTGATCGGCACGCTCGGCGCGGCCGCCGGCTGCGCGCATCTGCTTGGCCTCACCGCCGCGCAGACGCTCGACGCGATCGGCCTCGCCTGGTGCCAGGTGACCTTCCCCGCGGCGATCAAATATGACGCAGCCTCGCACGTCCGCGCGATCCGCGAGGCCTTCGCCGCCCGTGCCGCCGTGGCCGGTGCGCTGCTCGCACGCGGCGGGGTGCGCGGCTTCGCTGCGCCGCTGGAAGGTGCGGGCGGCTTCTTCGCCGTCCATGTCGGCGACTATGACGACGCGCCGCTGCGCGAGGATCTCGGCCGGACCTTCTACGGCGACCGGGTGAGCTTCAAGCCATGGCCGAGCTGTCGCGGGACGCATGCCTATATCCAGGCAGGGCTGGCGCTCCGTCAGCGCTTCGCGATCGATCCCGCGGTGATTGCGTCGGTCGAGGTGATCATCGGCCCGGTGCAGGAAATGCTCGTCGCACCGCGCGCCACCAAGATCGCGCCGCTGACCGCAATCGACGCGAAATTCAGCATCCCCTTCACGCTGGCGAGCGCGCTGGTGCATGGGGCAGTCGATCTCGATTCCTTCGCCCCGGCGGCGCGTGCCGACCCGACGGTGCTGGCGCTCGCCGCAAAGATCGTGTCGCAGCGTCATCCCGACTGGACGCGCGCCCATGCCGCTGCCGGCGGTGTTGTGCTGACCATGATGGACGGCCGGCGCCACGAGATGATGGTCGATCAGGCGCGCGGCGATCCCGGGCAGCCGATGTCGGATGACGATCTTGTCGCCAAGTTCGTCGCCTGTGCCGCGCGCGCCGAGCTGCCGCTCGATGCCGACGCCGCCCATGCCCTTGCATCACGCATCCTGACCGGCGATCTGGCCGCGAGCGCTACGATCCTGCTGGACTGATCCGCACCTCGACCCGCCGCCGCGACGGTTCAACGAGACCGTCGAACGCCTCGTCGTCGCTGCTACCGTCGGGCCCGACCGCGACGGTGATGCGCTCCGCCGGCACGCCGCGCAGCCGCAACGCCTGCGCCACCTTTTCGGCGCGTTCGGTCGCCAGCGCCGCCGGCTCGGCCAAAACCTGTCCCGAGACCGTCGTCGCGCGGCTCGCGGCATAACCCGTCACCACGATCCGCGCCGGCTGGACATCGAGCGCATAGTTGATCGTCGCGTCGAGATAATAGTCGCTCAGCTGATAGGTCACGAACTGGCTGTCGAAATCGAACGGGATGGTGATCGTCCGCGCGGCGAACGGACGCGCCGGCCGAGCACGTTCCTCGTAGAGCGGCCGCACATTGCGCTTGGGCAGGGCGAAGCGCCGGCCGGGATATCCTTCCGCTTCAAGCATGAAGCGCGTGCACGGCGCCGCCAGCACCGACACCCGCACCGGATCGAGCGGTTTGCCGCCGCAGCTTTGCGGACCGTCGGCCGATGGCCTGCCCTCGACCAGCACGGCATGGTTCCAGTCGGGCTTGGTCGGCGAGCGGCTGACGTCGTAGCGCATCCCCGTCGCCGGATCGTCGGCCAGCCAGCAACCCGACTTGGCGCCCGAATCGGTGTCGCGATAGACCGGGCAGGCGACGAAGCGCACCGCGTCCTCGGCCTGCGCCGCGCTGGCGACGAGCAGCGTCAAGGCGATGACCGCCTTCACAGCGCGCGCATCAGGTTGACGAGGTCCTGCTTCTCACGCTCGGTGTAACCGATGTGATAGCGCCGGTCGTAAAAGTCGATCACGCCGCGCAGATCCTTCGCGCTGCCGTTGGAGAAATAGGGCGCCCGCGCCGCCAGCCCGCGCAGCGATTGCAGCGTGATCCGCCCGACATCGGCGCAGCGTCCGGTGGTCAGCGCGAAGCCCGGGTCGCTGGTCAGGATCGTGCGGCCATAATGCGGGTGCGGCTTGTCGAGGCAGGTGATGCGGAACAGCGGCAGCCACGGCATCGGGTCGGCAAAGGGCTGGTTGGTCGTGCCGAGATCGACCTGGCCCGGCGCCACGTCCATCCCCATGAAACTCATATTGTGGCAGAACACGCAGCTGTTGCGCACCGGATTGCCGAAGCCGACCGGCGAGTTGATCCCGGCCGAATCGCTGATCAGAAAGGTCTTCTCGCGGAACACATGCGCGCCGCGCGCGACCGAATCGCGGAAGGCGACGACCTCGGCAGGCAGCTTGGCGCGTTCGGTCGCGGGCATCTTTTCCCACGCCTCGAACTCGCTCCACACCGGCTTGCCCTGGCTGCCGAGCCGGCCCGGCGGCGACACCTGCAAGGTCCGCGGGCCGCCCAGCCCGCCATGGCCGTCGAGCGCACCGCCCGCAGCGTCGGATTGCTGCGCGATGTAGAGCCTGCGCTCGAAATCGAGGATGCGCGCGATATCGCCGGCGCCGAGCTTGTTCGCAAAGGCCAGGTGCGTGCTCGCGGCATCGCGCATCTGCGCGGTCAGGCTCGGCACACGTCCGTCCGCCATCAGATTGCCGCTGACCGGCTTGCCCGTCTCGGGGTCGAGCGACAGCGGCATGCCGGCCTTGGGATCATAAGCGAACCCCATCGCCTCGATGAACTTGAAATTGGCGACCGGGCGCGGCCGGCGATAGACCGAGATGCGCGGGTCGGCGCTGGTCAGGCCCCAGCGAGCGTCGGTGTTGCAGCCGGTCGGATCGCGCACCACCGCGATGGTGAAGTCGGGCGTGATCGGCTTGCCCGCCAGGTCCTGCGGCGGCCAGTGCCGCGCGACGCGGATCAGGCCATGGTCGAGCAGCAGCGAGTGCGAGGCGCGCTGGTCCTGCGGCAGGCTCGGGCAGTTGGAGCCGTCGCTCGCGGCGAACAGCGGGTCGCGATAACCGCTGCGATCCCATTGCCGCTGCACGTCGGCCACCGCCAGGCTCATCCCGTCGGCCGGCTGATGGCAGGTGACGCAGGCCCGGCCATTGGGGCCGAGCGCGGCGAAGAAAGGGTGGCCCTTGGTTACGAGCGGACCGTTGTCGAGCAGCAGTCGCACCGTGCCGCTCGGGTCGGGATAGTCGAGTGTCGCGGGGAAGGTCCGGCCCTCGCCCGGCTGCCACCAATGGTCGCGCTTGTCGGCGCTGCCCGCTGTCGCGACGCCGATACCGAACAGGCCGATCGCGGCGATGAAAACTGCCGCACGACCGGACGAACGCCCTGACATGTGCTTTCGTCCGGTCATGGGCCCCCTAGAAGGAAAAGCGGATCGAGCCGTAGACTTCGCGCGGCGCGCCCGGGATCGCGACATATTCGCCCGTCGGCGCCAGCGTCCCCTTGTAATAGGCATGGTTGTTGTTGGTCAGGTTGGTGCCTTCGACCGACAATTCGATGCCGTGCGCCCATACCGGCTTGTAGGCGATGCGCGCGCCGAGCAGGGCATATTGCTTCTGGTACGAGGTGGCATCGGCCGGGGTGAGGAACTGCGCGCCCTTGTAGCTGAGGTCGCCGCGCAGCAACCAGTCGCCGGCCGCCTGGAAGCGATATTCGGCACCGCCGTTGATCGACCAGTCGGGGATCTGCGGCACCCGGCTGCCCAGCGTGAAGCCGCTGGCGATCGCGGCGGCGGTCAGGCTGTTGAACTTGGCGTCGACATAACCGACGCCAAGGTTGAAGTTCAGCCCGCGCATCGGGCTCGCACTGGCCTCGACCTCGAAGCCCTTGATATTGGCGCCGCCGGCATTCTGCGTCGTGCGGATATTGGCGTTGGTGATCGGGTCGACGCCCTGCACGGTCAGCTGGATGTTGCGATACTGGCTGTAGAAACCGGCAGCATTGAGCGTCAGGCGATGGTCGAACCACGCCGTCTTGGCGCCGATCTCATAGCTGGTCAGCCGCTCGGGGTCGTAGCGCGGCGTCGGCGTCGAGGCGACGGTCGAGGCACCGAAACCGCCCGATTTGAAGCCCTTCGACCAGCTCGCATAAAGCAGCGTGTCGGGCGTCGGTTTCCAGTCGATGCCGACCTTCGGCGTGAACGAATCCCAGCTCGCCACCGCGCTCGACAGCGGCACGACGGTGGCGCCGTTCTGCGGGCGGATCACCGAGGTGCTGTAGAGCTTGCGATCATGGTTGAAGCGACCGCCGGCGGTCAGCGTCAGCGTATCGGTCAGCTTGAGCGATTCCTGGGTGAAGAAGGCATAGCTGTCGGCGGTCATGCCGAAGGTGGTGAAGGTGTTGCCGACATCGGCCGCGGTCGGCACCTGGCCGGCGGCGATCAACGCCTCGTATATGCCCTCGAACGAGCGCGTGAAGACCGACGAATTGCCCGTTTCGCGGAAAACATATGCGCCGACCAGGAAGTTGAGCCGGTCGCCGAATAGCTTGCCGCCAAGCTGCAGCTCCTCGCTATATTGGTTGTCGTGCAGTTTGGTCAGCGACTGCTGCAACGGATAGGGGGTCTGGTCGCCATCGACGTTGATCGTCGCGTCGATCGTCCGCCATGCCGAGATCGACTTCAGCGCGACATTGTCGGCAAGGTCGATCGACAGGATCGCCGAGACGCCGCCGATGTTGGAATCGTCCTGCTGCGCGCCTTGCGAATAGATGCGATAGGGACCGGGCGAGACGAAGCGCGCGTCATAGACCGTGCCGGCCGGCAGGCCGAGCAGGGCGTTTTCATAGGGCGCGGCAAACTGGTTGTAGCGCGCGATCTTCGCCACCGTCGAGCCGGCCGGCACGAAAGCGAGGAGATAGCCGGACGGCGGCAACTGGCGCTGGCGGGTATAGTCGCCGTTGATCTTGAGCGAGACGCCGCCGCCGCTGTCGAGCTTGATGCCGCCGCGCACGATCAGGCGGTTCTCGCTGGCATAATGCGCGCCGTCGGTCAGCCGCCGGCCGAAGCCGGTGTTCGAGACATAGCTGACCGACAGCTTGGCACCGAGCACCCCGTCGATCAGCGGGCCGTTGATCGTCGCGCCCGCGTCCGCACGACCATAACTGCCGAAGCGGCCATGGACATTGCCCGTCGCCGCGCCGGTGGTGAGCGGCTCGGCGGTCACGACGTTGATCGCGCCGCCGATCGTGTTGCGGCCATAAAGCGTGCCCTGCGGCCCCTTGAGCACCTCGACCCGCGAAATATCGTCGAGGCTGAGCAGCCCGCCGACCGAGCGCGCGATATAGACGTCGTCGACATAGAGGCCGATGCCGGGGTCGGTCGGGAACTGGAAGTCGCCGGTGCCGACGCCGCGAATATAACCGGCAAAGGCCGAGCCGCCGCCCGCCGGGCGGTTGGTCGGGTGGAGTTCGAGGTTGGGCGCGAAATTGCTGACATCGGCGAGATTGTCGATGCCGCGCGCCTGCAAGGCCGAGGACGACAGCGCGGTGATCGACAGCGGCGTGTCCTGCAGTTTTTCCGAGCGGCGCTGCGCCGTCACGACGATTTCGGGAACACCGGCCTCGTCAGCCGCCGACGCCGCTGGAGGCGCGGCAGGTGTCGAAGGCGTGTTTTGCGCGAGTGCGATACCTGGCGCGATCACCATCGCCGCCGCGACCGCGATGAACGAGGCGCGGCCGGCGAGGCCGTTGCGGATCTTCTTGTCGGAAACCTTCATGCCATCCTCCCACTGCGTTGCGGCGCCCCAAGCACCTGAAGTCTGCTGCTTCGGCTAAAATCGCTATATCGCAGTACAAATATTGTCAACAATCTGGTCAGCGATCCTGTGAGCGAAGGAGCGCAGTGGTGCGCAACGGCAACACCAGCAGCGCGCCCGCCGCCAGCAGCGCGGCGAGAATCAGGATCGGCGCGGTCAACGACATGCGGGCAATCGCCCAGCCGATCGCGGCCGGCGCGATCGCGCTGCCGAGATTGCCGCACAGGTTGATCAGCGCGATCGATTGCGGCGTGACCTGCGACAGGTAGCGCGTCGGCAGGCTCCAGAACACCGACTGCGCACCGCCGAGCCCGAAGCCACCCACCACCAGCAAGGCCAGCGCCGGCGCGCCGCCACCGACCAGCGCGGCCCCGCCGACGCCGAGCGCGGCGAGCATCGCGGGGAAAGCGACGTGGCCGAAGCGCTCCCCGCTGCGGTCCGAATGGCGCGCGTTGAGCCACATGCCCGCGCCGATCGCGACCCATGGCAATGCGCTGAGAATCCCGATGACGAGCGGGTCGTTCTCGCCGGTCATCTTGATCGCCAGCGGCAGCCAGAAGATGATCGCACTCGCGCCGGTGATCAGCGCGAACCAGATCGCCGCCGCATACCACAGCACCGGGTCGCGCAGATTGGTGCGCGGCTCCGCGCCCTTGGCGTCAGCACGCAAGGGTGCATTGTTGCCGGCGATCCAGGCGCGCTCGTCATCGTCGAGCCAGCGTGCCTGGTGCGGCGCGTCGACGAACCAGCGGAGCGCGACCAGTCCGGCGATGACGGTGACCCCGCCCTCGACCAGGAACATCAACCGCCAGCCCGACAAGATTCCAAGATCGAGCTTGAGCAGCGCGCCGCACAGCGGCCCGCCGATCATCACCGACAGCGGGATCGCCAGCAGGGTGAGCCCGATCGAGCGCGTGCGATATTCCGCCGGCAGCCACTGGCTGACATACCAGACGACGCCCGGCGCGAAACCGCTTTCGAACGCGCCGAGCAGGACGCGCAGCGCGAAGAATTCCCATGGCACGGTGACGAACGCCATCGCCGCCGCCGTCAGGCCCCAGCCGCCGACGCTGATCGCGATCCAGCGCCGCGCGCCGATGCGCCGCAACAGCGCCGCACTGGGGATCTGGCACAACAGGTAACCGACGAAGAACAGGCTCGCGCCGAGCCCGTATCCCTTCGCATCGAGTCCGATATCGGCATTCATGCGGATCGCCGCGAAGCTGACATTCACCCGATCGATCGAGCTCAGCACGATCAGTCCGGCCAGCACCAGCACCACGCGCCGCATGACCTTGCGATAGGTTCGCGCCGCAACGTTCATTGTCATCCTCTCGCCGCGACGTCGCCGACAGGCTAGCCATCCCGCGAAAATCCTGTCAACGAGATTGTGAACAATCCGGTGTGAGCATCCATGATCGCCCAAGACTATGATCCGCTGGCGGCGGAGACCTTCGATACGCCGCACGCCGTTTTCGCCGATCTGCGCCGGCACTGCCCGGTCGCGCATAGCGATGCGTTCGGCGGTTTCTGGATGCTCACGCGCCATGCCGACATCATGCGGGTGCTCGACGATCCGATCGAGTTCACCACGCGCATCCGCAATGTCGTGCCCGGCGCCTCGGCCTCGGGTCGCCGCCCGCCGCTGCATCTCGACCCGCCCGAACACACGCCCTATCGCCGCGCGATCGACCGCGCGCTCGGGCCGAATCGCGTCGAGGCGATCGTCCCGGTGATCGAGAAGCATGCCCGCGCCCTGCTGCGCGCTTTCGTCGCGCGCGGCGGCGGCGACATCGTCGAGCATTATTCCAGCCCGCTCCCGGCCCTGGTGTTCGCCGACTGGTTCGCGCTCGACGCGGCGCAGACCGACCTGCTCTGGCGTACCGCCCAGGCGTTCGTGAAGGCGTGGGAGGATTTCGATGTCGAGACCGTCAGCAAGACCAGCGAAATCCTCTACGATCTCGCGCGCGACCTGATCGCCGCACGCCGCCTCGCGCCGCTCGATCCGGAACGCGATCCGGTCAGTTCGCTGCTGCTCGCGGTCGATGCCGCCGGCGCGCCGCTTCCCGACGAGATGCTAGTCGGCTGCGTGCGCCAGATCCTCGTCGTCGGGCTGGTCGCGCCGCCGGTGTTCGTCGGCAGCGTCGCGGTCTATCTCGCGCGCGACAAGGCGTTGCAGGCACAATTGCGCGCTGATCTCACGCTGATTCCGGCCGCGACCGAGGAATTCCTGCGGCTCTACACCCCCTATCGCGGCTTCGCGCGCACCACGCTGCACGGCGCGACCTTTGGCGGGCGCGATATCCCGCCGGGCGAGCCGATCGCGCTCGCTTATGCCTCGGCCAATCGCGACGAGGCGGTGTTCGACGATCCCGACAGCTTCCGGCTCGACCGCCCCAATGTGCGCGAACATCTGGCGTTCGGGCGCGGGCCACATCGCTGCGCCGGCATGGCGATGGCGCGGGTCGAATTGCAGATCGCGATCCGCGAACTGCTCGCCGCGACCAGCGCGATCGATCTCGACGGCGAAGTGCGGATGAGCGGCATGCCCGAGGTCGGCCCGGTCTATGTGCCGCTGCGCGTGGCGGGGCAGGTCGTGAACCCATAAACGATTGCTGCCGGAACAAGGGCAGAATAGGTGACGTTGGTGGGGAGCCGTCATTGGCGCTGTCTTGGCGATGACGCTAAAGGGCTCAATAACGATGAAACAGATCGCCGCCCTGCTGGTCCTCTGCCTATCGGTCGCAGGATGTAGCCGCCACCGTACGTATGCGGAGGGGTGCGGCCCCCTGCCCAGGGATTGGATTACGCCGCGTCAGGGGCGCGGTGTCGAGTCGCTGATCAATGTCATTGCGGTCGCCGCCGATGGCTCGGTCTCCTTCAATGGCGCCGGAATTTCCCGGCCTATACTGGCAACCTATCTCAAGCAGTCGTCAGCGATGTTTCCAGCCCCAGTCACTCAGATCAAATTTGCACCGACCGTCGATTGCGCCACAGTCCAAAGTTTACGCCGCCTCATGGCCAGCGCACTCGATTGCAAGTATGGCAAATGCTCCGAGGGGAATGAGAAATGGTGGTTTATCGGAGACGTGGTGTTCAACGGTCAGTCTCCTGAGCCCTATGATCCCGACGCTTCGCCATTGCGCACTAGCCAGCGATAATCTGCCTGCCCGCTGATGGGGCGGCTGCCGCCCGGCAGCATTTCATCCGATATCCGGCCCGGCCGCTTTCAGGCGTGCCGATTGCCGCGTTGAGAGCGGACGGCTTGACGTGGTGGAGAGTGGTCGCTCAACTGGCTGTCAGGGCTTGTTTCCGATGTGCTCTCGCGCGGTGAGTTCGTCGCGAATATCACTGTAGGCAGACCGCCACTCGGGATCAGATTTAAAAAGGATGAGATTGGCCGCCGACGCAACTTCTTCCTCTGACAAATCACTTTCCTCGCGGGTTTCTTCGCACCATCGCAGACGCTTCAGACGAGCAAGCAAGGCTCCGGTGGGCATATCCCCAAGCTGCTCGCGTTCCACCGGCTGCAACGCTCGCTTAAGGCCGTGCCCTTTCTTCATCACGGCAGAATAACCAAAAGTTCTTCGACGGCAATTGGGGTGCAAGCGGAACGGCCGCTTCATCGGTCTACGCCCTAACCCGCGATATCCTCCTCGAGCCGAACGGCGAACTCCATCGCTTCCGCGATATGCGTGCGCATCAGCCGCTCGGCCTCGTCGGCGTGCCCGGCGAGGATCGCGGCGGTGATGCGGCGATGATCGGCATTGGCGAAGTCGATCCGCTCGGGCTTGTAGAAGGTCGTGAACAGCAAGCGGTAGAGCGGTAGCCGCAACCGCTCGACGAAGGTGCGGACATAGTCGTTGCGCGCGCCGTCGATGATCGCGAGGTGCCAGGTATCGTTGATCCGCGTGAAGCGCAGATGGTCGCCGGTATGCTCGCAGCTGTTGAGCTCTTCCTGCAGCGCGGCGATCCGGGCGAGGCAGTCGGGGTCGGCCGCGATGGTGCAATCATGCGCCGCGAGCCCCTCGAGCGCCATGCGCGCGCGATAGATTTGCCGCGTTTCGTCGGGCGTGAAGCTGCGCACCGAGGCGCCGCGAAACTCCTCGATGACGATCAGGCCCTCGGTCTCGAGCCGCTGCAATGCCTCGCGCACGCGGCCGCGCGACGCGCCGGTATCGCGCACCACATCGGCCTCGATCAGCCGCTGTCCCGGCGCCACGCGTCCGAGCCGGATGCGGTCGCGCAGCCAGGCCGCGACATCGGCGCTGGTCACGTCGCGCCGTGCGTCGGATCGGGAAGTGCTTGCGGGGCTCGCCATGCGTCTAGTTCGGCCCGTGACGGCCATTTTGTCAACAATCCGCCGCAACATCGATCTTGCGGCGGGCACGCTGATAAGTTATCTGGCATAGCAATTGAGGAGAGAACCGAATGGCAACGCATGTTTCGATGCTCGTAGGCGGGCGCCCCCATGAATCCCTGAGCAGCTTCGAGCGCCGCAACCCGGTCACCGGCGAGGTCGCCAGCACCGCCTCCGCCGCGACCGTCGACGACGCCAATGCCGCGGCCAATGCCGCTGCCGCCGCTTTCCCGATCTGGTCGGCGATGGGCCCCAATGCGCGCCGCGCGCTGCTCAACAAGGCGGCCGATGCGCTCGAGGCCAAGGCGTCGGATTTCGTCGCGGCGATGATGGGCGAGATCGGCGCGACCGAGGGCTGGGCGCGCTTCAACCTGATGCTCGCCGCCGGCATGGTGCGCGAGGCGGCCGCGCTGACCACGCAGATCAGCGGCGAGGTCATCCCCTCGGACAAGCCGGGCTGCATTGCGATGGCGCTGCGCGAACCGGTCGGCGTGATCCTCGGCATCGCGCCGTGGAACGCCCCGATCATCCTCGGCGTGCGTGCGATCGCGGTGCCGCTGGCCTGCGGCAACACCGTCATACTCAAGGCGTCCGAGCAATGCCCGCGCACCCATGCGCTGATCGTCGAGGCGTTCTCCGAGGCCGGCCTGCCCGAGGGCGCGGTCAATCTCGTCACCAATGCGCCGTCCGATGCCGGTGAGATTGTCGGCGCGCTGATCGACAATCCCAACGTCCGGCGCATCAACTTCACCGGCTCGACCGCGGTTGGGCGGATCATCGCGGTACGCGCCGCGCAGCAGCTCAAGCCGGTGCTGCTCGAGCTCGGCGGCAAGGCGCCGCTGATCGTGCTGGAGGACGCCGATCTCGACGAGGCGGTGAAAGCCGCGGCGTTCGGCGCGTTCATGAACTCGGGGCAGATCTGCATGTCGACCGAGCGGATCATCGTCATCGACAGCGTCGCCGATGCCTTCGTCGCGAAGTTCCAGGCCAAGGTCGGCACGATGCCGGTCGGCGATCCGCGCGAGGGCAAGACGCCGCTCGGCGCGGTGGTCGACCAGAAGACGGTCGATCATGTGAAGGGCCTGATCGCCGATGCGATCGCCGCCGGCGCGACGCAGGTCAATGGCGGCGCGGCGGACGGCGTGCTGATGCCGGCGCATGTCATCGACAAGGTGACGCCCGAGATGAAGCTGTTCCGCGAGGAGAGCTTCGGCCCGGTCGTCGCGGTGATCCGCGCAAAGGACGAGGCCGAGGCGATCATGCTGGCCAACGACACCGAATATGGCCTGTCCGCGTCGGTCTTCACGCGCGACACCGCGCGCGGCCTGCGCGTTGCGCGCCAGATCAAGTCGGGCATCTGCCACGTCAACGGCCCGACCGTGCATGACGAGGCGCAGATGCCGTTCGGCGGCACCAAGGGCTCCGGCTATGGCCGCTTCGGCGGCAAGGCCGGCATCGACAGCTTCACCGAGCTGCGCTGGATCACCATCGAAACCCAGCCCGGCCACTATCCGATCTGACCTTATTCCCCCCCTCCCTGAAAAAGGGAGGGCCGGGGGTGGGTGTTCACCACGAGCACCACCGCCCGAGGCCGACCCACCCCAACCCCTCCCTGCCAGGGAGGGGCTAAAGAGAGAGACATGATGACCGAGACCAACCCGCAGGGCACCGTTGCCTATGACGTCGTTGACCGTATCGCCTGGGTGAAGTTCAACCGCCCCGACAAGCGCAACTGCATGTCGCCGACGCTCAACCGCGAGATGATGGATGTGCTCAACGCACTCGAATTTCGCGACGATGTCGGCGTGCTGGTGCTGACGGGCGAAGGCACCGCCTGGTCGGCCGGCATGGATCTCAAGGAGTATTTCCGTGAAACCGAGGCCAAGGGGCTCGGTGCGTCGCGTCAGGCGCAGCGCGAAAGCTATGGCTGGTGGCGCCGCCTGCGCTGGTACCAGAAGCCGACCATCGCCATGGTCAATGGCTGGTGCTTCGGCGGCGGTTATGGCCCGCTGTTCGCGTGCGACCTGGCCTTCGCCGCGGATGAAGCGCAATTCGGCCTCAGCGAGATCAACTGGGGCATCCTGCCCGGCGGCGGCGCGACCAAGGTCGCGGTCGAACTGCTGCCGTTCCGCAAGGCGATGTACCACGCGATGATGGGCGAGAATGTCGACGGCAAGACCGCCGCCGAATGGGGCCTGGTCAATGAGGCATTGCCGCTCGCCGATCTCAAGGGGCGCGTCACCGAGGTCGCCAACGTGCTGCTCAAGAAGAACCCGGTCGCGCTCAAGGCGACCAAGGATGCGGTGCGCCGCGTCGGCGTGCTGAGCTATGACGATGCCGAGGATTATCTGATCCGCGCGCAGGAAGCGGCCAACAGCTTCGACAATGAAGGGCGCAAGGAAGGCATCAAGCAGTTCATCGACGACAAGACCTTCAAGCCCGGTCTTGGCGCCTATGACCGGTCGAAGCAGCAGGCCTGAGCCCGACACCATGACCAGCGACACGCTCGCCCCGCCGCGCCTGGGCTCGCTCGACCGCCTGCTCCGGCCGCGATCGGTGGCGATCGTCGGCGCGTCGGAAAAGCCCGGCGCGCTTGGCAACCAGGTACTCGCCAATCTCGAGCGCCACGGTTTTGCCGGCGACATCCACCTGATCAACCCGCGGCGCGGGGTGATCGCCGGGCGCCAGTCGCTCGGTTCGGTGGACGAGCTGCCCGAAGGCGTCGATGCGGCGGTGCTCGCAATCCCCGGCGCGGCGGTGCTGGCGACGATCCGCGCGCTGGCAGCGCGCGGTGTCGGCGCGGCGGTGATCTTCTCGGCCGGCTTTGCCGAGGGTGGTGAAGAAGGCCTCGCGGCGCAGCGCGAGGTGGCGCGGATCGCCGCCGAAAGCGGCATGATCGTCGAGGGGCCCAACTGCCTCGGCCTGACCAACTATGTCGACGGCGTCGCGCTGACCTTCGTCGAGACCTCGCCGGAACGGCTCGGCGACCGGCCGGGCGTCGGCATCGTGTCGCAATCGGGCGCCATGGCGGTGGTGCTCGGCACGACGCTGATGGCGAAGGAGCTGGGGGTTTCGCTGTCGGTGTCGACCGGCAACGAGGCCGCCTCGGGGGTCGAGGACTATGTCGATTATCTGATCGACGATCCGCATACCCATGTCATCGCCATGATCGTCGAACAGTTCCGCAAGCCGGCCCGCTTTCTCGCGCTGGCCGAGCGCGCCCACGTCGCGGGCAAGCCGATCGTCCTGCTCCATCCCGGTACCTCGAGCGCGGCGCGCGAATCCGCCGCGACCCATACTGGCGCGATGGCCGGCGACTGGCAGGTGATGAAGACCAAGGTCGAGCGCGCCGGTGTCGTCCTCGCCGACAATCTCGAGGAACTGGGCGACCTGACCGATCTGGCGCTGCGCTGCGGTGCGATGCCGGCCGGCGGTTGCGCGGTGCTGACCGAATCGGGCGCGTTCAAGGCGCTGACGCTCGATCTGTGCGAGCGCGTCGGCCTCGCCTTGCCCGCCCCGGGCGAGGCGACCGCGGCGCAGCTTCGCGCGGCGATCCCCGATTTCATCCCCGTCAGCAATCCGATGGACCTGACCGCGCAGGCACTGGTCGACCCCGACCTCTATCGGCGTACGCTCGCACCTTTGCTCGACGACGAGCGCTTCGCCTGCATCGTGCTCGGCATCATCCAGACCGACGAGGCGACCGCGCGATTGAAGTTCGAGCCGATCATCGCGGCGATCGAGGCGTTGCGGCCAACCAAGCCGGTGATCTTCGCCGGGCTCGACGATGGCGCACCGGTGCCGCTGGCCTATGTCACGCGGCTGCGCGGCCTGGGGGTACCTTATTTCCCCTCGCCCGACCGCGCCTTCCGTGCGCTTGCCGCACTGTCGCGTGCTGCCGCCCGCGACTTCACCCGCGCCACGGCCGCGCCGCTCGCGATCGACCCGGTTCCCGCCGGGGTGATCCCGGAATATCGCGCCAAGCTATTGCTCGCGCCGCTCGGCGTGTCCTTCCCGCGCGGCGGCTTGGCGACCACGATCGAGGAGGCGACGGCGGTCGCCGCGTCGATCGGCTATCCGGTCGTGATCAAGGCGCAGGCCGCCGCGCTCAGCCACAAGAGCGACGCCGGCGGCGTCATCCTCAACCTCGCCGACGCGGCGGCGCTGGCGCGCGGCTGGGACGACCTGCACGCCAATATCGCGCACCACGCGCCCGGCATGGTGCTCGACGGGGTGCTGGTCGAGGCGATGGGAAATCGCGGTGTCGAGCTGATCATCGGTGCCCGCAATGACCCCGAATGGGGACCGGTCATCCTGGCCGGCTTTGGCGGCGTGCAGGCCGAGATTTTGCAGGATGTGCGCTTGTTGCCGCCGGACCTGACGCATGCCGCGATCGTCGCCGAGCTGCGCCGGCTCAAGAGCGGCGCGTTGCTCGATGGCTGGCGCGGCAGCCCCGCGCTCGACATCGCCGCGGTGGCCGACATTGTCATGGCGCTCGGCCGGCTGCTCGCCGCGGCGCCGTCGATCCGCGAAATCGATCTCAACCCGGTGGTGGTCTATCCGGTCGGGCAGGGCGCGGTCGCGCTCGATGCGCTGATCTACGGCGCGGACGCCTGATACTGGCGATGCGGCGCCGTGCGTGCGCCCCGCGCGCCGTCAGCGCTCCTTCGCCTCGATCCGGCTGAGCAGATCGATCAGCGCCGCCCGCTCGGCGCTGCTGAGATCGGACATCAGCCGATCCTCATGCGCGCCAATGCGCTTCAGGCACTCGTCGAACATCGCCTCGCCGGCGCTCGACAAGGTCAGCGAGAAGGCGCGCCGGTCCTCAGCGGCAATCTTGCGGTCGAGCAGGCCGCGATCGGTCAGTTCGTTGATCAGCGACACCATGTTGGCGCGCTTGATGCCGAGCGCCCGCCCCGCCGCGCCCTGGTTGATGCCCGGGTTGGCCTTGACGATCGACAAGATGCCGAACAGCACCTGCCTGATCCCGGTGCCGTCCAGCGCGCGGGAAAAGTCGTTGCCGACCACCGCCGAGGCGCGGCGTAGATGATAACCGACCAGGCGGTCGAGGTTGCCGATCGAGACCTCGTGCTCGGCGCTCGCGGTTGCTGCGCTTGCCAATGTCATCCTCCCTGTTTGCGCCATCATGCCGCCATTGCCCGGCGCGCTCAAGTTGCCGCGCGCAGCCGCCAGCGCGCGATGAACAGGGTGAACGCAGCGACCAGCGAACCCATCGCCATCAGTACCGCGACGGTTGCCAGACCTTGGCCGGCGGCGAACAGGAAACCCGCGAGCGCCGGCGCCAGCGCCGAGCCGCCGCGCCCGACACCGATGACGAAGCCTGTCGCGGTCGCGCGCAGATGCGTCGGAAAGGCGGCGGCGATCAGCGCATAGAGGCCGACGATGCCGGCATTGGTGGCAAAGCCGGCGATCGCGGCGATCAGCGAGAGCGTGCCGAGGTCGGTCTGCCCCTGGCCGAAGGCGATGACGGCGAGCGTCGAGGCCAGCATCGCGGTGATGGTCAGCGTGTAGAGGTGCAGGCGGGTGGTCATCAGGCCGAGCAACAGCGAGCCCGAGGCACCGCCGACGCTGGCCCAGACCAGCACGCCGGCGGCGAGTGGCGGCGCGAAGCCCATGTCGACGACGATCTTCGGGATCCATTTGAGGATGAAATAGAAGGTCATGACGTGCGCGAGATAGGCGATCGTCAACGCGACGGTGAGCGGGACGAAGGCGGGCGCGAAAAGCTCGGTGACGCGGATGCGCCGCGCCTTTGCCACCACGGCGGGAAGGGCTTCGACGGCGGCATGGCCCATGCGTCCGAGCGCGCGGTTGATCCGTGCCAGCGCGTCGGGGCGCCGTTGCTCCATCAGGAAGGCAATCGATTCGGGCGCGAACAGCAGCACCAGCGGAATGAAGCAGGTCGTCGCGATGCCGCCGAAGATGAACACGGCGGGCCAGCCATGATCGGCCAGCAACCGCGCCGAGACCAGACCGCCGATGATCGTGCCGATCGGATAGCCGCCCGCCATCAGCACGACCGCGAGGTTGCGGCGCTGCGCGTTCGCAGCCTCGGCGACCGCGGCATTGGTCGCCGCGAGCATGCCGCCGATGCCGAGGCCGGTCACCACGCGCCACAGCGACAGGGTCGTCACGTCATGCGCCGTCGCCGCGCCGAACATCCCGAACGCCATGCCGACCAGGCAGGCGAGGATCGTCAGCCGGCGGCCGATACGGTCGGCGATGCCGCCGAGCAGCAGCGACCCCGCCGCCATGCCAATGAGTTCCATCGACAGGACGATGCCGAGCGCGCCGCGATCGATCCCCCAATCCTTGGCGATGCCGGGCGAGGCGAAGCTGATCGACAGCACGTCGAACCCGTCGAGCGCATTGAGCCCGACCATCACGGCGACGACCGTCCACTGGAATCGCGACATGGGTTCGCGATCGATGATCGCGCGCGGATCGGTTGCCATTTGCCCCTCCTGGTCTGGCCGGGACTGTGGCGCGCATTGCTATGTCACGCAACAAACTATTCGCGTCTGGACATTATCCCACCGCGACGACGAGGCTGGTCGGGCTGCGAAAATTGGACGACGGCACCCAGGACAGCCGCTCGTCCACACGGGTGTAATCGGAAACGACGGCGAGCAACTCGCGGTAAGCCAGCTGCGACGCGAGCCGCGCGATCATCGCGCCGAGGCAGGAATGGACCCCGCCGCCAAAGCCGAGATGCGCCTTGGGCCGACGCGCGATGTCATAGCTGTCGGGATTGTCGAACTTGCGCGGGTCGCGATTGGCCGAGCCGTAGCACAACATAACGAAGTCGCCGTCGCGCATCGTCTGGCCGTGCAGCGTGTGATCCTGGGTGAGGAAGCGTTTGAAGCGCTGCGCCGAGGTGTTGTAGCGCAGCGATTCCTCGATCGCGTCGGGAATACGCGTCGGGTCGGCGACCAGCGCGCGGCGTGCAGCGGGATGATCCGCCAGATTGAGCCCGAACATCGCCATGAAGCCCGACAGCGATTCGATCCCCGCCATGATCAGCGTGGTCACGGTCAGTTGCACCTCGCGGTCGAGCAGCTTTTCGCCGTCGATCTCGGAAGTGATGAAATTCGACAGCAGATCGGTGCCCGGCATCTTCTTGCGTTCGGCAACCAGCGACGCCGCGAAATCGGCCATCCAGGCATAGGCGGCGAGATGCTCGGGCCCCTTCTGCCGCGTGACCGGATCGGTCTGGACCATCAGGAACGCCTTGTCGCGCACCGTCTCGCGCATGTCGCGCGGCATGGCGAACAGGTGGAAAAGCAGGTCGACGGTGACCTTGGCGGTGTAATCGCCGACCAGATCGAAGCGGTCATGCCCGGCAAGCGCGGCGAGATGGCCGCGACATACCTCGCGCGTCGGCTCGAGAATATGGTCGAGCGCGCTGCGCGTGACGGCCTTCTGGATCAGGCCGCGCAGACGATCGTGGCGCGGCGGGTCGGTCGTCCCGAGCGTAGCGCCGGCACGGCCGGGCAGTTCGTCGATCAGATTGCCCTGCGCCGACGAGAATAGCCGCCAGTTGGTCAGCGCGCCGAGGATATCGTCGTAGCGCGACAACACCCACATGCCGGCCTCTTCGCTCCAGAAGCAGGGATGCTCCTCGCGCAGCGTGCGGTAGGCGGGGAAAGGATCCGCATCGGTTTGCGGCGCATAGGGGTCGAAATGAAAGGCGGGTCGGGACCCGTTCATTCGTGCGATTGTCCCCGCGTCCGACATCTCCGCCTCCCTTAATTTAATTAGTATGTCCTATAACAAATATTGCGGGGGCGACTTTGACCGAAATCAAACCGGCTGCCCGAGCGGTGTAGCGCCACACGGCAGCATCCGGCACGGACCGACAGCGGGTTCAGCGGGGACTTTCGTTTCAGCCGTCAGCCGGCGCAGGATGGAACGCCAGCTCGCCTTGCCGGCGCACCGCGATCCGCGCGATCAGCCCGTCGCGCAGCGCATAATCGACAAAGACGCGGCCCTCGATCCGGTCGCCCTTTGCCAGCGGGCGGAGCACGAAGTCCGGCGCGTCGGCGATGGCGGTGAAGCACATCGTCGCGTCGAGCGTGATCGCCGTGTCGCTGGCCTCGACCGAATGGATGGCGAGGCGCTCGCGCACCGTCTCGAACATCGGGCCGTAGAAGCCGACGATCGCGTCGGGGCCACGGAGCGGGGGAATCTGCGGGTTAAGCGTCAGAACCACATCGTCGGCGTAGAAACGCCGGAACCGATCGCAATCGGCGTTGCCGAACGCCGCGACATAGGCGTGGAAGGCGGCGATCTGGCTGGGATGCGCGCCCAGCAGCGCGAGCCGGGTGACGCCCTTTCCGGGCGGCCACGTCATGGATTTGAGCTCGGCGACCTTGCCGTCGCGCAGCCGGTAGGTGACGAAGAACTTGACCGTCACGCTGTCGCCAGGGTGGAGATGGCCGAAGGGAAAATCGACGCGTTCCTGCGTCGCGTGGAAATCCATGTCGACCTCGGCGAAAATGTGTTCGGCGTCGCGCAGGACCAGTTGCGGCCGCATCACCTCGCGCACGCCATCATGCGCCCATGCGAGGAAATCGAGCAGCTGATCGCTCCCCTGATAGTCGCGCGAGCCGCCCGTGAAACGCACGTCGTCGCAGAAAAATCGCGCGACCAGCGCTTGATCGTCGCCGGTGTTGAACAGCGCCTCATACGCCGCATAGTCCATGTTGGCCTCCCCTGTGCCGGTCTGTGCGGCGTGCCTGGTCGCGCACGCTAGGGGCGGTAGCGTAGGCTCGCCAGTCGGCGGCGGGAGAATTCCGGGTGGCGGAAAACCGCTACGCGGCCTGCTACAGCTCGCGCAGCGCGTCGGCCGGCTTGGCGCGCAGCGCCGGCAGGCTCCCGGCGACCCCGACGCCGAGCGTGACGAGCACGCCGGCCGCCAGCGTCGCGGCGACGACGATCCAGTCGGGCGCCCAGGGGAGTTCGAATACTTTCACCACGACGAACCATCCGCCCACCGCCCCGACCGCCAGCGCCACCGCGACGACGATCAGCGACAGCAGGGCATATTCCAGCGCCTGCGCCGTCAGCACCTGCCGCGCACTGCCGCCGAGCAGCTTGAGGATCACGGCGTCGTAGCGGCGCGCGCGCGACGATGCGGCTACCGCGCCGACCAGCACGGCGATCCCCGCCGCGACCGTCACCGCGGCAGCGGCGCGGATCGCCAGCGCGATCTGTCCCAGCGCAACGCCGATCTGGCCGAGCAGGTCGCCGACGCGGATCATCGTCACCGAGGGCAGCGCCGTCGCGACGTCGCGCGCCACCGCCCCGTCGCGCGACGGGGTCGAATAGACGCTCGCCAGCAGGCTGTGCGGCGCTTCCTCGATATAACCGGGCGAAAAGACGATCGCGAAATTGAGCCCGAGCGCGCCCCAGTCGATCTTGCGCAGCGCCGCGATGCGCGCCGGCACGTCGACGCCGAGCACCGTGACGGTAATCGTGTCGCCGATCTTCAATCCCAGCGCCGTCGCGGCGCGATCCTCGAGCGAGACCAGCGGCGGCCCGCGATAATCGGCCGGCCACCATCGGCCCGCGACAACAGTGTTGCGCGGCGGCACACCCGTCGACCAGGTGATCGTCCGGTCGCCGCGCAGCACCCAGGCCGCGTCGGGCAGCGTCTTCATGTCGGCGACGCGCACGCCCTTGACCGCGGTAATCGCACCGCGCAGCGACGGCACCGCCTCGACCCGGGCGCCCGGCGCGGCCGCAGCGACGGCGGCGCGGAACGCTGCCGCATCGTCGGGCTGGAGGTCGATCGCGAAGAAACGCGGCGCCTTGGCCGGGGCGGCGCCGGCCAGTTCGGCCGACAGGCTGGTGTCGATCACCGCCAGCGCGACGAATAGCGCGAAGCCGAGGCCGAG
>NZ_JARYTI010000062.1 GCF_029911635.1 Sphingomonas sp. AR_OL41
GAACGCGAGCCGACCGGCATCGTGCAGCGCCATCAACCGGGTCAGGAACAGCCGACGGAACAGCTTGCCCAGCACCCTGACCGGCAGCAGGAACGCAGGCCGCGAGGATATCCAGCGACGTCCGTCCAGCGACAGCCCGCCGCCCGGCACGATCATGTGGATGTGCGGGTGGTGGGTCATCGCCGAGCCCCACGTATGCAGCACGGCGGTGATGCCGATGCGCGCGCCGAGATGCTTCGGATCGGCGGCGATCGTCGTCATCGTCTCCGACGCCGCCTGGAACAGCAGGCCGTAGAGCGCTGCCTTGTTCTGCAGCGCGATGTCGGCGACCTCGGCCGGCAGCGTGAACACGACGTGGAAGTAGCCGACCGGCAGCAGATCGGCCTCGCGCTCCGCGAGCCAGGTGCGCGCGGCAGCGCCCTGGCACCGGGGGCAGTGTCGGTTCCGGCAGCTGTTATAGGCGACCCGCCAATGCCCGCAGTCGGTGCAGGCCTCGACGTGCCCGCCGAGCGCTGCGGTTCGGCAATGCTCGATCGCCGACATGACCTTCAGCTTGTCCAGGCCCAGGTGCCCGGCATGAGCGATCCGGTATGCAGGACCGGCGCTGCGGAAGATGTCGGCGACCTCCAGTGAGGCGCGCACGTCGCGTCAACCGGCGGGCGTCTTCCCCTCCATCAGCGCCATCAGCTGGTCGAGCGGACCGGTGACGGCGCGGATCGTGCGGGTGGCGACCTTGGTGTAGAGCGCGGTCGTCTCCAGCTTGCTGTGCCCGAGCAGCACCTGGATCACGCGGATATCGACATCCTGCTCGAGCAGGTGGGTGGCAAAGCTGTGTCGCAGCGTGTGGGGGCTGACGCGCTTGCGGATCCCTGCCGCCTCGGCCGCCTCGCAGACGGCCCGGTGGAGCTGCCGGGTCGAGATCGGATCGGTGTAGCTGCGCCCGGGGAACAACCAGCCGTGCGGCAGCAGGACGCTACGTCGCTTGCCCTCGCGCCACCACAGCCGCAGCAGTTCGAGCAGCTGCGGCGACAGCATGGCGTTACGGTCCTTGCGCCCTTTACCCTCCTCGATCCGGATCAGCATGCGCTTGCTGTCGATATCATCGGCCCTGAGGTGCGCCACCTCCGACACGCGCAAGCCAGCGCCGTACGCGACGCCAAGCGCGGCGCGGTATTTGATGCCAGGCGCCGCCTCCAGCAGCCGCCCGACCTCATCGACGCTGAGCACGTCGGGCAGCTTCCGGGGACGATGCGCCAGCACCAGCCGGCGCGACAGGTCGGGTCGCTCAAGCGTCACCCCGAACAGAAAGCGCAGCGCCGAGACCGTGCCGTTGATGACGGACTCGCCGACACCGTGCTCGCGCTGGTGAAGCTGGAAGAGCCGCACATCCTCGGCGGTCGCGGTATCCGGAGAACGCCCCAGAAAGGCCGCGAAGGCGCGAACGTGGCGGACATAGTCGTGCTGCGTCCGCGACCGCATCGCACGCATGGCCATGTCGTCGAGCATCCGCTGACGCAGCGGGGTCACGGGTCGTTCGATCGGTAACGTCGTCATCAGGAGTTCCTCTTGTTGAAGGAACTCCATCGTCCGCCGCCGCCGCCGCACGGCCAAACCTCAGCGCAGGCGCGCTACCTCACCGCTAGGCACCCCTGCCGCGCAGCGGCTTCGTGCTTTGGGTCGTTCGGTCGTTTTCGGGATGGCGCGAGCGGTCGAGAGGCGGGCAAATCCGAGAGCGGACCGGCTGCTTTTCGGGCCACGATGCTGTCGCGTATAACCGCATCACGCTACCTTCAGGCGCCAATTCCCGCACACTCCGGGTCGAAGCTGGTCGTAGCACGCATCTCGGCGGTGGCCGGCCCGACCGCCATCGGGCAGCGCACGCCCGGCATGGCCGCGACGTCGAACAATTCGGTGATCAGCCCGTCCAGCTTCACCCATTCGACGATGTCGCCATTGCTGAGATTGACGATCAGCACGCCGCACCATGGCTCTGCATCACGAACGTTCAGCTCGCCATCGAGCAGCAAGCCCTTGAAGGTGCCGTCGCGCGGTTTGGAGACCGTGACGATCGCATGCCCGTTATGGATGGCGAGGCCGCGCAGGAAGCCTGGGCAAAAGGCTATGTCGGTCTTATTGCCGGTTGCCGGATCGATCCGGATTATACACCCCCGCCCGCTGTCGAGGGCGTAGAGTTCTCCGTTGTCGGCGACGCGGGGGCTGTGCGGCATCGAGAGCTGGTCGGTCACGATGCGGTTGGTCTCGACCTCGATCAGCACCCCGCCCTCGTGACGGCGCTCACGCCAGCCATTGAGCACGTCCGACCGACTGACGGCGGTCACGTAGCGCGGCTTGCCCTTGTCCATCGCCAGCCCGTTCATATGGCAGCGATCCTCGGGTGCGAGGCGCGAAATGAAGGGCGGCTTCCAGATCGGCCTGAAGCTGTGGACCAGATCGGGCGCGCAAAGGCAGCTATATCTGGTGTTGACAAACAGCACGCGACCACTCGCCTCGACGCCGAGTTCGTGGATGTCGATATCGCCGATCGTCTGGGCGTTGCGCGGCACAAGCACTGCATCGAACGCCTCGTTGCCGAGTTCACCGGGGCGCAGCATGTTCTCGAGCCGCCACAGCTGAAACAGCGAGCCTAGATAGAGCCGGCCATTCTGCCAGTTAACGCCCATCGCGCGCTGGAAATTCTGCTGGTTGAACGAGACAGACCCATTCGGATGCGCGCCGACCAGAAAAAGCTGGCCGGTCTGGTAGGAGGTGAAGGCCAGACTTACCCGGCTGGTGCGCAGCCAGGTATTGAACCCACGCGAGACGGAGATGCTGGTCGTGCCAGGGGCTTGCGGCGCTGGCTCTGCGCCGGGCGCGTGCGCCTGCCCCGTGGAGCGATACGGTTCGGGGAGTTCTTCGGTCATTAAACATTATCCGTCTTGCGGAGAGGCCCTTCCTCCTTTGTCGCCTCCCGGATTAGATCCGGAAGGCCCACCGGGGCCGCAACGGGAGGGGAGTAAGTGGCGGCGTGGTGGATGCCGGTACGAGCCCGGCACGACTGGGGGGACGCGAATCTTTGTTGCTTCCTAGAATTTCAACGAGATGCCGGCGCGGCCGCCGGCTCCCTTGAACTCTCCACCGATATTGCCGTCGGCCTCGATGAAGCCGCTGAGCTTGCCGGCCGAGACGAAGTTCACCCCGACCGAGCCCTGGCCATAGGTGGCGATCCGCTGGTTGCCGAGCGTCGCGGAGCCGCCGCCTGACAGGAAGGTTGCGCCGTTATCGCCCTTGAACTCATGCACGGCGTTGCCAGTCGCGTAGAACAGCGCCTTGCCACCGCCCTTCAGGTCGAAGGAGGCGCCGAGGCGAGCTCCAAGCTTGCCACGCAGGCCAGTGGCGCCGTCAAAGGCGATCGTCTGGCCGAGCGCATGAAGGTCCGAAATGTCGGTGTGGAGATAGGACAGGCTCGCAAGCGGCTCCGCATAAACCTTCTCCGATCCAAAGCGGACCCCGACTTGTACGGCGGCGCCATAGAGGTCGCCTTTCAGCTTGTCCTTCCAACCCAGTTGTTCGTTGCTCGCTGTAACCCAGTCATGTCCGTACTGCGCCAGCGCGCTGGCAAAGAACGGACCGGCATGGAAGCCGACATAGCCGCCGAGGCTGACTGTCTCGAACTTGCTCCGGTCGGCCGAACCATGGCCTTGCTGCTCCGAGCTGACATAGCTGCCGGTCACGCCGAACACGCTGTTCTCGCCTTCGGCCAGATCGACGCCGATCTGCGCGCCATAATAGGTCTGGCGGTAGCCCAGATCGTAATTCGCGGTCCCGCTCCCCGGCGTCGCGACACTGCGATTCTCGTCACGGGTATCGACGCCGCCAAAAATCTGACCCCAGATCTTGCGGCCTTCGCCCGAACCGCCCCCGCGCGTGTCGCGACCATCGGCGAGATGCGCTTCCCAGCCATCCGTGGCGCGGTTCCAGATATTCCCCGCACCCTCGCCGATCTTGAGCGTCCGATAGACCGGCGCGCCGGCATTACCGGTCAAGCCGAACGTGCCCGACGCCGCGTTGAACGCCAGGCCGTAGCGGATCAAGCCGATATCGGGGTTGGCGAGGGTAAAGGCCCCCGCGGCCGAGCCGGCCCCGGTCCTGACCAGGATGACAGGCGTACTGCTCAATGTCGCCGCACTCGGGTTGGTGATGTTGAGTTTGATCAGGGTGGTGCCGGTCGCCGCGCCCCCGACGATGAGCTGGTCGGCGGTGACGGTGGTGTCGAAGGTCAGGTCCAGCCCGAGTGCGCTGGCGCCCGACCCGGCGAAATTGCCGGCCAGGGTCAGCGTATCGCCGCTATGGCCGTTCCGCAGATCGATCAGCCCGCTATTCTCGAACCGCTCCAGGCCGAGGAAGCTGACATGACCGGCAGTCGTGGTGCCCGGCAGGACACGCACGGTGCCGCTGTTCTGGAACAGGTCGGTTCCGGCGCCGAAATCGGTATCGCCGATGGCGTCGAAGGTCCCCGGATTGACGAGAACATCATCGCCTGCGGAAAACAGCACGCGCCCCCTGATCAGGCCGCTATTGGTCACCTTGGCGCTGCCGCCCGTGACCGTGATGGCATAGCCGGTGCCCGCGCCGATCGTGCCGGCGTTGGTTACCGTTACCTTGCCCGGCGCCGGATTGACCGGCTGGATAGGTTGAACGGGGGCGTAGTAACCATTCGGAGCATGGCCCCAATAGCTGACGACCGGCGTGACGTGCGGTGTCGCGTCGATCACCACGCCGTTGGTCGCGCCCTGGATGCTGCCGCCCGCGGCGACAGTGAGCGTCACATTGCTGCCCTGGAGCTCGACCGCGTTGCCGTTGTCCGAGGAGGCGAGGCCGCGGACGTTGAGGTTTGCGCTATCGAAACCGCGCAGCTCGATCGCGGTGGACTTGGCAGAGAAGGTGTTGCCGGTGTCGGCTGAAACCGCCTTGTCCTCAGCGAAGATGCCCACCGAGTCGACGCCCGTCACGGCGACGCTGTTGGTGGTGATCTTGACCGCACCCGTCGACGCGCTGGCAAAGATGCCGTCGGAGCGGTCGCCCGCCGTCGTCACCGCGTTGGCGGCGATGGCGATGGTGCTGCCCGTCACCGGCGGTTCGTTCACCCGCGGATCGATCCCGAAAGAAGGAACATAGGAATAGAGTTCGCGGTGGCGCCTTACCTCGGTCGCCTCGATACCGACTGAATCGGCCCCCGTCGTGGCGATCGATCCGGTGCCAGTGATGGTGATGTCGCCGGGTGCCGAGGCGCGGATGCCAGTGCCATAGAGCCCGGTGGTCGAAATCGATCCGCCGTTGGCAATCTTGATGCCGCCATTTCCGCCATAAGCGGCGATGCCGATCGAAAGGTTGCCCTGGGTCGAAATCGGGCCGGTGACGTTCGCCAGGACAGTCTTGCCGTCGAGATGAATCGCATCGGCGAAACTGCCCTGGGTCTTGACTGCGTTGAGCTGGACACCGGCCATGCCGTTGGCCGAATAGACCTGCACGCCGCGTGCCAAGTGCCCGGCTGTCGACACCGTTCCATGGACAGTCGCGACCGCGTCGCCGCCGCTCGCGTTGTTGTTGATCAGGATTGCCGATGCGCCGTAGCCGGAGGTGGTGACATTCTGCACATCGAGCGTGATATTCGGGGTGGCAGGTGCCTGACCTGCCACCTGCACGCCGTGATTGACGCTTGCGACGATACCGCGCGCATAAGAGCCGCTGGTGGTGATAGTGCCCTGAGTGATCGAGACGTTACCGCCGGTGGCGTTGAGGGCACGGAGCGCCGAGTCCCCGTTATAGCTTGTCGTGATGCTGCCATGGCCGTCGACCACCAGATCGGCGCGGCCATCGAGCACGAGCAGGTCGACATCGCCGGATACGGCCGCATCATTGTGCAGGACAATGTCGCCGTCGGTCGTGACCGCGTAAATCCCCTGATAGCCGCCTGTGATCGTGCCCGTCGTGGTGATATCCACCGAGCTTCCAAAGGCATAGATCGCCCTTCCGGTCGCCGACGAGACATTGTTGGCGGTGACGGAAACATGCCCGCCATTGGCGCCGGCGACGATGCCGTTTCCGCCCTGGCCGCTCACCGTCACGCCATTCGCATGGACCGAGACATCGCCATAGGTCGATGCGGCAAGCACGCCAGTCGCGTAAGAGCCACTGGTCTTCACATCCGATGCGTTGATCTTGATGTTGCCGGACCGCGCGATCGCGTAGATGCCGTCGGCGTAGTCGCCCGTCGTCGCAAGATGGTTGGTGGTGATCGAAACGCCCATCAACGGAATGCCCGCATAGGTTGCTATGCCCGCCGATCCGGTGCCGCTGGTCGAGACATTGTCGGCGATGACGGTGATGTTGCCGAGCGGCTGGCCGTTGTAGCCGGGCAGCGCGATGGCATAGATTCCGGCCGACTGGGCGCCGGTGGTGGTGACGCCATTGGTGGTGATGGCGATCGACCCGGCGCCGCTTGCGCTGATGCCGTCGGACATGTCGCCCCGAGTGCTGACGATTCCGGCGTCGATGGCGATGGTCGATCCCTGATAATAGGATTTGGCGTCGATGCCCGCCGAATTGGCGCCGCTGGTCGAGACGCTGCTCACATCGATCGTCGTGCCGGTCAGGCTGGTTGCAGCGCCCGAGATGGTTTGGATGCCCTCGGCATTATCGCCGCTGGTGGTGACGCTGTCTGCGGTCACGTTCACAAAGCCATTGGCAAGCGCAATGATGCCGGTGCCATTGTTGCCACTGGTGGTCACGCTGCCGGCCGTCACGGCAGTGTTGTGATGATAGCTCGCTGCATAGATGCCCCAGGCATAATCGCCCTGAGTCGAGACGCTGCCGACCGTCACCTTGGTGTCGCCGTTATAGGCAGTGTTGACGGCATGGATGCCGTCCGAGCCGAGACCCTTGGTGTCGACATGGCCGACGGTCACATCGATATCCGGATTGCCGATCATCGGATCGTTCTGGACGTGATTGGTATGGGCATAGACCCCGACCGCATAATCGCCCGAGGTGCTGACCGTGCCCGAGATGTCGACCACCACCTTTGTGCCGACTGCCATCACCCCATCGGAATCGCCGCCGAACGGGACGCCTTGGCCGCGGGTCGTAACATCGCCACCAGTGACAACGGTGGTACCCGCCGAGTAAGCCGAGATGCCGCGGCCGGTGGCGCCGGATACATCGACCGTGCCGGCATTGACGCTCACATTTCCATAGCCGGACGTCGCCCAGATCGCCTGATCGCCTTCCCCGATTGTCGTCACCGATCCGACATCGACATTGACGTCGCCGCTATAGGCCGACACGTTGATGCCGAACGAGCCCGCGCCCGACACGGCGATATTGCCGGCCGAGACCGTGATGTTGCCGGTGTTGCCGCCCTGGTTGGTCGAGGCATAGATGCCGTCCGAGCGATAGCCGCCGGTCGAGACGTCGCCGACATGCACGTCGATATCGCCCTTGGCATTCTCAGCGCTGCTGAGCGCGAAGACGCCGTCGGCACGATCGCCATTGGTGCGAATGGTGCTGGCGGCGCCCGAGATGCTGATCTTGCCGCCCGTGCCGTTGACAACGGTAATGCCTTTATTGGTGGTGCCCGAGGTGTCGATCACGACGCCCGGATTTAGGGCGAGAGTGAGATCCTGGACCGGATCGCCGACCGGAAGCGCATAGGTGATGCCGCCCGAAAAGGGGTTGCCGGTGGAGGGGCAGGTGATGACGCCGGCGACCGGCGTGCCGCAATCGTCAGCGAGCGCCATGCCCGGAGCAAGCAACAGCAGCGCCGCCATGGCGCCGGAGAGGCCGGTGCCGAGCCGCAGCTTTGCCTTGGAATTAGCGCGCTTGATTAAATCCTTGGAAGATGAACTCATCGAGACCCCCGCGATACGGATGTGGGAAACGGGGCGGCGGCCATTCGCCCGCAATCCCTTCCCATGCTCGTAGGACGCCAGCGATTTGGTCATGCCTTATGGTCGGATGACGATTTTGTGAAAGAATCGCGGCAGAGATGCGTGGCCGCGCTTCGGTGCAATTCAATCGCGACAACCGTGTGGCGACAATGGCGTGGAGAGGTAGCGGAACGCGAATGCCCGGATGATCAGCTACGCCGAGCGTTTCCGCGCCTCAGAGCCCGAAGTCGATGCCGAGCCGGATCGTTCGCGGCCGAAGCGGCGTCGCCTGGGGAGCGTAGATCCGGTATGGGGTTCCGAGTGCGAAGCGATTGCCCTTGGCATCGAGCGGGTTGCAAACGCTCAATGAGATCGCGCGCTGCCCTCGCGATAGCGTCATCGCCAATTCGCTGTAGAAATAGTCGCCCTGGGCCGCATCGAGCACCGGCCCAGACCCGACATGCGAGCCACCGAAATAGCGCTCATTGGCCGTGAAAGCGAGTTCGGCGGCACCGGCGAGCGGCAGCCTGTAATCGACCGCTGCCTGCGCGCCGAACCGCGCGACATTGGGTAACGCATGATCAGCGACGGCGACCGAGGCGAAGGCGGGATGATAAAGGCGGCTCGTGTTGACGAACAACCCGCTGTCGATCGACAGTCGGGCGGCCGGGCGCCAGGTTGCGCGCGCTTCCAAAGACGCGATCCGGCCGTCGCCGATATTCTCGGTGATCGGGTCGCCGCTCAGGGTCACCACTTCCGCCAGGATGCCGCGCCAGTCGCTGTAGGACAGGGTCGCGGCGAGTTCGAAGCGCCGCGACCCGCCGCCGACCCGCATGCCTGCCTCGATCGTGGTCACCCGGTCACCGCGATATTCCCAAGCATGGCTGTTGCTGATCCCGAAACCGCCCGGCCGGAAACCCTGCTGTAGCCGGGCGAAGATCAGTATGCCGTCCGCCGGACGACCAGACAACGCGACCGTCGGTACGAACCGGAACTTGTTTTGCGTGCCGGCGCCGGAAACCGGGCTTCCGAAGATCGGAATGGTCGTCGCCTCAATAAAGGCGGTGGCACGGCCATCGCTCCGCGCATTGGTCAGCCGCGCGCCTAACGTCGCGATCAGGCCGAAGGGCAAATGGATACCCGCCTCGCCGAACAAGGTCTCCTCCCAGGCACTATTGGTCGCGAACTGGTGGGGCGAGGTGCTGCCTGTGCTGTCGGTAAGCAGCCGGTCGAGCATGCTCTGATTGTGCAACAGGCTGATACCGATCACCCAACCGGTGCTGTCGTCAATGCGTCGCGACAGGCGCGTCTCGTTGGCGAACAAGGTGGTGCGGTCGATCTGCCGCGCCGTCACCGGTCTCGCGACAGGCTCGGTCGCGTCGTAATGCTCAAGCAGATATTGATGCGAGGCGCTGGTTGTCGAAACAAGGGCGAAATCGCCCCAGTTCCGGGTCAACGTCATGTCGCCGAGCAGATAGTCGCTGCGATAGCCGAGCGGCGCGCCGTTGCGCTCGAGCGGTCCGGCGCTCGCGTCGGTCCATTGGCTGTCGGCGCCGCGAATGCCCTGCCATGCACCATCGATATCGATCAGCCAGTCGCCCGCTCTGGTCCGCAGGCCAAGCCGCGCGCCCGTCGTCCGGACGCGATTGATGTTTTCGCGATGATCAGCCGGGTCGTCGATATAGCCGCCGTCCTTCATCGCATAGCCGACGAGGCGGAGTGCGGCGGTATGGCCTGCGAGCGGCACATTGACCACGCCGGCGACGTCGGCGCTCGGGTCCCCGTGCGCGGTCGTCGCCATCCCGACCGAGCCGCGCACGGAGAATTGTCCGAATTGGGGGCGGGTTGTGACGACATGGATCACGCCGCCGAGCGAGCCCGCGCCGTACAGCGCGCCCTGCGGGCCTTCCAGTATCTCCACGCGGGCGACATCGTAGAGACGAAGGTCGGGGTCGGGCGCGTTATAGGTGAGCCGGGTATCGTTGAAATATTGGCCGGTGGTCGCCTGGTTGGGGCCGGTAAAGCCCGAATCGGCGATGCCCCGGATGAAGATTTTGTCACGCCCCGATCCAAAATGCGTCGAGGCGATGCTCGAAAGGCGGTTCTCGATCGTCGCGGTCCCTGCCGGCGCGGCTGCTCGTCCGGTCCCATCAAGGTCGAGGATTGCCGCGGTCCCTGGATAGAGCGCGAGCGCGACAGGTCGTTTGGTCCCGGTGACGACGATATCGGCGACGGGCGCTTCGGATGCCTTGGGTGGGACGGGTGGGCGCGAGCGCTGCAAAGGCGAGCGCAGCGCGATTCGCCAGCTGCGCGGACCAGTCCTGATTGCCACTGCGCCACTGGTCGCGAGCAGGCGGTCGAGCGCCTGGCGTATGGTGAGATTGCCGTGGACCGCCGGTGTGGTGCGTAGCGGCAGCGTGGGATCGCCGGTGCCGATATCCTCATCAGTCTGGCGAGAGAGCAGCACGAGCGCGCGGCCGAGCTGCCCGGGAGGCAGGTCGATCGCCACCGGCCGCTCCGCATGCACTACGGACGGTAACATCGCGGTCGCCAGCGACACCGCAGATACTCGGAAGACGGCGCGCATGGTCAACGGCGGGTCAGAATCCATCCGTCGCCAACGTGCACGGCCTTCACGTCCATCTCCTCGGCGAAGCGGGGTATGACTTCCGCTCTGGGCCCGTCGGTCGAAATGGTCCCGGTGAAGCTGCGGCGGGCAAGGTCGGGCGCTACCGACACGGTGTACCCGGTGCTTCGCGACAGGTCGGCGGCGACGATCGCCAAGGGCGCGCGGTCATAAGCGAGCCTGTGGTTTCGCCATCCCGCGACAGTGCCGGGATCGACGGTGCCGAGCGCGATGGTGGCGTTAGCATCGTCTGCTTCGAGCGTCTCGCCAGCCGCCACCAGCTGCGAACGATCGCCGCGGATATAGCGAACAGCGCCTTCAGCAACCGCGATGCGGGTTTGCCCACCGCCGCGAACCACGTCGAAGCGCGTTCCCACATCGGCGATCAAGGCGTCACCGACCCGCAGTGCGAACGGATGGTCGGGATCATGCCGCACCGCGAAACTCGCTTCTCCGCGATCGAGCCTCACGTTGCGCGAATCGACGCGGTCGACGATGATCCTGGTGCCGCCATTAAGCGCCACTTGGCTTCCATCGGGCAAATCAAGCGTACGAGAAACGCCGGCCGGACTTTCGATGACGATTTGCCCGCCTCCGCGCGGCCACAGACTGTATCCGCCGACCATCGCCACCAGCGATGCCGCGATCGCCCAGCCGGTGATCACGCGCCAACGAGCACTATAGGGAGCAATATCGCTTACTGAGGCAGCTGGTGTCGGTGCAGTCGGTATCGCGACGACTGCAGCGATCGCGCGATCCGCCTCGGCCATTGGCCAGTAGGCATCGCCATGCCCGGGGTCGGCGGCAAGCCAGGCGTCGAACGCCTCCCATTCATTGAAAGCGGGCTCGGCGATGCGGATCACCCAGCCAAGCGCCTCCTCGGCGATCCTTTCGTTCCTGGCCATTATGCCATCCATGCCCGTAGGACGCCGCGGAAGCGACAAGGCCTCATGCCCCGCTCATTCATCTGCGGCCTCCATCAATTCGATCAACGCGCGATAGGCCTTGCGGAGATGCTTCTCGACGGTGCTGAGTCCCATTTCCATCTCTTCAGCAATTTTGGGCTGGGTAACACCGCCCAGCCGATGGCGTCGAAAGATGCCGGCGGTGGGTTCGCCGAGCTCGTCGAGCTTGCGCTCCACCGACGCCAATTGTTCGCGCGCGAGCAATATCCTGTCTGCTGCGGGCTCATCTGAAATGCCCGGACGTGCCGATCCGGTCGCGTCGGCCCATGATCCGTCCCGCCGCCGCGCCCTAATTTCGCCGCGCCGCCAATCAAGAAGCAGATTGTGGAGTAGGCGATAGACGTACGAGAGCGGCTCGTTGACCAGCGTCCCGGCGGCGAGCGCTGCATCCAGCCTTAACCAGGCTTCCTGCAAAAGGTCTTCCGCCTGGTCGCCCGCGCCGGCGTGGCGCAGAAAACTCAACAGGCGCGTGCGGTTCTCAGAGAAAAGGGCTTCCAGCGATGGTCGCGGATGCTCCTCCGGCTCTTCCGTCATACTCGCGTCTTGTACCTCGTCGGCGCGACCAAGGTCGACGCAACTGTGATCTGGATCGCCTTTGGGCGATTCGCCTCGGGCCGGTGACGAAAGGGCACCGACGAGCGGCATGTGCACGTCCGAAGACCAATTGAAAAGGGGATCCGGTTGGGGTCGATTGGTCCGGATCCTGTCGTGTCGAACAAAGTCGGACACGGCGGCACGCATGCTTCAGCGACTCAGGAATGCCCGACGCCGCTGCGCTTGCGCGCCGATCCCGGACGATGAAACGGTTCGTCCCGCAGGCGCCACCTGCCCGTTGCAGCACGATTGGAGGGTATTCCCGATGCTGCATTTTCCCGAAGCGTACCAGCATCGCGCGATCGAGGGTTGGGCCATCTTGGTTTACGACGTTGCGCCGTGGGGCGAAATCGGCAACGCGCCTGTTGTAGCGTCCGAACTGAGCGAAGGGTTCGGGACGCAGGCGCTTTCCCTGATCCGGAGCGCCAAGGTGCCGACCACGCAGGGGCTCGTCGGCTGCGTCGACCCGCTCCGGTTTAAGATGCCGACGACCGACCTTGCCGGAACTACAATTCCGGCCTGGTAAGGCCTGGACGTAGGGCGGCAGACTTCCTTAAGGCGCGAAGCCGGCGCCGCCCCGAGGGCATGCCTGAGCGGCCGCAGGATCGCGATGAACGAATGACGGGTTACGAGGAGCAGCATGGCCCCGGGAATGGCCGGGCTTGGGTCGAAGTTGCCGTTCGGTCTGGCAAAACCGAACGATCAGGAATGCGCCCAAATCAAGCCACGGTCCTCGTTGCCGACGATACCCAAAAGCTGGCGCATGACGCATTCAGGCAGCCGGCGCGAGATCAAAGCCCTCTTCATCAAACACTTCGAGCTGGGCTGGCCGTGGCAGCGAGGTATCGCCCTTCAGGCGAGCGAGAAGGTAGGTCACGGCCAGCACCATCTCTGCTGCGTCATAAGGCTTGGGCATTGAGCCGATCGCCACGGTCTTGGCCGAGCTGGCCCGGCTGACCTGTCCGCTGATCAGCAGGACTGGAATGCTCAGCGTTTTCAGTTGCTCGGCGAGTTCGATACCATCGTCGCCCCCGGCGAGCCGGATGTTGACCAGCGCCAGATCCGGCTTTTCGGCCCTGGCGACTTCAAGCGCCTCGACGTGACGGTCCGTCAGGTTGAGGACCTTGTATCCCGCGTCCTGAAGCTCGTCACGGAGGAGCGTCGCCACGAGCGCCTCGTCCTCGACAATCATAAGGGTCTGTGTCGTCTTGCCATCTTGTGGTGCGGTCATGATCATTCCTCTGCTCGTCAGATGACCATCGCGCCGGACGCCGGGCGCGTCGCCGTGAGCGGCTCGCTCACCGCTTCGGGCTCATCGTCCGCCAGGGCGATCCGGGTATGCGTGATGGAAACCTGGGTCCCTGGGTGCTTGGACGTTATTTCGACCGACGCGTGCAGCTGTCCGGCAAGCGCTGCGACGATGCTCGTGCCCAAGCCTGTGCGGATCGGCGCGGTCAGCGGCATGCCGACGCCATCGTCGCGCACGCACAGGATCCAGTTCGGCCCGTGGAAATTATAATCGACGATGATCTTTCCCGGCCGTCCATCGGGAAAGGCGTACTTGAGCGCGTTGATGACCAGCTCTGTGACGATCAGGCCCAGGCTCACCGACACCCTGGCTTCAACCACGCCATCTCCACCTTCGACGATCAATGATATCTGATCGACATCGCCGATCATCGACGCCGATATGCTTTCGCAAAGCCGGGTGAAATAGGTATGGACTTCGATGCCGCCGTCTTTCGAGGTGGACAACAGCCGTTCGAGCGCGGCCACGGACATCACCCGATGGTGGGCGTTCTGGAGATGGCCGCGCGTCTCTTCTGACGTGGTCGCTCGCGCATTGCGCAGCAGCACGCTGGCGATGATCTGCAGACTGTTGGCGACCCGGTGGCGAACCTCCTGCAACAGGACGCGATTTTCGCGGACTGCTGCTTCCTTCAGCGTCGCGTCCGCTCGCGCCTCCGTGACATCCGACACGGCAACGAGAATGCGCGTCTGCTCCAGATCCAGATATTCCAGGCGCCTGGCCTGGACGATCAGATGCCGAACCGGTCGCCGCGTCAGCTGGAGGTCGATGTCGTGGGCGTCCGGCGTTCCATCACTCGACATTGTCGCGCTCAACAGGGATCGCAGTTGGGGGTTATCCCATTTGCCGCCGTCCAAGGCGTAGAGCGGCTGGCCCTTCAGTTGCGCCGGGTCGGCACCGAAAACCGAGCAGAATGATGTGCTCGCCGCGATGATGGTCAGTTGACCGTCCAGCAGCAGCAGCGGCGCGGGCGAGGATGTGACGATAGCCAAGGTCAGGCTCAGCGCTACGTCTTCGGGACTAAGCTTCTCGGCAGACATGATCAGCCTTCGGAAAACCAGAGGCTCGCGGAGCGAAAGCCAATGGCCGGGAGGTCGCGAGGGTGAGAACGGGCATCGGTCGATACCCTTGGAGCATTCGCGCGAAGCCATAACATATGTGGGGTGTGAAAGGTTGCGGCAGTGGAACGATGATTTGCTTGCGCGAAATCCCGCCCGGATCGTGTCCCGGTTGGTGTTGTAGCTCGCCGGTAGCGGGTACTACGTTCTCCGGCTTGCGCCGGATTGATCATGCCGCGGCTCGGATTCACTCAAAGACTGGTCAGGATATACTCATTTGTCGCGGGCAGTGAGCCTCGCAAAAACGGCACGCAGTTCATCAAGATCCGCTGGTTTGGAAAGCACACAGTCGACATGCGCAGGCTGCTTCTCGCCGGTTGCCATGCGCTGGCCCCAGCCAGTCAGCAGCACAACCGGGGTTGAGTCGCAGTGTTCACATCGTCAGTGCGCGGTCGTAGCCCGTCAGTTCAAGATACCCACGCCCACCCGCGGTCCGCACCGCGCCTTCCCAATACACCGGCAGACCGCTGCGCCGCGCGTCGAGTTCCTGCGCCGCGAACAGCGGGGTCAGGGACCAGCGGCGCACGCCACCCGGCAACCGCACGCTGAGTTCCTGCGCCACCGGATACGTCGCGCCGGTCACCGGGCTGCGCCAGCGGGCCACCGCGCGGAACGCCACATCGCCAGGCGCGAGCGTGACCGTCGTGCCGTCGGCATGGCGCAGCGATCCCCCCGCCCACAGCGTACCGCCCGACCTGCGCCGGATTCGGAAGGCCATCAGTGCGCTGCCGTCATCGAAGTTGAGGCCGGCCCAGTCCCAACCTTGTGCATCGCCCTGCAAATAATTGGAGGACCATTCGCGATCGAGCCACGCCTCGCCGGTGACCGAAACCAACGCACCTTCTCGACGCACCTGACCCGTGACCTTGAGGTGCGGGATCGAGTAATAATAACTGGCCGCCCCGGGCTGCGGGCCCTTGCGGCTATACCCGCCCTGGCCCTGCGGCAGCGGCGGCTGGGTCGGCGCGAAGGTGAGGGCAAGCTCGAAGCCAGATGCCGCCACCTGGGTTGCCCAACGCCCGTCGACGCTGCGCCGCAGCCGCCAGTCGAGGATCTTGACGTCGGCAACGCCGGTATCGGCACCGGCCAGGCCGAACCCCGCGCGGGCGGACCGCTCGCCGTGCAGCAACCGCCCGACCTTCGGATCCGACAGCGCGGCATGCGCGAACATCACCTGCCCGGCGGCGAAGCGGCTCGGATTGGCCGGATCGACTGGTGGGCGGGTCCGGAAGAACGTGACCTGAAAGCCGAGATCGGCGCCGTCCGCGGTGCGGAGCCAGCCGGTCACATACCACCATTCGGTCCGGAACTGCGGATGGGCGCCGTGATCGCGCGGGAAGCGCAGCGCGATATCGGGCTTCACCACCGGATACGGCGCTGGCGCGGACGCCGTCAGGCTCGCCGCGGCGAGCAACGCGACGATCCGTGAGACGCGCATCACCAATCCTCCCGCACCGACTGCACCGCGCTGCGCGACGTCGCACGCCGCCCCGCGAGCAGGGCGGTCACCGCTGCGGCACCGGTGAGTGCCGCTGCCACCGCCACCAAGGTACCGATCGGGACGCGCGTCGCCATCGTCCAGTTGAACGATTGCGGGTTGATCACATGGATCAGCACTTGCGACAGCACCAACCCGAGCCCGATCCCGGCGAGCGCACCGGTAAGTCCGACGATCGCGCCCTCCGTCGCGAGCATCGTGGCGAGCTGACCGCGCGTGAGACCGAGATGACGCAGCATCCCGAACTCGCGCTCGCGCGCCAGTGTCTGCGCCGACATGGTCGCCGCGACACCGGCCAGCCCGACCAGGATGGCGATCGCTTCGAGCAGGTAGGTCACGGCGAAACTCCGGTCGAACAGCGTCAACGCGAACCGGCGCAGCGTCGACGGTTGCGTGATATCGACCTGCCCACGCAGCGCCGGCGATATGCGCGCCCGCAGCCGCTGGGTCACCGCTTCCGCGTCGCTTCCCGGCAGGAGCGTTACCGATGCTTCGTCGCGTCCGGTGTCACCGGTCAGACGTTGATAGTCTGCGTCCTGGATCAGTACCGCCCCGGCCTGCCGTGCATAGTCGCGCCACACGCCCGCCACGGCAAAGCGGGTGCCGCCACCGATCGGCAGAGGGATCACATCGCCCGGGTTCCAGCGATAGAGCCGCTGCGCCGGTTCCGATACCCAGATCGGTGTGATGCCAGCCGGCAGCACGCCCGCGCGGGCGATCAGCACGAACTGCGGATCTTCGGCGCCGCGCCGCGGGCGCGCGATGAGCGTGATCGGCGGTCGATCCGGCGCGATGGTCAGCTGGAGCTGTCGTCCGAAAGCGATGTGCGCGATGCCGGGCGTCGCGGCAAGCCGTAGGCGCATCGCGGGGTCGAAGCTCGCGCCCGCGTTGGTGCGCATGTAAAGATCGGCGCTCAGGACATGGCTGAGCCAGTCATCGACCGCGCCGCGAAAGCTCGTCACCATCGTCGCCATCGCAATCATCAGCGCGGTCGAGGCGACGATGCCACACAGCGCGGTGGCGGCCTGGCCCGGGGCGCCATGAAGGTGCCGGATGGCGAGTTGGCGCGGGACCGTGCCGATCGTCCGACGTGCGAGCGGCCCCAGCAGCGCGCGCGCGACCCACGGGACCCCCGCGATGCCGCCGCCGAGCAACAGCGCCATCGCGGCAAAGCCGAACAGCGGCAAATGCGCCACGGGCGGCAGCAACGACACCACGCCGCCCGCGATCAGCAGAACGGCCGCCGGCCACCAAGACACGCGCTGGCGCGGATCGAGCACGTCGCCGGCATTCCTCAGCGCCGCCGCCGGCGCGGCGCGCGCCGCGAGGCGCGCCGGAACGGCGCTTCCCACAACCGCCGCGAGCAGGCCGATCGAGAAGAAGCCGAGCGCGGCCAGAGGCTGGAATACCACCCCGGGCCCGGCGTCGCGAAAATAGCCCGCGCCGAGATCCCCGCCCAGCCAGTGCACCGCCGCCCAGGCAAGACCATAGCCCGCCGCCAGCCCCCCGCCTGATCCGATCACGCCGATCGCCACGCCCTCGGTCACAACGGCAGCGACCACCGCGCCGCGCGGCATCCCGAGCGTGCGCAGCAGCGCAAAGGCCCGCTGCCGCCTGACGACCGACAATGATTGCGCAGAATAGACCAGAAATGCGCCGGTCAGCAGCGCGACGAGCGCCAGCATGTCAAGATTGACGCGATATGCGCGGGACAGCGCATCACCCTGCATGGTCTGCGTTTGTGCGGTCGCGATCACGGCGTCGCCGGTCATGACGCCCGCGAGCGCCGCGTCCGCCAACCGGCGATCCGTCACCTTGACGTCGAGCCGATCAAGCCGTCCGAGACGGTCGAACTTCCACTGCGCTGCGGCGATGTCCATGACGGCGACCGCCGTACCGTCGCCAACCCCGGGGAGCGTACCGGCGATCCGCAACGGCACCGCACGTCCGTTGGCAGCGATCGTCACCACCGCTCCAGGCTTCGCCCCGCTCCGCTCGAGTGCCTCGCGCGACAGGAAGATGTCCGTTTCGTCGAAAACCGCGGCACCGCCGGTCTCGCGCCCTTGCGACCGCACCCCGATCAGCGTGGGGGTCACCACTGCCGCCCGCAGAATGTCGAGACCCAGCAGCGTTACATGTGCCCTGCCGATCCGCGCGTCGAGCTGTATGACCGGACTTGCGTCCGCGACCCCGCTGGCCAGCGCGACCCGGGGATAGAGCCGCTCGTCGAACCCGAGCCGGCTCGTCGCCTTCACGCTCAGGTCGGCGGCGCCGTTCACGCCGCGCACGGCGCTGTCGAACGACGCAAGCGCCGAGCCGTTGACCAGATGCACCGCGAAGCCAAGCGCGACCCCCACCGCAATCGCCACCGCGGTGACCAGGAAGCGGGCGGGATGGAAGCGCCACTCGCCTGCGATCAGCCAGCCGAGCGCCAGCCGGCCCGACCACAGGCCGGACTTAGCGCGCACGTGCAACCAGGCCGTCCGCGGTTAACGTCAGCACGCGGTCGGCAATCGCCGCGGTCGCCCCGGAATGCGTTACCAGCACCGTCGCCGCGCCGCGTTCGCGTGCGGCGTTGGCGAACAGCGTCAGCACGCGCGCCGCAGTCTCGGGATCCAGGTTTCCGGTCGGCTCGTCTGCAAGGATCAACGCCGGCCGGTGGATGAGCGCGCGCGCGATCGCCACGCGTTGCAGCTCACCGCCCGACAGGTCGCGAGCATAGCCCGCGCCGCGATCGCCGAGGCCTACCGCGGCGAGCATCGCATCCGCCTCGGCGTGCGCCATCGTGCCGTCGGGCGAGACCAGCGCGAGGGGCAGGGCGACGTTCTGGCGCAAGGTCAAATAGGGCAGGATGTGGAATGCCTGGAATATGAAGCCGATGCGTTCGCGCCGGAGTCGGGTGCGCGCGGTGTCGTCGAGGCCACCGAGCGCGATCCCGTCGATCACCACCTCGCCTGCATCGGCGTCGTCCAACCCGGCGAGGATGTTGAGCAGCGTCGATTTGCCGACGCCGGATTCGCCGGTGATCGCGACGATTTCTCCGGCACCGACCGTCAAGGCCAGCCCGCGGAACAACGTGCGAGTGCCAGGAACATCCTTCGCAAGAGCGCGCACGGTCAGAAGGGACGGATCAGCCATCAGCGCTTGTTGCCGGTTGCCGCCGAGCGGACAAGATCAATCATGCTGCGGGTTGGCGCAAGCCCCGCGACGGTGAAAATCTGGCGTTTGTTCGGCGGCGCTGCGGGGCGGCAATGAGCGTGTCAGGGCGGGAATGACCGAACGAAGCTTGCCGCTTTATTGGCCACTCGGCGAAGCTTGAGCGTCCCCGAGATCAGCCTCTCTCCGGTGCGGTTTTTGAATTGGGGAGGGCCGCAAGCAGCTTGGCGGGTCCTGGTCAGCGGGCAGCAAAGCTGCGGTCACGCCCCTGAACGCCGCTTTCGTGGCCCCGCCCCGAGAACAGAAAACCTGTCCGCCGCGCGCGGGGATGCAAGCTTTCAACACAAGGTATCGAAGGGATGAGGGATGGCGATAGCTGCCCCTTCCTTGCGCCATGCGCGAAAGGATCCAAGGACCCAATTTCAAGAAATGCATCGATCTCTGGGTCCGCCCCGGAGGTGTTCACTCGTTCATCGCGCATTTCACGTCGCGCGCAGCCTTGAAAGCGGTAAGGTTGGGCGACAGCGCTCTCATGAGGTGAACCAGATGCTGCGATTCCTGGTGTGTATTCTGGCGCTGGCGCTTGCGACGACGGGCCCGGCACGGGCGGCGGACGGCGACCGGCGTGCCTTCGTCATCAACAATTTCGCGCTCGAAAACGGCACGGTTTTGCCCGAGGCCAAGGTGATGTACGCGACCTACGGCACGCTCAACGCGGCGCGCGACAATGTCGTATTGCTGCCGTCTCATTACATGGCCGATTCCCATGGCTATGAATGGCTGATTGGACCCGGCAAGGCGCTCGATCCCAAAAGATATTTTCTCGTCGCGACCGAGTTGTTCGGCAATGGCAAATCCTCCTCTCCCAGCAACACGCCCGCGCCGTTCGACGGGCCGCGCTTTCCCGTCACAAGCGTCCGCGACAATGTCGCAGCGGTACATCGCCTGCTCAGCGACGCGCTCGGCGTGCGGCATGTGCGTGCCGTCGTCGGCTTTTCGATGGGAGGCGAGCAGGCATTTCAATGGGCGGTCTCCTATCCCGATTTCATGGACCGTATCGTCGTCACGTCCGCTACCGCCAAGACCTAGCCACACGGCATCGTGCGCCTGGAAAGCCAGATCATCGCGATCGAAAGCGATCCGGTGTTTGCGGGCGGTGACTATAAAGTGCAGCCGAAAAAGGGCCTTCAGTCCTTTGGCGCGATCTGGGCCGGGTGGCTCTTCTCGCAAGGGTGGTGGCGCGAGGAATTGTGGCGCGCCGGATCGCCCCCAGGCACGACTTTCCGCACCGTGTTCGACGGGCTGTACAAGGACTTCATTCCCGGCGCCGATGCCAACGACCTGATCCTGCAGATGCACACTTGGGAGGGGCACGATATCGGCACGACAGCCGGCTTCGGAGGTGACGTCAAAAAGGCGCTGGCATCGATCAAGGTGCCGGTGCTGTATATGCCCTCCGCAACCGATCTGTATTTTCCCGTCGACGACGCGCGGTACGAAGCCCGCTTCATCCCGCACGTCACCTTGCTGCCGATTCCGTCGCTCTGGGGCCATACCGCAGGTGCGGCGAGCAATCCGGCCGACGCCAAATTCCTGAACGAGCATATCGGAGCATTCATGCAAGCCACGGACGCAGCACGGTGATGCGGCAAAGCTCCATCGCGGCACTCAGGTTGGTCGGGATGCTGATACGGCCTGCCGCAGTCGCTGCGGCATTGTTAGCCATCCAGTCCAGCGCCACCACCGTCGCGCCGGCCGCCGATCCCTTCACGCTGACGCCGATCGCACCGGGAGTCTACGCCGCGATCGACGGTCCGGCGGGGCGGTCGGGATCGAACGCGGGTTTCGTCATTGGCGATGACGGGGTGCTGGTGATCGACAGCTTTTTCGACCCCGAGGCGACCAAGGTGCTGATCGCCGACATTCGCAAGCTGACACCGAAGCCGATCCGATACGTGGTCAACACGCATTACCACGCAGATCATGTCGCAGGCGACGCCGTGCTGCGGGCGGCAGGCGCGATCATCATCGCGCATCGCAACGTGCGCGGTTGGGTGCGGACCGAAAATCTTCATTTGTTCGGAGCGCATCCGTCGCCGCGCATCGCGGCAATGGTGACGGCGCTCCCGCTGCCCGATGTGACGATCGACCACGATCTCACGATCTGGCTCGGCAAGCGCAAGATCCTGATCCAGCCGGTGCTCGGCCACACCGGGGGCGATCTGATCGTCACCGTGCCCGACGCGAAGACCGTTTACTGCGGGGATATCCTATGGCGCCATGTTTCGCCCAACATCATCGACGGCGACGTCGCCAGCTGGCTCAGCACCCTCGCCGAGATGCTGCACGCGACTGATGCCAGCGATACCACCTTCGTGCCCGGGCATGGCGGCGTGGCGACGGCAAGAGACGTCTTCGACTTCCAACGTTACCTCGGCGATTTGAGAGCCCTTGTAAGTCGTGATCGCGATCGTGGATTGTCGGCAAAGGCCTTGATCGACGCCGCCCTTCCCGAGTTCGCCCAGCTGCATGGCGACTGGGGTTCATTCGCTTATTTCGCGCCGCTCGAGCTGGGGTATATGGAAGACGAACTGGCAGGTCGAAAGCGTAGACCACAATCTGTCGTGGACTAGCATGATGACCCACATGTGGACGTTCCCGACGCGACTTCGGCTCCCCAATTTTGGCCACTCATTCATATCAATCGAAAGGCTGGTTTTAGGCGTCCGAAAACGGCCGGCTCCCGCCCGGCAGCTTCGCGGCAACGATGACCCATAACCCGCCATTGGGACTCCCTGTTCTGTCCCGAGCCTCGGACATCCGTTAGTGTGTTTGAGCTGCGCGATAAGGCTCGCGGTCCAACGGCATATTTCAGGCACGGTGGGAATCGTCGGGAACGGCTTGAGGCGGTGGAGGCACGAACCCGCTGCGCGGGAGGGCGCGTGCGGCACGGTTGAGGTGAACGAGCGAGCGTCTCGCGTGGGTTGAGCGATGTTTGAGGCAGGCAGAGCATCGGGGCTCCACCATAAGGAGCC
>NZ_JARYTI010000063.1 GCF_029911635.1 Sphingomonas sp. AR_OL41
GCACCACGCCGTCGGGGGCGGGCGCGAGCATGCGGCGGCAGCGCGGGCGGATCGCGAGATAGGCGCGCTGCACAGCAGCGGTCGCCTCGTCATGGATCTGGTCGCGCTCGCCGGGGCGCGGGCGGAACGGGCCTTGGCCGAGCCGGCGATGCTCCTCGCGCAGTGCGGCGAAGCGCGACGCCGCCCAGAAGCGATGCGCCAGCCGATAACCGCGATCGAGCCGCGCGCGCAGCTCGTCGTCGACCGGCGACACCGCGCACAACGAGCGCCGCGTGCCATCGGTATTGACCCAGATTTCGTACAGCAGTTGCGCCATGGAACCCCCCGATTCTCCGGGCAGTGTAGCGCAATGGCGGCGCGATGCGAGGGGGGTGATGGGGGGCGGTGTCTCGGATGAATACGATAGAACGAGGTGTGGTCCTTGTTGCCCACATTGCGCGCAACGCGCAGGATGGGCTGGTGAAGAACATCCAGATCATCGACCGCGCCGACAACGCGACCTTCAGTATCTTCGCAGCCAGCGACGAAGCCTTTGCGGCGATCTTTCCCGATGGCCGCGATATCGAATTTATCGAGGATTTCTTTGCGCGCGTCGGCGATGAGCAAGCGGGCGCGATCCTTTCGCCGATCTGGGAGTGCCCGGTGCTGAAGCGCGACGCGCAGGGGGTGCACGGCACCTTGTTATACCAGTGGAGCGACCGCCGCGTGCATTGGCCCGCGTCGAAACGCGAGGTCGATTGGGACGCGCGCGCGATCAATGCTGCGCAGCGGCGGCTTAACGCTGAACACCGCTAGAGCAGGATGTGATGAGATCCTGCTCTATAATCTTCTGTCGTCGCGGGATTGTAGCGAAAAACCGGTTCCCACCTTTTCGCATCCCGCTCCAGGCCGCTTCAGGCCGTCGCGTCCGCCGCGGCGCTGACCATCGTCCAGCGTGCGCCGCGACGATCGAGTACGAAGCGGTGGTAGAGCAACGACAGCAGGATCACCGTCGCAACCGCGATCACCCCCGGGCGGCCGCTTGCGACATCCTGCCAGGCGATGATCGCCAGCGTGGCCGCGCCGATCAGGCTGATGATGTGCGTCAGCGGGAACAGCGGCGCGCGATACGTCCCCGGGCCACCGGTCAGGCCGCGCCGCCGCCCGACGATGCCGGCCATATTGAGCAGCACCCATTGCGCGATGCCGCAGCCCGAGGCGAGCACGATCAGCCGTGACAGGCCGAGAAAGCAGCATGCCACTGCCGAGAGAGCGACGACCAGCGTGGCGATCCATGGTGACCCGAAACGCGCATGGATGCGCACCAGTGCCCGGTTGATCGGCGCGCTCCAGATGCGGTCGCGGCCCGAGCTGTAGAGAAAACGACCATAGCAGGTGATGCCCGAGACCAGCGCGTTGAACAGCGCGGCGATGACGCCGATCGTCACCAGCGTCGCGATCAGCGGCGAGGCGCGCTCGGCGAGGAAGGCGGTGAACGGCGCGTCGCTCGAGAACACCGACGGCAGATGCTCGGTGCCGATGACGATGCCGAGCACCGGCACGAACTCGAACAGGATGGTCATCATCACGATGGCGATGACCAGCCGGCCGACGCTGGCGGGGGCGTGCATCTCCTCGCTGAAATAGATCGCCTGGCCTGCACCGCTCGTCGCCCAGGACGCCGCCGCCACGGCCAGCCCCATGCCGGCGAGCGTCAGGTGCGTCGGCGCGCCGCCGGCAAAGGCCAGCGGCGCGGTGAAGACGGCGCCGAGCGATTGCACCGGGTGCATGAAGCCGAGCAGCGCGATCAGCGCCAGCGCGCCGAGTTCGACGACGAGGAAGGTGCCGGTCAGCAGCGCGCCGGTACGGATGTTGAGCAGCGCGATCGCCGCCGCCAGCGCCAGCGCGGCAAGCGCGATGCCGAGGGCGGGCAGGCCCGGCGCCAGCACGTGCAGATAAAGCCCGACGCCGGTTGCGGAGACCGCGATGAACACCGGCGTCTGGAGCAGGTTGACGCCGAACTGCACGAAGCCGGCGCGCGGGCCGAGTGTGTTGCCGATCGTGGCATAGTCGCCGCCGGCGAGCGGGAAGGAGGAGCCGAGCTCGGCCTGGGCAAAGGTGAAGATCAGCGTCAGCAGGCCACCCAGCAGAAACGCCAGCGCCGCCCCGGTGCCGGCCTGGTGCAGGATGTCGGCCCCGGCGACCAGCACCGAGGCTCCGGGCGAGAGCACCGAAAGCGTCAGCATCGTCACGCCGATCGGGCCGAGCACGCGTTGCAGGGGCGGGGCCGTCACGTTGGTCATGCTGGTGGCTCGTTTCTGCGAGAGGTGCGTCAGGATCGTTACGGTTGCAGTGCAGCAACGTAGCGGCAGGGCGTGCCATGTCCAGACGGAGCGAGGCGGCGCCATGCACGGCAACGAACCCCGCGCTGCAACCGTCCAGCGTCGACCGGGGAAGCGCTGTGTTTTACCCATGGCGGAACGCGGGTCTTGCTGGCAGACATGGTCATGATGACCCGCCCCATCCGTCGATGGTTCGTCCCGCTCATGCTGCTCGGTGTGGCTGCATCCGGCGCCGACAAGCCGCCGCCGCACCAGCCGCGCCGGGTGCTTCAGCCGAGTGCTGACCCTTGGGCGAGGATCTATTTCGACCGTCCGCGCACGCTGGCTGCCGCGCGACGTTCATCGGCGCCGATGCCGCTTGTGGTGCTGCGAGAATCAGACCCGTGGCTCGCCGTCATCGGCTCGGACTCGCCGGCCTTTGCGCTTTATGCGGATGGCACCGCAGTCTACCGGACGGAGAGCGGCTACAAATCGGTCAAGCTCGATAGCGCGGCGCAAAACGCGTTGCTGGATTCGCTATCGCTCGCCGATTTGTCGCGCGCGGCCGGTGACTATAGCGCCAGCGCCAGCACGGATCAGCCGCAGACCGACCTGCTTGTCTATGCCGGTGACAAGCCCTTCTACATCTCGATTTATGGCAATATGACCAAAAGCGACGCACGCGCGCCGATGCCGGACGCGATCCTGGCGGCCTATGACATATTGCACGGGTTCAAGCGTGCGGCGGCACAGGACTGGCTACCCGACAAGATCGAAGTGATGCTTTGGCGCTATGACTATGCCCCTGAGGCATCGATCGCCTGGCCGAAAGACTGGCCCGGCCTCAACGACCCGACGACGCGCAAGCGGCGCGGCGACCAGTATAGTCTGTTCCTGCGCGCGACCGAGCTCGGTCGGCTGCGAAAATTCCTTGCTACCAGGCATGCGAAGGGCGCCGTCCTGATCGGCGGGAAGAAATGGGCCGTGAGCGTGCGCCTGCCCTTCGCGCATGAAGAACTCTGGATGCCGCCGAAGCGGGACCAGGCCGGCGCGGCGCGGTCGACCCGATCGGGAAATCGGCTTTAGTTTAGTAATGCGTCCCGCGTTCCGGTGCGTCACGCCGGCGCTGCGCCGCCCCCGGGCACTTTTGCGGTCTCGTCGTCGAATGATGCAGAAAAACTACCCTGATCCGGCGATTTTTTGTGCGGATTTATCCCTTATACCGCAATAGCTTGATGAACTTCTCCCCTGCTCGGAAAAAGCAGGGGAGAAGAGAGCGGGGAGCAGGGGAGAAATCGCTGTCCCGCAGCGTGGGAATTCGCGCCAAGCAGGGGCGCGTTCTCGGCTGGATCGACAATGCGAAAGAGCAGGCGCTCACCGGCTCGAAGCGATGCGCGCATGCTGCCATGGACCATATCGGCGAAAATTGAATCACGGGCTTCCGGCTTCCCATAACCCGCGCAACGCGTCAGGACGCAGACATGACTGCGCCGCGCCGCATCGTCTATCTCCACGGCGTGCCCGGCGGGCCGGCCGAGCTGGCGCTGTTCGGCGGCGCGCCCTTTGCGGGGGGCGACCTGTACGCGCCCGACCGTACCGGTGACGCGCCGCGGGACTGGGACGCGCTGGCGGCGGCAATCGACGCTCGTTTCGCCGGGGAGCCGGTGGCGCTGGTCGGCTTCTCGCTCGGCGCGTTCGCGGCGCTGCAGCTGGCGGCGCGGCTCGGCGCGCGGGTGACGCGGATCGATCTGATCGCGGCGGCGGCGCCGCTGGAGAGCGGCGATTATCTCGCCGCGATGGCCGGCGCGCCGGTGTTCCGCGCGGCGCAGGGGTCACCGCGGCGTTTTGCCGCGTTGCTGCGTTTCCAGGCATTGCTGATGCGGGTGGCGCCGGGCCTGCTCTATCGCATGGTCTTTGCCGGCGCGGCGGGGGCCGATCGCGCGCTGGTCGGCGAGCCGGGTTTTCGCGGCGGGATCCGCGCGATTCTTGCCGCCGCACTGCGCGACGGCGCGCCGGGTTATCGTCGCGAGCTGTTGGCCTATGGCTCGCCATGGTCGGCAATGCTGGCCGAGGTGACGGCACCGGTGACCTTGTGGCACGGCACCGAGGACAATTGGGCGCCAATCGCGATGGCCGATGCGCTGGCGGCAGCGCTCCCTAATGTCGTGGCGGTGCACCGGCTGGCGGGGCTGTCGCATTATTCGACGCTGGCGCATGTGCTCGGTGCGTATCAGCAATGATCGGGCAACCTGGCATGCGTCCGGCGCCGATCATCTGGTTCGAGCGGTTGATCGTCGCGACGCTGCTGCTGGGCGCGCTGGAAACCTTCCTGATGTCGGGCGTGCCGTGGCGTTACGCCCTCAACGTCGCGATCGTCATACGGTATCTGGTCATGGCGGCGCTGGTGGTCGCGGTGATGCTGCGCATCTCGCGCTCGCGCAGCGGGATCGCGATGTGGTTCGCGATTCTGTGGAGCGTCTGCGATGTTGCGGTGGTCTTTACGATCGGCCGGCCGCTCATGCTGCAGGCGATGGCGCCGGGCAAGATTCCCGGCTGGACCTGGCTGGGCGTGGCGCATGTCGCGGTGCAACTCGTCGCCTGTGCCTTGCTGCTCACCCCCGCCGCGCGGCGCTGGAGGAAGGGCGATTCGCTCGATCGTCTGGAGCGGACATTTTCCTGAGCCGCCGCGCCCCGTTCGCGTCGATTGACCCGCCTGCCGCATCGGTTCAGGCTGTACGGACCACGACAATAAGGGGGGTATCAATGGGCTTTCTCGACCATCGCGGGCCGCAATTGCGCGCGCTGCTGCGTATCATGGCGGCGCTGCTGTTCATGGAACATGGGCTGATGAAGCTGTTCGCCTTTCCCGGCGTGCAGCCGGGCGCCCCGTCACCCTTGCCGATGATCCTCGTCGTCGCGGCCGTGATCGAGATTGGCGGCGGCGCGCTGATCGCGCTGGGCCTGTTCACGCGGCTGGCCGCGTTCCTCTGCGCCGGTCAGATGGCGGTGGCCTATTTCCTGGCGCACGGGTCGAAAGGCTTTTGGCCGGGCCTGAATGGCGGCGACGCGGCGATCCTGTTCTGCTTTATCTTCCTCTACATCGCCGCCGCGGGGCCGGGCGCATGGAGCGTCGACGGGATGCGCGGCGGCAAGCGATAGGGGTTTCCTGCTCCCCTCCCTGGAAGGGAGGGGTTGGGGGTGGGTTGCTCTCGATGGAGCGACTCGCGCACCTCGAGCCGACCCACCCCCGGCCCCTCCCTTGTCCAGGGAGGGGAGTAGTAGGGGAGTGGAAGGCTCAGGCCACGGTCAGCCCGACATCGACATTGCCGCGCGTGGCGTTGGAATAGGGGCAGACCTCATGCGCGGCATGGACGAGCTTTTCGGCCTCGGCCCGGTCGACGCCGGGCAGGGTGACGGTCAGGTCGGCGGTGATGCCGTAACCGCCCTCGGCGCGCGGGCCGAAGCCGATCTCGGCGGTGACGCTGGCATCGGCCGGCACCTTGACGCCGACCTTGCCCGACATCGCTTTCATCGCGCTGAGGAAACAGGCCGAATAGCCCGCGGCGAAGAGCTTTTCCGGATTGGCGCCGACGCCGCCCGGGCCGCCCATTTCCTTGGGGATGACGAGCGCGACATCGACGCTGCCATCGTCGCTGCGCGTCCGCCCGTCGCGGCCGCCGGTCGCGGTGGCGCTGGTCTTGTAGATCACGGTGACGGACATCGGCTTGCTCCTCGTCGGGAAATGACAGGCGCGATATAGGGGACGGTTCGCGGCGGACAACTCAGCGCGGCTGGGCGCGGCGCAGCGCCGGGAACAGCGCATAGCCGATCTGCGCGGCGAGCCCGGCGGCGCCGGCGAAATGGCGGAAGCTGGCGAAATGCTGTGCCGGGCTCTGGCCGAACAGGATCACCGCCAGGGCGAGTTCGGCGACCATCACCAGCGCGAAGGCGAGCAAACCCATCGCGAGCCGTGGCGCGACCCGCGGTGGGACGGCGAAGCGCCGCACGCACCAACCTGCGGCGACCCAGCTCGCCGTGAGCATCACCGGTAGTTCCAGCAGCACCGCCGCCGTCTCGCCGATGCGCGGGATGACGAACAGAACACGGAGCGTGCCGAGCAGGAAGCGGAGGCCGAAAACGGTGGCGAAATAGGCGAGGGCGGCTGCGATGATGCGGGTCATGATATCGATGATGAGCGCGCGGCATGAACGTCGCGGGCAATCGTCACTGCGGGTGTGGACCCTGCGGGTTGCAAAACGCCTTTGGCGGCGTGCTGGAACCCAGTTCGTAGGTCACGGTAATGATACCGCAACCGCCGTCGAAAACCATCTGAATATCATCCATAAGTACGCGGCGAACCGGCGGAGGCAGAGGCCCATGGCCACCATGAGCTATCTCCACCGTCAAACGGTGGTCAATCAACTGACCAAGGATCATGTCCTTTCCATCGACGCGTGCTTGGGTGTATTTTCGATCATATTTTTCAAGAGGCTCGGCGCCTGTTGGCATGACGATGCGCGCTTCCATCGCCGCCACGACAGCGCCATCGGGGATCCGATTATCGGTAATCACGGGATCGGCCTGCGATGAGCCCATCAGCGCAAACAGAAAAATCAGGAACGTCATTTGATTGTGGCTCCTTGAGGGGCAGATTAGGCGCCGCGCCGAACCGATACAATCGTTACAAGCACCATTGGGTTGTCAGGCCCCAAGATCGCAGGAAAAATCCTAGACAGGTAGGAGATTGCGGAACACAACAGGAACATGCCTACCGCCCCGCGAGTCGAACCGATCGTGCTTCAGGAGCCGCAATGCGAGGTGGGTTGCCGATCGTGCCTGCTCGAATGCGCGATCATGCCCGAGCGGTTGGCGTGGTGGCACGGCGAGATCGAGCGGCTGTATCGCGAGCGGGCGCTGGCGGCGGATCGGCGGCTTTACGATGCCCCGCTGCGAATTGCCGAAGCCGCGTCAGCAGCGCTGGCCCGACGAATGGCGGATAGTCCGCGAGGGCGGTGCCCGCCGGCAACTCGGCCTGCACATCGGCCAGCATTTGCGCGAGCTCGGCTGCACGAGGCAACGCATCGACGGGTGCCGGGGCGGCGTCGCCGGCGAGCAGCGCGGAGAGGCTCAGCCCGGCGGTGCGCGCCAACGCCTCGACCGTGTCGATGCGCGGCATCGTGCCCTTGCGCAGATCGCGCCAGAAGCCGGTATTGACGCCGGCATCGAGGCACCAGCGCCGGTCCGACAGCGGTTTGCCGGCGTCGTCTAGCGGGCGGACTGCCTCGAGCAGGGCGACGATATTGGCGGCGGGGGTGTCGGTCATGTGCGAAGGTTCGCACATCGTGCACGACCGCGCTATGTGAGATTATTCTCATATTGCCGTTGCAATGTGAGAAATATCGCAATATCGCGATCACATGCACGACAGTGAATCAAGCAGCAGCGCCCCGCTCGACCGGGGTGGTCCCGCCAACGGCTATGCCCGCATCCACCGGTCGCTGCTCGGCCATCCGGCCTTCCGCAACGATGCCGAGGCGATGGCCTTTGCCTGGCTGGTGCTGCGCGCCGGCTGGCAAGCGGGGCGCGTGCGCTACAAGGAGCGAATGATCGGGCTGCGGCGCGGTCAGCTCGCGCTGTCGATCCGCGATTTCGCGGCGACGATGGACCGCCCCAAGGGCTGGGTTGAGCGGCTTTTCGCACGGCTCCGCGACCAGACCATGATCGAGACCAGCGTCGGACACGGCGTGTTGGTCATAACGATATGTAATTACGAATTTTATCAGGCTGCCGGCGACGATCGCGAGACAGGGGCCGGGACGCGCGGCGAGACACTGGCCGGACAGCGGCCGGACACAGATAAAAGAAGGGAAGAATCTAAAAAAGGGAATCCCCCGCTGGAAACAGCGGGTGGGGTCGCGAAAACTTTTCTACCGGGGGATTGGGTGGTCCCCCCTGTCGCCGATCTGCCGCCCAACGCGCGCGCCTGTGCCGAACAGTGGTGTGCCGAAAGCTATGCCGCGCAGGGCGAGGCGTTCGCCGGCTATTGGCGCGGGCGGCGCGGGCGCAATGCCGATTGGCTGGCGACCTGGGCCAATCGCGTCGTGACGATCCACGGGATGGTGATGCGCGACGAGAAGTTCGGCCGCGCCCCGCCCGCCGCCACCGCCGCGCCGCAGCGCCCGGCGATGAGCGCCGATGAGCGCGCCGCCTATCTCGCCCGGCTAGCCGCCCAGCCCTGGGCCGCCGCCACGCCGCAAGCCCTTACCTCGGGAGCCCTGTCATGACCGACGAAGCCGTCCCGCCGCCGCCGGCGCGCATCGCCTTGCCCGGCGCGCTCTATCCGTCGCACATCCTGGCGTTTCGCTGCATCGAGGCGGCGGCGAATGAAGGGCGCTATGTCACCGCCGCCGAACTCGATGCGGCGATCGGCAGCGAGAATGTCGCGGGATCGACTCAGGCCGCGGCGTGCCGCGCGCTCGAACGCGCCGGGTTGATCGCGACGACCAAATTCCAGCGCGGGCGGCAGTTCACCGTGCTGGCGACGGGGTGCAAGACCGCGCCGCCGCGCAACACCACGCCGCACTGGCGCACGCTGAAACGGCCCAAGCGGCTGCCCTCGCTGGCGACCGAGGCGTTGCGGCGCAGCGAGCCCGATCTCGCGCGCCAGATGCTCAACGCCGCGCGCGAGGAGGGGATGAGCATGCCCGAATTGCTGCTCGAGCTGGTGTGGGTCGGCTGGCGGCATCGCAACAAGGGGCGGTGAGGGGGGCGCACCTTTCGGCAGCTCCCTTCTTCTTCCCCGGCGAAGGCCGGGGCCCGGTTGGGAGGCGCTGGGTAACGGTGCGGAGCGCTCCACCACGAACGTCGCCCAACTGGGCCCCGGCCTTCGCCGGGGAAGGAAAAAAGGAGAATGACCATGTCCGCAAGCAAACGCCCGTCCGCCCGCCTGCTCACCGACCTCGCCCGCGCGCAGACCGAAGTGGCGATCGGGGTGCTGGCGGCGATGATGACCGACGCCGGCACTACCGCCACCGCGCGGATTGCGGCGGCCAATGCGCTGCTCGATCGCGGCTGGGGGCGCCCGCGTGGTGAGGTCGAGGCGGAGCCGGCGATCGATATCGCCGCGATCGTCGCGCAGCGCCGCCGGCAGGTCATCGAAGGGATGAAGGACGAGGAGGCGTGAGCAAGGCCAGCCCCGCAACCATTGCGCGCGACATTGCCGGGCATTGCCACAGCCCGCTCGGCCATGCGCTCTACGCCTATCCCTGGGGGGAGGGACCGCTGGCGGGTGAGAAAGGCCCGCGCGCATGGCAGCGCGAGGTGCTGGCGGCGATCGGCAAACATCTCGACGATCCCGCCACGCGGTATTTGCCGTGTCGCGTCGCGCGCGCCTCGGGCCACGGCATCGGCAAGTCGGCGCTGATCGCGATGATCGTGAAATGGGCGCTCGACACCTGCGAGGACACGCGCATCGTCATCACCGCCAATACCGAGAGCCAGCTACCGACCAAGACCGCGCCCGAGCTGGCGAAATGGTCCAACCTCGCGGTGACCGCCGACTGGTTCCGCCCGACCGCGACCGCGCTGATCTCGACCGCGCCGGGCCGCGACAAGAGCTGGCGCGCCGATCTCGTCACCTGGTCGGCGACCAATACAGAGGCGTTCGCCGGGCTGCACAACAAGGGGCGGCGGCTGGTGCTGGTGTTCGACGAGGCTTCGGGCATCGACGCGCGGGTGTGGGAGGTGGCGCTCGGCGCGCTGACCGATGTCGCGACCGAGATCATCTTCCTCGCCTTCGGCAACCCGACGATCAACAGCGGCCCGTTCCGCGAGATTTTCGGCCGCCACCGCCATTTGTGGAACACCGCGCAGATCGACAGCCGCACGGTGGAGGGGACCAACAAACCCTATCTCGACGAACTCGTCGCAACCTATGGCGAGGACAGCGACATCGTGCGGGTGCGCGTGCGCGGGCAATTCCCCAGCGCCTCGTCGATGCAGTTCATCGCGCAGGACGTGGTCGGCGCCGCGCGGACGCGCGAGCCGCCGCCGGGGCTGTCGGGCGATCCGGTGATCTTCGGGGTCGATTGCGCGCGTTATGGCGACGACCATTCGACGCTGGCGATCCGTTGCGGCCGCGATGCGCGCAGCCGGCCGTGGAAGCGCTGGCATCACCAGGATGCGATGACGCTGGCCGGCGACATCGCGCTGGAGGCGGCGCGTTGGCACCCGGACGCGATCTTCGTCGATGCTGGCAATATCGGCGCGGCGGTGATCGACCGGTTGCGGCAATTGCTGCCCGACACGCTGGTCGCCGAGGTGTGGTTCGGCAGCACGCGGGTGCGCGAGGCGCGCTGGGCGGGCGAGACGCGCATCCGCGTCGCCAACAAGCGCGCCGAGATGTGGACCAACCTGCGCGCCTGGCTCGGCGGAGCGGGCGCGGATGCGGGCGCGTGGGACGGGCAATGGGACGGGCCGGGCAGCGGCGGCTGCATCCCCGACCATCAGGGCCTGGCCGACGACCTGACCGGCCCGCATTACGGCTTCAACGCCGACCAGGCCGTGCTGCTCGAGGAAAAGAAACACATGAAGGCACGCGGGCTGGCCTCGCCCGACGATGCCGACGCGCTGGCCTGCACCTTCGCCGAGCCGGTGCTGCCGCGCGCGAAGCCGGCCTATCTGGATCGCACGCGGTGGGACGGTGCGGGGCGGGGGTCCGAGCGTGGGGAGGAGGGGGATTTGTATGCGGAGTTGCGGGGGTGAGGGGCGATGGACACATCCCCTTCCCCAATTGAAACAACCCGTTCCCGGCTATAGCATCAAGATGGAACGGGGGGCTTATGAGTGACATTGCGGAGACCTGGGACGATGACGATCATGTCCCGAAGCGCCCCATCATCACCACGATCGTTGGCTTTTTGGTCGTGGGCTGGGCGTGCCACGGCTCGCCCGATCCAACCTTATCGCATGACGCGGTAAGGCTGGCGATCGCGGCCTTGTTCGCCATCGTCACCGTGCCGCTGATCTGGTTGATCTGTTTTGCGGTTGCGCTGCGCAAGGCGAGCACGGGCTGGAAGGTCGGGTCATTCATGACATTTCTTCTGTTGGGGTTTCTGGTGAAACTTGGCAGCTTGGGCCCGTACGTTCCACCACCCCCGGTCCCGCAGGCGACGGCACCGATGCAAATGGTCATCCCCGGCGTCGATGACATCAGCCAGCTAAGACAATTGCCCAGTGCTGATCCTCACCGCGAGCGCCATCGGCGCAAGGATTGATATGCCGATATGCGTCCACATCACGACGCTGACGGGCAAATCATCGGATCCGCCGCCGAGCCGGTGCTGCCGCGCGCGAAGCCGGCTTATCTGGATCGCACGCGGTGGGGGGCTGCGAGGCGGGGACGAGGCAAAGCCTCAGTTCGGCAGCTTCGCCGCGCCGAACAATCGCACCTTCCAGAACAGGAGCCGGGCGTCGCGATCCGTCAGCCCGAGCAGATAGGCGATCTCGTTCGCGGTGATGGCCGGTCGCGCCTTGCGCAAATCCTCCACGGTGAACTGCAATGAATAGGCGAAGGCATCGTGGAAGCGCGGTGGCGTGCTCTTTGTGCGGCCCAGTGTGAGGACCTGCTCGTAGGTGAGGAAGTCGGCCGGCCAGATGCCCTTGTCGACGATACCGGTCGCCGTCCCCGCATCGAGCCGCTTGAGGAAATAGTCATCATAGACCCGCTCTTCCTGCGCCACCATCCAATGTTGCGCGCAGGCGCTGCAGCGCGAAAGGTAAAGCCACCACGGATCGCCGCCATGATCGCGCAGCCGGTCCAGCGTCGCAAAGACCCGTGTGTCGAGATCGTCGAAGCCCATCGGGATGACGGCGAGATCGGGCAGGGTGTCGCACAGGCAGGCGTTGGTCGGTTGGATCGGTGACAATGCGGTTATCTCAATTGTCTGGTGGAAGCGTCGAATCTCGTCCTGTCTACAAATATTCGGAAAGAATATCGCGCGCCAAGAAATCGTTTCGACCCGCGTTGAGCGCGGATCCGCGAAATGATGTGCTGTCGATCAGCTATTGGCTTGGAACGTCGCCAGATGAAATGTTAGCCATGGCCCTGGCGGATTCGACGAATCGCGCTGCCGGGGGGCCTGGATGATGGATAGCCATATTGTGACCGTTGCAACCGGTGAGCGCATCCGGCGCGTTACGCAGCGCTAGCGAGGAGCCACGCGCCATGTTCGACGCCGCCACCGCGCCGCTTCCGCCGCTCGTCTTCACGGTAGCGATTACCGGGCACCGCTCGATCAAGGCCGATCATGCCGCGCTGCATGACAGGATCGTCGAGGTCTTCGCGCGCTGTGCCGCGCGGCTCGACGAACAGCGCGCCGCCAATGATCTCGACGCGCCACGCCCGGTCACGCGGCGCTTCATCTCGGGGATGGCGGAAGGTGCCGACCAGATCGGCATGCGCGCGGCGCAGGCGAGCGACGGCTGGTCGTGCGAGGCGATCCTGCCCTTTGGCCGCGAGGCATTCCTGCGCACCTTCATCGATCCCGTGCTGGGCGCGGCGACGCTCGATGCGCTGATCACCGCTGATACACCGGTGCTGGAACTGGCCGACTGGACCTGGACGGGCCATGCCGACCAGGACCCCGACAATGAATATTGGCGCGCGCGGCGTTATGTGACGCTTGGCCAGATGCTGGTGCGGCAGGCCGACCTGTTGATCGCGGTGTGGAACGAAAAGCCGCCCGAGCGGCGCGGCGGCACCGCCGAGGTGGTGGTCGAGGCGCGGCATGCGGGCGTGCCGGTGCTATGGCTGCACGCCGACACGCTGGCGCCGCGCAGCATCGTTCCCGCAGCGACCGGCCTGCGCAACTTCACGATCGGCCAGCCCGATGCCGGCTCCTTCCCCGGCGAGGAGGATGCGATTGCCGCTGCCGTTGCCAATTGCCTGCTGGGCGGCGAGGCCAAGCGCGCCGCGGCGGTGAAGGCGTTCCTGGTCGATGAGCGCGTGCCGCGCTGGCAGCGGCGCGGCGGCAAGCAGATCATCGGCACGCATTCGGCGACCTATTCCTTGCTGTTGTGGCTGTCGCTGCTCGGCTCGGGATTGCGTCGCTGGCCGTTCGTGCCGGCGCGGCGCTTGCCCGACCCGACCTGGCGGCCGGGCTGGTTCGCCCGGCGATGGCGCTTTCTGGTGCAGGAAATCGGCTTTTTCTGGGACACCAAGCTGGGCAGGGCGCCCGGCGATAGCACGCCGGACGATCGCCCCGCGATCGTCGCCGCAACCGCGGTCGATGCGCCGATCGCGCCGTTCATGGCGCGTGCCGACGCGATCGCCACGCGGCTGGGGCACAAATATCGCTCGGCCTATGTCGGAATCTTCGTGCTGGCGGGCGTGGCGGTGGCGCTGGCCAATCTCGGCCTGTTCGTGCCGTATGGCGAACCCTGGTTCGTCCTTGGCGAGCTGGGCGCGATCGGCCTGGCGATCTGGCAATGGATGCGGCTGTCGGGCCAGCGCTGGCTCTTTTGGCGCGGCAACAACACGCATCAGCGCTGGCTCGACGCGCGACTCGTCGCCGAGAGCCTGCGCAGTACCCAGTTTCTCAGCTGGATCGGTTTTGGCGGACGGCGGATCGTCGAGGAAATGGCCGCGAGTGACCGACCGGCCATTGCCGACGACGATAGCGAAGCAGCGGCGGCGGCGCGGGCGGAACAGGCGGTATCGCAAGGCAAGCCATTATGGTCGCCCTGGGTGGCCAATGCCGTCGCCGCGCTGACCGCCATGCCGACCGGCGAGATGACGCCCGGCCGGATCGACACGCTCGCCCGCGCGCTCGGCCACATCATCGAGGATCAGCGTGCCTATCACGAACGCAACAGCGAAAGGCTGGAGGCGTTGCACGGGCGGCTCGATATCTTCGGGCTGACCGCAATTGCCGTGGCGGCGTTGGTCTCGCTCCTGTTCGTGCTGTTTTCCGCGAAGCTTTGGATGAGTGTCGGCGCCTATCCGATGGGGGACGAGCCGGCGGCGCGGGAAGCGCATGAAGCGCTGCATCATATCAGTAAATTCCCCGCCTTTTTCGGCAGCGTCGGCCCGGCCGCCGCCGCCGCGCTGGCCAGCATCCGCTATCATGGCGACTATGAACGCTTCGCGCGGCGTTCCGAGGAAACCACCGCCGCGCTGAACCAGCTCGGCCTGCGCGCGGAAGAGCTGGCGCAGCGCGCCGGCGCGTGCAGCGGCGCGATCTGCGACGGTTCGCCGCCGATCTTCGAGGATCTGCTCGAGCTGATGCTCGACACCCAGGCAGTGCTCGACGACGACCTGCTCGACTGGCGCTTCGCCTATGCCGCGCGGCCGATGCCGTTGCCCTGAGCGGCGATCGTTATCGCCGTTCGGATCGTCGATACGCGCGGGTTGCCCCGCTTATGGTCCATTGCATCGCCGCCGCTTATCCGCTTGAAGCCGGGCGAAAGCGATCGAACCGGGGGGCAGCGCGCAGATGGAAATCCACATCCCGAAGATGGTGCATGGCTGGCGCGATCTGGCCAAGGAAGTCGGCATCATCGTCATCGGCGTGCTCATCGCGCTCGGCGCCGAACAGGCGGTGCAGGGGATCGAATGGCACCACAAGACCGAGGCGGCCGAGGAAGCGATGCGGCTCGAGCTGGGCAAGGACAATGGGCCGCAGGTGTGGGGCCGCTATGCCATGCATCAGTGCATCGACGACGCGCTCGACGCGATCCGCGCCGGCGCGGAGCAGCCTGTCGGGCGGGCCGAGATGGTCGCGTCGATCGCGCGCCACCGCACGCCGTTCTGGACATGGGATGCGCTGGCCTTTTCCGCCGCCAATGCCTCCGACGTGGCGCTGCACCTGTCGAGCGAGACGATGAACCGCTGGACCATGGCCTATGCCACGATCCCGGCGCTCAACCAGGCCAATACCAAGGAGTTCAACGACGGCGCCGATCTCGTCGCCCTGAGCAGGACCGGCGGGCCGCTGACCGAGATCGAGCGCGGCCAGGTGCTGCGCGCGGTCGAGCTGCTGCGGCGTGACAATGCGACGATCTTCGCCAGCGTGCGCGTCGCTTTGCCGGCGATCTACAAGACGGGCGTGCGGATCGATCCGACGGTAAGGCAGCTCGTCATGGCGGCGGCGGCGCGCGATTACGGCAAGGCCTGTCTCGTCGCGCCGCCCGAGCCCGCCTGACCAGGCACCGCGCACCCGCAATACCGTCTCGCGCATTGAGGCCCTTGTCATGCCGCGCCAGCTCAAGGTCTTTCGCACGCCGATCGGTTTTCACGACGCCTATGTCGCGGCGCCGAGCCGCAAGGCCGCGCTCCAGGCATGGGGCAGCGACGCCGATCTGTTCGCGCGCGGCATGGCGGAGATCGTCACCGACCCGGCGCTGACCGCCGATCCGCTGGCGCAGCCCGGCGTGGTGATCCGCCGCACGCGCGGTTCGGTAGCGGAGCATTTCGCGGCGCTGCCTGCGGATAAGGCGAGGGCCCCGGCGAAGCGGGACGAACCGCCTCCCACAGAGAAGGCCGCGAGCGCCGCGAAGCCCATTGCCCGCAAGCCCAAGGCCAGGCCGCGACCAAGCCGCGCGACGCTCGACGCTGCGCAAGATGCCGTCGACCGGGCGGAGAGGGATCACCGCGACGAACTGGCGGCGCTGCGCTGCCGCGAGGAAGCGCTGGCGCGCGAGCGTCGCGCGACCGAAGCGCGGCAATCCGACGAAACCGCAAAGCTGGCCGACGGCCTCAGCCGCGCGCAGGCCGCCTATGATCGCGCGATCGCCCGGTGGCAGGGATAAGCGCGGGCGCTACGGGAGCGGCCGAGGCTCAGGGCTGCGACTGGATGCCGACATTGATCGCCGCCAGCCTCCATCGGCCCTTTTCGGCGGCATAAGCGAGCTGGAAATTGATGCGGTAGCCGTCGCTGACGAAGAACCCGGCCATTGCCATGCTGCTGTCGGGCCGGAGCTGCGGCAGCTGGGTGAATTTGGGCTCCAGCACCAGCACGCTGCTGATATTGTAATCGCGCAGCGGGGCGAAGGTCATGGCGAGCTTCTGCGGCGGATTGTCGGCCTGGAAGCGTTGTGTGCCGAGTGCGCCGAGCGTGGCGTAGATACCGGTTTCATTGGCCTGTTCGAGCGCCGTCAGCGAGGCGCGGATCAGGATCAGTGCCTGGGGGAAGGGCAGGGCGGGTTGCGCCGCGGCCTGTGCCGGCGCGGTCGGCGCCGACGGGCGCGCCGCCTGCGCATTGGCCGGGCCGGCGATGAGGGTCGCGGCGAGCGCCGTGACGATGGCGATGGTGGTGCGGCGCATCAAAATTCCCCTGCCAGGCCGACGCGGAAGGCGGTGGTGTCGGCGCTGTACGAGACGCCCGCCGTCACCGCGAGCGGGATGTCGGTGGTGAAGCGATGCGCCATCGAAAAGCCTGTCGCGGCGCTGCCATGGAAGCTGGCGAGATTGAAGGTCCATGACGTCTTGCCCGGCTCGGACGGTAGCGGCGCCGCGGTCAGCGCCATGGCGGCGGCGATGCCATAGCGTGCTTCGCGCCGCGAGTTCTGCGCGAAGCTCTGCAGCGTGTTGACCGATCCGGTCAGCGTCTGCAGCGAATTGCCGAGATTGGCGACCGTCACCTGCAAGGCGGCGACATTGGTGTTGAGCGTGTTGACCTGGCTCGCGACATTGGTCAGCCGGCCGTCGACGCTCGACAGCGCCGACCCGACATCGTGATAACTGCCGCCGGCCACCGCATAGGTCGGTGCCGAGACGGTGCCGCTGGCGGTGACGGTGCTGCCGCCGCCGAGCACGGTGGCGACGCTGTTGGCGGTGGCGTAGAGTTGCCCGCCATTGACCGCGTCGGTTGCGCCGGCGCCGACATTGCCCGCCGCGACATTGGTGATCTGGCGTTCGTTCCCGGCCGATCCGACCGAGACGCTGTTGGCGCGCGTTGCCTGCGAGCCGGCACCGAGCGCGACCGCATTGGCGGCGGTGACGGTCGCGTTCGAGCCGAGCGCCACGCCCTGCGTCGCGTCGATCGCGACGGCGGCGTTGTTGCCAAAGGCGAGCGACCCGGCATTGCCGGCGCTGCTGCCATTGCCCAGCGCGACGGCGCCGTCGCCGGTGGCGGTGGTGTTCATGCCGATCGCTACCGCGCCGTTGCCGGTCGCGACATTGCCGTTGCCGAGCGCGACCGCGCCGTCGCCGGTGCCCGTGTTGTCGGCGCCGACCGCGATCGAACCGGTGCCGGTTGCGGTGTTGGGATCGCCCAGCGCGACCGCGCCATTGCCATGCGCGAACTGGCCCAGCCCCAGCGCGATCGCGCCGAGCCCGTTGCCGGTCGAGCCGGGGCTCTGGATGCTCGAGCCCGAGGTCATGATGTTGATGCTGGCGATGGCGGCATTGAGCTGCTCGAGCGTCACCGCGTCATGCGCACCGGTCCCGTCGGCGAGGTTGACGAGGCGGCGTTCGTGGCCGACGTCGCCGATCGACACGGTATGATCCTGTGTCGCGGACGAGCCTGCACCGATCGCGACGCTGCTATAGCCCGTGGCGCTGGCGCTGTTGCCGATCGCGGTCGCCTCGAGCGCGGTCGCGCTGGCATAGGCACCGAAGGCGCTGCTGTTGTAGCCGCTGGCAAAGGCCACCGCGCCGATCGCCGTGCTGTTGGCGTTGGTGGCACGGCTATTGTCGCCATAGGCGCTGCTGGCGGTATTCGTCGCCTGCGCGCCATAGCCGGTCGCGGTGCTGAAATCGCCCGTGGCAGTAGCGCCATAACCGTTGGCGACGGCACCCTGACCGGTCGCAACGGCGTTGCCGAGATGGTAGAAATTGTCGGCCGCGAACGCCGGATTGCTGCCGATGGCGATGCCGGCGAGTGCAGCATTGAGCTGGTTGAGGTTGACCGCGTCGGTGCCGCCGGTGCCGGCGGCGACGTTGACGATGCGGCGCTGAGTGGTGGTGGTGCCGACCGATACGGTAAAGGCCTGATCGGCAACGGCATCGGAGCCGATCGCGACGCTGCCGGCGGCGCTGGCAGTGCTGTTTTGGCCGAGCGCGGTGGCGAAGCGTCCGGTCGCCCAGGCGGCGTTGCCGAGCGCCGTGCTATTGTCGGCGCCGGCCATGGAGGCGGAGCCGATCGACGTGCTGAGAAAGCCGGTCGATCGCGCGCCCCAGCCGCTCGCCGTCGCATTGCTGCCGCTGGCGACCGGCGCCAGCTGGTTCGAAAGGTTGTTCGCGACGAACGCCGGGTTGCTACCGGCGATCGCGGCATTGAGCTGATTGAGGTTTACAGCATCGGTGCCGCTGGTGCCGGCGGCGATGTTGATCAGGCGCCGTTCCGCTCCTACCGCGCCGAACGAGGCGACACTGGCCTGACCGCCATCGCTGCTGAAAGCGCCGAAGGCGAGCGAACCGGATCCCGTTGCCTGGGCGCCGGTGCCGATCGCGACGGCATTACCGCCATTGGCGAGGGTGATCCGCCCGCCATTGACGCCCGTGTCGAGGATGCCGGTCGACGTGCCGATGGCAATGTCGCCCTTGGAGGTCCCCGCCGCATTGCCGGCGGTCGCCTGCCCGCCGAGCGCGATCGCGCCCGTGCCGCGCGCATTGCTGCTATCGCCGAAGGCGGCGCTGCTCAGGCCGCTGGCGGTCGACTGGTTGCCATAGGCGCTGCTTGCCGTGCCGCTGGCGACGGTGGAATAGCCCATCGCCAGCGACTGGTCGCCGCTGGCCTTGGCTTGCGGGCCGAAAGCGGACGATAAGACACCGCTGGCGGTGCTGAATTCCCCGACCGCCGTCGCGCCGGCGCCGCTGGCGTTGGTGCCGCTGCCGATCGCGGTGCTGTTGGTTTCGGAGGCCTTGCTGTCGACGCCGCTCGCGACGCTCTGGCCGCCCGACGCATTGGCGCCGTAGCCGGTGGCGACGGAACCATGCCCCGCCGCCGAGGCGACCGCGCGGTGGAAGTAGTTGTCGGCAGCGAACCCGGGGTTGCCGGTCGCCGCGACCCCGGCGATGGCGGCGGTGAGCTGATCGAGGTTGACGGCATCGGTACCGCTGGTGCCGGCGGCGATGTTGACCAGCCGGCGTTGCGCCGACAACGTGCCGAACGACACCGTGTCCGCCTGGGTCGCGATCGAGCCGAGGCCGATTGCGACGCTGTCGTTGCCATTGGCCTGTGCCGTCGCGCCGATCGCGGTCCCGCCGATCCCGCCGACCGTCGCGCCTGCGCCGATCGCGCTGCCATATTGCTGGTTGGCCACGGCCGAGCCGCCGAGCGCGAGCGACCCAATCCCACCGGCGGCGGCGCCATAGCCGCTGGCGACGGCGCCCTGTCCCGGGGCGGCGGCCGGCGCGAGATTGAAGTGATTGTCGGCGAAGAAAGCGAGGTTCGCGCCGCCGCTTACCCCGGCGATAGCGGCGTTGAGCTGGCCGAGATTGACGGCATCGGTGGTGCCCGTGCCGGCCGCCACGTTGACGATGCGGCGCTGGTACGGATCGTGGCCGTTGCCGCCTGCATCGCCGACCGAGATGGTGTCGGCCTCGTTGGCGACCGACGCGCTGCCGAGCGCGACGCTGTCGCTGGCGGTCGCAACGGCGTGCGTGCCGAGCGCGGTACTGTTGTAGCCCGACGCCGCGGCGGTGAGACCGAGCGCCATGCCGCGTTCGGCCGTTACGCTCGCGCCATAGCCGGCTGCGAGGCCGCCATAGGCGGTGGCGCTGGCATGGGGGAAAGAGGCACCGGCGGTGAGCTCGGCGTCAAAGGCGGGGTTGCTGCCCGCGGCGACGCCGGCGATCGCGGTGTTGAGCTGGTTGAGGTTCACGGCATCGGTGCCGGACGTCCCCGGCGCAAGGTTGACCAGGCGACGCTGATAGGTGCTGTAGCCGATCGACACCGTGTCGGCCTGGTTGGCGTAGGAATCATTGCCCAGCGCGACCGCATTGTCGGCATCGACATGCGCGTTGCTGCCAATCGCGGTGCTGCCGACGCCGGTGACGATGGTACCGCCGCCCAGCGCGGTCGCCTGGATTGCCATGCCGCGCGCTCCATTGCCGAGCGCGACCGCATTGGCGAAGGGCGTGTTGATGACCTGCGCGACATAGCCGATCGCCACGCTACCGGGGCCGGACGCGTCGGCCTGATAGCCCAGCGCGACCGAGGTGTAGCCGGCCTTGGCTTGATAGCCGATCGCCGCGCCGACGCCGACGACGCTGGCGGACTGGCCGATCGCGACGCTCTGATAGGGCGCGGTCGCGCCGTCGCCGATCGCGACCGCGCCGCCGGCCGCATTGGCATAGGCGCCGATCGCGGTGGCGTTGGCATCGCCGGCGACGGCGTGCGAGCCGATCGCGGTGCTGCGATTATGCGTCTGGGCGGCGCCGGGGCCGGCCGCGGCGCCGACGCCGCAGGCGAGATCGTCGCTCAGCGTATCCTGCACGCACACATCGGTTGTGCCATTGCCGGGGCCGGCGCCGCCGCTGATCTGCGCAGATGCGGCGCCGGCAAAGCTCACGCCGGCGATAATGGCGAGCGTCGAGGCGGTAGTGCGAAGGCGGGTCTTCATGGCGTGCGCTCCCTGTGTGAGGTGGGCGGCGCCGCAATGACGAAATGGCGTCCCGACCCTGGGCGCAGCAGATATGGCGCTCAAAAAGAGGCGTATTGGACAGAACCCGCACGGCGCGGCGGAATCATCCGCTCGCACAAGTCGCTGTGCGCGCGTGACAAAAATTTCATTTTGTTTGGCACTGCCTGCTGCCTAGCTTCTCGTCTGCGGTGTATCGCCACCGTGCAGGGGCTGGGCATGTCGGATATCACGATGGACTTCCGCCAGCCCGGTCCGGGTCTCGCCGATCATTTCTCGTTCTTCTATCATTTCCAGCAAAGTGCCGACCGGTTCGAGGCGGTAGATCGCGCCGATTATGCGCAACTCCGTTTCATCCTGCGCGGGCATAATGGGCAATATCGCTTCGTCGACGAGACCGAGCAGGCGATGCCCGAAATCTATGTCCTCGGCCCGACCACCGGCCCGTCGCGGTTCAGCGGCGAGGGCGTGATCGACGTGATCGGCGTCGGGCTGATGCCCGCCGGCTGGGCCGCGCTGGTGCCGATGGACGCCTCGGCCGCCGCCAACCGGCTGTTCGATGCGCAGCTGCTGTTCGGCGACATCGTCGTGAACGCGCAGTGCGCATTGCGCGAGACGGGCGATTTCGACCTGCGGGTGAAGATCTTCGAGGCGATGCTCGTCGCACTGATGGCGCGCAAGCGCGCGGATTATCATGGCTTCGTGCGCACGGTGAACGAGTGGTTGGCCGATACGACCACGCCCGACGTCAACGATCTCATTGCCCGCACCGGTCTGTCGTCGAGCCAGGTGCAGCGCGGCTGCAAGCGGTATTTCGGCTCGCCGCCCAAGGTGCTGGCGCGCAAATATCGCGCCTTGCGCGCTGCGATCGCGATGACGCACCACGATGCAGATCTCGACGACATGGTGCTCGACGGCTTTTACGACCAGTCCCATTTCATCCGCGAGCTCAAGGAATTCACCGGCATGACGCCCGGCGCCTATGCCGAGCAGCCTACTGAGCTGAACCGCGAAATCGCCAAGCGCATCGCACTCGAACGCCAGAATCCGATCAAGCGGAGTGGGGTGATCACCTGACGCGGCCGGTGGTGTCGACCGGGCGATCCTTCGGCTGGGCATTGCGTGCCAACGCCCAGGCCGACAGCGTGCCGCAACCGAGCATCCGCCGCCAGCCTCACGGCCGCCGCTGCGCCAGCCACGCCCGCTCCGCCGGGCCCTCGGCCAGCGCGATCGCCCGGTCGTAACTGGCGCGGCTTTCCGTGTCGCGGCCCAGC
>NZ_JARYTI010000064.1 GCF_029911635.1 Sphingomonas sp. AR_OL41
GCGCGCGCGCGGTCAAGCTCGGCCTCACCGCGCGCCAGCCCGACCAATGTCGCCGGCGCCAGCGCGGCGTTGAGCGCCGAGATCGCCTTGGCCGGGGTGCCGCCGGCGAGCCAGGCATTGCCGGCCTGCGCCCAGTAATTCGGCGCGCGGACGTCATGCGCGATTTCGGCGGCGTTGGCGGCGGCCTCGAATTCGGCGGCGGCGGCGCTCCAGCGCAACTCGGTCGCATAAGCGATGCCCAGGCATTGCCGCGCGAGGAAGCCGCCGCCCTGCAATTGCCAGCTGCTCGCCTCGCGCTCGGCCCCGGCCGGGTCGCTGGTGGCGAGTTCGACGCAGCGATTGAAGCGCTGCTCGGTCGGCGAAAGCGCGGGCGGCGCCGGCGCTTTGGGGCGGGGTGCCTGGGCGGCGGTGGCGAGCAGCAGCGGCAGGATGATCATCGGCGGGGCAGCACTTCCTCGACGGCGCGAATCAGCAGCGCGATATCTTCGTCGCGCGACAGGCGGTGGTCGCCATCCTTGATCAGCAGCGTCTGCACATCGGCTGAACGAAGCAGCTCGGTCAGTCGGCCGGTGCGGTGCCACGGCACATCCTTGTCCTTCATGCCCTGCAGCAGCCGCACCGGCACGTCGATCGCGATCTCGCCGAACATCAGCCGATGCGCCTCGCCCGATTGCCAGAACGCCTTGGTATAGACCGTCGGGCTGTCGCTGTACGGCGAGGGGCGTTCGATCCGCCCCTCCTGCAACAAGGCCAGCTTCTCGTCGGTGGTGAAGCCCCAGTCGGTGAAGTCGGGCGCGGGCGCGATGCCGACCAGCGCCGCGACCTTTTCCGGCCGGTCGCGCGCCACGACCAGCATCAGCCAGCCACCCAGCGACGAGCCGACCAGTACCGCCGGCCCCTCGACCAGCTGGTCGAGCATCTCGACCACATCGTCGCGCCACCCGGCAAAGGTCTGCTCCTCGAACACGCCCTCGCTCTGCCCGCAGCCGCCATAATCGAAGCGCAGAAAGGCGCGGCCCTGCGCCCTGGCCCAGGCCTCGAGCGCGACTGCCTTGGTGCCGGTCATGTCTGAGGCATAACCGGGCAGGAAGACGATGGTCGGACCGGTGCCGGATGTGTGGTGATAGGCGAGCGCGGGGCGGGGAGACGTCATAGAGGGCGTTTACGACAACCTTAGCGTGCGGTCATCCGCATTTCCCTCTCCCGTTGGGAGCATCGGGTAAACAGCGCCCCGCGCTGTTTAGATCGTGCTGGGGGCACGATCGACCCGATGCTGGAGGGAGCGCCGAAGGCGCGGAAGGGTGAGGGCAGAGTGTATTCGTCAAACCTGCCCTCACCCGTCCCGCCCCGCTGCGCGGGTCGGGCCCCGCGCTGGGTGGACAGCGCCCCGCGCTGTCCAGGCCATGCCGGGGGCATGGCCGACCCAGCACTCCTCTCCCAAAGGGAGAGAAAATTCAGGTCACTTCCCGTTCACAAACCCCGCCAGCGCCGCCTGAAACGCGGCCGGCTGGTCGAGCATCACGAAATGCGCGCTGTCGCCGATATCGACAAAGCTGACATGCGGCGCGGTGGCATAGGCGCCGTGATAGAGCGGGTCGGCCCTTTCCCTGGTCGCGCCGGTTGCCGCCCAGGGATAGACCAGGGTGATCGGCGTCGTGATCCCGGCGAGGTCGGGGCGCAGGTCGGTGGTCATGTCCTCATAGAGCGCCTCACCCGATACGCGCGGGTCTGCGGCCAACACCCAGGCCTTTACCTTCGCCCGCGATTCTGGCTTCAGCGCGAGGCGATTGGCCGTGGCCTCGGCGATGGCCGTGTCGGCCGGCTTGCCGTAGCTGGCCATCATCTGTGCACGGATCGCGCTGGCCTGCGGCTCGACCAGCGGCACGGTTGCGGCGGGGAAGAACAGCACCGCGATGAACGGCAGCGAGTCGACCACCATCACGCGCGAGACATGGTCGGGATGCGCCTTGGCGAACATCAGCGCGGCGAGGCCACCCAATGAATGTCCGACGATCGCCGGCTGGCCGAGCTTCTCGCGCACGATATAGCCGTCGAGTTCGGCGATGAGCCCGGCGAGGATGCCGGGCGAAATGTTCTTGCCCGGCGCATCGCCGCCAAAGCCGTTGATCTGCACGAGGATCACGCGGTGGCCTCTGGCCAGATCCGGCACCACGCCGTCCCACACGGCGCGCGGGCTCGACAGGCCGGGGATCAGGATCACCGGACTGCCGCTGCCGACGCTGGTGATCGAGATATGGTCCATGCGCTCTTCCGGCGCGGGGGTCGCAGTCGCGGCGGGTGTGGCGCAGTTTCCGGCGCTCGGCGGCAGCACGAAGGACAAGGAGGCGAAGGCGAACAACAGGTTGAGCTTGTGGTTGGTCATTGGTCAGACTCCGCGGAAGGGCTGGTGAAAATCTGCTCGATCGTCAGGCCGAACAGTTCGGCGATCCTGAAGGCGAGCGGAAGCGAGGGGTCGTAGCGGCCGGTCTCGATCGCGTTGACGCTCTGGCGCGAGACCTGGAGCGCGTCGGCAAGGTCGCCCTGGCTCCAGTCGCGTTCGGCGCGCAGTACCTTGAGGCGGTTCTTCATGCGTCGCGCCCGATTGTCAGCTTGTTGGCGCAGGCGCCGAGCCCGAGCCCGCCGAACCACAGCACCGCGACATAATAGGATTCGACATGGGCGACGAGTTCGAAGCTTTCGAGAAAGCCCCAGATCGTCGCGATGCTGAGCGCAAAGCCGCTTGCCCACAGCGACTGGCGGACCATCCCCATGCGGACATATTCGTCGGTTTCCTCGACGAGATAGAGCCCGATCGCGGCGAAGATGCCGATGATCGGGAGCGCCGGCAGGATTGCCGCGAGATAGGCGAGCGGTCCGCTGAGCAGATGTTGGTTGAACAGCGACACAATGGCGATCAGCACGATTGCGTAAATCAGGCTGAGAATGATGACACGCCGGTTGTAGCGCCGGATCGCGGGGTTCTTGAGCATGGAAAGCTTCCTTTCGAATCAGTGAAGGAAGCTTTACAGGTAAGCGCGCTTGGTAGTCAAGGGTGATTTACATTTTGCTTGGCGTAGTTGTCAGGTGAGATCCTTCCCCATCCGCACCAGCGGCACGGCAACGCCATCGACCGGCGCCGCGCTGACCGCCTCGATCGGCACATAACCGCACGCCGCATAGAGCGGCTGGCCGGCGAGCGTCGCCATCATCTCGGCGCGGGTGAAGCCGGCGGCGCGGGCGGCGGCTTCGCACAGCGAGAGGATCAGCCGGCCGACGCCGCGGCGGGCGAAGGCGGGGTCGGTGAACATTGCGCGGATTCGTGCCGGGTCGGTTGCCGGGTCGAGCAGGCGCGCGTCGCGCAGCGCGGCGCTGTGGTCGCCGCCATAAAGCGTCGCGCGGTGGCTCCATCCTCCGCAGCCGGCTAGCCGACCGGTCTGTTCGACGAGGAAATAGCTGCCATCGTCGATCAGCTGCGTGTCGAGTCCCATCACCGCACGGCTCGCGGCGATCGCCGCCGGGGTCAGGAAATCGCGCTGCAACGCGTTGATCGCGCGGTCCATCAGCGCGCGGATCGCGGGGATGTCGTCGCGCGTGGCGATGCGGTGGATGAGCGTTTCCATCGCCCCTTGTCCCCATCCGGTGCAGGCCGCGTCAAGAAGGGACGCGACCGGTGCGGGGTGAATCGACACCCTTCAATGGCTTCGCTAGACTGGCCGGATGGCTGATGCACCACACACACCGTTGCTCGACACGGTTCTTTCGCCCGCCGACCTTCGCAAGCTCAGTGCCGACCAGCTTCGCCAGCTGGCGGACGAGCTGCGCGCGGAGACGATTTCGGCGGTGGGGACGACCGGGGGGCACCTCGGATCGGGGCTGGGCGTGGTCGAACTGACCACCGCGATTCATTATGTCTTCGATACCCCCAACGACCGGCTGGTGTGGGATGTCGGGCACCAATGTTATCCGCACAAGATCCTGACCGGCCGGCGCGACCGCATCCGCACGCTGCGCATGGGCGGTGGGCTGTCGGGCTTCACCAAGCGCAGCGAGAGCGAGTACGACCCGTTCGGTGCGGCGCACAGCTCGACCTCGATCTCGGCGGCGCTGGGATTTGCGGTGGCCAACAAGCTCGCCGGCACGCCGGGCAAGGGCATTGCGGTGATCGGCGACGGCGCGATGTCGGCGGGCATGGCCTATGAGGCGATGAACAATGCCGAGCAGGCCGGCAACCGGCTGGTGGTGATCCTCAACGACAACGACATGTCGATCGCCCCTCCCGTGGGCGGGCTGAGCGCGTACCTCGCGCGGCTGATCTCCTCCTCGGAATATCTCGGGCTGCGCAGTCTCGCGAGCAAGATCACACGGCGCATCTCGAGCCGGATGCACAAGGCGGCGTCCAGGGCGGAAGAATATGCCCGCGGCATGGCGACCGGCGGCACCTTCTTCGAGGAGCTCGGTTTCTATTATGTCGGGCCGATCGACGGCCATAATCTCGACCATCTCATCCCGGTGCTGGAAAATGTCCGCGATGCCGAGGAAGGGCCGATCCTCGTCCATGTCGTGACCAAGAAGGGCAAGGGCTATGCGCCGGCCGAGGCGGCGGCCGACAAATATCACGGCGTGCAGAAGTTCGACGTGATCACCGGCGCGCAGGCCAAGGCGCCGCCGGGGCCGCCGCAATATCAGAATGTGTTCGGTGCGCAGCTGGTCAAGGAAGCGGCAAGCGACCCGCGGATCTGCGCGATCACCGCGGCGATGCCGTCGGGCACCGGGCTCGACGCGTTCAGCAAGGCGTACCCTGAGCGCTTCTTCGATGTCGGCATCGCCGAGCAGCATGGCGTGACCTTCGCGGCCGGGCTGGCGGCGCAGGGCATGCGACCGTTCTGCGCGATCTACTCGACCTTCCTGCAGCGTGCCTATGACCAGGTGGTGCACGACGTGGCGATCCAGAACCTGCCCGTGCGCTTCGCGATCGACCGAGCCGGGCTGGTCGGCGCCGACGGCGCGACGCATGCCGGCAGCTTCGACGTGACCTATCTCGCGACCCTGCCCAACTTCGTGGTGATGGCGGCGGCCGACGAGGCCGAGCTGGTGCACATGACGCACACCGCCGCACTCCATGACAGCGGCCCGATCGCGGTGCGTTATCCGCGCGGCAACGGCACCGGGGTCGAGCTGCCCGAGACGGCGATACAGCTCGAGATCGGCAAGGGCCGCGTGGTCAAAGAAGGTCACAAGGTCGCGATCCTGTCGCTCGGCACGCGACTGGGCGAGGCGCTCAAGGCGGCCGAGATCCTCGAGGCCAAGGGCCTGTCGACGACGGTCGCCGACCTGCGCTTCGCCAAACCGCTCGACGAGGCGCTGATCCGCAAGCTGCTGACCACGCATGAGGTGGCGGTGACGATCGAGGAAGGGTCGGTCGGCGGGCTCGGTGCCCACGTCCTGACGCTGGCCAGCGACACCGGGCTGATCGATGGCGGGCTCAAGCTGCGCACGATGCGCCTGCCCGACACCTTCCAGGACCAGGACAAGCCCGAACTGCAATATGCCGAGGCCGGTCTCGATGCCGATGCCATCGTCGAGACCGTGCTCAAGGCGCTGCGCCATAATAGCGGCGCGGTCGTCGAGGCGCGCGCCTGAACCAGGAGATCATGCGGCTTGCGGGATGCGCGCCATCGCGCGCGCGACCCGGCCGAGCGCGGTCGACAGCGTCGCGGCGAGATCGGGCGCGATGTCAGGTTCGGCGGCGATCGCGCGGTCCATCGCGGCGACCCATTGCTCGCCGAGCGCGGGGGTTATCGGCATCGCGCCGTGCAGCGACATCACGCAAGTGCCGGGACGCTCGCTGAACCAGTTGCGCGGGCCGCCGAGCCAGGCGGTGAGGAAGCCGGTCAGCGAACTGCGCATCGGTGTGAGATCGGCATCATGCATCGCGCGCAGCCCGGCAAAAGCCGGGTCGTGCTCCATCAGATCGTAGAAGCGATCGACGATCGCGGCGACGCGCGCGGCGCCGAGCCGGGCAAAGGGCGTGATGTCGGACATGCAGGATCTCGCCGGTGGTGATGCCGCACGCTAAGCCGGCGCGCACGGCGGCGCGTTGATCGTCGTCAAACCGACGAAAGCACCCATGCGCTTACGATCCGGAAACCAGCGTCACGCTATCATCGTCGCGGCGGGGGGCGGCGCGATGCGTGAGGAGTTCGGCTGGCAGCACAGAAAGGCACGCCGCGTGGCGGACTGGAGTCCGCCGCCGCCCGAGCCGCGCCCGATCGGGCCGTGGCGGCATCTGCCGGCGGTGGCGATCGCTGCGGCAATCTTCGGTCTGGTGGCCGTCGCGGCGCTGCGCGATACCGACCAGCAGCATCGCGAGCGCCTGACGCGCTGGACCGCGCCGCAGGATCTGCCGCGCCCGCGCTGATCGCATCTGTCATCCCGGGGCCGGAAGGCGCCTGATCTGCGCGACATCGACGATCAGCGCCGCGCATTGCCGCGCGCATGGCGTGGCCGAACCGGCGGATATCGAGGCGCGGCTGGCGCTGCATCTGGCGATGCTCGACGCAGTGCTCGAAGGTGAGGGAGACGATGATGGCTGACGACAAGGCGCAAGCGACGGCCGCGCTGGGCGCCGCAATCTCGATGCCGGGCCTGTCGCTAGGGTTGGCGCTGCCGGTCGAGGCGTAGACCTCGCGGTCGACGGGCGGGCAGGCCGGGACGCAGGGTGTGCTGATCGGGCTCAACCAGCCCGCGGCGCAACAATGCAAGAGCGAGCAGCACAAGAGCCAGCAACATCAGAGCCGGCAGTGCAAACAGCGCGGCGGGAAATAGCGAAACGCCGCTCAGCTGGCGGCGACGGTGCCGCTGATCTCGCCGTCGGTGAAGCGATCGGTGTGGACGTTGAGGATGACATGGCCGTCGCGCAGCGCGGTGACGAAATGCGCGAAGGTCGCGGTCGAGCCTAGCAGCTTCGCGCCTGCGGCATAGTCATAGTCCTTCATCCGCACGCGAAAGCCGTGGCGCGTCGGCCGGTAGGTCGGGCCATAGGGCAAGGGCAGGACGAGCACGACATCGTCCGGCTGGCCGGCCCGCGCGACATATTCGTGAAAATGGATCGGCCCGATCGGCCCCTTGACCAGCCGGTCCCATAGCGCGTCAACGCCGAGCCCGGTGATCGTGAGGTCGACCGAGACCCGCTGCGTGGCGGTATCGACGCGGATCGTCGCGCGGCCGGTGGCGGGCGAACCCGTCGCGGTCGGCGCCGCGGTGCCGGCAAGCGTGGCGCGAAAGCGCAAATGCTCGGCCTGCGCGGCGCTGGTGGTGGCCAATGTCGCGAGCAGGCCACAAAGCGTTGCCGCCATCCGTGTCAGCAGGCGCATAAGGATTCTCCCTGATTGAGCGGAGGTTTGCCGCGCTCGATACTCATTGCGTGGAGGAGCAGGCATGATCGACCATATCGGCATCGGCGCGAGCGACTTCGCCGCATCGAAGGCGTTCTACGCCGCGGCGCTGGCGCCGCTCGGCGTGAGCGTGATGATGGAGGTGACCCCCGAACAAACCGGCGGCTATCACGGCGTCGGCATGGGCAGCGCGGGCAAGCCGTTCTTCTGGCTCGGCAATGACGGGCCGCGCGGCAGCGGCATCCATGTCGCCTTCGCCGCCGCGACGCGCGCCGCGGTCGACGCCTTTTACGCCGCGGCGATCGCGGCCGGCGGCCGCGACCATGGCGGACCGGGGTTGCGGCCGGATTATCATCCCAACTATTACGCCGCCTTCGTGCTCGATCCCGACGGGATCAATGTCGAGGCGGTGTGCCATGCGCCGGGCTGACGCGGCGCCGCGCATCAGCCGAACCCCGCCCCGGCGTCGCGCGGCGCGCAGCGGATCAGCCGCGAGGTGAGCACTGCCGCCTGGCGGTGGACCACCGCCAGCTTGTAGGCCGGATCGACCACCATCGCGAGGAACGCGCCGGCGCTGGGGTAGCGCGCGACGAAGGCGCTGTCCCACGCCTCGTCGGCCGGCCCGGTGAGCACGAGTTGCGGTGCGCCCGACCACCGGATGACGCCGCCGACGCTACGGAAGATCGGGCCGCTCTCCGCGCCGTAACGGGCATAGGCCTCGGCGCCGCTCAGCCCGAGCCCGGCCGCGTCATGGCCGGCGGGATATTCGGCGCGGTCGCGATAGCGCACGAGGTTGAGCATCTCGACCGGCTGGTCGCGCGGCAATGCCTTGAAGGCGTCGAACGCGGCGCGGGTCGGGTCGACATGGTCGCTCATGCCGCGGCGATGACCTGCGCGACGTGGAGCGTGTCGACATATTGCTGGAACGCGGTGACCTTGCCGTCGATGATCCGCCAGACATGCACCATCTGCGCCTTCATCGTCTTGCCGGTCGCCTTGTAGGTGCCGTGATAATGGCCGAGCGCGATGATCGTGTCGCCGCCATCGACGATTTCGGCGGGCACCGCGGCAAAGCCGTCCCACTCGCTGCCGCAACGCGCGAACACGCCCTCCGCCACCGCCAGCGGCCCGACATAGGGATTGCCGTCGGCATAGGGGAAGTTCTCCGCCTCGTGCCACACAATGTCGGGGCTCATCATGCCGAGCACGCCCGGCACGTCGCCGATCGCAAAGGCATCGTAGAGGCCGCGGATCAGCGCGACATTTTCCTGTGACATGGCTGGCTCTCCTGTTGGTCGTTTCGGCGAGGATGGCATGGCGCGGCGGGGTGGGAAAGGTGCCATTTGCCGGCTAGGTTCGCGCCACGCGCCGGTCCATGATCGCGCGAACGGCAAGGGGGAGTCGGCATGAAGAAAGCAATGATAGCGATGGCCGTGCTGGCGGGTTTCGGCACCACCCTCGCTGCCCTTCCGGCTGGCGCGCAGGACGTGCCGGCGGCGATCTTCACCGATCCGCCGCATGACGCGGCGCACCCGGCGCGGATGGCGGTGCTGCATATCCCGAGCGGCGGGGTGGCGATCAACGGCGTCGCCTATGTCGCGGCGGGGGCGGGGCCGCATCCGGTGGTGGTGCTGTGTCACGGCCTGCCCGGCAATGAGAAGAATCTCGACCTCGCCCAGGCATTGCGCCGCGCGGGGTGGACGGTGGTCACCTTCAACTATCGTGGATCATGGGGCAGCCCGGGCAGTTATCGCTTCACCAACGACCTTGAGGATGTCGATGCGGTGCTGGCCTATCTGCGCGCGCCCGCCAATGCCGCAGCCCTCGGCCTCGACACGAAGCGCATGGTATTGATGGGCCATAGCCTGGGCGGCTGGGCGACCGCGTTGACTGCGGCGCACGACAACGGGCTGATCGGGGCGGCGCTGATCTCGCCGGGCAATATCGGGCTGATCGGCAGCCTGCCGCGCGCCGTCGCGATCAAGGCGTTCGGCGACAATGGCATGGAGGCGTTGGCCGATACCAGCCCGACGATCATGGCCGACGAGGCGATCGCGCATGCCGACGCCTTCGACTTCGTCAAGGCGGCGCCGAAGCTCGGTGCGACCCCGCTGCTCGTGCTGACCTCCGACGACGGCCTCGCCGCGCCGGCCGACGCGCTGGTCAAGGGTGCCAAGGCGGCGGGCAATGGCCATGTCACCAGCGTGCACGTCGCGACCGACCATGGCTGGTCCGACGCGCGGGTGCGGCTGGAGAGCGAGGTCATTCGCTGGCTGGCAGGGTTGGCGAAATAGGCGGCCGGGCCGAGTGCAGCATGCCCCCTCCCGTCATGCGACATCCGTCGGGACGGCCCGACGGCGCGGTGACTGTGTCATGGCGGAAAAGCGGTCGCAAGATCGGGTGGCGCGGGGTGGGGGCGACGTTGTCGATCCCGTACGCTTGTCCGGTCGATCGGCCGGGTTCGTGGCGCAGCGAAGCGATGATCAGGGGGCGGTCGCGGTCGTCGTCGGCATAGCCGGCGCATCGAGATAGGCGGCGGCGAACTTCGTGGCGATCGTCTCGGGTGCGGTGTTGGTCTGGTTGGTGAGCACCGCCACGGTGAGATGCTCGTCCGGGAAATAATCGAGCTCGCTGAAGAAGCCGTTGATCCCGCCGGAATGGGCATAACGGGTGCTGCCGAGATTCTTGCCGATGAACTCGCCAAAGCCGTAGCCATCGCCCCAATCGGTGAACATCGCCTTCAGCGCGGCGGCGCCGATCACCTTGCCGCCGTGCAGCGCCGTCACCCAAGTCGCGAGATCATCCACGGTCGAATAGAGCGCGCCGGCGGCATAGGGCAGGCTCATGTCGATATAGTCGGCGTTGAACGCCTGGCCCTTTTTGATGTCATAACCGCGCGCGCGCATCGGCAGGACCTCGGCGCTGACATCATAGCCGGTGTCGGCCATGCCGAGCGGCGCGAAGATATGGGCCTTCACATAATCGGAATAGCCCTGGCCCGAGACCTTCTCGATCACCATGCCGAGCAGGGTGTAGCCCGTGTTGTCATAGGCGAATTTCGTGCCCGGCGCGAACTCCAGCGGCTTGTCGCGGGTGAGCGCGACGACCTCGGCAGGGGTGCGCGCGTCATGCGCCTGTTTGCTGAAAAAGCCCGGAATGGCGGTGTAGCTCGGGATGCCCGAGCGGTGGGTGAGCAGGTGCCTGATCGTCACTTTCGACCAGGCGGCCGGCGCCTCGGGATAATAGCGCGCGATCGGATCATCGAGCGACAGCTTTCCCGCCTCCTCCAGCTGCAGGATCGCGGCGGCGGTGAATTGTTTGGTGAGCGAGCCGATGCGGAACTTCGTCGTCGGCGTGTTGGCGACGTTCCACTCGCGGTCGGCAAGGCCCCATGCCGCGCGGAACAGCGGCTTGCCGTCCCGCGACACCAGCACCACGCCGCTGAACCGGCCCGCCGCCACCTGCCGCTCGACCTCGGCGCGCGCGCGCTCAGCCTGGGCGAAGGCCGGGGGCGTGGCGATGAGGGTGAGCGCTAGGGCGGCGATGGCTAGCCGGATCGAGCGACGATACTGAGGGTTCATCCAAGGCGCGGTAGGGCATGGTCGATTTCGGTCAAGCAGGGCGGCGGTTGGCGGCTGTGGCTGACCTTCGCCTGGGATATGCCGCTTCTCATGCCGCATCTCGCGGATCAGCAGCTATTGCGGCATTCGGGGCTATGGCGCAGACCTACCTCTGCGGCGCTCAATCGAAATCGCCGTCGTTGATCTTCGCGATCCAGTCGGCATCGAGATTGAACAGCGCCTCGGCGACGTCGAAATGCCCCTTCGCCACCGCGAGCGCGGCAGCGGCGGACAGGAGCATCGACTGATCCCACGCCTCGGTGCGATGCAGGGCCACATTTTCGACCAGTTGTGCGATCGCGCGGTAATAGTCATCGGCGTAGCTTGCGGGGATGTCCGGTCCACGCCCGGTCCGGCGCGCGATCTCGATCGCTGCCGGTAGCTGGAAGAACGAGAAATCGACCGGCCCCGTCGCTTCGCCGGCGATCCGCACGATGTGAGGAAGCGCGGCGTAGGAGGCGGTGTAGACGTCGCCCTGATGGCACAGGCTCGACCACAGGGTGAACCAGGGCTCGTCCTGACAGTCCGTCTTCGGCCCGGTGGATGCGGCCAGCGCGCGCAGCAGATCCGGGACGTCTGCGGCATCGCCATAAGCGTGCTGCAGTGTTCGCCATGCGGGGTCGTCGAGCGAGATCATCGCGCGAGACCAGCGTGCATTGCGGCGCGATCAAACCGCGCCGGTGGCGCCTCGCGCGCGGGCGCCGATGGACGGCGCGGGAACGCATCGGCTAGCAGCATCCGGCGACGACGTCCCGGCGCGCGTTTGAAACGAAAGGCGCAACATCGTGACCAGTATCGCCATCATCGGCCCCGGCGCGATCGGCGCGACCGTGGCGGCGTGGCTCGCCCAGGTTCCCGGCCATGAGGTGAGCCTGTGCGTGCGGACGCCGGTCGACGAACTGGTGATCGAGACGCCGGGCGGGACGATCCGCGCGACGCCGGAGATCCTGACCGATCCCGCGCAGGCGCGGCCGGTCGACTGGGTGCTGGTCGCGACCAAGACCTATGACGTCGCGGCGGCGGCGCGCTGGCTCGCGCCACTGACCGGCGCCGCCACGCGGATCGCCATCCTGCAGAACGGCGTCGAGCATCGCGCGAACTTCGCCGGGCATGTCGCGGCGGATCGGCTGGTGCCGGTGATCGTCGACATCCCGGCCGAGCGTTCGGCGCCGGGGCGGGTCCATCAGCATCGTTACGGCACGCTGACCGTGTCCGACGACGAAGCCGGCCGCGCGTTCGTCGCGCTGTTCGCGGGCACGCCGATCGACGCGCAGACCACGCCGGACTTCACCACCACGGCGTGGCGCAAGCTGGCGATCAATTCGAGCGGGATCATCCTCACGCTGATCGACAAGCCGTTCGGCATCACGCAGGACGAAGGCGTCGCCGACGCAATCCGCGTGCTGGTCGCGGAATGCCGCGCGGTCGGGCTGGCCGAGGGTGCCGCCCTGCCCGAGACTCTGCCCGACGAGATCGTCGCTTATTACCGCGCGCAGGCGCCGGCGCTGCGCAATTCGATGCACAATGACCGGCTTGCCGGGCGGCCGATGGAGCTCGACGCGCGCGACGGGGTGATCGTGCGGCTGGGGGAGAAGCATGGCGTGCGGACGCCAGCGCATCGCATGCTGGTGGCGTTGTTGCGGGCGGCGTGCGCTTAGGGGACGTAAGGGTGAAGGCGAAGGCGAAGGCGAAGGGTCTGGTCGCAAGATGAGCCAAATAATTGCCGGCAAGGCGATTGGCAAAATCACGTAATCATCGTATTTTGCGCACTCCGGTCCTTCGTTCGGGAGGTTTGCATGATTGCGATGGCAATGTTGCTGGCGGCGCAGAGCGCCATGCCGATCAAATACTATCCCGGTTGGGAATTGTATCGCTACGATAGCGGCTGCACGCTGGTCGGCCATTTCGGCGAAAGCGGCGTGATGCAGATCGCCGACAATGCCGGCGCCTATCGCACCTTTATCGGCATCAGCGATCCGCGCTTCGACGCGGTCGCGGCGGGCCAGGCCTATGCGATCGCGCCGGTGCCGCTGCGCGACGGTGCGCCCGACCGGCGCTACACGCCGATCAGCGCGCGCGGCACGGCCAATGGCTATACCATGACGCTTAAGGGCGACCGGATCCTCGACAGCATGGCGAAGAGCCAGCAGATCCGCTTCGCGCTGGCCGATGGTGGATCGGTGATGACGCTCAACTATGGCCCGATCGCCGCGCAGCTGGACGATCTCAGGCAATGTGCGCAGGGCGTGTTGCGCGGCCAGATCGGCTCGCCGACGCAGCTCGGGGCGCAGTCCTTCGCCCCGATGTCGATCGCCGCGGGGCCGCAATATTATTCGCGTTAGGGCTGGCGGGGCGGCGGGAGCGGCTTAGCCTGAGGCGTTGGCCGACGAGGTTGCTGCTTGTTGCTGTGCGTAAGCGCTGAGCTGGTCGTGCGGCTTGGGGAGAAGCGCTGTGTGCCGACGCCGGTGCATCCGATGCTGGCGGCGCTGTTGAAGGCGGCGACGGCTATTTAGGGGTTTTGGTGTGCGTCACCGTATTACACCGTATTAAACGCACAGTGCTGATCACGCGGCGCTCTCGGGAAACATCGTCTGACCCGCGCGCCCAGCTAGCAACCCGGTGATCGAGATATCCTCGTCCAATGCCTCCCAGTGCAGCCCGGCAGGACTGATCCGCACCTCGTCGCGCCGTTCGGGCGTTCCGTGGAACAGGCGCGGGAACCAGGCGAGCGGGATGCCGAGGCTGCGGCCGTTGTCCAGCTCGACCCACATCTGTGTATCGTCGAAGCGGACTGCGCTGGCTCCAGGCGCCATCGTCATGCAGCTTCGCGACGCAACGAGCCTGCTTCGGCGAGCGTCGTGTGTAGCGCAGTCGGTGAGAGTTCGAGACCGTTGGGCCAGGCCAGCGCGCCGCTCTCGATGAAGGCGCGCGCGAAATAGGCTGGGTCCGCGAGAGGGCGCGTGAGGACGGTGTCGCGCGCAATCAGGTCGTCGGCGGACCATGGGGCCGTGGTGCCATCGGTGAAGGTCAACGCCAAGCCGGCGTCGCCGATGACGTGGATCTGCGCCAGCTTAATCATCCTGATCGGCTCCAATGATCATCTCCATCGGCTCAAGCGCTTCGCCACGTGCCCAATTTGCCATGAGTTCGGCTTGATGGTCCAGCGCCCATTGGCGCACGATCCGGGCCGCCTTTCGTGGCAGGCTACCCGCGACGATTTCGCCGTCCTCAATACGGACAAAGGCTTCTAAGCCCTGATAGGCAGCGTGAAAATGGGGTGGCGGATGATCCGCGTGATACATCCGGATAATGATGCCGAAAAAGATCGAAATGATCGGCATGCCGGACTGTCCCTCTCCCCCAAAAGGATCACCCTCTCCCAGCTTCGACTAGGGCCGGCTGAAGAAGCCGACCCAAGTCTGCGCAACCCTCTCCCTTGTAGGGAGAGGGAAGAATGTCACTCCGCCGCGATCCCGGCCTTGGAGAACATGTCCCCCTCGCCGACACCCGCCACGCCCGCATCCTCATTCGCCGCCGGGCCGGCCTTGGCCTTTTGCCGCTTGTCGAAGCCTTCCCACACCTCGTTCCAGTTGCCGCGCGTCGCGGCCTTCGAATATTCGGTGGCGCGCTGTTCGAAGAAGTTGGCGTGCTCGACGCCGTTGAGCATCGGCGCGAGCCAAGGCAGCGGGTGCTCGTCGATCATGTAGATCGGCTTCATGCCGAGCTGCCCCAGCCGCCAGTCGGCGATGTAGCGGATATACTTCTTGATCTCCTTGGGCGTCATGCCGTTGACCGGGCCCATCTCGAAGGCGAGATCGATGAAATTGTCCTCGAGCCGCACCGTCGTCTGGCACATGTCCATGATGTCGGAGCGCACCGACTTGGTCAGGCAATCGCGTTCCTTGCAGAAGGCGTGGAACAGCTTGATGATGCCCTCGCAGTGCAGACTCTCGTCGCGGATCGACCAGGTGACGATCTGGCCCATGCCCTTCATCTTGTTGAAGCGCGGGAAGTTCATCAGCATCGCGAAGCTGGCGAAGAGCTGCAGCCCCTCGGTAAAGCCGCCGAACATCGCCAGCGTCTTGGCGATATCCTCGTCGGTGTCGACGCCGAAGGTCTGCAGATAATCGTGCTTGTCCTTCATCTCGCTATATTCGAGGAAGGCGCCATATTCGCTCTCGGGCATGCCGATCGTGTCGAGCAGGTGGCTGTACGCCGCGATGTGCACCGTCTCCATGTTGGAGAAGGCGGCGAGCATCATCTTGATCTCGGTCGGCTTGAAGATGCGGCCATATTTCTCGTGGTAGCAATCCTGCACCTCGACATCGGCCTGGGTGAAGAAGCGGAAGATCTGCGTCAGCAGGTTGCGCTCATGGTCCGACAGCTTCTGCGCCCAGTCACGGCAATCCTCGCCGAGCGGCACTTCCTCGGGCATCCAGTGGATCTGCTGCTGGCGCTTCCAGAACTCGAACGCCCAGGGGTATTCGAACGGCTTATACTGCTTGCGGGCTTCGGTGAGGGACATGGGCTTACTCCGGGTCTGATATGTAGGAATGCGGGAAGGAAATTGCGCGGATCGGGGGGGCTGTCATGGCAGGCTCACTGATGCGGCCGTGCCGAGACTGATGGCATAGCGATAGCCGTCATGCGCCAGCGTCACGGCGCCGATGACAATCAAGATGCCGCCGAAAATGCGCGTCGCATATGCCCCATCGTCACCGCGCGCGGTCGTCAGGAAGAACAGGCCGAGCACAAGCGGGGTGGCGCTGCTGAGGAGTTTTGCCCATGCGGGCGGCGACATGATGGAGAACAGGACGATGGCATCGCGCGCGACGATCCCGCCATAGAATATCAGGGCAAACGCGGTCATCGCCTGCCGGGCCCGGCCGGTCACGCGCATCTCGGGTTTGCGGACGTAGCGCTCGAGCACGAAATACAGCAGCGCCAAGGCGCCCCCTGCGAGCAGCGACCAGGCGAGGAAGATCGGCGTGTCCATCATCGCACGCCCCACGACGAGCGCGACGCGGCGAAAAAGGCGGGGGTGTTCATGCCGCCGCGCCGCGCGCCATGTCGGCGATTTCGAGGGCGAGGATCAGGGCGCCCATCGCCATCAGCATATAGCCCGGCACCCGCGACGACGCGAAACCGGTGCCGCCGACCTTGCTGTAGCTGCGGTAGAACAGGCCCAGGGTCAGCGACGTCGTCCCGAACACCAGGTGCGTCCATGCGGGCAAGGCGACGTCGCGTATGTCATTGCTTACCTTCGTCGCCAGCGCGCTGGCGAGCAGCAATATGAAAACCGCGGTAACCCGTTGCGCGACGGGCAGCGTCAGCTGCGGCACGCCCTTCGCCACCGCGACCCGGCGGAGCGACAGGAACGCCGCCGCAAGGACACCGGCGACGAGCAGCGACCAGGCGAGGAAGGTCGGCGTATCCATCACCGCGCCCCCCATGACCACAGCGATGCCGCGAAGCCGCCGAGGATGATCGCAAAGGCGGCGAACATCGTGCCGGCGATGCGGCGGCCATAGCTGCCGGCCTCGCTGCGCACCGGGCGCAGCAGCACGACGATCGCGGCGATGGCGCTGGTGGTGGCGACGGCGGCCATGATGAGCGGGGCGGTGAGAATCATGCCGGCGACCCTAGCAGGAGATAGCCCGCGGCGCCCGCGACCATCATTGCGCCGGCCAGCCGCCACGGCCAGCGGAGGCGCTTTTTGTGGCCGGCATCGATCGCCGCGACCTTCCTGAAATAGCCCGTCGCGCCGCTGCCAGGGCCGGGTGCGCGGCGCGCCATGAACTTGTCGGCGCCATCGCTGCCGCCGGTGGCGATCAGCCACAGGCCGGCCAGCGCGGCGATCAACGCCTCGACTCCATAGCCCTGTGAGAGTGACGCGATCATGCCTATATCCCCGGTGCGACCAAAGCGCGCTTCGTGCGTTGGGGGTCCGCAACCGTAACGAAGGAGCTGATACCATGGCCGATGCAAGCGCGATCAGGGGACATATGGAAGTCATCGGTGCCGATGGCGTCCATGTCGGGACCGTCGATAAGGTCGAAGGCGAGCGCATCAAGCTGACCAAGCAGGACAGCGGCGCCGGGCGCCATATGGGCCACCATCATTACATCTCGATCGGCCTGGTGGCCGATGTCGAGGGCAACCAGGTGCGGCTCAGCGCCAATGGCGACGTCGCGGTGACCTTCGAGGAAGAGGCGTAGGTCGCTAGATCCCTCTCCCGTTGGGAGAGGGAAGGAGCCGCGTCGCGGCGGGAGGGTGAGGGCAGGGTCCGTCACTGGGTACTGCCCTTCCCCGTTCGACTCAGCGATGCCCCGATAGCGGCCAGCACGCCCTCGATATTCTCCGTCACATCGCCGTTGGCGAAGCGCAGCGTGCGGAAGCCCTCGCGCGCGATGAATGCCGTTCGGGCCGCGTCATAGCGCTCGTTGCCGGCATGCGTGTCGCCATCGACCTCGATCGCAACGCGTGCGGCGAAGCACAGTATGTCGACATAATAGGGCCCGACCGGCGACTGATGCCGCCACTTATGCTCTGAAAATGCCTCGCGCACGGCGCGCAGCAGCCGGCGCTCGGGTTCTGGCGCCTCGTGGCGTAATTGCCGCGCTCGGTCGATCGAGCCGGATTGCAATGGGCGGTAATTGAGCATCGCCCTCACCCTTCCGCCGCTGCGCGGCTCCCTCCCTCTCCCGCTGGGAGAGGGAAAGGGGTGGCGCACGTTTCTTCCCTCTCCCGGCGGGAGAGGGAGGGGCCCATCGCGTCAGCGATGGGAGGGTGAGGGTGATTTAGCTGAAGCACCTCACTGACACGCCAGACACTCGTCGTAATCGCGCGATTCGACCTCGAATTTGGGCGCGTCGATGGTGTTGTCGCTCTCCACCCCGCCCGCGAAGCCGGCGCGCTGCACCGATTTCGAGCGGAGATAATAAAGCGACTTGATGCCCAGTTCCCAAGCGCGGAAATGGAGCATCAGCAGGTCCCATTTCTCGACATCGGCGGGGATGAACAGGTTCAGCGACTGCGCCTGGTCGATATAGGGCGCGCGGTCGCCGGCCAGTTCGAGGATCCAGCGCTGGTCGATCTCGAAGCTGGTCTTGAAGCAGTCCTTTTCCTCGGTGGAGAGGAAATCGAGATGCTGGACCGAGCCACCCAGTTCGAGGATCGAGTTCCACACCGCGTCGCTGTTCTTCGATTTCTCGTTGAGCAGCTTTTCGAGATAGGGGTTCTTGATCGACCATGAGCCGCTGAGCGTCTTGTGGGTGTAGATATTGGCCGGGATCGGCTCGATGCACGCGCTGGTGCCGCCGGCAATAATGCTGATCGACGCGGTCGGCGCGATCGCCATCTTGCAGCTGAAACGCTCCATCACGCCCATGTCGGCGGCGTCGGGGCAGGGACCGCGTTCGACCGCGAGCTGCATCGAGGCCTCGTCGACCTGCGCCTTGATATGCTTGAACATGCGCATGTTCCAGCTCTTGGCCATGGCGCCCTCGAACGGCAGGCCGCGTGCCTGGAGGAAGCTGTGGAAGCCCATCACGCCGAGCCCGACCGAACGCTCGCGCATCGCCGAATAGGCGGCATGCTCCATGCCCGGCTCGGCGCGGTCGATGAAGTCCTGCAGGACATTGTCGAGGAACCGCATGATGTCCTCGATGAAGCCCTTGGCGTCCTTCCACTGGTCCCAGGTTTCGAAGTTCAGCGACGACAGGCAGCACACCGCGGTGCGATCGTTGCCGAGATGGTCCTTGCCGGTCGGGAGCGTGATTTCCGAGCACAGGTTCGAGGTCGAGACCTTGAGGCCGAGATCGCGGTGATGCTTGGGCATCGCCTTGTTCACATGGTCGGCGAAGACGATGTAGGGCTCGCCGGTGGCGAGACGGGTCTCGACCAGCTTCTGGAACAAGGAGCGCGCATCGACCGTCGCGCGGGCGCTGCCGTCCTTGGGCGAGGTGAGCGTCCATTCGGCGCCCTCGCGCACCGCTTCCATGAAGGCGTCGGTGACCAGCACGCCGTGGTGCAGGTTGAGCGCCTTGCGGTTGAAGTCGCCCGAGGGTTTGCGGATTTCGAGGAATTCCTCGATCTCGGGGTGCGAGATGTCGAGATAGACCGCGGCCGAACCGCGGCGGAGGCTGCCCTGGCTGATCGCGAGGGTGAGCGAATCCATCACGCGGACGAACGGGATGATGCCGCTGGTCTTGCCGTTGAGGCCGACCGGCTCGCCGATGCCGCGGACATTGCCCCAATAGGTGCCGATGCCGCCGCCGCGCGAGGCGAGCCAGACATTCTCGTTCCAGGTATCGACGATGCCGCCCAGGCTGTCGGGTACCGAGTTGAGGAAGCAGGAGATGGGCAGGCCGCGCCCGGTGCCGCCGTTCGACAGCACGGGGGTGGCGGGCATGAACCACAGCCGCGAGATATAGTCGTAGAGGCGCTGCGCATGCGCGGCATCGTCGGCATAGGCCGAGGCGACGCGGACGAACAGGTCCTGGAACTTCTCGCCCGGCAGCAGATAGCGGTCGGACAAGGTCTCCTTGCCGAAATCGGTCAGCAGCGCGTCGCGCGAATGGTCGACCTCGACGGGGTAGAGCTGCGCGCGCACTTCCTTCGAATCGCCACGCGTCTCGAGCTTGCGCGCCGCGCCGTTGCGCTCATTCGCCCCGTCGCCGTTCGTCGCGGGGGCGCGCATGTCCTTCGCCGCCTCAGCGGGGGCCGTGCTCGCCGGGACGGCGTCGATCGTATCGCTGTGCATGTTCACATTCGCTTCCTGACTGTCCCTGAAATCCATCTGTCTGCCGCCCTTTTCAACCCCGGGCCCCGCGACCCGTGTTCCCCGTCCGTTCGAATCGGGGGCGAACCCCCATGATACCATCGCGGGCGCCCCAACGGAGAGCGAAATCTACCGTCCCCCGCGCGAAAGATGCGCAGGTGGTGCAGTGCCGCAATATGGTGTTGCGGTGATCGCTCTACCAGTTCTTGGGTTCGCCCCCGAACTCAACCCCAACAGATTGTGCCTGATCGCCGCGCGACGCAAGACGGTAAATGACTCTTTCATGACTCGGTTCGTCGCTATTTTGAGTCGGTTCATGGCATCTGCCACCATGCTGCAATGCCGCGACGCGCGGACTTCCGCCGGGTTCGCGAAAGGCAAGGGGACGAACAGGGAACGCAAGATTTTTTGTGAATGTTATGTCATCGATAATGTCATAATCGCGGGGGCGACCGGGTGTCAGACCGGCGGCGCGTCGAGCCGCTCGGCGAGCTCGATCAGGCTGGTAACTTCATGGTCCCAGGCCTGTGCCGCGGCGCGATCGGGCGCGGGGCGGCCGCCATATTCCATCGGCCGGTCGACATAGGCGGTGGCAAGGCCGGCGGCGCGCGCGGCGGCGAGGTCGCTGTGATGCGCGGCGACGAGACACAGCTCGCCCGGCGCGATGCCGAGAATCTCGGCGGTGCCAAGATAAGCCTGGGGCAGCGGCTTGTAGTGGCCGGTCGATTCGGCGCCGAGGATCGTATCCCAGGGCAGGCCGGCGCGGCGCGCCATGTCGAGCGACAGCGCGGTGTTGGCGTTGGACAAAGTGACGATCGGGAAGCGCGCCTTGAGTCGCGTCAGCCCGGCGACCGAGTCGGGCCAGGGGTCGAGTCGGCGCCACGCGTGGGCGGCCTCGACCAGCGCCTCCTCGGCGATCGACGCCGGGGCGATGTCGTGCCGGGCGAGCAAAGTTTCGAGCGTCTCGCGGTTGAGGATATCGAGCCTGATATAGGGCCGGCGGCCGCTGCGGCATTCCTCCATCGCTGGCTGGTACAGGCCGCGCCACTGGTCGGCGAAGGCGGCGGGGTCGAGATCGGGTCGACCATGCGCAGCGAGGAACGGCGCCATCTCGCGCGCGATGCTGGTGCGCCAGTCGACCACCGTGCCGAAGACGTCGAAGGCGAGGGCGCGGATCGGCATGCCGGACTCCTTCATTTCTGCTTCCCCGGCGAAGGCCGGGGTCCAGCTGGATGAAGCTGATTACGACGCGCAGCGCTGCTTTACGATGACCTTCCCACCTGGGCCCCGGCCTTCGCCGGGGAAGGGTCGTTGGGTCAGGCGCCGCCGGCCACCGGCAAGGTCACCACCGCCGCCAGCCCGCCGCCCGGCGCTTCGCCCAGCGCCAGCGCGCCGCCGTGCAGTTCTGCCAGCTCGCGCGCGATCGACAGGCCGAAGCCATGGCCCTCGC
>NZ_JARYTI010000065.1 GCF_029911635.1 Sphingomonas sp. AR_OL41
GCGCCTGCGTCACCGCCATGCCGGGGGCCAGGCCGATCGCCCGCGCCGCCGGGGACGCCGCGGCGATCACGACTTTGCTGCCCTCGCGCTGCGTGGTGACGACCAATGCCTCCCATTCCTCCTCGGTACGGGGAGGGGGACCACGAAGTGGTGGAGGGGCTTGGAGCGTGCTGCCCGTGCGCCGCGCTCCAAGCCCCTCCACCACCGGCTTCGCCGGCGGTCCTCCTCCCCGTACCGGGGAGGAGTTGGGAATCCGCGCCCAGCGCGCACCCGGCCGCCAGCCGTCGCCGCCCGGCGACAGTGCCGCGACCGCTGCCGTGCCGAGATCAGGCCGCGCGACGATGCGCCCCGCCCGCCGCAGCCGGTCGATCGACCAGTCGGGCAGGTAGAGCGAGGCGACCCGTTTCATCGCATGCCTCCAATGTCCATTGATGGGATTCGCCGCCACGCTGGCGGGCGAGTTCGACGCGCCAGCGTGGCCGGCCGATGCCCGCGACCGGCAGCGGCGTCGATGGCGCGGCGGAGATGCGCCAGCGCGTCACCGCCGCTGACGGCACGGCGAGCGGGTTGCCACCCTCGCGGGCATGGCGCTTCATCAGCAGGCCGATCGTCCGCCCGCCTTCGGCCGCAAGTTGCAGCCGCCTTGTATTGGCCATCGAGGCGCGCCTGACCTCGCCGATCACCGCGCCGAGCCCGCGATGCCGCAGTCCCTCCTCCATCAGCGCAAGCAATTCGGCATCGTCATTCGCCTCGGCATAAAGCAGCCGCTCGGGCGACAGGCCGACCTGGTAGAGCCCGGGCGCGAACAGGTCGCGGCGCCTGACCACCCACAGCACTGGCCCCCAGGCGCGCGCCGCGAGACCGGCGGTGAACAAAGTCGCGGCAGCGTCGTCGCCAAGGCCGGGGCTGCCCGGCGCGATCTCGTGCAGCGCGTCGAGCCTGAGCCCGCTCGTCGCCAGGCGCTCATCGACCGCGGCAATGCCGAATGGCAGCACGGGGCGACGCTTGAGGCCATCGCCCTCGATGGCGCGCAAGGTTTCGCGCAAGGCGTCTAGCTGGCAGGACGGCACGGGCACGACTCGGATAAAGGACTATGTTCCTATTTTGTTCCTTTTAGAGGCGCGGAGTCAACAGGCGATGGCAGTACGCCGATGCGACACCGTCAGCGTGAAAAGACCCACCAGCGATTGAGCGCGAAGCTCGCCAGCGGCGTCACGAACAGCATCGCTGGTACCGGCGCCCAGTCCGGCAGGGCGAGCAGGTCGGTGCCGATCCACACCCACAAGGAGTTGAGCGCAAAGGCCAGGATCGAGGCGGCGGCGAAGCGCCACAGGCTGGCCGCATCCTGCGTCGCCGATTCGCGAAAGCTCCAGCGGCTGTGCAGCGAATAGCCCGCTGCCACGCCGGCGACGTGGCCGACGCTATTGGCCAGCAGCGGGTCGACATGCAGGATCGAGGCGTAGAACAGATAGACCGCGACCGAAAAGGTGGTGACGCCGAGCCCGGCCAGCGCGAAGCGCAGCAGTTGCACGACTGCCTCATTCCGGAACAACATGCGCATCGGCAGATCAGTCGCCGAGGACGGCGGTACCGGCATAATCGATCATCTGCAGCATCGCGCGTGACGCCTTCGACACGCCGCGTACCGTCATCACCGTGCCGGCATAAAGCGCATACAAGGCCAGCCATGGCAGCATGAACAGCACCGCCAGCGGCGTCATCACCCCGCCGGACAAGCGCCGGCGCATGACCGAGACGGGTGCCTTGCTGCGGACGATCGGGGCCATGTACATGGAGCGGTTCCTTCTCTGCCGCCCCACCATGCCGCCCAATGGTTAACGGATCGTCACGCTCGGCACATTCCGGGCCTCGCCAAAGCTTTTGAAATTTTATAACAAGGGCCCGAACGGCGAATCCGGGCGTTCCGTTACGGAATGCCTTCGCCGATGAAGTGGAGAGACCATGGCAGGCGATCCGGTGCGCCCCAACCTGCAACCCCTGTCGCTGCACGTGCCGGAGCCCAAATTCCGTCCCGGCGACACGGCCGACTTCACGCAAGTGACGATCCCGCCCGCCGGCGACGTGCGCCGCCCCGACACCGCCGACCGCGCCGAAGGCTTTATCGATCTCGCCTATGAACTGATCCGCGTGCTCGACGACAATGACCAGGCGGTCGGGCCGTGGAATCCGCGCCTTTCGCCCGACACGTTGCGCGCGATGTTGCGCTCGATGGCGCTGACCCGGGCATTCGACGAACGCATGTTCCGCGCCCAGCGCCAGGGCAAGACCAGCTTCTACATGAAGTGCACCGGCGAGGAGGCGGTCGCGATCGCCGCCGCCTTCGCGCTCGATTACGAGGACATGTGCTTCCCCTCCTACCGCCAGCAGGGTCTGCTCGTCGCGCGCGGCTGGAGCCTCGTCGACATGATGAACCAGATCTATTCGAACAAGGGCGACCGGCTGCAGGGCAAGCAGCTGCCGATCATGTATTCGGTGCGCGAGGCCGGCTTCTTCTCGATCTCGGGCAATCTCACCACGCAATATCCCCAGGCCGTCGGCTGGGCGATGGCCTCCGCCGCCAAGGGTGACACGCGCATCGCGGCGACCTGGTGCGGCGAGGGTTCGACCGCCGAGGGCGATTTCCACTCCGCCTGCACCTTCGCCAGCGTTTATCGCGCGCCGGTGATCTTCAACATCGTCAACAACCAATGGGCGATCTCGAGCTTTTCGGGTTTTGCCGGCGCTGAATCGACCACCTTCGCGGCGCGTGCGATCGGTTATGGCATTGCCGGGCTGCGCGTCGACGGAAACGATGCGCTGGCGGTCTATGCCGCCACCGCCTGGGCGGCCGAGCGTGCGCGGACCAACCAGGGCCCAACGCTGATCGAGCATTTCACCTACCGCGTCGAAGGCCATTCGACCTCGGACGATCCGTTGCAATATCGCTCCGCCGGCGAGGCCACCGCCTGGCCGCTCGGCGACCCGATCAAGCGGCTGAAGGACCACCTCATCGCGATCGGCGAATGGGACGAGGAACGCCACGCCGCGCAGGATCGCGCCGTCGCCGAAGAAGTGAAGGCAGCGCAGAAGGAGGCCGAGAAAAACGGCATCCTCGGCCATGGCCTGCACCAGCCGCTCGACACGCTGTTCGACGGCGTCTTCGAGGAAATGCCGTGGCATTTGCGCGAACAACAGGCGCAGATGCTCGCCGAGGAAACCGCCTCGGGCCGTCCCTGGGCACGGAAGTGAGCGACATGACCGATTCTACCGCGCTTGAAGAGTCCGCCGATGTTGTCGTTCTGGAGACGGGCGACGGCACCACGCGCATGAACATGATCCAGGCGATCAACTCGGCGCTCGACGTGATGATGGAGCGCGATCCGAATGTCATCGTGATGGGCGAGGATGTCGGCTTTTTCGGCGGCGTGTTCCGCGCCACCGCCGGGCTGCAGGCCAAGTTCGGCAAGACCCGCGTGTTCGACACGCCGATCACCGAATGCGGCATCATCGGCGTCGCGGTCGGCATGGGCGCCTACGGTCTCAGGCCGGTGCCCGAGATTCAGTTCGCCGACTATATCTATCCGGCGCTCGATCAGCTCGTCTCCGAGGCGGCACGGCTGCGTTATCGCTCGGCCGGCGAATTCATTGCGCCGATGACGGTGCGCTCGCCGTTCGGCGGCGGCATCTTCGGCGGCCAGACGCACAGCCAGTCGCCGGAAGGCATCTTCACCCATGTCTCGGGCATCAAGACCGTCATTCCTTCGACCCCGTACGACGCCAAGGGCCTGCTGATTGCCGCGATCGAGGACAATGATCCGGTGCTCTTTTTCGAGCCCAAGCGCATCTATAACGGCCCGTTCGACGGCCATTGGGATCGCCCGGCCAAGAACTGGTCGGCGCACCCGGCCGGCGCGGTCCCCGAGGGCTATTACCGTATCGATCTCGGCACCGCCAAGATCGTCCGCCCCGGCGAGGCGCTGACCATCCTCGCTTATGGCACGATGGTCCATGTCTGCCAGGCGGTGATCGCCGAGGCCGGCGTCGATGCCGAGATCATCGATCTGCGCACGCTGATCCCGCTCGATATCGAAACCATCGAGGCGTCGGTCAAGAAGACCGGCCGCTGCATGATCGTCCATGAGGCGACGCGCACCTCGGGCTTCGGCTCCGAGCTGTCCGCGCTGGTGCAGGAACGCTGCTTCTATCATCTCGAAGCCCCGATCGAGCGCGTCACCGGCTTCGACACGCCCTATCCCCATAGCCTCGAATGGGCCTATTTCCCCGGCCCCGTGCGCATCGGCGAGGCACTCAAGAAGATCATGAAGGACGCAGCATAATGGCGCGCTTTGTTTTCAAGCTCCCGGATATCGGTGAGGGTATCGCCGAGGCCGAGATCGTCGCCTGGCACGTCGCGGTCGGCGATCGGGTCGAGGAGGACCAGGGCCTTGCCGACATGATGACCGACAAGGCCACGGTTGAGATGGAGTCGCCGGTGTCGGGCACCGTGGTGGAACTGGCCGGCGAGGTCGGCGACCAGGTGTCGATCGGTGCAGCGCTGGTGGTGATCGAGACCGATCCGGTCGAGGGTGAGGCGGAAGTCGCAGAGCAGATTGCGGCCGAGACCCCGGGTGCGGTCGAAGCGGGCGTTACTGATGCCGTGCCGTTGGAGGTGGCCACTTCTCCCTCTCCCCAGTGGGGAGAGGGGCTGCCCCAAGCGGAAGCGCCTGTGGCTCCTGCGCCCGTTGAACCCAAACCTGTTATCGAGAGCGCGCCGCCCGCGGCAGCCCCTCTCCCCGACCAGCATCGGGTGAACGGTGCCCCGCACCGTTCAGATCATGCCGGGGGCATGATCGACCCGATGCTCCCCCCTGGGGAGAGGGAGAAGGCGACCCACGTCCTCGCCTCCCCCGCCGTCCGCGCCCGCGCCGCCGATCTCGGCATCGACCTCGCGCAGGTGAAACCGGCCGAGGGCGACCGCATCCGCCATGCCGATCTCGACGCCTTCCTGCGCTACGGCGCGGGCCAGGGTTATCAGGCGCCGCATGCCAACCATGCCCGCCCCGACGAAGCGATCAAGGTCATCGGCATGCGCCGCCGCATCGCCGAGAACATGGCGGCGTCGAAGCGCGCTATCCCGCACTTCACCTATGTCGACGAGATCGACGTCACCGCGCTCGAGGCGATGCGCGCCGATCTCAACGCCAACCGCGGGTCACGCCCCAAGCTCACGATGCTGCCGCTGCTGATCGTCGCGATCTGCAAGTCGATCCCGCAGTTCCCGATGATCAACGCGCGCTATGACGACGAGGCCGGCGTCGTGACGCGCCACGGCGCGGTGCATCTCGGCATGGCGACGCAGACCGATGCCGGGCTGATGGTGCCGGTGATCCGCGACGCGCAGGACCGCAATGTCTGGCAGCTCGCCACCGAGATCGCTCGCCTCGCCGAGGCCGCACGCACCGGCAAGGCGAAGGTCGAGGAACTGACGGGCTCGACGCTGACGATCACCTCGCTCGGGCCGCTCGGCGGCATCGCCACCACGCCGGTGATCAACCGGCCCGAGGTCGCGATCATCGGTCCCAACAAGATCGTCGAGCGGCCGGTGTTCCACGGCGACGATATCGTCCGCGCCAAGCTGATGAACCTGTCGATCAGCTGCGACCACCGCGTCGTCGATGGCTCGGACGCGGCGCGCTACGTCCAGGCGCTCAAGAAATATCTCGAAACGCCGGTCCTGCTGTTCGCGGAGTAGCCGCGGACCCATCGTACTCGTAGGTGCGCAGGGTGATGGGTTTGCGTTCGGTTAGAAAATGCTGCGGCGGATCATGGCGCGACCATTTTCCATGACCGCCATGCTTTCGCGCATCAGGCCGGTAGCCTCGTCGCTCAGGTCCTGCTCGCGCCTGGCGTGGGTCTGGAAGTCACGCAGATCGGCCGGGCTCGAAAAGGCGATGCGACCATATTGCGCGACCCAATGGTGACGGGCGAGAACCTGGCACATCGCGACCAATTCGCCGACCTGACCATGCTCGTTAGCGGCATTGCGCTCCAGCAGTTTGTCGAACCGTTGCCCCGCTTCCTTGTTCCCGGCGATCATGCCCTTGCGAAAGGTTTCGTCGAGGTCGATCGCGGCGATGTCGGCGCGAAATCTTTCGAACGCCGCGCGGCGCCCGGCATAATAGGCCTCGATCATCGGCGTCACCGTCGCGCGCTGGTCGCAATGCGCCAGCAAAGCGGGATTTTGCCGCAACGCAACGGGCGAGGCCATGGCGTCGTAACCCAGCGCGCGGATCGCCGCGCGATGCTTCATCGACGCATCGGCCACGCCCTTCAGATAGGCGAACGTCGCCTTGGAGATGGGCCCGCGCGCGCCGCCCTCCGGCTCCTCGACACCAAAGGTCGGGTTGACCTTGACCTCGGCCACTGCGCGTAAATCGTCCCGGATCGCATTGATCCTTGCACCGATCACGATCAGGCCGGCACTCAGGCCGACCAGCAGCATCGCCACGAACGACCCGATCTTCCAGCCGAGCGCGGCATGGCGCAGGGTGATCAGGAAGGCGATAGCCCACACCGCCAGTGCGATGACCGTGCCGATGCCGAGTGGTGCGGCGAACAGGTCATGGTGGCGCACCTGGCCGCTGGTCAGGATCGCCGCGATCAGAATGACAACGCTGCCGGCAATCGTCGCGGCGAGCGGGAAGCTGTCCTTGCGGGTCAACTCATAGGCCCATTCGTCGACTTCCTCGTCAACGTCGTGACGCCGCCCGAATAATCCCATGATCTGCGCTCCCCCCGGAATGGCGCGAGCCTGGCATCGCAACACGCTGCGTCGCAAGCGAAATCGACGGCTGAAACGCGACGGCAAACGCAATATTAAACTGATCGGTTGACTAATGGCGGCCGCTGACCATATTAAACCATATGGTTGAACGACTCGACATGACCTTCGCCGCCCTGGCCGATCCGACACGCCGCGCCATGCTCGTCCAACTTCGCCGCGGCGAGCGCTCAATCGGTGAGCTCGCCGCGCCCTTCGCGATGAGCTTCGCCGGCGCGGCCAAGCATCTCGGCGTGCTCGAACGTGCCGGGCTGGTCGAGCGCCGCAAGGCCGGGCGCCAGCAACTCTGCCGCCTACGCGCCGCGCCGATGGCCGAGGCCGATGCATGGCTGCGGCAATGGGAAGTCTTCTGGAACACGCGGCTGGATCGACTCGAGTCGCTCATCACGACACGAGAGGACAAGGCCAATGACTGATTGCACCAGCATCACCACACACGAACTGCGCTTCGAGCGCCTGCTCGACGCGCCGGTCGAGACCGTCTGGCGCTATCTCGTCGAGCCCGACCTGCGCGCGCGCTGGTTCATGGGCGGGCCGACCGACCCGCGTGAGGGCGGCGCGCTCGGCATGACCTTCGATCATGCCAGCCTGTCGGACGGCGTCGTGCCGACACCCGAAAGATTTGCCGCCAATGTCGGCAAGAGTTGGCACGAGACCATCACACGGATCGAACCGCCGCATCTGCTCGCCTTCACCTGGAATGGCGGCGAGGCCGGCGAGGTAACGATCGAACTCGCCGCCGAGGGGAACCGCACCCGCCTGCTGTTGACCCATGCCGGGCTGCGCGGCCCTGCCGATGCACGCAACTTCGGCGGTGGATGGTACGCTCATCTTGCCGTTCTTCAGACGCGGCTGGCGGGCGGGGCGGTGCCCGATTTCTGGGCGCTGCATCGCAAATCCGAGGCGATGTCGGCGGCGGTGCTGGGGGAATAAGGTTGCGCGGGTTAGTCACGCGCTGCCGTTCGACCGCATCGACCCCTCGCGAGAAGGCTGACGAAAAACCGTGTGACTCTCCCGCGCCCGGCCCACAGAGTCGACGTCGGAAGAAATGAGCGGCCCGTCGCGGGGAGCGCCGCTAACCGCGAGCTTCGAAGAAGATTTCTCTGCGTAATCCCCGACCGATGGGCGAAGCCGTTGCAGCACGCGAAACTTCGACAACCTGGTGACGAAAATCCGGCCCCGAGCCGGGGCGAGGTTGGAAATCGCTTGCGGCGCCTGACGGGCTACGCCGCGCTCAGCTGGTTGCGACAGATGATCGTCGACCGGAATTTTCGCGAGACGGCCAGATTGCGCGCCTCGCCCCCCGGCCGGGCTGTTCCAACCGATCGGCTATACCGTGCTCGATCGTCACCCAGAAATGTTCGCTTTCGTGCGGGATAGCGTGGGCGACGGGCTCGCCACGCACCTGCTGTCGTTCGGCTGCTCGACCGGCGAGGAGGTTTTCTCCCTGCGTCGCTATTTCGCTGAAAGCCGGATCACCGGCGTCGATATCAGCCCGCACCGCATCCGCCAGTGCCGGCGACGCGCGCGGCGGATTCGCGCCGACCCCGCGATCCGGTTCGCGGTTGCCGCCTCCGCCGAGGGTTTCGCGCCGCAAAGTTTCGACGTGGTCTTTGCCAACTCGGTGTTTAAGCATGGCGACCTGGCCATCGCGCCGCCGCGATGGGACCACCGGATGCGCTTCGGCGATTTCGAACGTGTCGTTTCCGATCTCGCGCGCCGCGTCAAACCCGGCGGGCTCCTCGTGATCCGCCACGCCAATTTTCGCTTTTCGGACGTAGCCGCCGCCAAGGACTTCACGACGCTACGTCACATGCCGCGCGACCCGAAGACCCCCCTCTATGATTTCGCCAACCGGCTGGTGCCGATGAGCGACGAGGCGGTGGTGTTTCGACGGCACGCATGATGGATCCGAAGCCGCTTTCGCCGTGATCGGACGGCCGCCGCAGCTCACCTAAGCGTCCACCATCTTCCCGGTCTGTGCCTGCGGCCCAGAGGCTCCATTCTGTCGGTTGGCTCCCCGCAGCCATGCTGACCGCGCCGCCCCGGCCAATCGCTCCTGCCGGCAGGTACGAGATGGCACGACAAAATTCTGCAATGCAGAATACTCTGCTTGACAGAGTTGATTTGCGAGTTACTCTGTGCGGCAGAGGGGTGAGCATGTCGATATCGAAATCAGACGCGACCATTTCGTTGCAGGAAGTTGAGGATGTCGGGCGGCAGACCCGTCGCGCCGGCGGCTATGCCGTGGCCAGCCCGCACCTGATCCTGTGGGGTGCGATATGGCTCGTCGGCTACACCGTGTCGGGCCTGACGAACCCCTCGCTATGGGGCCTGGTCTGGATGCCGCTCGTTCTCGTCGGCGCTCTCGGTGGGACATTCTTGGCGCGACGCTCGCATGTCCGGGGTGTGCCACGCGGCGCCATGGGGGGCAGGTCGCTAGGTCTGGCGATTGCGACGGCTATCTTCTTCCTGTCGATCTATACGGTCTTCCGGCCGGTCTCCATCGCGCCATACCTGATGTTGCCGGTGCTGTTCACCGCATTGATGTACGTCGCGATCGGCCTCTATGGATGGCCGCGCTTCGGATGGATCGGCTTTGCGATCTTCCTGGTCAGCATGGGCGGCTATCTTTTTGCGATACAGTGGCTGCCCTTCTTCCTCGGGCTGTCCGGCGGCGGCGGGCTGATGCTTGGCGGGTTCTGGCTCAGAAAGGTATGACGTGGCAGCACCGGACGAGATCATCCACCAGTCGCTGCGCCTGCGCATCATGGCCGCACTCTATGCCGCGCGTGATATCGAGCCGCTGGAATTCTCCCGGCTCAAGGCCTTGCTCAACGCGACCGATGGCAATCTGGGAAGCCATCTCGCGACGCTCGAAACCGCCGGCTACATCACCATCGAAAAGGGGTTCGCTGGAAAGAAGCCGCGAACACGCCTGTTGCTGACGGCACGCGGCGCGAGCGCCTTCCGCGACCACACCAATTATTTGCGCGCCATCATCGAGGCCGCGGAACCGGACGGCGCCGCGCCCTGACGGGGAGGATCGTCATGAACAGCCTACGACATCTGCTGGTGTCGGTGATCGCGCTCGCCCTGGCGATGCCGATGCCTGCTGCGGGTCAATCCGCATGGACCTTGGCCGACCGCCAGTCGCTCGAACGGCGCGAGGCCGCGATCTGGCCGACCGAAACTCGTACCGCGCGCAGCGCCACCGGGCTGGTTTCCGCGACCGCCTCGCCGGTCGCGGCCAGCATCGGCACCGATGTGCTACGATCCGGCGGAACGGCGGCCGATGCGGCGGTCGCCACGGCCTTTGCCCAGGTCACGATGATGCTGGGGGCAAATGTGTCGTTCGCCGGCGTCGCCCAATTGCTCTATTATGACGCCAGGACCGGCCAGGTCCATGCGATGGATGCCGGCTGGAACGGCTGGCGTAACGAGCGATCGCCCAAGGCCATCCCGGCCACCGATCTCAGCCTGCTGACCGGCACAAGGGGGGATACGTCGGGCGCGGCCGGTCGCAAGACGCTGGTGCCTGGCTTCGTGGCCGGCATGGCCGCGATGCATCGCCGGTTCGGGCGGCTTTCGTTCCGCCAGCTATTGGCACCGTCGATCTGGTATGCGCGACATGGTGTGCCCGTGACGCCGCTGACCGGCGCCTATTTTCCGATCGCGGCACCCCAATTGTCACAGACGCCGGCAGGCCGCCACTTTCTCATGCCCGATGGTGTTCATGTCGCGGCGCTGGGTGATCGCTACGCCTCGCCGGAACTTGCCCGCCTGCTTGACCAGATCGCGGCGCACGGCGCAGCGCCCATGTATCGCGGGCGCTGGGCGCAGGCATTTGTCGCGGCGGTGAACGCGGCCGGCGGGGCCGCGACGATGGCGGACATGGCGGCATATCGGGTGCGCTGGGCGGCACCCTTGCGCATCGCGATCGGTGACGTCGAGGTGATGGCGCCCCCGCCGCCCGATGCAACGGGTTGCGCCATGCTGACGGCGCTGAACGTCCTCCATCACGCGGCACCCGAACAGCCCTATTGGCAGGACCCGCAGGCGTTCCGCACCACCGCGCTCACGCTTCGCCTGGCAACGATCCTCGGTTGGTCGCCAGCCATGGGAGAGGTGCTGCAACGGCATCTCGGCTCGGGCGGTGATTGCGCCGCACGATTGCAGCCCGGCTTTGGCGCCGCCGCGGCAAGCCGGCTCGACGAACTGCTCGCAGCTCCCGCCCCGCCTGTTGCCGGGCATCACAGCGCCGCCGTGGTGGTGATCGACCGCTGGGGCAACATCGCCGCGCTCGTCCATTCCAGCAACACGCCCTTATGGGGCGATACGGGTCTGGTCGTGCAGGGCGTGCCGATCCCGGCCCCCGCCGGCCTGTACCGCGATGCACTCACCCGGATCTCGCCGGGCGGCCGTGTCCCGAGCGACATGGCGCCGCTGATCGCGTTGCGCTCAGGCAAGCCGCTGTTCGGGGTTGCGGCAATCGGCAGCTCGTTGCTGCAGGAAACGGTTCGCGTCACCGCCGGACTGATCCAGCGGAGGGGGCGGCTCGACGATCTCGTCGCGGCGCCGCCACTGCTGCTCAACTATCAGCAGATCTTCGGCGAGGAGCTTGTTCCGGCGGGGCGCTATCCGCCAGCCTTTCTCGACCAGCTCCGCGCGGCGGGCATGCCCGTTCGCGAGGTCGATAAGCTGCAAGCCCAGACCCTCAAGGGCACCGTTGCGGTGGCGATGCTTCAACCCGACGGTTCTCGCGAAGGCGTCGAGGTCCCGCAGATACTCGCCTTTGCCCAGGGCGAGTGACACGGGACGTCCTGGTAAATCGACGGCCCCCTGTCTCGCCGTCGCTCGCGAACCTGCTAATATCCGCGCCTGAGACGGGCGAGGGGATAGAGCGATGCGCCGCACCATGAGGTTCCACAATGCTGACGGCATCAAGCTGCACGGTGCACTCGAACTGCCGCCGGGGCGCATCCGCGCGGTCGCGCTGTTCGCGCATTGTTTCACCGGCAGCTCGGCGCATATTGGTGCGCGGCGCATTACGACCGCACTCGCCGCCAACGGCATCGCCACGCTCGCCTTCGATTTCACCGGCCTCGGCAAGAGCGAGGGCAGCTTTGCTGACAGCGATTTCGACGCAAATGTCGCCGACCTGATCGCCGCCGCCGCGCATCTGCGCAGCGAGATGCTCGCCCCCGCCATCCTCGTCGGCCATTCGCTCGGCGGCGCTGCGGTAATCGCCGCGGCGGAGCATATCCCCGAGGCCAAGGCGGTGGTGACGATCGGCGCACCGTTCGACCCGGCGCATGTCCTCCACCAACTCGGCGACGGCGTCGAACGCGTGCGCGAGCAGGGCGTCGGCGAGGTCGCAATCGGGGGACGCCCGTTCACCGTCACGCGTGACTTCATCGCGGCCGCCGAGCATCAGGACCAGGCTGCGCGCCTCGCCCGCCTTAAGCGCGCGCTGCTGGTGATGCACGCCCCGACCGACACGACGGTCGGTATCGAGAATGCCGGCAAGATCTTCGTCGCCGCCAAACATCCCAAGAGTTTCATCGCGCTGGAGGGTGCGGATCATCTGCTCACCGTCCCCGGCGCCGCGAGCTATGCGGCGTCGATCATCGCCGCCTGGTCCGAGGCCTATTTGCCCGCCGCAACCTGCCCCGCCGCGATGCCCGAGGGCCATGTCACCGTCACCGGGGCCGAAGGCAAATTCCTCCAGATCGTCGATGCCGGCGGCCATAGCTTCCTCGCCGACGAGCCGCTGTCGAGCGGTGGCACCGCGCTCGGGCCCACGCCCTACGACCTGCTGCTGTCGGCGCTCGGCACCTGTACCTCGATGACGATCGAGCTGGTCGCCGCACGCGAGAACATTCCGCTCGAAGGGCAGACGGTCACGCTCGAGCATCGCCGCTGCCACGGCGACGATTGCGCTGCGGATGGCGGAGAACATCCCAAGCTCGAACTGATCGAACGTGTCATTACGCTGTCCGGACCCCTGACAGAACAGCAGCGCAACCGCCTGCTCGTCGTCGCCGACAAATGCCCGGTTCACCGCACGCTGGAGGGCGGCGTCACGATCAGGACCAGTCTCGCGACCTGATCCGGGCGCTGCACCGTTTCTCCATATCGGCCGGATCATGCGCCAATATCGTCGCGTTATAGCGTGCATCGACATTGACCCGCGCCGGAGCCGCCCGCAGTGATGCACGCCATGACCCACCATATCCTCGTCGTCGACGATGATCCGCATATCCGCGAGCTGCTCGCCTTCGCGCTTGGCAAGGCGGGGATGACCGTGGCTGAGGCCGGCGACGGCGAGGAAGCCGCGTCGACCATCGCCGCGCGCATGCCCGACCTGATGGTGCTCGACATCAACATGCCGCGCCTCAACGGCCTCGATCTGTGTCGGCGGTTGCGCGGCGCCGGCGGGGCAGGGGCAGCGCTGCCGATCCTGTTCCTGTCGTCGCGCGAGGACGAGATCGACCGGATCGTGGGCATCGAGGTCGGCGGCGACGATTATGTCGTGAAGCCCTTCTCGCCGCGCGAGGTCGTCGCGCGCGTCGGCGCGATCCTCAAGCGCAGCGCCGCGCCGGTGCTCCAGCCGCAGACCATCGTGCATCACCGGCTGACGCTCGACACCGATGCGTGGGAGGCGCGCTGGGACGATGCGCCGGTGCCGCTCACCGCGACCGAATTCCAGCTGCTCCAACTGCTCGCCGGCGTGCCGGGCAAGGTCTTCACCCGCGATGCGATCATCGACCGGCTCCACGGCCCCGGTTTTGCGATCACCGACCGCACGATCGACAGCCATGTCCGCAACCTGCGTGCCAAGTTCGCCGGGCGCAGCGCCGGCGACGTGATCGAGACGCGTGCCGGCATCGGCTACCGCATCGGCGCGTGCGATTGATCGTTGCGCTCAAGACCTTTGCCAAGGCGCACTGGCCGGCGCTCTCGCTGCGCACCATCCTGTTCGGCACCTTGCTGTTCGTCGCCGCCTTGCCGGGCGTCGCGGCGCTGTTCCTGCGCGTCTATGAAAACACCATCGTCCAGCAGACCGAGGCCGAGCTGGTCGCGCAGGGCGCGGTGCTTGCCTCGGCCTACAAGGCGGCATGGCGCGCCGGCGTGCCCGATCCCAGCCCGCGCTACCTCGCGCCCGAGCCGCCGACGATCGATCTGCGCGCAATGCCGATCCTGCCCGCGCGTGCGCTGGCCAGGCGCCACGCCGTGGCCGTTCCGCATGCCAGTCACGTCGCACACCTGCTCGCGCCGATGGCCAGCGACGCCGCCGCGATCACGCTCACCGCGACGCGCCTGCTCGACGCGCACGGCACCATCGTGCTCGGCCGCGGCGATGTCGGGCTCAACGTCGCCGCGCTGCCGGAGGTGCGCGCGGCGCTCGCCGGCACCCCGCGCACCGTGCTGCGCGAGCGCGGCCTGGGCGACGCCGACACCTGGCTGGCGATGATCAGCCGCGCCGCCGCGATCCGCGTCCACCATGCCCGGCCGGTGTTCGACCAGGGCAAGGTGATCGGCGTGGTGATGGTGTCGCGCACCCCGCGCGGGCTGTTCGTCGGCATCTATCAGGATCGCGGCGCCATCCTGCTCGGTATCGGGCTGATCCTGCTCACGCTGCTCGTGCTCGTCGGCCTGCTGTCGCGCGGCATTGCGCGCCCGATCGACGCTCTCGCCCGCGCCAGCGAGGATGTCGCGCGCGGCCATGTCGTCATCCCCGAAACGCCCGCGACGGCGGCGATCGAAATCCGCGCGCTCTACGCCAATTTCGCCGCGATGGCCGCGCGGATCGAGCGCCGCTCGCGTTATCTCAAGGATGTCGCCGCCGCCGTCAGCCATGAGTTCAAGACCCCGCTCGCCGGCATTCGCGGCGCGCTCGAACTGCTCGACGAACATGGCGACACGATGAGCGCCGCCGATCGCCACCGCTTCCTCGGCAATGCCGGCGCCGATGCCGAGCGGCTGTCGCGGCTCGTTCAGCGCCTGCTCGACCTCGCCCGCGCCGACATGGCGACGATCGACGCCGATGCCCGCGCCGACGTTGCCGCCGCCGCCGCGCGTGTCGCCGACTCGTTCCGCTCGGACCGCTTCGCGGTGCGGGTGGAAGGGCAGGGCGCGACTGCCCGGATAACCCCCGAGGTCGTCGAGACCGTGCTCGAGACCTTAGTCGAGAACAGCCGCCAGGCTGGCGCGAACGCCGCGACCATCGCGGTCGATGCGGCCGACGGCGTCCGCATCGTCGTCAGCGACGATGGCCCGGGTATCGCCGAGGCCGATCGCGAGCGCATTTTCGAGCCCTTCTTCACCGGCCGACGCGAGAGCGGCGGCACCGGCCTCGGCCTCGCCATCGCCCGATCGCTGCTCGCCGCGAGCGGCGCCACGATTGTCGCGGAGCCTGTCACTGTCGGCGCCCGCTTCGTGATCACGCTGGCGAAGGCATGATGTGCCGCCGGCACCTTCCAAAACCTCCCCCGGCCTTCGCCGGCGAAGGTGAAGTGTTGGTTCATGCGGAGGCGCGGAGGCGCGGAGATTGCTTTCGCGGCTGCGGATTGAATCCCTCGCAAATGGTCGAGAAACGACCAGCGTCGTTTTCTCTTTGCGCCTTCGCGCCTTCGCGTGAACATTTTAGCAAGCGCAATCGGAGCGGCAGACGTGACATCTCCGCGACTCCGCGCCTCCGCGCGAACAACTCTTCTTCTCTCACCCAGGCCGTCGAAACCGCGCCCAATAGGGCGAACCACCCATGACCACCCCCACCCCCTACGACGTGATCATCCTCGGTGCCGGCGCCGCCGGATTGATGTGCGCCGCCACTGCCGGCCAGCGCGGGCGGCGCGTTTTGCTGCTCGATCATGCCGACGAGCCGGGCAAGAAGATCCTCATCTCCGGCGGCGGGCGCTGCAACTTCACCAATATCGACACCGCGCCCGATCGTTACCTTTCGGCCAATCCGCATTTCGCCAAGTCGGCGCTCGGCCGCTACACCGCCGCTGATTTTATCGCGCTGGTCGAGGCGCATGGCATCGCCTGGCACGAAAAGACCCTTGGGCAATTGTTCTGCGATGGCTCGGCGCGCCAGATCGTCAACCTGCTGCTCGACGAGTGCGACAAGGGCCAAGTGACGATCGGTCTCGGCCGGGAGATTCGCGACGTCGGTTATGCCGACAACCAGTTTCGCCTCACCGTCGGCAATCGCGAGGAACGCAGCGCGGCGCTCGTCATCGCCACCGGCGGGCCGTCGATTCCCAAGATGGGCGCGACCAGCTTCGCCTACGACCTCGGCCGCCGCTTTGGCCTCAAGATCGTCGAGCCGCGTCCGGCGCTCGTGCCGCTGACGCTCGGCGGCGACGAAACGCTGTTCCGCTCGCTGTCGGGCGTCGCTGCCAATGTCGTCGCGCGTGCCGGCAAGGCGGCCTTCCGCGAGGCGGCGCTGTTCACGCATCGCGGGCTCAGCGGGCCGGCGATCCTTCAGGTGTCGAGCTACTGGCGTCACGGCGAGCCCGTCGCGATCGACTTCCTTCCCGACCGCGCGCCCGGCTGGCTGATCGAGGCCAAGCGCGCCCGCCCGCGCGCGAGCCTTACCGCGGCGCTGGCGACTGCGCTCCCGGCGCGTCTCGCCGAAACCCTCGCCGATCGCCTCGCGCTTCCCGGCGAACTCGGTGCCGCCACAGACAAGCGCCTCGACGAGGCCGCGCGCAAGCTCGCCGACTGGCATTTCCACCCGAACGGTACCGAAGGCTTCGCCAAGGCCGAGGTCACCGCCGGCGGCATTTCCACCGAAAGCCTTTCGTCGCGCACGCTCGAGGCGCGTCAGGTCCCTGGCCTTTATGCGATCGGGGAAGCTGTCGACGTCACCGGCTGGCTCGGCGGCTACAACTTCCAATGGGCCTGGGCGTCAGGCTGGGCGGCGGGGCAAGTGGTTTGACACTGCGGCCATCATGATCATCATCCTGATAATCCTGTATGCCTTTACCGTCGCGCTCGTGACGGCGACGACGCTGTTGCTTCGCGCGGCCCTCGGCGATCGCCGACGCATGCTCAAAGCGCTGCTGACGCCATTGGCTTGTGAGGGGGTGGTGCCGATGATTTTCGGCAAGGTCGAAGGTGGCATGGCCGACATGGTCCGCCAGTTTCTCTACCTCTACATTCTGCTGCTGCCCGGCGGGCTACTCGGCGCGTTCAGTCGTTGGCGATAGCAGCGGTCATCCCAGCCCAGCCAACGGCATTCGCAGCACGACCGTAAACCCGCCCGATCCAGCCGAGGCCGAGCATGTCCCACCGATCTCGCCGAGCCGCTGCGCGATGTTGCCCAGGCCGTTGCCGCTGACCGGATGACGCGTCTTCGGCCCGCCACCGTCGTCCGCCAGCGTCAGCGTCAGTAAGGCCTCGCCTGTTGCCACGGTCACCACCAGCACCGTTGCACCCGCATGCTTGATCACGTTACTCACCGCCTCGCGCACAGACGAGGCGAGCGCCTTGTGATGCGTATAGTCCAGCACCACCCCAGGCATTGCAGCGCCGTCATCGATCGGCCAGTCGAGCGCGATTCCCGCCGCGAGCAGCCGCTCCGCCGTCTCGAAACGCAGGTCGGCGAGCGCCGTTTCCAGCGGCAGCGCCGGGCCGGCCATGCTCGACACGATCGTGCGGATCTCGGTCAGCGCCTGCCGCACGTCGCCGCGCACCAGCGCGACATCGCTGCGATGCAGCCCGGTCAGCAGGTGCGCCGAGACGTCGTCATGCAGGTCGCGCGCGATGCGCGAGCGTTCCTCGGCGACGCCGCGGCCATATTCCGCCCGCGTTCGCTCGGCCTCCCTCATCAGCGTGATCAGTTCGCGCGCGGTGCTCAGCTCGGCCTGCCCGAACAGCCGCCGTCCTCGCCGCGCGAAGCGCAGGCACAAGGCGCTGTCGTCGGCGATCGCCGGAAGCTCGAGCATCTCGCCCTTCTCGCGGACCGCCGGCGCGTCGATCGCGTCGTCGCCCGGAGCGATCTCGAGCGGTTCGAATACCCGGTCGAGCAGCGCGCGCCACCCCGCGCGCCGTGCCTGTGCGCTGCCCGAAAAGGCCACCACTGCCGCCTCGCGGAACAGCGCGTCGCTTGACAGTTCATGCGCCCCGCTGATCCAGCGCCACAACAAGGCGCGCAGCGGGAAATAGAGATAACCTACCGCCAGCACCGACAGCGCCAGCGCGATCGGCTGTTCGAGCCGCACGAGGGACACCAGCGCGGCGTCGCCCAGCACCAGCAGCAGGATCGCCAAGGCGCCCAGCACCAGTCGATAGGCCCAGCGGTCGAGCTCGAACACGCGGAAGCCCGCCACGCCGAAGGCGATGCCGCCATAGATCAGCAGCAACGGTACGATGATCATCCCGTCCGAGGCGATCGGCGCGATCCCGAACAGGATCGGCGCCGCCATCGCCAGGCCCATCTGGACCGAGCCGAAAAAGGTCCAGGCACCGTTCCAGCGCAGCATCGCACGGCCCGCGGGGTCGTTGCGTGTGCCGCGCCACTGCGCAACGAAGATCATCGGAAAGGCGATCGTCGGCAGCAGCAGCCCAAGGTAGAAGCCGGCGCGCGGAATGACCGCTACCCCCTCCAGAATCCCAACTATCACCGCCGCGACCAGCAGCGCCAGCGTCGCGCGGCGCGGCGCAATCGCACGCGGCACGTGCAGGAACAGCGCGCACAGGCCCGCCGCACACAGGTTGGAGCCGATGAAGTTCACGCCCTGCATCGCCTGCAGCAGCGTGCCATCCGCCACCAGTTCGCGCGCATCGAAGATCGCACCGGAAATGCCCGCCAGGAAAACGCCGTCGCTGCTCGCCCCGAACAGCCAGGCGCGCAGGTCGCGCGGCCGTGCCAGCCTGACACCGATGCCGAGTAACCCGATCACGATCGCCTGGGTCAGCAACAACCAGAAATCGACCGGCAGATCGCCGACGGCGCGCGGGCGCGGCGCGAGCGGAGCGCGCACCGCATGTCCGGCATCCGTCACGCTGATCGTCGCGCCGGGGGCAGCGGCGAGTTGCGCCACATCGTCTCGCCAGCGGTAAAAGGCGCGCACTGCCCGCGGCCCGCCATCGGGCATATAGTCGGGCACCATTTCCCCGGCCGTGGCATGGCGGGTGCCCGCGCCGCTCGCGATCGTCACTACCGCTTCGGGCGGTACGATCGCCACCCGCCCGTCGGCGAGGTACAGGCCGATATCGTCGCCGGCCTGGTCGAAGCGCGCGCCGAACGCCGGCATGTGCAGCGCGATCAACAGCGCCGCCACGCACAGCCCGGCAAAGACATAGGCCGACAGTCCGATCGTCACCGCCGGTCGCCGCCACAAACGCGCCGCCACCGCCATCGCGCGCGGCGCGGCGAGCTCGGGCGGAACGGTCACGCCGCCCCTGTCATGTCAGCCGCCGCCGCGTCGCCTCGAGGGCGGCTTCGGCGCGCGATGTCACGCCGAGCTTGCGATAGACTGTCTTGACATGGCTTGCCACGGTCGAGCGAGAAATGCCCAGCGCCTTGCCTGCCTCGACCAGCGTCAGCCCGCGCGCGATCATCCCCAGCACATCGTTTTCGCGGGCCGTGAGTTCGGGCTCGTCATGCTCCGCCGCGCCCGCCGTCATGAAGGTCGCGTGGCGCCGGAAATGGTCGAGCAGCCGCCGCGCCACGGGCGGCGACAGGGCCGCCTCGCCATCGCCGATTCGCCGCAGCAGTGCGACGATCTCCTCCGCCGGCCGGTCCTTGAGCAGATAGCTGTCGGCGCCCGCCGCCATCGCGTGCAGCAAATTGGCATCGTCGTCATAGATCGTCGTGACGACGAGCTGGACTTGCGGGTGCGCGGCGCTCACCTCGCGGATCAGGTCGATCCCCGATCCGTCGGGCAGGCCGATATCGATCAACGCGATCGTCGTGCGCCCTGCCGCGCCGCCGTCGGCAAACCATGCCCGCGCGCTGCGCAGGTCGCTCGCGAAATACACACCCGCGCGTTCGAACGCTGCATGCACCAGTCCGGTCAGCCATTCGCGCGTCGCCAATATGTCCTCGACGATCAGCGCCTGTTCGAACGTGCCGCTTGAGGAAACCATCGCCGCCCACCCTAATTCAGCGACGCGGCGATTGATATGGCACGCGCCGCTCCAAAGCATGGATGATCGCCACGGGATGGGCTTGGAGATTCGCGACCGATTGATGAGCCGCGTGCCGTCGACCTGCCGAACCGGTGCGGCCCGTGTTCGGATGGCGCCAGCCTTCGATGTGAGCCAGGGTTCCGAGACCGCCTCGGTAAATTACTGATTCCCTGCCATGACGCATTTTTCCAATCTCTGAATCACGCGGCGCGCTAACAGCCCGCATCGAATTGAGAATCGTGTTCCTGGGAGGGGTTCATGTCCCCAAGGCCGATTCCGCAACGGGGGTGAATCGATGACCTGTGTCCTAAGCTCTTCGGATCAACGCGCCCATGACGCTCCGGCGCCCTCCTCGATCACCGCGCTGCGCCGGGATTTGCGTTCGCAGGCGAGTCGGCTGACGCTGCGCTCGATGGTTGCCGCCATGACCGTTGCGGGCGCCAGTTTGCTCGCCCCGGGCCAGGCCTGGGCACAATGTCTGGTGGGCGGAACGACCGTGACGTGCGGCACCACCACCACCACCGACACGACATTCCCGGCCAACACGCCGAACGACCGCAATTATCAGGGCAACCTGCCCGTCCCGGTCGTGGTCACCGTCAACCCGATTACCACGGTGAGCGGCAACGGCATCGCGGTGTCCAACGCCGGCAATGGCGGCGTCACCGTCACCAATAATGGCGCGATCAGCGTCGACGCCGGCAATACGCCGACGGCAGGCGGCACGGCGGCATTGTCCGTTCGCGCAACGGGCGGCCCGATCGTCTACACCGGCGGCAACATCACCAATAATGGCAATGGCAACGCCTTCGATGCGACGCAAACCGGCGGCGTCGGTTCGGTCAACCTCAATATCTCCGGCGGCGTCGTCGCGGCGGCGGGCAGCGGCGTCGTCGTTCGCGACGTGGCAACGAGCACGGGGATCAGTGTCACCACTGGCGCGGTGACCGCGCTGACCGCGGGCAAGAACGCGATCGACGTGCAGAGCCAGTCGCTGACCGGCAACCTGACCGAGGTCGCCAACGGCAACATCCAGGCCGGCAACGCGGGCATGGTCGGCGCGATCCTCAATGCCGCCGCGACCGGCAACATCGACGTTACCGCGAACGGGTCGATCGACGCACGGTTCGGCGTTGACGCCGAGAACTTCGGCAAGGGCTCGACCAGCGTGACCA
>NZ_JARYTI010000066.1 GCF_029911635.1 Sphingomonas sp. AR_OL41
GCTTGGCCAAGTCCAAGCCAACGGTGACCACTTCCTGCATCGAATAGTCCTTCCTTGATGGTGGTGCTCCAACGCTCGCTTTCTATCACTCATCGAGTCGTTGAGTGCGGGCCGTTCCACGTCATCAGGGGTCCGCTACGCATGCGTGCGGCCGCTTCGGCTTTGCCTGCGCGGTGATTGCGGCCCTGCACCGGACACTTCGGGAGCCTGTCGAGCGGGGATGGTCCTCGCTCCAGACAGGAGCAGGAAATGTCGCTCACGCTCGCTCAGGTCTACGGTTGGAACCTCGCCCGCACGATGATGGCTTCGATCTTCATCTTCAGTATCAGCGAGACGCTGTTCGGTGTCGCCGAGGCGCGAGAGTTCGACGGCGATCCGGAGACGGTCGTCCGTGATTACGATCCTTATGGGCTTAGGTGAGGGCCGCAGTCTGTGATCCGCGGGGCATGTCTCAGCGATCAACCCAGTCGGATAGCGTGCCGGAAATGATCGAGACCGCCCACCAATTAGCTGACGCGAATCGCACCAATCCCCGCTCCCAGCGAGCCTGAGATCGTCGCTGCCGACATCTGGAGTCGTCGCTGGCTGCACCCGGCTCCCCCGCCGATCATTTCTCTTTCTGCGCGACGCTACGACGCAGCCTAGTATCTGTTGCGCCTGCCTTTTGCTCCTCGCTTGCTTGCGCCGGACGCCGCGGCTGCGCGGCGACAGGAGTTACCGGCGCTGTGGAGCCCATCAACCGCCGTCTATTCCGATTTGAGTGTCGCCAGCGGCGCCGGCCAACCCAGTATCGGCATTGATCCGCCCCGTGCTTCGCTAAGTGCCAAAGGGCAATCGACCTTCTGCCGGCGGTCAGTTGGAGCTGTTCCGCTCGACGCCGGGCGCAAACCACCACTTTGCGCGGCCGATCGCCGCTGAAATGGTCGCCGGCGGTCGCCGGAGATGATGATCTTGGCGGCGGTGTCGGGACTTTCGGGACGGTGGAAATTGCGCTTGGGTTTTGGCCGGAAGGGGGAAGTGGCGATGGCGAGATAAAAGGACCGCCGGCACGCCGGGTCCATGTTGTTGGAACGATTGACGAAATTGTGCCAGCCCCAACTTGTGGCTGCCAGCGCTCAAGCTCGATTTCGCAATGATATCAATGTGAAAAGGGCTGGCAGGCTACGCTGGGGCGCGACGTTGTGCGATATGGCGCATTTGCTGTCACGCGACGTGCGATCGGCCGCGCGCATGGCTCCCTAGCGCCCAACGAATGATCCTGGTGTCATGGACGGACGGCCGCGATGCTGCGCATCGAGCCGACAATTTGGATACACACCTCACGCACGGGTGCATCCAGCTTTTCCGCCATTTTTGGAGGGTGCGCTGAGCGTGCGCGGGATCCGCCCGATCCAGACACCTCGGAAAAGCGGCGGTTTTCGAGGGTGCGCCGCGCACCCGCGGAGCTGCGACTGTCAATTGAAATGAACGCCCACGCTATAGTTTCGGCCCCGTCTCGACTCGCCATGAAACAACGCCATGGCGCGTGACTTCCCGCCCACCGATCTGGATGCTTTCCATCCCGGCGTTGCTGATCTTGTCGGGGTGAAACTTCGTTGACCCTCGCTGTTCATCGACTAGGGCCGGGATAAATGCGCAAGCCGCTTGCCTCTATCGCAAGCCTGATGCTGGTCCTTACCTTGTGGTCGGGGTTCCAGGCGCCGGCAGCTTATGCGGCCGAGATCGGGGGTTATACCACCGTGGTTGAAGGCACGCCGCCGGGCCATAGTGCCGGCGACGCGGACGAGGTTTCCGGCGACAGCGACAACCCGACAGGTCGGGATACGCGTCACCGCGCAGCGCGCGCCGATGTGGTCGGTGGCCGGAGCCAATATTTGAACGCTCGCCTGGCTCCGACTGAACCCAGGCTGACGGTATCCCGGGCCGGAACCGCCGGCCCAGGACAGTTCCGTCAATCGCTCGCCGGCGCCGAGAGCGACTTTCGATATTCCGCCACAGGCAATCCGCCCCGCCCCCAATTTTCAAGATCCACCTCTTCGAAGACGACGAACGTCGCTTCGGGCGGCTTTCTGAGGATTTTCCAAAGGATGTCGGTGACACCCTCGTAGATTCTCGCCTGCCCAAGGCGATTGGAAACGCCAGCTAAGTTCGCGAATCGCCTCCTTCGCCGCCTCGCGTAGAGGATGGGTAAAATTGCAGTTGCTAAAACGTTTAATTACCCGCAAAAGACTTCGGCAAGTGCGCACGTGACGCACGATAAGGAGGGGTGGGCCAATGCTTCGTGCATTTCTAATCGCAGTCCTTTGCTCGTTATCGATCCATCCCGCGTTCGCGCAGTCATCGCCGACCCCGCAAAAAATCATCTTCGACTCTGATTTCGCCACCTTCAACGATGACGGACAAGCCTTCATTCTGGCCGCGCAGGCACAACGCGCGAGGCGGATCAAGATCCTGGGCTTGACGCTCGTCACTGGCAACACCTGGATCGAAGACCAGCGCGTCACGGCGGCGAAGGCGGTGGAACGCCTAGGACTAGACAAGGACGTCCCCGTCTTTGCCGGCGCGCAAGGCCCGCTCATCCATAGTTTTGCCGCCTTCGAGCAGGAAAAGGCGTTGCTTGGGGTCGGTGACGGTTTCTATGGCGCTTGGTCACAGCCGCGGCCCAAGAGCGAATCCGAGGCCACACCTCCGCCCGACGGTCGTGCGGCACGCGTCAAAATCCAAAGCGGGGACGCGATCGATTTCATCATCGCGGCGATCCGCGCCAATCCGCATCAAGTGACGATCGTAGCGCTCGGGCCGGCCACCAATATCGCGCTCGCGATCCGCAAGGCACCTGACATCGTGCCTCTGATCGGCCGCATCGTATTCATGGCGGGCGCGTTCGACGTCCCCGGCAACACGATGCCGGCCGCCGAATTCAATGTCTGGTTCGATCCCGAAGCGGCGAAGATCGTCTACCGCGAACCGATCGAAAAGGTGTTCATCCCCCTCGATGTGACCAATACCGCGCGCTATCCGCTCGATTTCTATGCGCCGATCCTCAAGGCGAACCCGGAAGCCGCCAAAATCTATCAGCCAATGCCGGACAATCCTAACCGGCCAAAACGCAACTTCATTCCGTTCTGGGACCAGCTTGCGATGGCTTATGTCCTCGACCCGTCGCTGGCGACGGACGTCGAGACGCGCTGGGTCGACGTCGATACCAATTTCGGTCCCAATTACGGGCGGACGATCTCTTACACTCATCCTTTCCCGGCGGGCAGTTTCCTGACCCAGGCGAAGATCGTGACGAAGTTCGACCTCCAGCGGTTCCAAGCCATCTTCGTCGCCGAGATGAGCAAACCGTTCAGATAGCGCGAGGGCGCGGTTCGCGCGTTCTCCATCAAGCGCAAGCGACGCCGCATGCGCGGTGTTTGGTTTGCGTCAGAGGAGCGATTTAATGAAGTTCTTTGCCGATACCGCCGAGATCGCCGACATCCGCGAACTAGCCAGCACCAGTCTGCTCGACGGGGTCACGACCAATCCGTCGTTGATCGCCAAGTCGGGACGCGACTTTAAGGAGGTGACCCGCGAGATCTGCGCGGCGGTCGACGGCCCCGTGTCTGCCGAGGTCATCGCGCTCAATCACAAGACGATGATGAAGGAAGCCGATATCCTGCGGCGGATCGCCGACAATGTCTGCATCAAGGTGCCGCTGACGATTGACGGGCTCAAGACCTGCAAGGCGCTGACCAGCGACGGTACGATGGTCAATGTGACGCTCTGCTTCTCGGCCAACCAAGCGCTGCTCGCCGCCAAGGCCGGCGCCAGCTTCATCTCACCGTTCGTGGGGCGCCAGGACGACGTCGGGCAAGATGGCATGGCGCTGATCGCGGATATCCGCCGCATCTATGACAATTACGATTTCGCAACCGAAATCCTAGTGGCGAGCGTGCGGCACCCGATCCACGTTCATGAAGCAGCGTTGATTGGTGCCGATGTAATAACCGCGCCCCCAAGCGTAATCCGCCAGCTCGTCGAGCATCCGCTCACCGACAAGGGTATCGCAGGCTTCCTCGGCGATTGGGCGCAAACCGTGCAGACCATCTGACGACCGCACAGTAGCGCGTCGTCACGCCGATCGGGTCGACCCGCGCGCCACGAACTCGACATCGACCTGCACGCGCTTGAGCGGCGCCTCTGGCCGCTCGATCCGGGAGATCAGGAGCGCGACCGCTTCCGCGCCGATCGTCTGGAGTGGCTGCCGGATCGTGGTCAGCGGCGGATTGACCAGCACCGACCAAGGAATGTCGTCGAACCCGACCACACCTACATCCTCGGGGACGCTGAGGCCCAGTGTCCTCAGCGCGCCGATGACGCCGATCGCGATTGTGTCGTTCGCGCACACAATGAGATCGGCGTCTTTGCGCGCGAGTGCCTCAAGCGTGTCCTTTTCGACTTCGGTCGAAAATGCGTTGGCACTCTCCCAGACTATCGGAACCTTGCCGCCTAGCGCCTTGACGAGTCCGCTACGGCGTTGCGCAGTGCCGGGAAAATTCTTCGGGCCGGTCACCAGCGCGATGTTCTCGTAGCCCGAGCGCAAGATATATTTGGCGAGGAGTTCACCGCCCATGGCATAGTTCGACGTGACGGTGTCGTGTTTGGGCAATGGGCGGTCGACGACCACGGCAGGCAGCGAGATGTTGAGCTCGGTCAGAAGGTCACGCTTCGAGGACGGGCACCAGCAAATGCCGTCGACGCCATAAACAGCCAGCCGCTCAAGGCCTTCCTCCTCGCTTTGCCCGTCGTTGCTCTCGACCAGGATCACCGCATAGCCCTGCCGCCTCGCCGCCTCGCCGACCGCATGGGCAAGCTCGGGAAAGAACGGATTGCACAGATCAGGCAACACCAGTCCGATCATATGGCTGCGGCCGGTCCGCATCGTCTTTGCGAGCTGATTGCGACGATAGCCGAGATCACCTGCCGCCTTGACGACGCGCGCGCGCATTTCGCGGCCGACCGAGCCGGAATTGTTCATGACGAACGAGACGGTGGCGATCGAAACCCCGGCTTCGCGAGCGACGTCCTTAATCGTTATTCTCTTGCCGTCGCCGTTGGTCATTTCAGCCTGCCATGTTCCGCCCCGAATGGGGCACCTGCCTTATCGTTACGTCGGATCCCGATCTGCTGGCAGCGTAGCGAACGAACAATACGTCGTCACCCCGCCTCCGTCGCGCCCAACTACCAATTGATAACAGCGCTATTGCCATATTCAAAACGTTTAAGTATGGTCGCCTCAAATAGAACGACAAACAACGGGATGGGGAATGACAGGGGCCAGCGTTCTCGTCGTCGGTAGCATCAACTGCGACATCACGGTCCGCGTGGCGGACCTGCCGCTCCCCAACCAGACCGTGCTCGGCCACGACTCTTCGATCACCATCGGCGGTAAAGGCTTGAACCAGGCCGCTGCTGCGGCGGCGATCGGTGCAGATGTCGTCTTCGTCAGCGCGATGGGCGCCGATTATTTCGGCTCGCAGATCGCGGCCTATCTGTCGCGCACTCGTGTCCAGACCGGCCATGTCCGTCTGCTCGACGCCTGCGCTTCGGGCGTCGCGATCATCACCGTCGACGACGACGGCAACAATGTTATCGCCGTCTCGCCGGGCGCCAACGGCCACGTGACCCCGACTCAGGTCGAGGAGGCTTTCGCCGACACCGAAGAGGTCGGGGTCGTCTTGATGCAGCTTGAAATCCCGATCGAGACTGTCGCCGCCGCGCTCGAACTTGCGCGGACGCGCGGCGCCATCACCATACTCAATCCGGCGCCGGCGACGCGCGGGATCCTTGCGCTTTTGCCGTTGGTCGACATCCTCACGCCCAACGAGCACGAACTCGCCGAACTGACGGGAATGACGGTCGAGGACATTAAGGCCGGTGGCGCGGGCTTTGACCGGGCGATCGTCCAGTTGCAGCAGCTGAGCGGCGGCACCATCGTTGCGACGCGCGGCGGTGATGGCTGCACTGCGTTCAACGGCCAGAGATACGTCCGTATGCCAGCGTTCGAGATGGACGTGGTCGATACGACCGGTGCCGGTGATGTGTTCAACGGAACACTCGCGGCGTCGATCGCAGCGGGCCAGACGCTGGATAGCGCCATGCGGGGAGCGTCGGCCGCTGCCGCGATTTCGATTACCCGACGGTCGGCCGAGAACAGCGCGCCGACGATGGACGAAGTTTTGGCCTTAATCGCCAGCCGCGGCATGCTGGCGCGGGTGTCGACTGGTGGGGCGATCGGGTGATGGTGCGGAGGATTGTTACCTCGGCACTTCTGGCGCTCGCGCTCGCGAGCTGTGCGGAGGCACCCGGCGGCACGCGCCCGCCGCTGGTTGCAGTTGTGGTGAAGAGCCTCGCCAACAGCTTCTTTGTCACCATGGCTAACGGCGTGCGCGCCGATCATGACAAGCGCGGCGGCGAATATCGTCTGCTCCTGAACGGCACGCGCAACGAGAACGACCTGGCCCAACAGGTCGCTATCATCGACCAGATGATCGCGACGCGAGTTGACGCTATCGTGGTCGCCCCGGCCGATTCGAAGGCGGTGATCCCTGCCCTCGCACGCGCGATCCGGCTGGGGATCAAGGTCATCAATATAGACAACCGGCTCGATCCCGCCACGCTTCGTTTGTACGGCATTAAGGTGCCCTTTGTCGGCCCCGATAATCGCAAGGGTGCAGCCAAAGTCGGAAGTTACGCTGCGACCGGCCTCGACGCGTCGGACCAGATCGCCATCGTCGAGGGAATCCCGACCGCCGAAAACTCCAGGGCGCGGCGCATGGGGCTCGAGGACGCCGCGCGGTTCGCCAAGCTCGACGTGGTGAGCGAGCAAAGCGCGTCGTGGGATCAAGCGAAGGCTGCCGAAATCGCTGGCGCCATGCTGATCCGTTATCCCAAGCTGAAGGCGATCTTCGCCGCTAACGACAGCATGGCGCTGGGCGTCGCCTCGGCGGTCGGCCAGGCTCGCCGCGACGTGATGGTCACCGGGTTCGATAATGTCGATGCGATCCGCCCCCTGCTTGACAGCGGTACGGTGGCCGCGACCGCCGACCAGCATGGCGCCGAACTCGGCGTGTTCGGTGTTGACTATGCGCTGAAGGCCATTCGCTCGGATGCGCCGCTGCCCGATCTAGAAACGCCGGTCGATCTCATTCGCGGCCGGCCGATCGTCAAGCGCTAGGGAGAGAGGGAGATATGGGGCTCAAGATCGTCAACCTCTCGAAGGCCTTCGCAGCGCCCGTCCTTCGTTCGATCAACCTTGATATCCAGGTCGGCGAGATCCGCGGGCTGGTCGGCGAGAATGGCGCAGGCAAATCCACCCTGCTCAACATCCTGAGCGGAAACCTCGCCTCCGACGACGGTGAGATCATCCTCGATGGCCGCCCCTATCGGCCCGGTTCTGTACGCCAAGCGCTCGATGCCGGCGTCGCGCTTGCCACACAGGAACTGAGCACGGTTGAGACGCTGACAGCGGCGGAGAACCTGTCCCTGTCGAAGTTTCCGCAGCATTTCGGGCTGGTCGACAAAAGCCGGCAGGATGCGGCGGCACGAGCGGTGCTCGCGACCGTCGGCCTCCCGCACCTGGCGCCCGCCACGCGTGCAACCAGCCTGAGCCTGGCCGAGCAGCAATTGCTCGAAATCGCGCGCGCAGCCTGGCACGGCACGCATGTTCTGATGCTCGACGAGCCGACCGCGGCACTGTCGCGCGAGCAGGCCGACAAGGTCCACGCGCTCATCAAGGCCAAGGCCGCACAGGGCGCCGCGGTCATTTATGTGAGCCACCGGCTCGAAGACCTTAAGGCGATCTCCGAGACGATCTCGGTGCTGCGCGACGGTGAGCTGATCGTTACCAAGGCGAGCGGCGATTTTCCGATACCGGAAATGATCGAGGCAATGGCGGGCCGGTTCGCGCGGCACGAGAAGCGTGTCCGTCCGCCGCGCGAAACGGAGATAGCGCTTCGGGTGGTCGATGTGACTAGCGAGGCCCTGCCGCATCCGATCTCGCTCGACGTGAGAGCCGGGGAAATCGTCGGCCTCGCCGGCCTCGCCGGAGCTGGCCGCACCGAGTTGATCAAGGCGATCATGGGGATCGACTCGCGGACGGGGGGGGCGTGCGAGCGCATGACCGACACTGGAGCCGTCGCCATCCGGAGTCCGGCAGACGCGGTGGCGGCAGGCATCGGGTATGTGCCCGAGGACCGCAAAACCAGCGGAATCTTTCCGAGACAGGGTGTTGCGTTCAACATGTCGCTTTCGGCCTTGCGTGACTACCACTGGGTTCCCCGAGGCTGGATCCACCGGCGCGCCGACGAAATTCGCGATCTCCTCAAGGTGAAGAGCACCGATCTCGATCAGCCGATCGACGAATTGAGCGGCGGCAACCAGCAGAAGGTGATCCTTGGTCGGTGGCTGATGGAAGATACCGCGGTTCTCCTGCTCGACGAGCCCGGGCGCGGCGTCGATGTTGCGGCGAAGGCCGACATCTTCGAGGAGATCACGCGCCTGGCCGACGCCGGCACCGCGGTCCTGATGGCATCGAGCGAAATGGATGAGCTGACTACGACGTGCGACCGCATCGTCGTGATGTCGGGAAGAAGGATCGCGGCGGAATTTACCGGTCCCGATTGGGACGAACAAACAATCATGAGCGCGGCTTTCTCCGCCCATGTCGGCAACAGAACCGAGAACCAGGAAGCGCGCGTTTCGGGGGCAGGGCGATGAACACGATGACGGGTACGATTGCGCGCGCCGGACGCGATAATTTCATAATTATCGCGGTTGCGGCAGTCATCGCCGTCTTCGGCTTCCTGTCGGAGGGTTTCTTTTCCGCGAGTTCTGCGCAGATCCTGCTGAACCAGCTACCCATGCTGATGGTGGTGACCGTCGGCATGATCGTCGTCATGCTGATCGGCGGGATCGACCTGTCGGTGGGGTCGGTGGTGGCGCTCAGCTCGACCTTGGTGGCAACGATGATCGTCGCGCACTCGCTGCCCGTTCCGCTCGCCATGCTGGTCGGAATCGGCGCCGGCCTCCTGCTCGGCTGCGCTAACGGCTGGCTTTCCGCCTATGCCGGTCTCCCGAGCTTTATCGTCACTCTTGGCGTCCTCGAAGCGGGCCGCGGACTCGCCTATCTCGCGAGCGACTCGCAGACAGTCTTCGTCGGCCCGTCGATCGAAACGCTGTCGCTGCCAATCGCCGGCATCGGCCTGTCGCCCGCCTTCCTCATCGCGCTCGCGATCACGATACTCGCCCACATCCTCGTCACCCGCTCGGTCGGGGGACGCTACCTCGTCGCGATCGGAACGCGCGAGGCAGCGGCGCGCGCCGCGGGAATATCGACCAAGCCCTACAAGCTCGCCGCCTTCGCGATTTCGGGCGCGCTGGCCGGGCTCGGCGGGGTCTTCAACGTCGCCTATCTGGCAGCGGCCGATCCCAATGCCGGGACCGGGGTCGAGCTCTCGGCGATCGCCGCCGCGGTGATTGGCGGCACCAGCCTGATGGGCGGGCGCGGCTCGGTGATCGGCGGGTTCGTCGGCGTCCTGCTGATCGCAGTACTGCAAAGCGGCCTCGCGCAAATCGGCGTCAGCGAGCCGATGAAGCGCATCGTCACTGGCCTGGTGATCATCCTCGCCGTGCTGCTCGACCGCTGGCGGGCGCGCTGATCTTTTTGCCGACGACACAGAACGAGACCCGCATGACTCTGACCCGTCGCACCGCCATCGGCCTCCTCTCCTCCGCTGCCATGGCGCCGGGTGTCGTCGCCGCGCCTCCGCCCGCGCGTCGTCGGCCCAACATCCTCTTCATCCTCGCGGATGACTGGGGCTGGGAAAGCGCGCGGCCGATCGACCCGGCCAATGCCGTCATGCCCAATTTCGCGCGCGTGAAGCGCGAGGGCATGAGCTTCCCGAATGCCTTCGCCGCCGCCCCCTCATGCACCGCGTCGCGCGGCGCCATCCTGTCGGGTCAATGGCCGTGGCGGTTGCGCGAGGGCGCCAATTTGCAGGGCGCCCTCCCCCAAGGCATCCCGCTTTATACCGAGCTGCTCGCGCAAGCCGGCTATCATGTCGGTTCGACCCGCAAAGGCTGGGGTCCGGGCTCGATCGAAGCGACCGGCCGGGTCATCAACCCGGCGGGCAAGACCTACGCCTCGTTCGATACGTTCCTGGCGGCGCGCAACGCCAACGCGCCCTTCTGCTTCTGGTTCGGGTCGAACGACCCCCACCGGCCGTTCGAGAAAGGCAAAGGCGTCGCGAACGGCATCGACCCGGCCTCGGTCGACGTCCCCCCCTATCTGCCAGACACGCCGACGGTGCGGTCGGATATCGCCGACTATCGCTATGCGCTCGAGCGGATCGACCGTGAGTTTGGCGAGCTGCTTGCCCGGCTGGAGCGCGACGGTGAACTCGACAACACGCTGATCGTCTATACCGGCGACAATGGCTGGGCCTTCCCCCGCGCCAAGGCGACTCTGTTCGATGCCGGCTGGCACGTGCCGCTCGCCATCATGTGGAACGGGCAGATCAGGGCTGGCACCGAGAGCAAGGCGTTGGTCAGTCTCATCGATCTCGCAGCGACGTTCCTCGATGTCGCCGGCGTGCCCCAGCCCAAGGCGATGACCGCGCTGAGCTTGATGGGCGTGCTCCGCGGACAGCGTGCGACGCATCGCCGCTATGTGCTGGGCGGCACCGAGCGTCACATGGATGGGCGGACCCTACCGGGCCAAGGCTATCCGGCACGCGCGATCCGCACCGACCGACACTTGTTCATTCGTAACTTCCGACCCGAACGTTGGCCTGCCGGGGACCCCGAACGGCGGCCGGTGACCGCAGCTGACGTGGAAAACGACATCTGGGCGGCGTTCGCCGATATCGACAAGGGTCCGGCCAAAGCGGAAATTGCGACCAACCCCGCTTATGCAAAATATCGCGAAATGGCGACAGGCAAGCGGCCGGCGCGAATGCTTTACGATGTCGTGCGCGATCCCGACGAATTCACCAATCTGGCGGGTGACGCGGCGCAGCGAAACGTGATGATCGAACTCGAAGCGCGGCTGATGGCGGAGCTGCGCGTGACCGGCGATCCGCGGGCGGTGGCACCGCTCGGCGACATCTTCGACGCCTATCCGCCCCATGCAAGCGGCAATTTCGCACGCCCTGCAACATGGTCGCAAGGCTGACGATACGCCGAGCCACGCATAAGGTTACGGTTGGAAATGGTGACGCTTGCGCCCGGCTCCTTTGCGCGAGCCGCTCGGTGTAACGTTTAGCCGATGGACTAGATTTCAAGCGAGAGACCACGACCGGCGAGTGCGCCGCTCTTCGCGAACCTGACCGTCCCTGCCGACTCGACCCCAGCCATGCCAGGCCAGCGACCGTTCCTGATAAAGATCGTCGCGCCGGCCAGTCGCCTGCGATCGCCTGATCAGCCGCAACGCGATCACTCATTACATTGCTGATTCCGTTATACAAAGTTCGCACCAATGCTCGCCGAAGAGGCAGAAATGTTCGCGCAAAATGGCGCACCGGCACGGGGTTGCGACGTATTGACTTAAACGTTTTATTCGGTCATTGTTCTGCAACAACGCAGGAACGGGCGAACTCGACTGCGGAAGAATTGGAAGGGGAGAGTGGGCATGGCTTCGCATCGTCACGTGGTGCGGTTTAACCTGCGGACGAGCCTGATGGCCGCAACCGCCATCGCGGGTCTCGGCACCAGCCCGGCATGGGCGCAGACTGCCCCCGCCACGCCTCAGGCGACCGCCAGCCCTAAGGGACCGACCGACGGGACGGCCCCAACGGACGCGCCGCAGACCACGCCCGATGAGCCCGCTCCGCAAGGAGACAACGGCACCGGCGACATCATCGTCACCGGCATTCGCGGGAGCTTGACGCGAGCCGTCGACATCAAGCGGGAAGCACCTTCGATGGTCGACGCGATCAGCGCCGAAGATGTCGGCAAGTTCCCCGACACCAACATCGCAGAGTCGGTCCAGCGCATCACCGGCGTGCAGATCAATCGCACCCGCGGCGAGGGTCGCACGGTCAATATTCGGGGCTTGCCGGCAAACTTCACGCTGACGACGCTTAACGGGCGCCTATTGCCGAACGCGCTGTCGAACGCGACGCAAGCGTCGACGCGCACCTTCGACTTTTCGATCATGGCACCCGAGTTCGTGCGCACGCTCGAGGTTTCCAAGTCGCCGACCGCCGACATGGAGGACGGTGGCCTTGCTGGCAACGTCAACATCAAGACGCCGCGCGCGCTCTCGAGCAACAAGATGATCCTGTCGGGCTCGCTCAAGGGTGAATATGCGAGCAACAACGGCCTGATCTCGCCGCAGGGCTCCATCATCTTCGCCGACAAACTCTTCGACGGAAGGCTCGGCATCACGGCCGGCTTTTCCTACACCCGGCGTCGCAGCGAAACACATCAGGTCTCGCAATTCTACACGACCGCGCCGGAAGCGGCTGGCCGCGACTTTGACGGGAACGGCGTTATCGATCCGACCAAGACCTATCGCGTGCTCGCGTCCGGTTTCTACAGCAACTTCCTGGAGGACAGTAAGCGCCTGGGCGCGATCGGATCGATCGAATTCCAGGCGACCGACAGCCTGCGCTTCACGCTCGACGGTTTCTATAGCCGGCTGAGGCTGACCAACATGCAGAATCAGCACCTCCACTTCAACCAGATGAACACGGTGGTCGTGAGCTCGCAGGTCCAGACATTGGAAGGCATGCCCACCGTGACGAGCACGCGGCTCGCCAATCTCGACCTTCGCGATATCGGCCGTATCGAGGCGCGCACCGGATATATCTCCAATTATGTCGGCGGCTTCGAGTGGAAGAGGGATGGCTGGAAGATTTCGGTCGATGGCTCTTACGGCAAGTCGGCCCAGACGCGCAGTAATCTCGGGCTCGCCAATCAGGTCATCAATAACGTCGCGGGCAGCTCGACCGGTGAGGTGAGCTATACCGGCTTGCCCGGCGACATCATCGGTACCACGACCTATTATAACGGGTTCGACACCGCGCGGCTCAATCCGGCCAATTTCCGCCTGCTCAGCATCAACGGTGAGTTCAACCGGCGGAGCGAAGACCGGATCTACGACTTCCACGCCGACATCCGGCGCGAATTCTCCGGCTCGTTCGTGACGGCAATCATGGCGGGCGCGCAATATTCGGACCGCGCAATCTATCAGGATAATTACGCCCTGAACGTACCGCTCGCGGGCCTGAAGTCGCTGCGCCCGGATACGCCGGCCGGCAAGCTCGCCGGTTCGTTGAGCGCCGCGCCCTATATGGTGCCGGTCAGTTCGAGCAATGGCGCGTTCCTGGGCAGCTACAAAGGCGCCGCGACTTTCCCGGACACCTGGCTCGCCGCTGACTATCGCATCTTCCTGAACGGGGCGAGCAATGCGACGCTGGCTGCTGCCGGCCAAGTGACGAATGATGCGTCAGGGATCATCGACGTCCGCGAGAAGGTGTTGGCTGGCTATGTTCGCGCCGACTTCAAGACGGACAATCTGGTCGGCAATATCGGGCTTCGCGTCGTGCGCACACGGCAGGCCTCGGTCGGCGCCGTCCCCAATTTCAACGGCATCACGGTCGACGCCGAAGGCGGCAACGTGCTGCGCCTGCCCGTTTCGACGGCGACCGCGGTCAGCAAATCCTACACCGACTGGTTGCCGAGCTTTAACGTTAAATATGATGCGACGTCGAATTTAGCGATCCGCTTCGCTGCATCGCGGACGATGACGCGCCCGAACATGGTCGACATCTCGCCATCGGCGACGGCGAGCTTCTTCTCACTCACGATCGTCAAGAACAACCCGCTGCTCGACCCCTTCCGCTCGAACAACCTGGATCTGTCGTTCGAATATTATTTCGGTAAAGGCGGGCTCCTGGGCGCGTCCTTCTTCTACAAGAATCTGGTTTCGCTGGTGCGGCGCCAAGTGACGATTCAGACCTATGCGGTCACCTTTCTGCGCTCGAGCGGCAACACTGTCGAGAATCGCGACTTTGCGGTCAGCGAGCTCGTCAACGGCGCCGGCGTCAAGGTGAAGGGTGTCGAGCTCTATTACCAGCAGGCGTTTACGGGCCTGCCTGCGCCGTTCGACGGCTTGGGTACGATCATCAACTACACCTTCATCGATAATAGCGACCCCAACCAGCTGACCGCGGCGTCGAAGCACAATTTCAACGCCATCGCCTATTACGAGAAAGGTCCGATCGGAGTCCGCTTCTCCTATTCGTGGCGTGCAGGCTACCTGCTGACCGCGCCCTCCTTCCCGGTGATGGGCGAACGAGCAAAGCCGTATGGCCAGCTCGATGCCAGCCTTGCCCTAAAGATCACCGACCGGTTCAGCGCGACGTTCGAAGCGCTCAATCTAACCGACGCCGATGACGTCACCGTCTACACGACGGGCTTGCCGGATGTGTATACCGATTCCGGCCGGCGCTTTACCGCCGGCCTGCGCTTCTCCTTTTAGGGGCGGCAAAGCGACTGTAATCGACTGCCGATCGGCTCGCGAACGCCACCGCGCGCCGATCGGCCAGGGAGTGCCGAGGATGAAGTTGATCAAGGTTCGTGTCCTCACCTCGGCCGCGGCGATTACCGCGATGAGTCTTGTGAACCTCGTGCCCGTCGTGGCTAGCCATGCGCAGGATGCGCCGGTCGATCGGACGGTGCTTCCCCTCCCCCTCCCCGCATTCAAGGGAGTGATCGCGACGACGATAGAGGAATCGCGGGCGGACACCCCGCCGCCGGCACCGATCGCCGCGCCCAAGGGGGCGCCCAACATCCTCCTCATCATGCTCGACGATGCCGGTTATGCGCAGACCAGCACGTTCGGTGGCCTCATTCCGACCCCCAATTTTGACGCGCTCGCCCGGCGCGGCCTGCGCTATCCGCGCTTCCAAGTGGATTCGATGTGCTCGCCCACCCGCGCGGCGTTGCTGAGCGGGCGAAACAATCACGTCATGGGAATGGGCCGCATCTCGAACTTTACCGGCCCCTATCCGGGCTATACCGCGATGCTGCCGGCGGATTCGGCACTCGTCGCCGAGACGTTGCGCGCCAATGGTTATTCCACCGCCGCGTTCGGCAAATGGCACCTGACGCCTATGCGCGAACTCACCGTCGCCGGACCGTTCAACCGATGGCCGACGCGCCAGGGATTCGATCACTTCTGGGGTTTCCTCGCGGCGGAGGCGGACCAGTTCAACCCGCAATTGACCGAGGATCAGAGCCCAACCGACTTCGCGAAACCGGCGGGCCGCGACGATTATACGCTGACCGAAGCGATGGCCGACAAGACCGTTGCCTGGATTCGCTCGCAGAAATCGGTCGCGCCCGACAAGCCGTTCTTCGTCTATTTCGCGCCCGGCGCAACCCATGAACCGCAGCAGGCGCCCAAGGCCTGGATCGACAAGTTCCGCGGCAAGTTCGACATGGGCTGGGACAAATATCGCGAAGAGGCGCTCAAGCGGCAAAAGGCGCTCGGCATCGTTCCGCAAAACACGGTCCTGACGCCGCGCCCCAAGGAGATCCCCGCCTGGGACTCGCTTTCCGACAAGGAGAAGAAGGTTCAGGCCCGCGCGATGGAAGTCTTCGCCGGCATGATGGCCCAGGCGGACTATGAGGTCGGGCGCGTGATCAATGCGGTGCGCGACACCGGGCAGCTCGACAATACAATGATCGTCTTCATCAGCGGCGATAACGGCGCCAGCGAGGAGGGCGGCCCCGAAGGGTCCACCAACACGATGGGCACGATCAACGGCGTGGCGGAAAGCGTCGATGACCGGCTCGCCAAGCTCGAAGATCTTGGCAGTCCGCGCGCGACCGGGGGTTATCCGGCCGGCTGGGCCTGGGCCGGCAACACGCCATTCCAATGGGGCAAGGTGATCGGGTCGGCGCTTGGCGGCATGATGAACGGCATGGTCGTCAGCTGGCCGGACCGCATCAAGGATCCGGGCGCCATCCGCGACCAGTTCGCCCACGTCATCGACATCGGGCCGACGCTGTTGGAAGCAGCCGGGCTGCCCCAGCCGCGGATCGTGAACGGCACGCCGCAGCGCCCCTATGACGGCAAGAGCCTGCTGGCGACGATCGACGACGGCAAGGCACCGGCGCCGCGCTCGATCCAGTATAATGAAATGCTGGGCAACGTGGCGATCTACCGCGACGGCTGGATGGCATCGCGCCCGACCGGCGTAATGCCTTGGGCGTTCCGCGGCGCGAACCCCTTGCGGGTCAAGCCGCCCCAGCCCGACTGGGAGCTCTATGACCTCAATACCGACTTCTCACAGTCGAAGAATCTGGCCCGGCGCTATCCGGAAAAGCTGAAGGCGCTGGAGGCGTTGTTCGATGAGGAAGCACGGAAGAACAAGGTCTATCCGCTGAGCTGGTCGCTGGCTGGAGGCGGCGTGCCGGCGGTGCTCCCGCCGTTCCGCGCGACCTATTACGGCAAGACCCGCCTGTACGCCTGGCCGCCGCTCGAGAACCGCAATTATACGCTGACCGCGAGGGTCGAAATGCCCAAGGGCGGCGGCGACGGCGCAATCGCGAGCGCGGGAGCGGAATCGGGCGGATGGTCGCTCTATGTGAAAAACCGCCACCTCATTTATACCTATAACTATTTCCAGCAGCGCGTGACGACGCTGCAGATGAAGGACCCGCTTCCGGCCGGACCCGCCACGATCACGCTCAGGGTCGATCAGGACAGCTCGGCCCCTGGCACGCCCGCCAACGTCGTGCTCAGTGTTAACGGCACCGAGGTCGCGCGCGGCCGGCTGCCCGAGACGGCGCGCGGCAAGTTTTCATATGAAGACACGTTCGACATCGGCGAGGACAGCGGATCGGCGGTAGCGGACTATGCTCCGCCCTTCACCTTCCCGGGAAAGATCGTGAAGGTCGACCTCGCGGTGGACCCGACCAAATAGTGCGACCTTAAACAGAGCCTCGGCTCGACGACCGTTCAATCGAGGAAAGCAAACAGCGATGGACAAGAGGACGTTTCTGAAGGGCGCATCGGCCGTCGCGCTCGCGGGATTCCTGGCGCCGGCGTTTCGCGCCAGAGCGGCAGGGACCAAGCGCTTGAACGTCCTGTTTCTGGTCGCCGACGACCTCGATGTCTCGCAGACCGGCTTCATGGGTGGAAAACCCGGCCTCATGCCCAATGTCGAGGCCCTGACCGCACGCTCACATCGCTTCGTCAACGGCCGCTCCGTCGTGCCGATCTGCCAGCCGTCGCGCGAGGCGATGTTGTCGGGCAAGCTCCCGCACAAGAGCGGCGCGACCGGGTTCAACCCGATGAACCAAGGCACGGTCACGCTACCCGCCATCCTGCAGCAAGCCGGCTATTTCGCAGCCGCCATCCACAAGATCGAGCACATGCTGCCGCAGACGTCGTTCATTTGGGACTATGCGCAGGGTGCCCCCGTGTTCGCGCGCGCATCGCAAAACCGCAATCCGGCCCTGTATGAAAGCGGCGTCGAACTCGCGATCGCCGAAGCCAAGTCGACCGATCGCCCCTTCTTCATTGCCTGCAACGTCAACGATCCCCACCGGCCCTTCTATGGCAGCCCGGGCGGGCTCAAGCTCGATCACCAGAATGAGGGCCCCTACAAGGTCGAGAAGCCGCTTGCGCCCGAGGATGTCACGGTACCGGCCTCGCTCGACGACTTGCCCAAGGTACGCGAGGAAGTTGCGCAATACTGGAACAGTGCGCAGCGTCTCGACATCTCGATCGGGCGCGTCATGAAGATCCTCGAGAAAAGCGGCGAGGCCGACAACACCGTCATTTTCTTCTTTTCGGACAATGGCATGCCGTTCCCGTTCGGTAAGTCGACGGTCTATGACCACGGCACGCGCTGTCCGTTCACGATCTGGTGGCCCGGCATGGGCGAAGGCCGGTCGATCGATACGGTCTCGACCCATCTCGACATCATGCCGACACTGCTCGATCTACTCGAGATCAAGGCGCCGGCGGACCTCGCCGGCACGTCATTGCTCCCGGTCATGCGCGACGGCAAGGCGCTCGATCGCGACTATGTCGTTACCTATGTCAACCAGCTCGCCGGCGGGACGAACTACCCGCAGCGCGCGATCCAGGACAAACGCTACGCCTATATCTTTTCGCCCTGGTCGGACGGCAAGCTCGCGTTCAAGACGGAGAGTATGCGCGGTCTCACCTGGAATGCGATGGTGGAGGCGGCCAAGACTGATCCCAAGGTCGCGGAACGCGTCCATCTTTATCAATACGGCCAGCTCGAGGCGCTCTATGATATCGTTGCCGATCCCGGCCAGCGCGTGAACCTCATCAAGAACCGCAAGCTCGCGCCGACGGCCAGCAAGATGAAGGCGGCACTGCGCGCCTACATGGAGAAGAACGGCGACCCCGAGATTGCGAATTTCGATCGGATGCAGCGCGGCGAACCGGTCATTGTGCCGCAAAGCGCGGCGACCGGCGCCGCAGTCGAATAAGAATCAGCATCGCCGCCGCTCAAAAAATACAGCAAGCACCCGCCCTCTGGCGATCGACAGCCGATCGCGGCAAAGTATGATCATGGCTGACGCAAATCATGGCTTGTATCGCGAGATGCGCCATCTGGAAGGCGGCGTGTTCGCCATGGGAGCAGACACCTTTTATCCGGAGGAGGCACCCATCAGGCGCGTCCGGGTCGATCCGTTCTGGATCGACGAGACGCCGGTTACTAACCGCGCGTTTGCGCAGTTCGTCGAAGCAACCGGGCATCGCACATTGTCGGAGATTCCGCCCGATCCTAAAGACTATCCCGACATGCTCTCCGAAATGGCGCGCGCCGGGTCGATGCTGTTCGTACCGACTGCAGGGCCCGTCGATCTCGGCGATTACGCGCAATGGTGGGAGTACAGCTTCGGCACCGATTGGCGCCATCCGCATGGGCCGACGAGCCACCTTGACGGGCTGTGGGATCATCCGGTCGTTCACGTCGCGTTCGAGGACGCGCAGGCCTATGCGCGCTGGGCCGGAAAGTCACTCCCGACCGAGGCCGAGTGGGAGTTCGCCGCGCGGGGCGGGCTCGAAGGCGCGGATTTCGCCTGGGGAGACGAGCTCGAACCCGGCGGCGCGTTTCTTGCCAACTACTGGCAGGGCGACTTTCCCTATCGTAACTCGCTCGACGACGGTTACGAGCGGACATCGCCGGTGCGCAGCTATCCGGCTAATGGCTACGGCCTCTATGACCTGATCGGCAATGTCTGGGAGTGGACCGCCGACTGGTACGCGCTTCCCAAGGTGGAACGAAAGACCAAGGACAGTTGCTGCGTCCCCGCCAACCCCCGCGGCGGCACGCGTTACGATAGCCTCGATCACGGATCCACGATCAAGCCGATGGGCCGCAAGGTATTGAAGGGCGGATCGCATCTTTGCGCGATCCAATATTGCCAGCGGTATCGGCCCGCCGCGCGTCACGCCCAGACCATCGACGGGGCGGCAAGCCATATCGGTTTTCGCTGCGTCGTGCGCGACAAAAGCAAAGACGCCCGCCGCAAAACCGCTTCTTAACTACGGCAAGCTAGGTGCGCGGCTGGGGCGCTACCTTGTCATCAGCGTGCCGCTGAGAGGATGACGAACCGCTATCGCGTTGCCACCGGATAGGGGAATAGCGGTTCTTGCCGGAGCCGATCGACAGACTGCACCCACCGTTCTTGTCCGTCGGATTGGTGACGTTGAGCGATATCTCCGCCTGGCGCAGCGGCAGGACATTGTCCGGCACCCGCACGGCGACACACAACGAGGTTAGGAAATGGGACGGAACGCTGTTATCGTCGGTGAAGGTCCAAAACCGCCATTTGGATCGGCGTCCAACGCGGGACCCCATCAAGTTTTGCGAAAGTATTGACCTAGGAGGCGTTGACAAATTGGCGCATCCACAGGCGGATTGAGACGAGGTGGATGAAGCCGAGGTAGCTGTCGGCAGTTTTGTCATATCGGGTGGCGAGACGTCGGGCGTTCTTGAGCTTGTTGAAGCAGCGCTCGACCATGTTGCGCAAGGCATAGACGTCGGCATCGACCGGTAGTTGCACGAGGCGGTTCCGCTTGGTCGGGATCATCGCCACGCCGCCGCGCTTTTCCATATCGTGGCGAATGAAATCCGCATCATAGCCTTTGTCGGCGAGCAGCACTTTGGGCGCTGGGCCGTCGGCATTCATGACTGGCATATAGCCTTTGAAGTCGGACACTTCGCCGCCGGAGAGGGCGACGGCTATGGGCAAGCCCATCGCATTGATGCGGAGATGGATCTTGGTCGTAAAGCCACCCTTTGAGCGGCCAAGACCCTGACGCGGAGTCCCCCTTTAGCGCCGGCTGAACACTGATGTGCCCGGATTATCGTGCTGTCGATCATCTGAAGACTGGGGTTGCCGCCACCGCTGTCGTTGAGCGCTTCGAGCACCAACTCCCACAAGCCGGATAGCGTCCAGCGCCGGAACTGGCGGTAAACCGACGACCATTTGCCGAAATGCTCATGCAGATCGCGCCACGCGACGCCCGTCCGTGCCACCCAGAATATACCATCCAGAACAAGGCGATGGTCTCTTGGACGCCGGCCACTCCGCGCACCTCGTTCGATCACGAACGGCTCAAGGCAGCTCCATTCTTCGTCGCTCATCAAACCACGGATCAAGGCAGCCTCCCAAAAGCAACCCTGAATCAGATACTACCGCTGTTGGGAATCTGGAGGGTTCTGTGAGGTCGCGCGGCGGTGATCTTCGATCTTGGCGCGGTGCGCGACCTCATTGAAGCCGGATTGAGCGAACCTGCTGACGCGGCCACGCGCTATGGGATTAGTGTTGCG